>NZ_JBTAMQ010000015.1:0-137732 GCF_054404255.1 Vibrio phycocola
GAGCGCAAATCAGGAGAACGTCTCGCGGCATCATATGCCAACTTTTTAATCAGTAACGGTCAAGTTATTTTCCCTAATCTAGACGACAAGTTTGACGATGCCGCAAAAACGATACTAGAAACTGCCTTTCCCGGCCATGACGTTGTTGGTATTAAAGCACGTGAAATTTTATTAGGTGGCGGCAATATCCATTGTATTACTCAACAGGTGCCTAGATAGCTATGCGATACACCTAATTTAGGAAGTGGTTACACAAGCATCGAACGTAGCACAACCACCGACGGCGTTAAGATGGCAATACCGTTTTACGATATTGAACCACGTACATAGACTGAAGACAGATGTCACAACGGATGATGTAAGGTAGGCGCTACTTTTTGACAGATAAGTAATCCACGGATATTAGCATCTCGAAGAGTTATTTCTTCCGATTGATTCCACAGGCTAATCATCTCATGGTAATCAGAGATTGTTATTTCTCGAATTTCTACAACTGTACTTTCCATAGGTTTTATAACGTCCCATTCACTCGCAGTATATGCTCTGTTCGCATTGTGGTAAGTTGATCCTCCGCAAAACCATATAGTTAGCAACGTGTACAATGGCTAGTTAGATTATTCTTACATGATCGAATATTCACTGACATTCACACACTGAGGAAACACAATGAAGTTAGTTGCCACCCTAATACTACTTTGTTTATTGAGCGTTTCTGCTCGTGCAGATCAACCTCTTGCGCCCAGACAATTTGAAGATTTGATTACTTCCTGTTTGCCTGGTGGTGTGCAAGGGGAAAACTGTTTAATAGAGAGTCTACTTAAATTTACAAAAAATAAGAAACTACGTAAGAAACTCCCTTCAGTGGTAGGTGGGTTGTTTGATCAGATTATTGGTTCTACAAAAATCTTTGCAGTACATCCAGTTCAAAGCAAAGCTCTTGGTGATTTTATAATCGAAGAAAGCTACATTATTGAAAAAGATAACGGAAGGTTCGCTCTATTGAAAGTTGCGTTTCTGAAAACTCTGGGGGTCTGGCAAGTGCACAACGTTAAGATAACATCAAAAGGTGAAACTATTAACAAGCAATTAGGCGTCAGTATTTAGCCTCGACAATAATTAAGCGGAAATACTGAAAGGAAAAGCGTCTTTATTGAGCGCAGGCGTCACCGAGGTTCCTCCTGAATGACAAAACCCCGATAACTCATTGAGCTATCGGGGTTTTATGGAATAAATGGCACGCCCTACAGGATTCGAACCTGTGACCACCTGCTTAGAAGGCAGGTGCTCTATCCAGCTGAGCTAAGGGCGCGCTGATGGAGGGAATTATACGAGTAACGAAGCGTAAATCAATCGCTTTATCAGATATTCTCACCTAAGTGCCTAAAAAGTTAGCACATCCAAAAATTTAACGCGAAATACGCACCATTAGCAAACGTTTGCCTGTGGAATATCACGCTATAATCTGCGACAATGCGCTCAAATTTTTTTGCGAAAAAATGTGAAAGGAAAACCATGACAGCTCAAAACATCGATGGAACACTAATATCTAAAACGGTACGCTCGGAAGTGGCGGCTCGCGTTAAAGCGCGTGTTGAAGCAGGACTACGAGCTCCTGGCCTCGCGGTGGTATTAGTCGGAGAAGATGCGGCTTCTCAGGTTTACGTAGGTAGCAAACGTCGTGCCTGTGAAGAAGTTGGGTTTGTTTCAAAATCGTATGATTTACCGGTGACAACCACGCAAGAAGAGTTGCTTGCAGTTGTTGATCAACTGAATGACGACCCTGAGATTGATGGTATTTTGGTTCAACTCCCTCTTCCTGCTGGCTTAGAGTCCACTCAAGTTCTTGAGCGTATTATTCCCGAAAAAGATGTCGATGGTTTTCACCCTTATAACGTTGGCCGACTCGCACAACGTATGCCAAAGCTTCGCTCTTGTACGCCTAAAGGTATCGTCACCCTTTTAGAGCGCTACAACATTGAGCTTCGTGGTAAACATGCCGTGATCGTTGGTGCATCAAATATCGTTGGTCGCCCAATGACACTGGAACTTCTGTTATCGGGTTGTACCACAACAACTTGCCATCGTTTTACCAAAGATCTTGAAGGTCACGTTAGACAGGCCGACCTACTTGTTGTTGCCGTCGGAAAACCGAACTTCATTCCCGGTGATTGGGTCAAAGAAGGCGCCGTTGTAGTCGATGTCGGCATTAACCGACTCGAATCTGGAAAATTAGCGGGCGATGTTGAGTACGACGTTGCAAAAACCAAAGCCAGTTTTATTACCCCAGTTCCTGGGGGTGTTGGCCCAATGACAGTGGCAAGTTTGATTGAAAATACCTTATTGGCCTGTGAGCAGTTCCACACCAAATAAAGTGCTGTAACTAAAGCATCAAAGAACGCCTTAAAATACACATAGCCCCAACCGTTTCACAACGATTGGGGCTATTTGATCTCTAGAGAATATTAGAACAGAGTAAAACACTAATTTAGCGACGAACGATTCGATCCGCCAACGTACTCACAGCAACACCAAAGTAATACGATCGATTCCATTTCATTAACACATTGTAGTTGTTGTAGATGAGATACGAACGTCCATTTACATCATCAGGACGAATTAACCACGCATGAATATCTTCATCTAACTTGGGCAGTGGATTGCCATTGAGACGAGTAACGCCTAATTCACCCCATTGCTGGAGGTATTTAGCTTTGTCTTTGGTACGACCTTCTAAATCGCGGCTCACTCCTTTTGGTACTTTTACCTCACGACCCCAAGTATAATCATCATCCCAACCTGATTGTTTTAGATAATTTGCGGCAGACGCGAAGACATCCAATTCAGTGGTCCAGATATCTTTCTTACCATCGCCATTACCATCGGCTGCAAAGTTCAAAAATGAGCTTGGCATAAATTGACATTGTCCCATCGCTCCGGCCCATGAGCCTTTCATGTTTGCGATAGAAATGTGCCCTTCCTCAAGGATCTTCAGTGCAGCCATGGTTTCTTTGCGGAAGAATTCTTCTCGGCGACCGTCGTACGACATCGTTGCCAACGCATCGATAACTTTGTACCCGCCGGTAAAGCGACCAAAATTACTTTCCACCCCCCACAAGGCAACAATGAAACGCGGTTGAACGCCATATTCATCACCAATGCGCTGCAAATCTTTATAATGCTTGTCATAGAGTTCGCGAGCTTGGTCCACTTTCCATTGCGGTACCGCACGTGGGATATATTGATCCAATGTCAGTTTTTTCTCAGGCTGGCTTTTGTCTGCCTTAACCGCTCTAGGTCGATGGGTTACGCCTTCAAATGCCTGATCGATGATATTTTGACTGATCCCTTCCTGTTGCGCTTGTTGTTTTAGCCCTTCAATGTAGGTATCGAACGGAACTTCATTTGCGCTTAATGGTAGGCTGAGCAACATGCCTAATCCAACTGACCAACTCAATCTCATTATTTCTCCTTGTTATCTGTCAGCTTTTATTTTGTTCTTTCTTGCGTAATTTATGTTCTTCTAAAAGGTTTTCTGGTGGCGGTGGCATTTGCAAAAAATAACCGTCATTGGTGAGCGATTCGGTCACCTTATCCACATCCACACGGGCAAGTGTTTTCCCATCAAGAAGCATTGTCATTACGAGTGTCGGTTTACCGAACATAGTCATCAATGGCTCAGGTACAGCAGAGAAATCATCTTTCTTTAGAATATAAAGGTAAGCACCTTCCTTCTTGGAACCTTTGTAAATAGTGCAGAGCATGGCGTAACTTTCCTAGTTTTTAATCAGTTTACTTGAAGTGATGTCGCAAAATAGAATTCATTTGCTATTTTGTGTGAATTTGAGTCAATTAAAAGTCAGATAACTTGCTGAATTCATACAGTGAATATAACATGGCAAGTCTAGTTTCAGGCAAGTTCCTTTCTGAATTGTTTCACTGGTTGAGGTCTATATTTTTAATGTCTACATCTCCTGACCTAAAAGGCAGTAGTTTTACGTTGTCAGTACTCCACTTGGCAGATAACGAAATTACCAATGTCGTCGATTTCCTAAAGGAGAAAGTAGCACAAGCTCCTGCTTTTTTCTCTTCAGCTCCAATTGTGATTGATATCTCTCAAGTGGAAGAAGACATCGATTATCACGCGCTAAAAGATGGCATATCTCAAGCTGGGTTAATCCCTGTCGGCATCACTGGATTCAAAGATAAACGAATTCAGGAAGAAGCGACAAATGCCGGCCTTGCCGTATTAAAAGCAAGCAAAACACCAAAAGTTGCGATTGAGGAACCAGCCGAGAAACCGGTGCCTCGCGCTCAAGTTGAGGCGGCACCTGTTCAAGCGTCGGAACCAGAAATGATTCCGACGAAGATTATCCGCACGCCAATACGTTCTGGTCAGCAAATCTACGCTAAGAATTGTGATTTAATGATTTTTAATAACGTAGGCGCAGGCGCAGAAGTTATCGCGGACGGTTCTATCCATATCTATGGCACATTGCGTGGACGCGCGATTGCCGGAGCAAAAGGTCATAAAGACGCCACAATTATTTGTAGCGACCTGCAAGCAGAACTGATTTCCATCGCTGGAAATTACTGGGTTAGTGATCAAATTGGTGAAGAACTTTGGCAAAAGCATGTCGTCGTTACCACAACGACCGATACCTTAAATGTCGATCTTCTCACAGTATAAGAATAAATAAGGAAAACAAATGGCACGCATTATTGTTGTTACATCAGGTAAAGGTGGTGTAGGAAAAACAACGTCAAGTGCAGCGATTGCCGCTGGACTGGCATTACGAGACAAAAAAACGGTTGTGATCGATTTCGATATCGGTCTGCGTAACCTCGATTTGATCATGGGTTGTGAGCGTCGCGTCGTCTATGACTTCGTTAACGTTATCAACGGTGAAGCAACGCTTAATCAAGCGCTAATTAAAGATAAGCGTTCAGAGAACCTATTTATTCTTCCTGCATCACAAACACGTGATAAAGACGCACTTAACAAAGAAGGCGTTCAGCGCATTCTTAATGAACTCAGTGAAATGGACTTTGATTTCGTTATCTGTGATTCACCTGCAGGGATCGAACAAGGTGCATTGATGGCACTTTACTACGCCGATGAAGCTATCATCACCACCAACCCTGAAGTCTCTTCTGTTCGTGACTCAGACCGTATCCTTGGCATATTAGATTCAAAATCGATGCGTGCTGAACAAGCAGAAGAGCCTGTTAAACAACACTTATTGATTACTCGCTACAACCCAGCTCGAGTGACGACAGGTGAAATGTTAAGCGTAGAAGATGTGGAAGAAATTCTTCACATTCCATTGCTAGGTGTTATTCCAGAAAGCCAAGCGGTACTGAATGCATCAAACAGTGGCGTACCTGTCATCTTTGACGAAGAGTCTAGTGCTGGCCAAGCCTATGGCGATGCCGTTGAGCGCCTGTTAGGTAATGAAGTGAAATTCCGTTTTCTGACTGAACAGAAAAAAGGCATCTTCAAACGACTATTCGGAGGTTAAGCGATATGTCATTACTTTCGTTTTTTCGTCCTAAGCAAAAAGCCACCGCGAATGTTGCTAAAGAACGTTTGCAAATCATTGTTGCAGAACGCAGAAGTCAGGAAGATCCAGCGCCAAGCTATCTTCCGCAGTTGAAGAAAGACATTCTTGAAGTGATTGCAAAATACGTCGACATTGATCCCAATATGGTTGATCTCTCTTTTGATTCAAAAGATGACGATATTTCCGTTCTTGAGCTCAACGTCAAGCTTCCAGATGAAGTGAAGTAGTTCAGGTTCAAAAACCAAAAAAGGGAATCAATCGATTCCCTTTTTTATTATTACTTTCGCATCTTTACCTGTGTTAATTCTTCGACATCATCAAATACACAGTTAACGTTTACATCTTGGGTGCAGTTGGGATAAGTTCTTGCAGCACTAGCCCCACAAGCTCTTTGCGCCATCCTTTCATCAAATCGGGTAGTTGCTCACTTCGTTTGCCTTCGGCTTTCCACTGATGGCTAATGAGCTGATTGATTTGCTTACGAGAAGCAATAAATTCTGGCGATAATCCACTTTGCTCCGACGCTTTTTTCACTTTGTCTTTAAGGGTCTTAAATAGCTGTTTATAACCGGGATAATCATTCAATGGAACAATCGCAGCAGGATAGTCTGCTTCGGCCACATCACCACTTTGCTTAACCAACTGGATGAGTTTTCGACCATGACGCTTTAACGCCATCTGATCGATACCTTCTTGCGCCATACTCTGTTCACTGGATAATTCCAAACGAGCAATTTGCAGAAGATCGTTTTCTCGGATAACAAAGTTGAGCGCAAGATCTCGCCTTTGTGCTTCATGGAGACGCCACTTGGCAAGAAGTTGTAAGGTTGCCAATGCTCTGGGTTTCAGGCTCCACGCCCCTTTGATATCAACGTACGCTAACTCGTCTGGGGTTGTTTGTAAGCGTTTATCGATTTGTAACTGAGACTCTTGCAGTGCAGACTCCCACCACCCTTTTTCTTGCACTTTTTCCAATAAGGCAGTGTATAGCGGGGCCAAATAAATCACGTCTGCCGCAGCGTAATCGAGCTGTTTTACCGTTAAAGGGCGCGCAATCCAATCGGCTCGAGATTCGCTTTTATCCAACTCAACACCCACATACTCTTTCACTAATGCTGCAAACCCAGTAGAGACGCCATAACCTAGAAACGCAGCAAGAATCTGGGTATCAATCATTGGGGTTGGCACACAACCTAACGCATGTTGAAACACTTCAATATCTTCACCACAAGCATGCAGTACTTTGAGTACTGAGGTGTCTTGCAGCAATTCTGCTAACGGAGTTAAGTCTGAAATCGCAACGGGGTCGATCAATGATGTAGTCGTTCCATCAAATAATTGAATCAATCCCAAGCGGGGATGGTAAGTTCTAATTCGAACAAATTCGGTATCAAGCATCACAGTGTCTGCCAATCTGGCAGCCTGACAGGTTTTCACTAGATCCTCGTAGTGGGTAATTATTTGATAACTCACCTAATTGCTTCTCTTATTTGATGTGTGGCTTATAAATGCATAATGCCGACGTTGTGTCGGCATTATTACGGATTGATCTAGTGAAGTCACTTATTTAGCATTATTTTCTTCACGGAGTGCGCGGCGTAATATCTTCCCAACACTCGATTTCGGCAATTCTTGACGAAATTCGATTAACTTAGGAACTTTATAACCGGTTAAGTTCTTACGGCAATGAGCAATAATATCGTCGACACTGAGCTTGAGATCTTTTCTGACCACATACAGCTTCACCACTTCTCCCGACACTTCGTGAGGTTGGCCGATCGCAGCCACTTCGATTACGCTAGGGTGCATGGCAACGACTTCTTCGATCTCATTAGGGTAAACATTAAAACCCGAGACCAAAATCATGTCTTTTTTGCGATCGACAATATAAATCAGCCCTTGCTCATCCATACGTACGATATCGCCAGTACTTACCCAACCTTCATCATCCAGGACTTCTTTCGTGTCCTCCGGTCGGTTCCAATACTGCGCCATCACTTGCGGGCCTCGAACTTGTAGCTCGCCAACCTGATCAAAGCCAACCACATCGCCATGTTCATTGACTAAACGAACCTCGGTTGAAGGTACGGGTACGCCAATCGATCCAGTGTAGTCTTTAGTGTCATAAGGGTTTCCCGCCACCAATGGAGAGCATTCGGTTAAGCCATATCCTTCGAGAAGATGAAGCCCAGTGATCTCTTTCCATTTTTCGGCCACCGCGCGCTGTACCGACATACCACCACCCACACATAGATGAAGATGATCAAAGTTAACTTCAGCAAATTCCTTATTGTTAACCAATGCATTGAATAACGTGTTGACGCCAGTCATAGCTGTCACATTGTGAGCTTTTAGTTCCTTGATAAAAGACGGAATATCACGTGGGTTGGTAATCAATAGATTGCAGCCACCCATTTCCAAAAACAGTAGGCAATTCACACTCAATGCATAGATGTGATACATCGGTAATGCGGTTACCACTAACTCTTTTCCAGATGTCAAAGCCGCACCATAAGCCGCTCTCGTCTGCATCAAGTTAGCCACCATATTTCGGTGACTTAATACCGCACCTTTCGAACCACCAGTGGTGCCACCGGTGTATTGTAAAAACGCCGTATCGGAGCTACTTATCTCTGGCTTGGTATACGGAAGATCACGACCTTTTCGCACCGCCTTTCGCATCGAAATCGCACCCGGCATATAGTATTTTGGTACCATACGCTTAACGTACTTCACCACGAAATTCACCACGGTGCCTTTGACACGAGGCAACATTTGACCAAGATTGGTTATGATGACGTGTTTAACGGAAGTGCGCTTTATCACTTGCTGCAAGGAGTTGGCAAAATTAGACACGATAACAATCGCGCTCACTTGAGCATCATTTAACTGATGTTCTAACTCTCGAGGTGTGTAGAGTGGATTCACATTTACCACCACCATACCAGCGCGCAAAATCCCAAATAATGCGACCGGATATTGCAATAGATTAGGCATCATCAGGGCAACACGATCGCCCTTTTCCAACTTGAGATCATTTTGAAGGTACGCAGCAAAAGCACGGCTACGTTCCTCAAGTTGGCGAAAACTCATCGTCGCGCCCATATTAATAAATGCGGTTTGCTCACCGTACTTAGCTACGGCCTGTTCGAATACTTCGATTAACGATGAATACTCATCAGGGTTAATCGTTTCCGGTACCCCATCGGGATAACGTTTTAACCATGGCTTTTCCACGTCGATACTCCTAAATATTGGCATGGTTGCCGATTATTTTTATTGTTGAAATGATATTGAGTTCCAATGTAAACAAACGAGTTGCGCTAAACGTTTCGGATGCTCTAAATGACAATAGTGGCCACCAGAGAAATGGTGTATCTGTACATGATCGGGCCGCCAACGCGATAGATCGTTACGTTGCGTCACCAAACCATTCTCAGCCACGACAATGTCGAATGGCACTTCTATCTGCGCTAAATAATGTTCAACTTGTTCACATGACATTCGATAAAGCGACTGGGCGCTTAATTTACTGTCTGCTCTCCATCGCCACTGTTGATCCGAGCATTCAACACCTCGCTCAACAAGAGCATAAACCAACGATTGATCTAACTGCGTCGTCTTCACTTTGTGCGCTAACGCAGCATCAAAACTGGCGTATCCTTTACGCGGCTTACTTCGAACACGATGGCGACTAATCACCCCGTTACGCAGTCGATCGACCGCATTATGAGACTCTTCGCCTAAAGGGCCAATACCATCAATCTGAATTAGGCCGAGCACTTGCTCAGGAAAGGCGGCACTATAGCAACTCGCTATTAATCCACCAAGTGAGTGACCCACCAAAACGCAACTTTTGAGAGATAATTTACGTAAAAGCTGATGAAGATCATCGATATAGTCGTGAAAAGGATAAAAATTGCTCAAATCTTTGTGACTTGAGTGACCGTGACCGACAAGATCAAATGCCACTTGGTGAGTGTTTGGCTCGGTTAATGCGACGTGCTCCATCACCGAATAAAAACTAGCTGCGTTATCAAGCCAACCATGAAGATAGACAATACTGGGTTTGTCGGCTGAAGGGGTTCCGTACTCAACACAGGCAATTTTGATGGGTTCTACGTCGACATAAAAGGCGCGCAATGATGTTTGAAATGTCATGATGAAGTTCTAAATTGAAAGGAAAGTAACCAACACCTAAAGAGGCTAAACATACATGTCGACACCCAACATTTGAGATAACTCTTCTCTCTTGTTGTGCGACATAACGTCAAAATACTGTTGCATTGCTTTACGCGATTTTCCTTCTGGAAGATCATATTGCACTTGGCTTTGTTGATAGTCATCGCTTTTCATTGCCTTGACCGATAAAGCAACGGCACTAGCAACGGCATTTTTTGAGCTTGGTGACGTAGCAACTGATCGGTTATCTGCACTCGGTACGGATTGAGCCGACTGGGTAGTGTGGCTTTTCTCCGTAGACTGAATTGAAGATGTCGAGTTGCTTCCACTAACGTTAGCGTTCGCCATCGTATTGCGAACAACACCCTGCCCTTGATTCGAGTTAGTCGAGTTAAGGTTAGTGCTATTATTGAGCAACACAAAGTTAGTTGAATTGTTAATCGAAACCATACTATTCCCCTGCCGTTATGCTACTCGCGCCCCGGCAATTTTTTCCACGCTACTTTATCTCGTAAATACACAGGACTCGACTCCTCGACCGTTACGCTTTCTCCTTTGGCGAAAGCAAATCTAGCCAAAAAAGCAATATCTTCGGCGTCGGGATACAGTACGTTTCCTGATATCGTCTTTAATTGTAGCTCAGATAATGCGTCGTGGTAGGCATTCCATCCTGTGCCCGCCTGCGTCCATACTTTATCGTCATTTGTTAACTCAACTAAATGCTGAGGTGGAATCACCACTTCCTCACCGACACATGCCCAATCGCCGTCTGACTGACGCTCATACCTTGCCCAATACACTTCTGACATACGCGCATCAATGGCACTCGCAACACAATCGCTCCCGGATTCTCGATAACTCCCCTGCGCCATTGCAGCAAGCGTAGACACAGGAATCATTGGCAACTCAGCGCCAAAAGCCAGTCCTTGGGCGATACCGATACCAATTCGCACGCCAGTAAAACTCCCTGGGCCCCGACCAAAAGCCAACGCATCAAGCTCAGAAAGTACGACTCCAGCCTCTTTTAATACTTCATCCACCATAGGTAGTACTTTCTTTGTATGGTCACGTGGCGCTACTTCTCGGCGGACGAAATACGACTCATCGTTCACCAAAGCGACGGAACAGTTTTCCGTGGAAGTATCAATTGCTAGAATTTTCATGCTTATATTGTTCTCTATTTATACGGTTCTATATTTAGGCTATTTGCACTCTGACTGCGTAAGAAATTGTGCAATGATATTCAAATCTCTTGTGCGAGGTATAGGCGGTAAACTTTTCAAAAAAAGCGCCCCATATTGTCTAGTAACCAAACGATTATCACAAATAATTAAAGCTCCACGGTCAGAGGTATCGCGTATTAAGCGCCCAACACCTTGCTTTAAAGCAATAACGGCATCGGGTAATTGAACTTGTGCAAAAGGATCGCCCCCTTGTATCCGACAATCTTCAATCCTTGCTTTCAGCAATGGATCATCAGGAGCAGTAAAAGGCAATTTGTCGATAATAACACAGCTCAGTGTATCTCCTCTAACATCAATCCCTTCCCAAAATGCACCTGTCGCGACTAAGAGTGCATTGCCCAATGTCATAAATTCCGCTAACGTTTTTTGCTTTGTGGTTTCACCTTGCAGTAATACCGGTAAGTCGAGACGCTCTCGAAACCGCTCACCCAAATCACGCATCATGCTGTGAGATGTGCACAAGAAAAAACAACGCCCTTGATTACTCTCAATAACTGGAGAAAGATATTCGACTAGCTTTTCAGCCATATCTGGACTATTTGGTTCTGGCAAGTAGCGTGGCACACACAAACGCGCCTGAGTCGCATAATCAAATGGACTGGGCAACGAAAACTGCTGCTTGGGCGTAAGTCCTAAACGATTGGCAAAATGGCCAAAGTCATTATTTACTGCCAGTGTTGCTGAAGTAAATACCCATGCCCCGGGTTGTAAACCCATTTGCTCATGAAATTTATCCGCAACAGAAAGCGGAGTGATATTTAAAGAAGCGTGACGCGGAGTGGTATCAAACCAGTAAGAATACCCGGGAATACTGACGTCACAAACACGTTCCAGTCGCCCTTTAATGTTGGACGCTCGCTCAAATGCGGTATCCAATAACTGACTTCTTCCCAGTGCTAATTTAAGTACTTCCAATGCAAAATCTAGAGACTCATTCAAACGTTCAATGGCTTGCTGCACTTCAACTTTCTCTAAGGCCTCACGCCAATTGCCACGAAAGTTCGAATCACCAAGTACAATTCGCAAATCTGCTCCTGTTTGCTGTACTTTTTGCGCGACTTTTTGCAACTGACGCATATCGCGCGCTTCAGTGCGGTAGCCAATTTCAATATCTTTTGCGAGTTCTTGAAGTTGCCGAGTCGACAACGACTGACCAAAGTATTGGCTGGCAATATCAGGTAATTGGTGGGCCTCATCGAAGATAAAGACACTCGCTTCAGGTATAAGCTCCCCAAAGCCAGTTTCCTTGATTGCTAAATCTGCTAGAAATAGATGGTGGTTTACCACGACGACATCGGCTTCCATCGCTTTACGGCGTGCTTTAGATACAAAACAATCGCTAAAGCTAGGGCACTCTTTTCCTAAGCAGTTATCATTTGTTGAGGTAATACTAGAAATGATAGGGCTATCTTCGGCAATGGCATCACAATCTCCCAAATCACCCGTTTTCGTTTCTGACGACCAACTGCGCACTTTTACCAGTTGTCCAAGTGAGTGTGAGTCAACATCGGGTTGGTGTGTTTCGACAATTTGTCGACTTAAACGATCGTGACACAGATAATTCGACCGTCCTTTTAGTAAGGCAACATTACCTGTAAAGCCCAATGCTTCCTTAATCAGAGGCAAGTCTCTGTGAAACAACTGCTCTTGAAGGTTTTTTGAACCCGTACTGATAATGACTTTTTGATTGCTCAATAAGGCGGGTACTAAGTAGGCAAAGGTTTTTCCTGTCCCCGTTCCGGCTTCAACCACAAGTTGACTTTGTTGCTGAATCGCTTGTTCAACCGCAACCGCCATATCAATCTGAGCTTGTCGCGGTTGAAATCCGTGAATGGCTTTGCCCAATGCGCCTTGGGAAGAGAATGCTTTGGTAATCATAGTAGAAAGCGTCTGTCATCAATACAGGGATTATGGCAGGTTTAAACCAACTGCGCGAACTCAATTATCACTTTAAAATAGACCTACGAATACTCGTTGTTCTTCACTTAATGTCAGGTCTTATCATAAAAAATTGACAACAAAAATGACGACCACAATGATTGGTTAAATCAAGACAAGGTAAATTAGTTTGGGTATTCAGTTGAAAGTCTCGGTAGAATAGATTAATTATAGCGCCTATAGTGAGAAGCGACTCGTCGCTTACCACACTCCTATTCAACAATTGAAGCTAAAAAATGTCGCCGGAACCCCTATTAATGGAAAAGAAAACGCTCCTTACACATTGTAATGATGCACCGGGTCTTATCTCTAAGATCACGAATATTTGTTACAAACATGAACTTAACATCGTTCACAATAATGAATTTGTTGATAATTCAACCAACCATTTCTTTATGCGTACCGAGCTTGAAGGATACTTTAATGATCGTACGTTACTCGCTGATCTATCTCATGCCCTCCCTGACGGCGCTGAGCACAGATTAGTGAGCTCTGGTCGAAAGAAAATCGTTATTCTTGTAACAAAAGAAGCGCACTGTTTAGGTGATATTTTGATGAAAAGCTACGATGGCAGCTTAGATGTTGAAATTGCCGCCGTAGTGGGTAACCACGATACACTTCACTCACTGACTGAACGTTTTGATATCCCTTACCACTATGTTTCTCATGAGGGCCTCAGCCGCGTAGAGCACGAAGAAAAGCTAAGTGCAGTTATCGACCCATATCAAGCCGATTATTTGGTTCTCGCAAAGTATATTCGCATACTTACTCCGAACTTTGTCGAGAAGTACGATAAGCGAATTGTAAATATTCATCACAGTTTCTTGCCTGCTTTCATAGGTGCTAAGCCGTACCTTCAAGCATTTCAACGTGGTGTGAAAATTATTGGTGCAACAGCGCACTTTGTTACCAATGACTTAGATGAAGGTCCAATTATTAAACAAGACGTTATTCCGGTCGATCACTCCTTCAGTGCGAAAGATATGGCACAAGCAGGTCGTGATGTCGAGAAAAACGTATTAAGCCGTGCTCTTAGTAAAGTTCTAAACGACCATGTGTTCGTCCACGGGAATAAAACGGTTATCTTATAAAACATCGAAAAATAAAATAAAGCGAGATAATCTCTGATTATCTCGCTTTTTTTGACTACATTTTATTAATACCATCGATATGATCCTCAATCAGTACTAGCAGCACATTTGTTCTATTATACTGAATCACGTAGGATTGATGACTATCAACTCAAAAACATACCAAGCTAATATCTCAATTAGAGAACAATTAGCGGAGAATAAAAAAAATATGCTGTTGAAAAACCTCGGTTGGATAATAAAAACAATTTGGAAAGGGATCACCTTTACTCGAGTCGCACTTGCTAATTTCATTTTCATTGCAATCATCGCCCTAATATTTGTCTCGTTCAATCAAAAGACTGAGACACAGCAGTCTATTATTGAGCCTTCTGCATTAGTCTTGAATATTAGTGGCCCGATTGTTGAGAAAAGCACTCGTGTTAGTGCTATCGATTCACTAGGCAATTCGGTGCTAGGACAATCCCTACCTCAAGAAAACGTCCTGTTTGATATTGTCGACGCCATTCGCGCTGCAAAAAGTGATGATAATATTACTGGAATCGTGCTCAGCCTCGGCAATATGGCAAATACGAGTATCACAAAACTTGATTACATTGCGAAAGCACTGCAAGAGTTTAAAACGGCTGGAAAGCCTATTTATGCCTCTGGCGACTTTTATAGCCAAAGTCAGTACTACCTTGCAAGCTATGCCGACAAAGTATTCCTCTCCCCAAATGGAGGTGTTCTACTAAAAGGGTACAGTAGTTATCCGATGTATTACCGCCGCCTGCTAGAAAAGATGGATGTGACAACTCACGTTTTTCGTGTTGGAACATATAAATCGGCGGTCGAACCCTTTATTCGCGACGGAATGTCCGCTGATGCCAAACAAGCTAACCTCGTGTGGTTAAATCAACTATGGGATCATTATCTAGAGAGTGTTAGCACCAACCGTAAAATTGAGCCTCAATCTTTAAAATTAACCGAAAAACAATTTATCAATCAATTCAAGCAAGCTAATGGCAATATGGCAACATTGGCTCTCAATTTAGGTTTGGTTGATGAGTTAGCTACTCGACCAATGATTAGAAAAGAACTTTCTGACATATTTGGTAGCGACCATGATGGTAGTTATCAACGCGTTAGTTTGTACAACTATTTATCGACGATTAATTTCTCTCAATCGCGTTCCTCCGATCAAATCGCCGTTATCGTCGCCAGTGGTGCCATTATGGATGGGCATCAACCAGCGGGTCGATTAGGTGGCGACGATATTGCCGCCCAACTGCACAATGCGCGGATAAACAGAAACGTTAGAGCTGTGGTATTGCGAGTAGATAGCCCGGGTGGCAGTGCATTTGCATCCGAAGTTATTCGTAACGAGATCGAAGAATTGAGAGCCGTAAACAAACCGGTAGTCGTATCAATGTCTAGCCTAGCGGCCTCAGGAGGATATTGGATTGCAATGAGTGCGGATAAAATTGTCGCCTCACCGACGACACTCACCGGCTCAATAGGTATTTTTTCAGTAATCCCTACGTTTGAAAAAGCTATGGAAAAACTGGGAGTTTCCACTGATGGTGTGGGTACAACGTTATTCTCAGGTGAAAGCGTAACAAAAGGCTTATCTCGTAGCGCTCAACAAACGATGCAACTTGCCATAGAGAATGGTTATCAGACCTTTATTTCTCTTGTATCAGAAAACCGAGATATTGGACTTGCGGAAGTTGATAAGATTGCTCAAGGCCGTGTATGGACCGGAAAAGATGCGTTAAACCTTGGTTTGGTTGACCAATTAGGCGATTTTGATGATGCTGTCAGTGCTGCAGCAACACTCGCAGACATTAGTGACTATAAGCTGCAATGGCTAAAAGAGCCTGAGTCAATGGCTGAACAGGTCCTAAATGAGCTACTTTCTGGTGCTCAAAGTCATATAAGTATTCAACTTGAGAGCATTATTCCTCCAGCACTAAAAGGCGTTTCGAATCAAGTACTCGCAGATGTTTCTCTCCTAAACCAGTTTAATGACCCTTACGGGCAGTACGCATTTTGCTTAACCTGCCAGACAGAATAACGTTTAAATTTATTCTAGAGAAGGAACTTCAAATTCTAAATCCGTACCAGATATGGCTTTTGAGGTTCCTCTTTTTATTGCAGTATAATTCGCTATAATCCACTCACCCCCCTCAATTAAATCGTCGATCTTTTCATGACAAGAAAACACATTTACATTGCCTATACAGGCGGCACTATCGGTATGCAAAAGTCAGATCATGGCTTTGTTCCTGTTGCGGGCTACATGAAAAAACAGCTTGAAAGCATGCCTGAATTTCACCGTTCAGAAATGCCCCACTACACCATTCATGAGTATGACCCACTTATCGACTCATCAGATATGAGCCCTAAAGATTGGCAGCAAATTGCAGATGACATTCGTGACAATTATGAAAAGTATGATGGTTTTGTGATCCTCCATGGTACCGACACTATGGCTTTCACCGCATCCGCATTGTCTTTTATGTTAGAAAATCTCGGCAAGCCACTAATCGTGACAGGTTCTCAAATTCCGCTTGCGCAGCTACGTTCAGACGGTCAAGCCAATTTACTTAACGCCTTACATATTGCTGCGAACTACCCCATCAATGAGGTGACTCTGTTTTTTAATAACCAATTAATGAGGGGAAATCGAAGTACCAAGTCCCATGCGGATGGCTTCAGCGCTTTTACATCGCCTAATCTACCGGCGCTACTCGAAGCAGGAATCAACATTAAACTCAGCAGCGGTGTGCAGCTAAACGAACCCGCCCCCGCACCGTTTAAGGTTAGTCGAATAATCCCTCAGCCTATTGGAGTGATTACGATGTATCCTGGAATATCGCATGAGGTTATTCGAAATACACTGCAACAACCTGTTAATGCGATGATTTTACTTACCTTTGGGGTCGGAAACGCCCCTCAAAACCCGCAGTTACTAGCTCAACTAAAGGAAGCGTCCGATCGCGGTGTCATTGTGATCAACTTAACTCAGTGTCTGGCGGGAAAAGTAAATATGGGAGGCTACGCAACAGGATGTTCTCTTGCTGATGCTGGCGTAATTAGTGGCTACGACATGACCCCAGAAGCGGCGTTAGCCAAACTGCATTACTTATTAAGTAAAGAGCTCGGCTATGAAGAAGTGAAGCGACAAATGCAACTTGTGTTACGTGGTGAAATGTCATTGTAATACTAAAACCTCACATCCTGGCCTGGTTCACCTGTTACCTTTGTTTGGTAAAGCTTATTCGGAATCGTTAGGATTGACACGCAAGATGTCATCCTCTGAACGAGAAAATGACTGTTTGAACTCATTTTTGGACTTAATGTGCAATTCTCCGCCCGCGGCAACTGTCATATGTTCAGGTTGTTTATTATGCTTAGATTGGTAAAGCATCATTGCTTGAATACAAGATTCTCTTTGCTCCGGTGACAAAACGTTGCCTTCAGGCCATTTACCTGTTTCAACGGCATAGACAATGCGTTGAAATGCTTCAGGAGTGATTGTATCGACCAATTGTTGAACATTCATAACAAATTTCTCTTAAGTTTTTTACCAACATAGCCGCTATATTTCCTGCGTCAAGTTGAGAAAAATAAATCGGAGTGATAGATCACAAGCCTATGATTAATGCACAACTTAAACTCTGCCTAATTGTCATATTATCCGTTCTCTTATCAGGGTGTTTTGAAAATAAACGTGATACCAAGCAGTTGTGTGCAGCCACTCCTGAGCTTCGCTGTGACGAACTCAACATTAATGATGGTCAGTGTCGAATCACCCGAACCGATTTGATTTGGCATCGCAGAGCCGTGTTACGCGATCCTAGTGACATTAACAAAATCAAAGAATATCAATTAACCCAGCAGTACCGCGTTTGTTTAGAAGTTGCAGCCCAACTTCAACCTATCGATAAACCACTTCTAAAACAACGGCGTTTTGAGGCATTAGTTAATGCGAGCAAAAACCTCGACAAATTAACGAATGAGCTCCACCAATTCCAAACACCAGAAGCTCTCTATTTTCTTTGGAGTCAAAATAACGATAAGGAAGCACGTAGAGAATTTCTTCAAATGGAGAGATCTCCCAGCCTACAGACAGCGCGACTACAGTATGCGCTTGCGACTTTCTATATTGATATAGACCCCCACAAAACCGTTAAATTACTGAATCGTGCTCTCGAACTCACGACTGGCCCAAAGGAGTTGAATACCGAAATTCTACAATCACTCGCGAGTATCAATCAGCTAATAGAACGTAAAGAGTTATCGTACGTATGGGCCATGGTTGCAAAAGAGTTTGGCGTGCCCATCGTTGAACAGGATCAATTAGATTTACTCTACAATTTTGACGATAACAAACTAGACCAACTCGACGACATCGCATCAGATGTAACAAGCGCGATCAACCAAGGAAAATATCGTTCTGATATCATTCCCGATTATATTGAATAGATCTATAGTTAGACAACGCTCACGCTATTTAACAACAAAGCACAACATTTGATCAATTTGTATCATCATTTTTGAAAATTAATGACACCGAGTTAACGCAATACCGCATACCAGTGGTGTCAGGGCCATCATCGAACACATGGCCCAAATGACTATCGCAAGATGCACAGCGTATTTCCTTACGCACCATTCCATGGCTATTATCAACGATATAACGTACTGAAGAATCAGTTATTGGCTGATCAAAACTAGGCCAACCACACCCTGAATCATATTTATTCTCTGAGCGAAATAACTCTGTTGAACAACAGGTACAATGATATAATCCAGTACTTTTATTATGGAGAAGTTTTCCGCTAAATGGCGCTTCAGTCCCACGCAATCGACAAACGTCGAACTCTTCCTCAGTAAGGTGTTGACGCCAATATTCGTCCGACTTTTTCACCTGATTAAACACATCATCCACTACCGATTTATCCTTATGGTTGTATCAATAAACTGTAATTTTTAACTGAAATACTTGCACTGATCACATGTTGTAGCACATACTTCCTAGACTTAACAATATTCATTGATATGTTTAACAGTACTAATGAAATGTTGATTATGTACTCATAACTAACTAAGAACGGTTTAACAGCAAGTAAAAAATATAATCTCTCGCACCCGATAGCAAAAAAAAGCTAAGTTTTTTTTTGACATTAAACAAGTTAAGTCCGATTATCGGTTGCGAATTGTTACTGGTTTCTGTAATTTTACTACCAGTTTATCTTTCATCATAAATTAAGTTGTGGAGCAACTAATAATGACTATTAAAGTAGGTATCAACGGTTTTGGCCGTATCGGTCGTTTCGTATTCCGTGCTTCTGTAGAGCGCAATGACATCGACGTTGTAGGTATTAATGACCTTATCGACGTAGAATACATGGCATACATGCTTAAGTACGACTCAACTCACGGTCGTTTTAACGGTACTGTTGAAGTAAAAGACGGTAACCTAGTAGTAAACGGTAACGTTGTACGTGTTACTGCTGAACGTAACCCTACAGACCTTAAATGGGATGAAATCGGTGTTGACGTTGTAGCTGAAGCAACTGGTATCTTCCTAACTGACGAAACTGCACGTCAGCACATCACTGCTGGTGCGAAGAAAGTAGTTCTTACTGGTCCATCTAAAGACGCAACTCCAATGTTCGTTAACGGTGTAAACTTCGACACTTACGCTGGTCAAGATATCGTTTCTAACGCTTCTTGTACTACTAACTGTCTAGCGCCTATCGCTAAAGTACTTAACGACAAGTTCGGTATCGAGTCTGGTCTTATGACTACAGTTCACGCTACTACAGCAACTCAAAAAACTGTTGACGGTCCATCTGCTAAAGATTGGCGCGGTGGTCGTGGTGCTTCTCAGAACATCATCCCATCTTCAACAGGTGCTGCTAAAGCTGTAGGCGTTGTACTTCCTGAAGTAAACGGTCTTCTAACTGGTATGGCTTTCCGTGTACCAACTGCTAACGTTTCTGTTGTTGACCTTACTGTTAACCTTAAAGAAGGTGCTTCTTACGAAGCTATCTGTGCAGCAATGAAAGAAGCTTCTGAAGGCGAAATGGCTGGTGTTCTTGGTTACACTGAAGACGCTGTTGTTTCTCAAGATTTCATCGGTGAAACTTGTACTTCTGTATTCGATGCTGCTGCTGGTATCGCTCTTAACGAAAAATTCGTTAAAGTTGTATCTTGGTACGACAACGAAATCGGTTACTCAAACAAAGTTCTTGACCTAATCGCACACATCTCTAAATAAGAGTAGCGTTTAGCAATACTTGTTTATAAAGGCGACCTTTGGTCGCCTTTTTATTTGCATAAATTCACTACACTCACTCTGTGATCATCCACACTTCTCATTAAAAATTACTTACATTCCGTGTGCCTGTTGTTCGCAGAAAACAAAAAGGAATTGATGTTATGGATCTTTCAACTCTTCCAGCCTTAACGGCACTATCAAATAACATTTCAATTGTAGAATACCAGCAATTAAAGCTGATTCGAGTCTTGCATGAGAAAGCCACTGCCGCTATCTCTTTATTTGGTGGACATGTCGTCTCTTTTGCACCAAATGGTCAAGACGATCTCATTTGGATGAGTCAAGAGTCTAAGTTAGACGGTAAGACCGCAATTCGTGGTGGTATACCACTCTGCTGGCCATGGTTTGGTCGTATCGCAAACCCAGCACATGGCTTCGCTCGGATTCAAGAGTGGTCATTGGTCGAACATCGAGAAAGCGACGAAGGAGTGGTTGTCACTCTAGGGTTATCCGCAAATGATGAGACTCGTGCTATCTGGCCGTATGAGTTTTCACTCTTACTCCATGTTGCGATTTCCGATACTTTGGATGTACAACTTGAAATAATCAATACCGATGCCAAAGCCTGGACCTTCTCGGGCGCACTACACTCTTATTTAAACGTCGGTGATATCGAGCAAGTTACAACCACTGGGATGGGCGCTGAGTATATCGATAAGTTACTTGACAGCAAAATTTGCCAAGGTGGTGACGTGCTTCAATTGACTGACACTATTGACCGAGTTTACACCCAACCAGAAGACAAAATCACGGTGACTGATCCGGTATTGAAACGTCAAACGTTGGTCGAGAACAGTGGCCATAACTCAGCAGTGCTATGGAACCCTTGGGCAGCAGGCTCTCACTCTATGGGAGACATGCAGGACGATGCCTATCTCACCATGCTTTGTGTTGAGTCAACCATCCATGCTCCTTGCCTTTCGTCTGGAATAACACTTCAACCGAAAGAAAAGCATACCTTGACGACTCATATTGGCTATCACTCGTTATAAGGTTACTATTACGTAGGGTGACGAGTTCACCCTTTTCTTTTGGCTATCCTTAACCTTTGATAAATGAGTGATTTATGCTTTACCAGTGCCCGCTATGTCAAACCACATTAAAACAAAATAGTGGCAGTTATCGCTGTGAACAGCACCACCAATTTGATATCGCAAAGGAAGGGTACGTGAATCTTATGCCGGTGCAACATAAACGTTCTAAAGATCCCGGTGATAACAAGGAGATGATGCAAGCACGTCGGCAATTTCTTGCCACTGAGCACTATCACCCTCTTCGTGAGGCCATTGGTATTTTATTGCTAGATAATCAGGTGTCTTCTCTTCTCGATATCGGGTGTGGAGAAGGCTATTACACCGATTACTTTCGTCGCCAATTAACTGGAACAAGCAATCAAAACTCCGTTTATGGCCTTGATATATCAAAAATAGCCATTCGCTATGCAGCTAAGTCCTACCCTGATAGCCACTTTTGTGTTGCATCAAGTCAACGACTCCCATTTACGGATAACAGCCTTGATGCAGTAGTTCGCATTTACGCTCCGTGTAACGAGGATGAATTGACACGCGTAGTGAAAGAAAAAGGGCTAATCATCACAGTGACGCCTGCAGCACATCACCTATTTCAACTCAAGTCTCGAATCTATAAAGATGTAAGACTGCATGATGAGACTCCTGAATGCATTCCTAATTTCTCTTTAATTACTGAGCAAGCATTACAATACACAATGTCTTTATCTGGCGAAGAAGCTTGTAACTTACTCCAGATGACCCCTTTCGCTTGGAAAGCGTCAGAAAACGTAAAACGTAACCTAGAGCGGCAATCAATATTTGAATGCGACGCCCACTTTATGATTCGAATCTACCAAAAAGTCTCACCATCTGCGTAACTCGATCAGGTTGGCGTAATACTTGCTATGCTAACAACTAGTAGGCGATAAAATGAGCACCCCAGAACATAATGATGAATTAGTGCTCAATATTTTGCTTTACACGCCGATATAGTCATGAGGAAACTGGTGGGAGTATGTTATGGATGTAGCAAAAGCAGATAATACAATAGCGAATACACCTTCGATATTAAAGCCGAAGGTCTCTCCAGAGACACCAGATAAGGCAACGCTATTAGAATCTGTAACCAAGGTAGAAGCAAACAAAGTTACTTTATCCGAAGAAGGAAAGGCGCTACTTTCCGCGCTTCAAGACATTGAAAGTAATGAAGTCAAAACGAACGCAAAAGATAAAACTGTCGGTGATAAAGTTGAATCCTTTACTTATGGTGCACTAGGTATGGAGCATCCGAAAAAGCTGGAAGAAGAAAAAGATGATTCGTATTCAGCTGGTCAATACCTCTCAGGTGCAGCAACAATTGGAACCATCTTACTTGCACTTGCCTAGATAATTACGTAACGACACCCATTATTAAAAATAAAGCCAAGTTGAATCACTTGGCTTTACTTTCGTTAACTTACACTGTGTATATGAGATTCTATAGGATACAAATCTCGATAATTCATCTTGGCCGCTGATACCGCATGATCTAACTGATCAATAGTGACCGGATGAGCAAAATAATATCCCTGTAAGCTATTGCACCCTAGATCGATCAAATAAATCGCATGCTCTGCTGTTTCAATACCTTCGCAACAACTGAACAAGTCCATTTTATTCGACAACTCGATAATAGAATTCAGTACCATTGCGTCTTTTTCACTATTCAACGCATTAAAGACAAATTGCCGGTCAATCTTTAACGTATCAATTTCGATACGTGTCAGGTAACTCAACGATGAATACCCCGTACCAAAGTCATCCAACGCAATCGAACCACCTAATGAGCGTATTCGTGAAAAGAAGTCATTGGCAATATCAAACTCTTCAAGAAAACTTGATTCTGTTATCTCAAATTGTAGTGACCGAATACTTTGCCCATTTAGTTGTAACGAAGACAGAATGTGCTGCTCTAAATTTGGTATCAACAAGTCTTTCGAGGAAATGTTCAATGACACAACCGTGTCAGCACCACAAATTTCCAATATCTGATTCAAATCTTGAGCAACATTAGATATAACCCAGTGAGTAATATCCCCAATACGCCCACCACTTTCGGCAATCGGTATAAATTCGCCTGGAGATATGAAACCAAGATCCGGACTTTCCCAACGAATAAGCGCTTCCACCGAATTTATATTCCCTGCACTGGAAACCTTCGGCTGATAACGTAAGCTAAACTCTTCATTTTCAAGTGCTTGTGGAATTAGATTTACGATCTGGAGCTTACGACTATTCTCATGTAACATTTTAGGGTCAAAAACAGTAGACAGTCCTCGTCCCTGGTTCTTTGACACATACATTGCGATGTCTGCATTTGATATCAATGAATCCACGTTATAATTTGCTTGGCTACCCAACGAAATACCAATACTAACACCAGTATGGATCTCCCATTTCCCGACCTTTACTGGCGCTTTGAATTGTTCAATAATACGATCCGCGATTGTTCCAGCCAAACTGACATCAATCTCATCAATTAAGACAACTAAAAATTCATCCCCCGCTAATCGAGCTAAGATATCATTTGGCCTCATGCAAGACTTTACTTCTTCACTAATTTTTATCAGCAGTTTATCGCCTGTTTCATGGCCCAACCTATCATTTACCGCTTTAAAGCTATCGACGTCAAAATACAAAATTGCAACTTCATTGCCTTGAACTTTGGCGGTTTCCAGATGAAGATCTAAAAATTCAATAATATTGCGGCGATTTGGTAGGTCGGTAAGTTGATCAAAATTAGCAAGCTGATACATAGAGTCTTGCTGTGTACGTAGGATGGCATTCTGCTCTTTGTTTAACTTATTTTCCTTGTTAATCGTTTCAAGCATCGAATTGACATCTCTGCTTAAATTAGAGACTTCGTCGTTACCTTTCGTTTTAAAACGTAAAGTGTAATCGCGAGTACGCCCGATTAACCGTGTAAATTCTGATAAATCAATTAGAGGAGAAAATAAGTGCTGAAACAAATACCAAGTAAGTGAAAGGGAAATCAGTAAGACAAGAATCACCAAGGGCATTGTAGTGACAAAGAGGGCATCACGACTTTTAACGATGGGGGTTTTAAAATCATGCACAACTTGTAAAAAACCTATCGGGTCAACCGCATCACCGATCGGATATACCGCAACTAGGTGATCTTCAATTCGACTAACCCCGATTGAAAGTTCTTTAGGTGTGGTTTCTTTAGAGGACATGTATTCTTTCAATAACACCGGATTGAGCTTCGGACTAATATACCTCTCGATAACTTGCCACTCTTCATCGTATATAGTGGCAGAGATAATGTGATCGTACCTTTCAAAGATCAGAAGTTGATTCTTGAGTTCGAAACTATCCGGCTGATCAACAAGATATAACAAAAGGTCGTCAGCCACATTTGCCGACAATGCTTCAATATTGTCTTCAACCGAATCGAGATAAATTTGTTCATGCTCTTCTAAAGAAACGAAGAAAACCGCCATAGCACATATCACAATCGATAATGTACTAATCAAAAGGAATTTACCTCGTACTCCAGTAAATAATGTTTTAAATGAACGTAACACTAAGGCTCCACTGACCAAGAAAGAGCACATGCCCTTTCTTTACGCCTAACGCTGATAAACCACGATTAAATTACTTGGGATAACAGTCCCAGCAGGCACGTACCCCACGGCATTATCGACACTCGCCACATAGTTGAGTACATCATCTATTTCAGAGAACACCCTAGGTGGCTTGCTTCGACCAGAGAACAGCAACTGTGCCCAATAAGATTGAATACGACTTTCCGTTAAACCTATCACCTTAGTGTTAAATTGAATGCGAGTTCTATCTCCTACCGATAGGCCAACGGGAATATACTTACGACTTAACGTTCCCCCCATAAACACTTGGCGAATTTCACTACGAGACAGTGAATCGAGCGCAGATGTTGAGTTTACAACGACCATTACATCATTACTTTGGGCAACCGATGCGTGACACACACTCAATAAAAAGAAAGTAAAAAGAGCGCTGCGAGTTATTACAT
Source organism: Vibrio phycocola (assembly GCF_054404255.1). Taxonomy (NCBI): domain Bacteria; kingdom Pseudomonadati; phylum Pseudomonadota; class Gammaproteobacteria; order Vibrionales; family Vibrionaceae; genus Vibrio; species Vibrio phycocola. The sequence goes on from NZ_JBTAMQ010000015.1 coordinate 25,412, forward strand.
TTAATAAATTCATCATTAGAATACCCACTCCACGCTTAATTTATATAAGCTGGCATCGCGATCGAAACCCTCTTCAATTGAATCGAAGAATGAATTCGCATCACTATCACCATCGAGTAAAGTCAGCTCAGCTTTGAGAGCGACTTTGGGTAACACATCCCATCGCGTACCTAATGTCCATGACCGCAGTGAGTCGTCACTTAAGCGATCGAGTATTTCATTCCAGGGCTTATATAGAAAAGTATAATTTGATGGGATCTCGTTAGGAAACGTTGGATAGTCAACCCTACTTTCAGCGTACGTTAGATGAACGGAAAATGGATAGAAGTTGTATCCACCCATTACGTAATAGCTTTCAAGTTGTGGAACGATAGGCATGTCTGAGTCGATCAGCATCCATTCGGCTTGAGCAAAATAGTCAAGATTATCGTAACTCACCGATAGTTGCTTTGCTTGAACCCAGCCATCGCGAGATAAAAAATTGGCACTATCAGTAAACCCATAAAATTGCAGTGTATCTTTTAACGCATTCAATTCCGTTAAACCGATATCGACCCTGCCTCTATGAAAGGAACCGCGAACTTGAAAAGAATTCCAATTAACCTTGGCAATTAGCCCACCGAAAATATCTATATCGTATTCGGTATTATAATCACTCAGTTCTACTTCTCCTTTGTACCGTCCAACATAGCCTTCAAAGGTAGTATCTACTTCTCCAGTCGAATACCCCCAAGCTAAATCAACGCCATCAAAGGTTGGAAATAACCATGAACTGTATACTTGAGTCGGTGCGGTAATCCAAGGGTATGCATACCCAACATCAACCACATCACTTAATGCAAAGAACGGTGTACGCTGACGACCCGCTTTAATCAATAAATTGTCCGCAGGTTGCCAAGTGGCATATGCCCAGTTAATAATCGAATCATTCTCGTCGTTATCAGCATGCAATATCGCTTGAACAGTCGCACTAAGAGAAGGAGTAATTTCGTAGGCAAGTTGAAGACCAATTAAACTATCTGGCTCAAGGTTAACTTCATCGGAATATCCTTTGAAATTAGCCTGGTCTGTATCCAGATAGCCAGCGGTAATATTGCCAAATCCAGAAACAGTTAGGTCTTCGGTTATCCCAGCTATCGTATAACAAGGCGCAATAGCTAATAGCATGGATAATCCCCTGCTTAGCTTGAACCTAGTCAATTTATAATTAGTTACGCACACTGCAAATTACTCTTTTATCTATTATATCTTGAGTATAGATTTACCTTTCGATATTTTCCATTTGTTACAAAAATAATTTAGCTAGAACATAGACATAAGAATTAGAAGTATTCTACGAGGCTACTGAATATTCGACATTCAATAGGTTATTGAATTGGTAACTAAAGTTTGGAACGTGATTGGTGATACCAAAAACGTTTACGACCGTTGGACTTAGCCATCGTCGTCCTCCTATAAGTTGATCATAGATCACGAGATCAAAAGAAAACAAACGTTTTGATTCTATTTTTCACAAAAAAAATCGTAGTAACGTTTATTAAATAATTCGGTAGAAAATACCGTAAGTAATGGAGCGATAATTCTAAAGGGCTTTGATATACGAACAGAAAGGTGATACGAGCAGAATGGTGCAGTATGGCTTTTTTAACTGAGGTCGTGTTAGATAAGGCAATTAGAAATGAAGCTGGTGCAATTTAGCATTGCACCAGCATCGAAATTATAGCGCTACTACGTTAGCCGCTTGAAGACCTTTAGGGCCTTGCTCTACTTCGAAAGACACTTTTTGGCCTTCAGAAAGAGTTTTGAAACCTTCAGAAGCGATAGCACGGAAGTGAACGAAAAGATCAGCACCGCCACCGTCTTGAGTGATGAAACCAAAACCTTTCTCTTCGTTAAACCATTTTACTAAACCAGTAGATTTGTTAGACATTTGAGTCCCTTAATATTTAAAATTCATAGAGTTATCGTATTATCAGCAGTAAGCTAATGACACGAGCGCTGGTGACTTTTAATTATGAATGTGACGATTAAGCTAAGGGAAAAACTGAGAATAACAACAATGACGAAGGAATACTGAGGTTTTACTTTACTTTATGCTTCATTAATAACTCCGAGTCGCAGAGCACGGGTATAATACCCCGACCTTAGTTATAGTCAAGCGTTAGTTGTCACATTAGCTCTTGTTTAATGAATTATCGACGATTTGGATGATTGATAATGTGATCTTCCCAATCCACCACATCAATTTCATACACCACAGTATTTCTAACACTTTCTTTAGCTGCGTGCATTGCCGACTTATCACCGGTAACTAGAGGATGCCACTGCGGTAATGGTTTTTCTTCCGCCAATAAACGATACGCACAGGTATTCGGTAACCAATGAAACTCATCCACATTGTCACGTGTTAATTTAAGGCATTCCTCGCCCGAGGAAAAACGATTGGGGTAATCCTTACATGAACATGTATCGCTGATTAACCAACTGCAGGCGACATTGGTGTAATACACTTCATCGGAATCTTCATCCATGAGCTTGTGTAGACAACACTTACCACACCCATCACACAGTGACTCCCACTCTGCCTCACTCATTTGATTTAAGGTCTTTTGTTGCCAAAATGGAGTCGTCATTGCACGCCGCTTGTGATCGATTGATAAGGGAAAAGATTTATACCCCTCTGCCTAATAAAGTTCAAGTTTTACCTTGGAAAGTTACTTGTATTATCGTATTTAGGGCAACTGTCTAATTAGCATCTCGTACACTGGTAAACCAAGATTATGAACCCGAAATTTGCTACCATCTCGCGTATTTAAAATTCACGTTACAAAGGTATAAGAAATGGATTGTCGATTAGGATGCGGAGCCTGCTGTATTGCACCAAGTATCTCGTCACCGATTCCTGGAATGCTCGAAGGGAAAGCTACTGGTGAACGTTGCGTTCAACTTAATGAAGATAATCTGTGTAAACTGTTTGGCAGGCCTGAACGACCGAAGGTGTGCTTGGCATTTAAAGCGTGCTCAAGTGTATGTGGAGAAACGAACGATGAGGCACTATCTAACCTCATCGAGCTCGAAACGTTAACTCAATAGTTCAGTTTTTGACGACCAATTAAAGAATGTGACAACGTCGTGCCATCAACAAACTCTAATTCACCGCCAACAGGTACACCATGAGCAATACGACTTGCTGGAACACCATGCTCACGACACAACTCAGCAATATAATGCGCTGTTGCCTCGCCTTCAACGGTAGGGTTTGTCGCTAGAATCACTTCATTGATATTGCCGGCTTGAAGGCGATAATCCAAAATATCTAACCCAATATCGCTGGGCCCAATACCATCCAAAGGCGATAAGTGTCCCATTAATACAAAATAACGCCCCGAGTATTGTCCTGTCGCTTCGAGTGCCGCAATATCTGCTGGACTTTCCACGACACACAACAACCCATTTTCTTGGCGTTTTGGGCTACGACATATATGGCACGTCTCGTCTTCTGTAAACGTTCTGCATTCTTCGCAATGCCCAACTTCGGTCATCGCTTTTTGCAGCGCATCGGCAAGTAACAAACCGCCTTTTCTATCTCGCTGCAACAATTGAAAAGCCATACGTTGGGCTGACTTAGGGCCTACGCCAGGCAAACAACGTAAGGCTTCCATTAATTGTTCCAGTAATTGACTGGTACGCATCAAAAGTTCTCAATTAAAATGGCATTTTCATACCAGGTGGAAGCTGCATTCCACCTGTTACTGACGCCATCTTTTCTTTTTGGGCTTCTTCAGCACGGCGCGCAGCATCATTAAAAGCAGCGGCAACTAAATCTTCCAACATCTCTTTATCATCAGCCATTAAGCTTTCATCAATATCGACACGGCGAACACTGTGATTGCCAGTAATCGTAATCTTCACAAGGCCTGCACCTGATTCTCCAGTAACTTCCATTTGAGCAATTTCTTCTTGAACCTTTTGCATACGATCTTGCATTTGCTGGGCTTGTTTCATCAAGTTGCCCATTCCGCCTTTACCATTACCAAACATATTTATCTCTCTGTGTTTATCTATTTCATATTACGTTGGGGCCAAAAAGTTGAAAATTCAAGCCCCATGAACAATTAGAGCGGGCGAACACTTTCGATATCTAACTCCGCTGAAAACCTTTGTTGCAAGAAACGTACATTTGCATCCGTTTCTAAAATTTTTATCGCTGTCTTAAGTTTACCTTGATAAATCTGCTCACGTCGCTCGAGCGGCGTCAAACCTTCATCACCGATTGAAATTTCAATATCAATCGCACGGTCTAGCGTATTTGATATAGCCTTGCAAAGTTCTGCGATCGCACGATCATTTCTCAAATGCTCCTGATTCGGACGTAAGGTCAACAACAACTGGTCTTGATGCCATTGAGACGCCGAGTTGAGCGCCAGTTGCTCCACCAGTTTGCCAATAGTAAGCTGCTTGATCAGCGCGGCCCATTCATCTTGCGCAATCACTTCAGCACTGAGCTTTTCGACCATTTCTGGTGTTTTCTCATGCTCCAACGCTTGTTTTACTTTCGTCGGAGTTACCATTTTTCGCTCAACGGTTTCCGCTACATCAACACTTGGACGCCACTGATACGGCTCATTCTCGACTGTTTTTTTACTTTGACCTTCTTCACTGTCCTGCGACACCACTGTACCGTCGGCACGTTGAGCTAACCGCTCAAATACAGATTCCGACTGGCTAGATGCCGCTTCAGACTTTTTTCCACTTTTACCGCTGCCACGTTCAAGCTCTTTACGCTGAGAGCGCAATTGATGACGTAACCCAACAACTGGGGACGGTACAGATGACTTCGGCTCAGGCTCTGCCTTAAGAGGCTGAAGTGAGACATCGGATGGTGGAGTTTGTGTTGATTCTATCTCGTAACTTTCTGCCATCGATGCATATTCTTGAGCAAGCTCATTATAAGAGTCATCTTGAGAATTACTTTGCGGTGAAGCTTGCTGAATTGGCTCAACAGGCACCTGTGGCTGGGCACGCTGTTGAACGGCTTCTTTAGCCTGTTTTAGCCCAGAAGGTACCGATGAGGAAGCTACAGCTTCAACCGTTTCCTTGACAACGGGCTGAATCACCGGTTGTGGGATAGGTTGTGAATCGGTATTCAATTGACTGAATGCTGAAACCTGTTGAGGACGAAATGCCACCATTCGTAATAGTGTCATTTCTACACCAATACGGGGTGTCGGTGACAATGGAAGAGATTCTCGTCCCTTAATCGCAATCTGGTAAAATAGCTGCACATCTTCAGCAGATAACGCCTTACTCAACAGTTCTATTTTTTCTGCATCTGGTTGAGATTTATCCAATGTAGCAGGTAACATTTGATACATGGCTATCCGATGTAATTGGCTAGCAAGTGTTTGCAGTAAAACATCCCATTCGACACCGTTCATCGCTAGGCTATTAATACATTCGATAACGGTTTGAGCTTGCTTACTACTTATGGCCTGAATCAAATGCAACGCTTGGTCGCTATCTAGTGTGCCGAGCATTGTTGATACGCTATCGGTAACAACTTGATTGTTTCCAAGTGCGATAGCTTGATCCGATAAACTTAGCGCGTCGCGCATACTTCCATCTGCAGCATGAGCGATGAGTCCTAAAGCTCTCGCTTCAAAACTCACATTTTCTTGCTCTAAAACATGACGCAATTGCTGTTCAATGCCTTCGATACTAATCGGCTTTAGATGAAACTGAAGACAGCGAGATAATATAGTTACAGGTAGCTTTTGTGGATCGGTCGTCGCCAGCAAAAACTTCACATACTCGGGCGGTTCTTCCAACGTTTTCAAAAGCGCATTAAAACTATGACGAGAAAGCATGTGAACTTCATCGATCAGGTAAACTTTGTATCGACCGCGCGCAGGCTTATATTGAACGTTATCAAGTAATTCGCGAGTGTCTTCTACTTTCGTTCTCGATGCTGCATCGATCTCTAATAAATCAACAAACCGACCCTGATCGATTTCTTGACAAGAAGTACATTGCCCACAAGGTGTCGATGTTACCCCTGTTTCACAATTTAAACCTTTTGCAAATAGACGCCCAATTGTGGTTTTACCAACACCGCGCGTACCACTGAAAAGATACGCATGGTGCAAACGATTTTGCGCCAGCGCATTTTCCAATGCGGTTAATACATGGGCTTGACCTACCACTTCGCTAAACTGAGTAGGACGCCACTTCCGTGCTAAAGCTAGATAACTCATTTAAAATTCCGTATTCAGTTTACCGAATGTCCATTTATCAACATGTCGCCTTGCTGAACCTTAGGTTTTACAAACACTAAGATGCTCGAAGGCTCATATTTTCGAAAGCTAAAGCCTGCGAAACACTAGTGACCGTCAAATTCACACACGCTATAGACATTTAATCCAAGCGCTTCAAGGCGTTTATCACCACCAATCTCTGGTAGGTTTATCACAAACGCGGCATGTTCCACAATACCACCGAGTTGACGAATGAGTGAGGCTGTCGCTTCAATCGTACCGCCGGTTGCCAAAAGGTCATCAACCACTAAGACTTTATCGCCAGGTTGAATCGCATCAAGGTGAATTTCAAGCGTATCTGTTCCGTATTCCAACTCATAAGATTGAGCAATGGTCTCTCGAGGTAACTTTCCTGGTTTACGTACAGGAACGAACCCAATACCAAGCTCTAATGCTAACGGCGCTCCGAATAAAAAGCCTCGAGCTTCAGTACCAACCACTTTGGTAAATCCCATATCTTGGTATTTCTCGAGCAAATGAAAAATTGTGGCACGATACGCCGTAGCATCTTCCATTAAGCTGGTGATATCACGAAATACAATCCCTTTTTGCGGATAGTCAGGAATGCTTTTGATGCTTGATTTTATCAATGAAATTGTATCTGTAGTCATAACGTTAGTAACTTATATTTAATAGCTTATTAAACTGATCTATGGTCAATTAGTAAGCTTGGGCCTCTGCGAAAAATATTTTCACGGCAAAAAACAATGCCCACTCTGAAGAATGGGCACACTTCGTACTAATGCTAGTGATTTTCTCATTGGTTAGCAACAAGCAGAGAATATTTATGAGGTCAAACGCTCTGATTGCAAGCAATATAAAACAAAGAAACTAGAAAGGGGCAAAGCCATTTGCAACTCTTAACCAAGTTAACGTTGCCGGCAAGGTAGGAAGTAATAGAACCAACAATAAACCCAAAAAATAGAAAATATTAAAAGGTTCCTTGAACTCCTTCTCTGACATAACACATTTCTCCTTAGTGATAACATGAATGTGAGTGATTCTCACTTAATACTAAGGAAGGCTTTATATCGCTTTTTTATAACTAAATCTCTATAAATCACTCAAGTTGTGATCTGTTTCATTATATCTAAAGTAAATGAACAAACACCCGTATTTGTAACAATGACTTTACTTTTCTGCCCGATGGGCAAATTTTTAGTCACAAAGTTGCGCATACAGTTATCGCCAAGGTTCACTCCTCCGGAAACATTTAAGTCGTTGTTTTCACCGTGCCATTGACCATTAAGACCAGCAGGCAAGATAGACATTGACCCGCTAACGGTATCGACAACACCTAGCATAGCGGAGACCGAACCCTCTTCGCTGGAACATTGAATTCCATGCTCAATAAGCTGTGCAAGATCTTTAAGATCAGCGAATCCTGTTTTTAATGTGCGAATATAGTCATGAAACAGAGCTCGAACCAATAAGCTAATACTCACCCCTTCTGTTTGGTGAGAACCTGAATCAACAATATAAAACGTAAACTGACCTTCAGAAAGCCAAGCACAATCAAAAACAAGGGGCATCACATCTGCTGTTTGCAGTAAACGATAACTAAAGCGCCAATCGCCATGAATATTATCGTTATCAGGCATCAATGCTTGTAATAAGTCACGTGCGGCTGGCGGATTGTTCTGTAAATAATCTAAATGGAAATGCAGTTCTTTTTCTTCAGGAGCATCTTCGGGATCTTGTCGCTCCCATTGACTAGCTAAATCACGTTCAACACCTTGCCTAGTCGCATCGTCGAGAACATTAGATACCGTTGATACAACGTGGCCATAATCTCGAACTGGCTTTGCAATAAACTCTTTAATTCCATATTTCAAAGCTTGTGCGACATCAGACATCGCATCGGTACCGGAAACAACGATTATGGGTAGGTCTGTGCGTGAATGACTCACTTCTTCAACAAATTCAATTCCCGTCAAGATGGGCATAGAAAGGTCACACATCACCAAATCTACACTATGTTGATCTAATCGAACTAATCCTTCTAATCCATTTTCTACTTCATCAACGAGGCAACCGTACGATTCTAAACAACTGCGCATAACGCTTCTAAAAATAGGATCATCATCGACAAGTAGGATAGACTTACCTTGAAGCTTACTTTTTATATCTAGCTCCTCGCGAGCAGAAAATTGCTTACCAGACATACTCACAGCCCTACTCTAAGAAAAAATGCGAATCAAAGTATCGTTATAACGGTGTGTAAACTCTGCTAAACAAACCATACTCATAAAAATAGCTCCCGTTATTGATATCATTCTTATCACACCTTTTTAAAGTAGACCTTAATTCTCATTTCTACAACAAAAAGAGATGGCAAAAAATTGATCCCAATAGAGTTATTAAGACACCATGAGCGCAAGATTAGTTTTCAAAAGTTACGAATTTTGCTAAAGATGTTGATGTGCCTCAAGAATTTTTAACTAAATAACGTATAGATTTAACAAAAGATACGATTAACCATATGTCGGGTATTATGAAATTAGATGATTTAAACCTATTTCGCTTAGTTGTCGAAAATGGAAGCTATACAGCAACATCAAGAAAAACATTGATTCCAGTCGCCACCATAACCCGACGAATTCAAGCTTTAGAAGATTCTTTGGATTTACGCTTACTCAATCGTCACGCTAGAAAACTCTCTCTTACTGAAGCGGGTGAGCGCTTTTTTAAAGAATGCTCACCATTACTTCAAAAGCTAGCCTGTACTGCTGATGAGATAAGTGACGAATGCCGAGGTGCTAAAGGCCAAATTAGAATATCTTCACCAGCGAATTTGACCAAACGAATGTTGATGCCGATGTTTATTGCGTTTATGAAGCAGTTCCCAGACATCAATTTAGAGCTCACAACGAGTCATGTTTCTGATCAACTTGATCCAACTGAATGGGATGTCATTTTCCGTGTTGGCCCTCAACGTGATTCTTCATTAATAGCCCGAAAAATCAATGAGGTAGAAGACATTCTCGTTGCAAGTCCAGAGTATCTTCAAAAACATCCAGCTCCAACCCATGCCGAGGAATTAACCCAACACTCTTTATTAAAAGGGTACCCACTACTCAAATGGCAACTGACCAATCGAGACGGTGAGTATGTGATCAATAATGAAAAGGGAAAGTTTCAAGCGAACACTTTGAATGTGGTTAGAAGAGCCTGCTCTGAGGGGTTAGGCATCACATTAATGCCAAATGCTATGATAAAAGAGCAGATTGAAAATGGCAGTTTGACCCGAGTGTTAACGGATTGGAGTGCAAACCCGCGTGATATTTACATGCTCTATAATCACAAAGAGCACCTTCCTGATAAAGTACGTTTATTTATCGATTTTGTGATTTCTTACAGCATCGATGAAAGCCAAGCCGTCAACTAGCCAACCAATAGCAGGCTATTTCATAGCAAAGGTGCGCTTGGCTTGATACTGAGAACTATAGAAACTCAACGTATTTAGAAAAATCTCGCTGAGGAGCTTTCATCGGTTCAATTGTCGCGGTTCCCAAATAAAGAAACCCGACAATTTCATCATCTCCCTCAAGAGAAAAAGCCTGCTTAACTTTCGGATCAAACATCCATGAACCTGAACGCCAAACCCCTTGAAAGTTTTGCGCAACGGCCGCCATTTGCATTGCTTGAACCGCACAGCCCGCCGATAAATGTTGTTCAAAAGCTGGAACTTTAGGGTGCTCCGTTACCTTTGCAATCACGGTAATGACCATTGGAGCACGAAATGGGGCATTTCTGAGTTTTTCAACTATCTCATCATTGCTACCATTTTGTTGTGCTGCAGATACATAAATATCAGATAACTTCTGTAAGCCATCTCCTTGTGCGATCACGAAGCGCCATGGTGTTAAATTCCCATGATCAGGGGCTCTCAGTCCCGCCTCAATGATTTTTTCTAATGCACGACCTTCTGGTGCTGGCGCTGATAACTTCGCAACAGAGCGACGTGTTAACAGTAATTCTAATGCATCCATCGATTAACCCTTTGTTATAATGACTATTGATGTTGTAACAACTGCATGTCTACACGAGATATCGCATTCGTTAGTTTTATCCTAACATGATCAAAACCAATAACAATACAGTATCAGTTCACGTTTAATAATGCTTACAAGGTGGTTAAAAATAAAGCGAAGCGTTAGCTCTGGAAGTCAGGTTATTCTATGACTAAATAAAACATTGAGATAAAATGAACAAAAAAAAACCACACATAACTGTGTGGTTGGAATGTATAAAGCAATTAACTTGCGCCAATTGAAATAATCAGTTTCCCGATTAGGAGAAAGTAAAGTCAGCCTTCAAAAGGAAGTGTCATCTTGCTCAACGTGTCAGTCCAAGAACCGACCAGATGACCTGAACTAATATAATGACTTTCTGAATTTAAATTTTGAATTAGATCAATTTTATGTTGATTTACGTCTAATTATTACGTTAACTAAGCCTTTTTATTATCAATTATCACCGAGCTGAAAAAATCCCTCCAAACAATAGAGAGTTTCCCGCTCATCCAGCTGAGTAAAAACTCTAATAATAACAAAAATTCTCCATTTTCATGCCAATTAGCCGCCAGTTCTCAACTTTTATCGTCAAAACTACCAATGGTCGGATTTGTCTTACTTATACTTAGGACTACTATCACGCGCCACGTTAATTGTTGGTGCCAAGATCCGCAACCATCATATTCATCATAGGAAGTAACCAATGAATAAAACGAGATTGTTTCAAAAGTCAGTGATAGCAGTAGCGCTCACACTCTCAACCCAACAGGTGTTCGCAGCGGGTTTCCAACTTAACGCTCAATCAGCTACTGGTTTAGGCCGAGCATTTGCAGGTGATGCTGTTATCGCAGACAATGCATCAGTTATAGCGCGTAATGCTGCCGCAATGACATTGTTTGATTCAATAGCGTTTTCTGGTGGGTTTGAAAGCATCACCTCAATGATTGAAGTATCAGATGCAACTTATACCAACGCTCTTGGTACAGAATATGATGCAAATTATGATAACGCAGGTGATACTTCTATTGCACCGAACTTACATCTAATTGTACCTATCGATGATAAATTATCTTTAGGCGCGACGATCTACAGTAATTTTGGTACCAAAACCAATTTTGACAGTGATTATGTTGCGGCTGAATATGGTGGAAATACCGAAATTTCAAGCTTAAATATTGGGGTTGTTTCAGCTTACCGACTGTCTCCACAATGGAGTATTGGCGGCGGTATCGACTTTATCTACGGTGAAGGCACACTAAAGCGTAACTTGAGCTCAGACGTTGGGCTTCCCGGCTTTGGTGGCGCTGAAACTCTTAATATTGATTCCGCATCTGGATGGGCCGTTGGGTTCAATGTGGGAACTGTCTATGAGCTTGATGCCGATAATCGCTTTGGGTTCTCTTACCATTACAGCCCTGAACTAAAAGCAAAAGATGGGTCACAATCGGTGACGTTACCACTTCCAGACATGGCCGAATTTTCAGGTTTCCATAAACTTGAAAACAGCCCATTTGCTGTGCACTACAGCATTCAATTTATTGGTTGGTCGTCATTTGACAAAATCACCTTTGAAAATGCGAGTATCGAAGAAAAAGAATATAAATGGAAAGATGCATTCCATTATTCTATTGGCGGTACCTATTTCCTAAATGACACCTGGACACTGCGTGCGGGTTACATGTATGACGAAAGTGCACAAGATAAAGTGACCTCAATCTCTGTGCCCGACTCTGATCGCCAATGGTTTTCTGCAGGTGTCGGTTATCAACTGAGTCAAAAAGCAACGGTAGATTTTGGATTTACTTACCTTTTAGGCAAAGACGTTGAAGTTGAAGAATCAACAGCGCTTGGCGGACCTTACTCTACATCACTTTCTGGAACAACTCACGCTGATGCCATCTTGATGGGTCTACAGTACAGCCGTACGTTCTAAGTAGACTATACGTATTCAATGGCAATAAATAAGAGAGCTCTTGCTCTCTTATTTATTATCGAGATACTTAACCTTATTAAGTATCGATAGCGCCGCATCTTCGATTAAATCCAGCACCAACTCAAAGCCATTCTCACCCCCATAATAAGGATCAGGTACTTCTTCGTAGCGAGAATCACCATGGCTTAATAACAGCGAGACCTTGCTTTGATATTGAGAAGGACACTGTTGTAACAAGTCAGATAAATTATCCTTATCGGCGGCTAGAATTAGGTCAAATTTAGCAAAATCTTCGATACATACTTGTCGAGCACTGATACCAGAAAACGTATACCCTCTTCGCTCTCCTGCGGCTCTTGCTCGGTTATCCGGCGGGTTTCCTTGGTGATAACCAATAGTACCTGCGGAATCCACTTCAACATCAATGCCTAGCTCTAAAGCTTTTGCCCGCAATACCGCCTCTCCGGTTGGAGAGCGACAAATATTGCCCATACAAACGACGAGAATCTTGGTTTTATCGTTATTCTTCATTTTGTAAACCTCTTAAATATACGCCCAATTCACTTATCTCAAGTTATTGTTTGATATTCTCATTAAAGACAATGTTACCCTCTCACTAAGCACGGTACAAATAATGACAAAAGATGATGATCAAGCTAAGCTATAAGTTGATCAACCCATCGAAAGAGTCGTTAAAGTAGCAAGGCATTTGGGGTGTTTTGATTGATTCGGATTAAACCAATTTCCGTGAGTGTATGACTCTAGATTGCACATGACATTTTTAAACAAAAGGACTCGTTATAAAATGAACCAGCACCATGTCGACATATTCCCTTGGAATGATAGTTTTAGCACTGGTGTTGAAGAAATTGATCAGCAGCATAAGCAATTAATTTCTCTATTAAATCAACTGGCCAATTATATATCTCAACACGATTCAGATATTAAACTGGCTGAAGTACTTCACGAATTAATTGATTATGCAGAGTATCACTTTGACAGCGAAGAGACCTACTGGCTAAGCATATTGTCTAACTGTGACTATGCAGAACAACATAGAGAAAGTCACAGTCAGTTTACTCAACATATAAAAAAATTAATAAAGAATGAAGATCAAAAGCCAGAAGAGCAGTGGCTAGAAGAATTATTGTCTTACTTAACAAGTTGGCTCGTCACTCACATTTTGGAAAGTGATCGTCACCTCGCATTTATGACTCAAGCGGTTAAATCTGGCCAGTCAATTGATGAAGCCACATTGTGGGCGAACGCTCAAATGAATGAAAAGGCTCAAGAAACCATAAATGTTATTTTGACGGCCTACCAAACCCTTTCTGCAAATACGATTCGCCTTATGCAAGAGATCAAAGCGGGTAAAAAAACACTCCTTCAATTAGCGGAAAGTGAAGAAAGCCTCATTCAGGCCATGCATTATGCAAAAATTGGTCGTTGGTCTGTTTCCTACCCAAATCAAGTCACAACTTGGTCCCCTAAGATGTACGAGTTACTTGGCCTAGACCCAGATACAACTCCGGGTATCGAGCTTCTTTGCAACATAATGGTAGATGACTCTCATCACTCTCTGATGGATTCACTAAGAAACAGCTTTAATTGTGGTCAGGAACATAGAATCGACTATCAAATCGTACGCCCCAGTGATAATGCAGTCCGTTGGATTGAGTGTCGTGGGAAGATGATTTATGCCAGTGACGGCACCCCTGAAAAAATGACAGGATTCATTCAGGATATAACTGAACGTAAAGAGAACGAAGAAAAAATAAGCTCACTGGCTTATTATGACTCGTTAACCTCTTTGCCAAATCGCCGTTTACTCTTTGATCGCCTGAATCACGCGTTAGCTTTGAGCAACCGAGATACCGCCTATAATGCGGTTATATTTATCGATATAGACAATTTTAAAAACATTAACGATTCACATGGCCACGAATTTGGTGATGCCGTGCTTCAGCAAGCGGCTAAACGCATCCAAGATTGTATTCGTGCTAGCGATACTTTAGCGCGCATTGGTGGCGATGAATTTGTTCTAATTTTATCTGATCTCGACAATAACGAGCTAGAAGCTGCTGCTGAAGCTGAGATTGTCGCGCATAAAGTCATTCAAGCTCTATCTCATCCTTACCAGGTAAACAAACACCAATTCATTAGTAGTGCCAGTGGGGGTATCTCTCTTTTTAACAACGCATCCATATCAAGCTCAGAGCTAATGAAGCAAGCAGATATCGCAATGTATCAAGCTAAAAAATCAGGGAAAAACACCGTGTTTTTCTACAAACCGCTAATGCAAGAAACGATATCCGAGCGCCTTACACTGGAAAAGAAACTCCACAAAGCCGTTAGAAATAAACAATTTGAACTTTATTATCAACCTCAAGTCGATAACAACAATAATACTACCGGAGTAGAAGCTCTTATTCGTTGGAACCACCCAACCGATGGCATCATTAACCCTGATGATTTCATTCCGTTGTCTGAAGAAACAGGATTAATTATTCCAATAGGTGACTGGGTTTTAGAACAAGCATGCCTGCAATTAAAACAATGGGAAATAAGTCAACAGACCAAACATTTGACGATATCTGTCAACGTCAGCTACCGTCAGTTTCGTCAACCCGATTTCATCCTAAAAGTCGCAAAATTGATCAGTAAGTATGAAATTAGTCTTGGAATGCTAAAACTCGAATTAACTGAAACCATGCTTGTTGACGATTTGGATCTAACAAAATCACACATGCATTCATTAAAAGCATTAGGGATTCAATTTTCCCTAGATGATTTCGGCACAGGGTATTCATCATTACAGTACTTAAAACGACTACCTGTCAATGAGTTAAAAATAGATCGCTCGTTCATTTCAGAGCTTGAACTTGATATTAATGATCAGTCGATCGTTAAAACAACCATACTGATGGCCAATTCTCTTGGTATCGATGTCATTGCAGAAGGGGTAGAAAACGACCAACAGAAAACCTTTTTAGGCACTCATGGCTGTCTATCGTATCAGGGGTTTTTATACAGCAAGCCAATGCCAGTCAAAGAGTTTGAGTCATACCTCGTACAGTAGAGTGTACGATTTTAAAAAGTACAATAGTGTCTGAATATACTCCGCTACTTAGCGATTCAGGAATTGACTCGCATATTCCTGGGGCGCTGCCCCATATAGCTTTTTAAATTCAGCGATAAAACTGCTCACACTTTTATACCCAAGTTCATAAGCAACTGTCTTGGTATTTTCACCTTTATTTATCGCTTCAAGTGAATTCATTAAACGAAATCGACTGCGCCATTGTCGGAAAGTGTATCCAGTCTCTGATTTAAACAGACGTTCAATCGTGCGGGTGCTTGCCCCTGACTCTCTACTCAATATATCCAACGTTACTGACTCCTTCGGATGAAGGATGAGCTGATTGATCACCTGAAGCAACCTTGGATCTTGACCACTCGGTAAATGAAGAAAAAACGGTTCAAGAGACTCAAGTTCATCCAACGCGACCAACCCTAAGCGCTGCATAAATGGCTCATCTGGTAAATCTTCACGAGTCATGCGGACAATAATCTCGCGCAGCAAAGGGCTCATAGCCAGCATCACAACTTCACTGTCATAATGTCGAATCGGGCATGATGGATCAAAGTACAAGTTGCGTATTTGCGCTTGAGTTTGGCAGGTAACCTGATGAAAGGCATTACCTGGGATCCACACTGCGTGTGAAGAAGGAACGACCCAAACGGCGTTGTTAGTTGTCACTCGGAGTAAACCTTTCGACGACCATAACAACTGTCCACGAGGATGACGGTGAGGTGCTATCGCCTCTTCCGGATTCATGGTTCTTCGCTGAGTTAAAACTGGCCGCTTTGGATCAATCGTGTAAGCGACATGGCTTGCCGGCAAGTATGACGCATTAGGAATACCCATTGTCACATTTCCACCTTATTACGACAATCACGAACTGCTAATATAAGCGGCAACCGAAACAAACACAAGCCTACAATATCGCTATTTACATAGAGAACTCACATGAAAAACAGCCTCAATATACGCTCAATTATCGTATTCATTGCCGTCATTATTGCTGGATACTTGGCGATGAGACCGATTGCTGGTCAACCAAATAACTTCTCTTACAGCGCAGCAATCATTCTGATTACACTAGTATTTTGGAGTTTGAGCGTTATCCCTCCCTTTCTTACAGGGTTAATCTTTTTTGCCTTAGTTGCGGTTTTTAATTTAATCGAACCAAACGTTCTTTTTTCTGGCTTTTCATCTTCCGCAGTCTGGTTGATTATTTCAGGCTTTATTATTGGCGAAGCAATATCAACCACTGGAATTGGGAAACGTCTCGCCCTAATTATTGCCCCTTATTTAACGACAAGTTACGTTAAATTAATCTCTGGTCTAGTCGTGACAGCAATGCTACTTGGCTTTGTTATGCCTTCATCTGTTGGTCGCTCTGTTGTACTGATTCCAATAGGTATGGCGTTAGCTGAGCAACTAGGTTTTGCGAAAGGCAGTTCTGGTCGTATTGGCATCGCTGTCACTCTAGCTCTAGCGTGCAACATGCCCAGTTTTGCCATTCTTCCATCCAACATTCCGAACATGATTTTAACCGGAGCGAGTGAGAATTTGTTTGGTATTTCATTTGGATACTTAGAATACCTTGCTCTGCACTTCCCTATCCTCGGTATCGTAAAATCTGCGGTTTTAGTTTTAGTGGTCGTGAAAATCTTTCCCGCTCAAATTGATATAAATGACAAAACGTCCAGCCAAGCGCGTAATGATCATTTTGATTTAAAGAAACAGAATAAGGTTCTATTCATTCTCACGATGACGCTGTTATTTTGGATCACTGATTCCATTCATGGAGTTAATCCTGCATGGGTCGGCATTGTTACCGCAATTTTCCTGCTTCTTCCTAAGTATGGTGTTGTCGAACCAAAAGCATTTAATCGATCCGTTGATTTCGGTACTGTTATCTTTGTAGCTGCTGCGCTAGGGCTCGGTGCTCTGGTCAATTTATCGGGAATTGGAACCTCTGTTGGACAGATATTCAGCTCAGCGTTATCAAACTCCCATGACTCTACTTTCTATAACTTTATGTCTTTGTGTTCTATCTCAACACTGACTGGACTTATCACCACCATTCCTGGCGTCCCAACTGTACTCTCACCAATGGCAGCCGACTTTGCGCATTCAACAGGCTTTTCGCTCGAAGCGGTACTGATGACGCAAGTAATCGGATTTTCGACGGTCATCTTCCCCTATCAAGTTGCTCCTCTCATTGTCGCAATGCAGTTATCACAGGAGAAGCTATCTTCGTTAATTAAGGTGTCATTACCGTTGGCAGTAATTACACTGTTGATCTTGATGCCACTCGATTATTTATGGTGGAACCTCTTAGGATGGATTTAATTCGATAGGTTGGTATACCTTAACTCTACCTTTGGCGCGATGCTCTTTAGTAAGGAGAGCGTAGCGTCATACTGCAGTACTTGTGATTGCTTCGATTCAATTAGCTCGACATCGACGATACTGTCAAAGTCGCGCAAAGCTAACCGAAGCATAATCAACGCAGATTGCAACGGCGATAAACTGGGATTAAAGGCTGCATTTTCCGCATAACACCCAATAATTCTCTTACCATCTTCCAATGTAATCAAGCACATCGAAGGACTTTCAGTGTATGGCGAATAAACTCGTTTCCATGCCAATTCGTCGAAAGAATGTGAAGACTCACTGGAGGACACTCTCGTCTGTATAGACATCAATCGATTCGCGACCCCCAAATCATTTGGGCCGAACGCATCAGGTAGAAGTTGAGCTAACGAGACAGACTCACGCCCTTGCACATGAATAGTGAGCTGCTCCGATGTAGAAAGCTCATTCATAAACTGACGACAATGACCACACGGACTTTGGTTGACATAAATATCGCTAATACCTTCTTCACCACATAACCAAGCATGATTAATTGCCGCCTGTTCAGCATGAACGGTTTGACTCAAGCTTTGGTCTCCAAACTCCATATTGGCGCCAAAGTATGCATTTCCTGACAAACCAACAACAATTGAACCGACGTGATAGTTAGAAAGAGGCACTAGAGCATAATTCGCAGCCAATGGTAATAAAGCGTATAAACAAGTTTTTTGATCAACAGAGAAAACCTCTGTCAATTCTAAGAGTTGCTCAGCACTAAGTTGGTTAACTTGGTGAAGATCGACGCCCCATGTTTTCTCGGCGTAAGCTAAAAGTTGTTCCATCATAATAAATCCTTAACGTGTAAAGCTCATGTCACACTACGACCATCACTTAAATCCCGCGTGAATTCAACGGTTTTTGTTCTAAAACAGATAGGTTAAGATAAAAATTACGAGGCGAAACACCAATAAAGGAACATAAGATGGCAAACGACAACGCACAGAACCGCCATAAAGAGCGTCAACAGAAAGTAAAGGAAAACGTTGATGCTAGAATTGCCGCCGCTCAAGATGAAAAAGGCCTTCTTTTAATCATCACTGGAAATGGCAAAGGCAAATCAACATCAGGATTTGGCATGATCACTCGCGCCCATGGTCATGGACAAAAATGTGCTGTCGCTCAATTTATCAAAGGCACGTGGGATAACGGCGAGAAGAATCTGTTAGAAAAGCTAGGGGTCGAGTTTGAAGTCATGGCCACCGGTTTTACTTGGGAAACTCAAGATAAACAAGCCGATACCGACGCAGCACAAGTTGTTTGGCAGAAATGTAAAGCAATGTTGAAAGATGACTCTATCGATGTTGTTCTATTTGACGAACTGACCTATATGACCAATTACGGGTATATCGAGTTAGATGAGGTTATCGAAGCAATTTCAAACCGCCCTGCTATGCAATCTGTGATTATCACCGGGCGTGGTGCTCATCGTAATTTAATCGAATTAGCCGATACGGTATCGGAAGTACGTAATGTAAAACACGCCTTTGAGAATGGTATTAAAGCTCGCAAGGGTATTGATTGGTAAATCATTTTCTCGCTGATTAAGGGCACTGTATTACTGCACTAAACCACTAAGTAACAGCAGACCAACAGTGTCCCTATTTCTTCACCTTTTTTTAGTAAAAGGTTGATCGATTAGAGGATTTTTTTCAGCAATTTATTCATCGTATCTTTTGTCTGCTCATCTTTAATTTTACTGTTGATTTTTTCTTGAAGCCTATCGACTTCCTCATCAATTTTTTCATCGAGCTTTGTCTTTTCTTTGGTAATCTTCTTCCTAGCACGCTGCTTCAGGATTTCATCAAGTGGAATATCTAGATCTGGCTTACTCCAACTGCCCTTTATTTCAACTGGGATAGTAATATCTTTTAGATCATCAACACTCGCTCCGCCTTGACCTTCAAGTGAGCCTACCACTGCTGTATCCAACCAAAACTTTATTTTTTCATTTATATAATTCGTTGAACCTTTGCCATGTATTCGTAATAAAGGAGACTGCATTGCTAGATTATTGGTAGAAAGCTCTCCATTCGCTAGCTTCAATGTTGCTGTTAGTGCACTGAAATCTGTTTCTTTTGCCGATATATCAAAGCCATCGCTCTCGCCGTTCAATTTGGCATTTACATTGCGAATCTGTTGCGCAATATTGAAGCCTTTTACCGCTCCATCGGTAAACTTTACCTCTACCGTTCCCGCTAAATTTTTCTTGATCTGGGTTGATGTTAAACCTTTACCATTAATGGTAGTCACTAAATTTCCGGTACCCTCGACGATGTCCGTCTCTGCAACAGCCTGCAACAACGGCTCGATTTGAACGCCAGTAAGGGTGTTATTAATCTGATATGTTGCAGGACTTTTCCTACCATCAAGTTGACCTTTGGCACTTATGCTACCTTGATACAAATTGGCTTCAAATGCTTCTAGCTTGACCAGTCCTCGTTTAATTGAAAACTTGGTTTTCGTTTCCGTCAGTTCAACATTGTTCGTCTTTAGCTCATCAATGGTCACAATACCAGCAACATCTAAATGTTTAAGAGCTGATAAATCAGGTTCAACTTCCACAGTGCTCGAATTGCTTGTTGATACAGTCGGTTTGTCTTCAGAATCAGAAGAACTTTGAGATGGCTTGGTCTCTTCGATATCAAGGAATTGGTCGATATCAATATCTGACCCATGCAGTTCAAAACGAATTTGGGTTACATCTGAAAAAGTGGCAACGGTTGCTCCTTGAAGCTCAATATCATTTGCAGACAACTCGTCGATTATCGCCTTTAATTCGCTGTTATTCAGATCAAACACAACATTTGAATCAAGAACAATATTCAATGGTGATTGAGGAAGTGTTTCACTTTCTATCTGCATACTCAGGTCTAATTGAGAAGCAGTGACAGACGTTAGCGCTTTATCAATAACTAAGCTCGATTGTCCGACCAAAGACAACGCCAGATCAGATACGACACCTTCCACATCTATCTGCAATTGAGTAGGCTCCCCAAATTGAAATTGATCCAGTACAACGTCTACTTTTGATATGGTATTAGAGCCATCATCAAACGATCCATTTACCTCAATACTGCGTAACGCATATTCCTGAAAATCAGGAGATAATGTAAATTTCGCACTACCATTGGTGATAAATGTCTTATCGTTGCTCTTACCCGCAACATCAAATGTAATTTGGCTCCATTCTCCAGGAGAGAATTCTGTCACACTAATATCTGCAACTTGCAAAAGACTCTGCACACCCGTTTTACGATCATTAAGCACTAAATTAGAATCTTTAATTGAAACACCTGCAACACTGATATGCCATGTATCTTCGACTTCTAGGGAATCATCAGCTCGACTCACCGATATAGAGGTAGAATTTTCATTACCATCGTTACTTGGATCAGAAGTTACGCCACTTACACTGTTACTCGCCGTAAAACTGTCTAGATTTGTGCGGCCATCGGATAGGGTTTCAATTTGAATATCAGCCCCCTTCAATACCACTTGACCGACCATCAATTGCTTCTTAAACAGAGGGATAAGTTCTATTGATACATCAATAGCGTTAACTTGAAATAGATTGGTTTCCTCAAAACCTTCAGGGTTTCGCATTGCTGTTTGACCAATGCCGAAGCCCAATGCAGGAAATAACTGCCAATGAATGTCACCGTCGATAACGAGATCAAGCCCTGTCGCTTTTTTGGTTTGCTCTACAATGAGTGGTTTAAATTGATTGGGGTTGATAAAAAATATCACAGCCACTAGCGCAGTAATTAGGATCACCAAAACAAAGACAACACCAATACGTAGCTTCTTCATAATACATTTCCCAGATCAAAAAATGGCACATTATCGTGCCATTAATTTACCCAAAATTTACTGGATATTTGTGGTTTTACCGTTAAGATTTCAATAATTTAGAAATATGAGCCTTCAAAACATCAATCGCTATTCGATTTTTACCGCCACGAGGGACGATAATGTCAGCATGTTGCTTCGATGGTTCAATAAATTGAAGGAACATCGGACGAACGGTTTCAGTATATTGAGATAATACCGACTCCATCGTTCTTCCTCGCTCTTGTACATCACGCTCAAGACGTCGCAATAAACAAATATCGAGTGGTGTATCCATAAAAATTGAGGCATGCATTAACTTTCTTAGCCTTGGGTCAGTAAGTAGCAAAATACCTTCTAAGATAATCACGCGTTTTGGTGTCATTGTATTCGTATTCTGAGTCCGAGTATGTTCCGAATAGCTGTATTCCGGTACCTCTACTGCTTCCCCATTTATTAACTGTTCTAAATGCTCACACAACAAATTATGATCGAGCGCGCTAGGATGGTCATAGTTTGTTTTAATGCGTTGATCCATACTAAGATGCGTTTGATCTTTATAATAGCAATCTTCAGTGATCACTCCGATATGAGTATCACCAACTTTTGCCAGCAATTCTCTGTAAATAGTGCTAGCAATCAAGCTCTTTCCAGAAGCTGACGCCCCAGCGATACCGATAATGACACATTGATGATTTTCAGGCATGTAAGCAATCCTAATTCAAAGCCAAAAGTTAAATGTTTGTCGCCGCGGAATTATAAAGAGTTGCTTACACAGATACCAGTCAACCATAGTCATAAATCCATACTATTATCACTGTTACTGGCTAAAAAAGTTTCAAGTTGCTGGTTACCATCTTTTTCTATCAGTTAACCAATATGAAAATGACAAAAAGGGCTCAATCGCCCTCTTTGTCATTTTTTTACATCAGTTGTCGATTACCAAGATGCAGCATTAGCTTCTTGCATATCATAGCGCCAACTTTCGGGAATGGTTGTTTCGTCTAACAAGGATTTTTCTGCCACTGTTGGATAAAGTTGAGCATAGTTTTTTACGTCGGTTCCTTGCACTCGGCGATTTATATGCTGAGGTTTGAGTTCATGAATGCCATTGAGGCCTGCCGCTCCAACCAATTCAACTAAGTTTTTAATGGTTTCTCGTTGGAAGTTAGCTACTCGCTGTGCTTTGTCAGTCACGACAATGGCTTTGTTTCGAGAAGGGTTCTGAGTTGCAATCCCTGTTGGGCAGTTATCGGTATTACAAGTACGAGCTTGAATACACCCCAAAGACATCATCATACCGCGAGCAGAGTTCACAGTATCAGCACCTAATGCAATCGCCCTGAGAATATGAAAAGCAGAAAACATTTTTCCAGAGGCGATAACACGTATCTGTTGTCTTAACCCAAAACCAATCAAGGCATTATTGACAAAAATCAATCCATCTCTAATGGGTGCTCCGACAGAGTTGGTCATTTCGGTTGGCGCAGCACCTGTTCCGCCTTCACCACCATCAACGGTGATAAAATCGGGTAAAATACCTGTCTCGATCATCGCCTTACATATCGCTAGAAACTCATCCTGTCGGCCAATACAGAGTTTAAAGCCAACAGGTTTACCACCCGATAAATCTCGCAATTGCTTAACAAAGTATAATAACTCTGTTGGAGTAGAAAAAGCGCTGTGTGAAGGAGGTGAAACAACATCTTCTCCCATTGGGACATGGCGGATCGTTGCTATCTCTTGAGTTAATTTAGCGGCAGGCAAGATTCCACCATGGCCGGGCTTCGCGCCTTGAGAAAGTTTTATCTCAATCATTTTAACCACTTCTTTTTTTGCATTTATTGCAAATGTATCAGGATTAAAACCACCTTCATCATTTCGACAACCAAAGTAACCAGTACCGATTTGCCAAACAATATCCCCACCGTGCTCTAGGTGATAAGGGCTGATACTTCCCTCTCCGGTATTATGAGAAAAACCACCAATTTTCGCGCCGCGGTTCAATGCCATAATTGCATTTTTGCTTAATGCTCCATAACTCATTGCTGATATATTGAGTGGAGAAGCCATATAAGGTTGGTGACAGTCTGGGCCGCCAAATTTAACTCGAGGATCGAGATCAGAAAGGTGTTTGGGTTGCATAGAGTGATTAACCCACTCATATCCAGCGCGATTTACATCAAATATGGTACCAAAAGGGCGTGTATCTCTTGCACCTTTTGAGCGTTGATATACTAACGAACGGAATTCCCTTGGAATAGGCATTCCACTCGTTTCATTCTCAACAAAATATTGTTGTATCTCTGGTCTAATTGATTCTAACAAATATCTAAATCGCCCAAAGACTGGGTATAACCGACGAATAGATTGTCGATGTTGACACATGTCATAAAAGCCAATTAAAACAACAGGTATTACGACTATATAGAGCCACAGCCAGGCTTGAGAAAACAATGATAAAGCCGCTATTAATATTACTGATACAATCGAAAATCTGACGAAAACTTGGCGTACTGTCATAAAGAAATACCCTTATAGCTATATTAAGTGTCTCGTATCAACAGTCGTCACTAGACTGAATTCTGGTTATTCAACATGCCCAAACGAAAAATTAACTAGTTAATATCTTATCATTTGGAACATGTGTTCAACTATCAGACAGCCATAGTCATAATTAATTCCGCATCCACACTTCCAGACCAGTACATCCTAGAAGAAATTTGCTCCGACATCGCGACATAGTACCCAGCAAACTCACTTTCAGGACGAGCTATCATGGTTGGCGTGCCAGAATCAATATCTTCACGTAATTGACGGTGGAGTGGCATTTGCCCCAATAAAGGAATGGAATGACGCTCCGCCACCTTAGCTGCTCCTCCCGTACCGAAAATATCGTCGTGTTTCCCACAATGACTACAAATGTGATAACTCATATTTTCAACAATACCGACCACAGGGACGCCAACCTGATTAAACATTGCGATACCTTTTTGAGCGTCTGCAAGTGCCATATCTTGAGGAGTGGTAACCACCACCGCACCGGTAACTGGAATTTCTTGCGATAACGTAATTTGGATATCACCCGTACCCGGTGGCATATCGATCACCAAATAGTCAAGATCTGGCCACTCAGTCTCATTTAACAATTGACCCAATGCCTTAGATGCCATTGGACCACGCCATATTGCGGCATCATCTTGACTGACCACATAGCCGATGGAGTGTGTTGCAATGCCATGAGCCGTTATTGGTTGCATCCATTTTCCATCACGAACTTCTAGTTCACGCCCACGAGTACCAAACATCAAGGGCAACGATGGACCATAAACATCCGCATCCAAAATACCGACTTTAGCTCCACTATTAGCCAGTGCAAGAGCACAGTTAGCAGCGGTCGTTGATTTTCCGACCCCTCCTTTTGCAGAGGTAATCGCAATAATATTCTTAACCCCGTTTATTTTTTTAGGGTTGTGAGATTTTAATGACTTAATTTTTTGAACCACTGACACATCACAACCCAATGCTTGTGACACCGATTGTTCTATAAGCCATTGCTCAAGATCCAATCTTAATGTGTGACTCGAAAACGGCAGTGCAATGACAATTTTTCCCTGCTGCAAAATAATAATGTTTGGATCTTTGCTCCAGTCGGAGATCAGTAAAGGGTGCTGGTATTGGCTCAGAATTGAACGAGCCTGTTCAAGTATAGTATTCGTAGACATAGTCGTCCTCCATTGACTACATGCTACCACTGCTAGACCTATGGAAAAAGCCTTCAATTAATATAGCTTTACCGCTTGTGTGACTTGGCGTAATCAGCTGCATCAGGTACTATTAACCCTCTCATTTTATACCCATCAAACAAAGCGAAAATTAAAGTATGGCAACTCAACCAAGAAAAATTTTGGTCACTTGTGCCCTTCCATACGCGAACGGTTCAATCCATCTAGGTCATATGCTCGAGCATATCCAAGCAGACATTTGGGTGCGTTATCAACGCCTGCGAGGCAACACAATCAATTTCATCTGCGCCGATGATGCTCACGGTACACCGATAATGCTGAAAGCACAGCAGATGGGTATAACTCCAGAAGAGATGATTGCTTCAGTAAGTGAAGAGCACCAAAAAGATTTTGCAGGCTTTGATATTAGTTTTGATAACTATCACAGCACTCACAGTGATGAAAACCGAGAACTCTCTGCACACATCTATACTCAGCTCAAAGCCAATGGTTTTATTTCAAGTCGTACGATTTCTCAACTCTTCGACCCAGAAAAAGAGATGTTCTTACCGGACCGTTTCGTTAAAGGTACTTGCCCAAAATGTAAGTCTGAAGATCAGTATGGTGATAACTGTGACGCATGTGGTGAAACCTATAGCCCAACCGATTTGATCAATCCAAAGTCAGCGGTATCGGGTGCAACACCAATCATGAAAGATTCAGAGCACTTCTTCTTCGATCTTCCTCAGTTTGAAAGCATGCTAAAAGAGTGGACACGCTCTGGTTCATTACAGACAGAAACAGCAAATAAGATGCAAGAGTGGTTTGAGTCTGGCTTACAGCAGTGGGATATTTCTCGTGACGCACCTTATTTTGGTTTCGAAATTCCTGGGGAAGAGAATAAGTTTTTCTATGTATGGTTAGATGCTCCGATTGGATACATGGGCTCATTCAAAAACCTATGTGATAAACGCCCTGATCTTAGTTTCGATGAGTATTGGAAAAAAGACAGCAGTGCCGAGCTCTATCACTTTATCGGTAAGGATATCGTCTATTTCCACAGTCTATTTTGGCCTGCGATGCTAGAAGGCTCTGGTTTTAGAAAACCAAACAACGTATTTGTTCATGGGTATGTCACTGTCAATGGCGCTAAAATGTCTAAATCTAAAGGGACATTCATCAAGGCTAGCACCTACTTAGAGCATCTAGACCCTGAATGCCTACGTTACTACTACGCGGCAAAACTGAATAACCGGATTGACGACCTCGATTTAAATCTCGATGATTTTACTCAACGAGTAAACTCTGACGTTGTGAACAAAATTGTAAATCTTGCATCACGTAATGCAGGTTTCATTAGCAAACGTTTTGATGGTCAACTGTCAGCAGACTTCGCAGACCCAGAACTGTATAAAGAGTTTGTCGATGCAGGAGAGCGAATTGCTGAATGCTACGAAAACCGAGAATTTTCTCGCGCTATTCGTGAAATCACGGCGCTGGCTGATAAAGCAAACCAGTATATTGACGAAAAAGCCCCATGGGTCATCGCAAAACAGGAAGGCAAAGACAAAGAGCTACAAGATGTATGTTCTGTTGGCTTAAACCTATTCCGAGTGTTAATGACTTACCTCAAGCCAGTGATGCCTACTTTGACCGAGCGCACTGAAGCATTTTTAAATCAAGAGCTAACGTGGGAGGCATTAGACACACCGCTGACGTCTCATCAAATCACCAAATTCAAAGCGCTGTTTAATCGTATCGATAGCAAACATATCGACGCGATGATCGAAGCATCAAAAGAAGTTGCAGCTCAAGAAGTTGCGGCTGCGCAAAGTGCAACTCAAGACGAAACCGAGCTGAGTAAAGATCCAATTGCCGAAGAAATTGAATTTGACGATTTTGCAAAAGTCGATATGCGTATCGCTAAAATTATTTCGTGCGAGTCAGTGCCTAAAGCCAACAAGCTACTTAAGTTCCAGTTAGATATTGGAGGAGAGACTCGCCAAGTGTTCTCTGGTATTAAAGCGGCTTATTCACCTGAAGAATTAGTCGGAAAATACACCGTGATGGTGGCTAACCTCAAGCCGCGTAAAATGAAATTTGGTATGTCTGAAGGGATGATTCTCGCAGCAGGTCCAGGTGGAGATGAGCTATGGATTTTAGAACCTCATGATGGTGCCCAACCAGGTATGAGAGTCATGTAGACACATATTATTTGTAGTAAAACCATATACCCCTGATTGATATCAATCAGGGGTTTTATTTATTGAACCATGATCACACCCTTGACCAACAACGAACTAGGTTGGTGCAAAGCAATAGATAATTAATGGTTATTATACTGATTTAATTAGATATTAATCATGGCATCATTCATGCTAAACTTAATATAAATTCTTGTGAGGGAGGCGTGATGTATGTTTGTTACCATTTCGATTTTAATATCGTTAGCTATATTAGGGCTTATGCTCTATCAAGCAAAACAACGCAATTCTACTCTGCAACGGAAATATGAGTTACTCATTGGACTTCGTCAAACTTTATTCCTTTGCCGTCAGCACCGCCGAGCCACTCATCATACTTTAATGTTTGGTGAAGAACGGAATGCTGAAGTAAGTCAATTGCAAGAGTCGATGCAAGAAAAAACAGCACAACTCATTGCTACTGCGAACGTTGACAGTAAACCAATGTATCGTGTTTTACAGCTAAAATTGAATACACTAATCAAAGACTGGGACCAACGTTCCGTTTCAAATAATCAAATTATTCACGGTAAGTCTATCCGCCATTGTATGTTTCTCATGGATGAAGTGGTACTTTCATGGTTGGTTGATGTTAATCGCATCGATTTAAGTGATGAGTATCATATGAATTGGCAGCAAGTCATCGATACCATGGATGCATTAACTCAACTAAGAGTGTGTATTGAGGATATGAATAGTTCCGAAGGACGCTTACGATTAATCCACTATTCTGAGAGCATTTGCCGTAAGTTAAATCAACTTGCACTCATCAACTCATTAATGATTTCATCGCCTACATGTGCAAATGCAATCAAATTTCTAAGTGATATTAACGATGACTTAAGCACAGAATTCGATGCAGAAGAAATGTATCAAATAACCGCAGATATATCTCTTACAGTGGCAAATGTGTATGACCAAATGCTGAGCGACCTCACTGAAAGTCTCTATATCCCATTACCAAAGTTACTCACAACCTCTGATAACGCAGCGTAATCAACGACTAAAAAAAGCTAGAGCCACAAATGTGGCTCTACTTTTAAACTGGATGTTTGAAGCAATTTTTTAAGCTGTTGTCGATAGCAACTAACGCAGCCCTACGAGTAATAAGTCCAACCAATTTCCCATCATCAATAACCGGATAAACCTTTGGCTTTCCAATTGTCATCCGCGAGGCAAGTTCAATAATGGGCATATTTGAGTCAACTGATAGTACTTCAGTCGACATGCAATCACCGACGACATAACTATCCTGACAGTAGTAACTAACCTTCACCAATTTATCAATCAAATCCTGTTCTGACAAAAAGCCAATAACTTGCTTACAATCATCAATAACCGGACCACCAAATTGCTCTGAGCCAATTACTTTTTCTAACGCCGTCGCGAGCGACATATCAGGCGTGAATGTAACCGGCTGTTTGGTCATATAGTCTTTAACTTTTTGCGATTCCATACTTTATACCTCTTCTTCAATGAATGAAGCCAACATACTCAGTGTGGACTATTTTTACTCAATTGAGCAATGGATTAAATCTATTTCTCTCATTGTTGTAGACTATCAACGATAAATTTGTGTGAATTACGACTTCTTTAACTGCCATTCTGAAGCTGCTTGGTGATCAATATCTCGAGCTTCCAGCCAACGTTCATCATCTAAAGTGCGTTCTTTTTTCCAAAATGGTGCTTTGGTTTTGAGTAAATCCATCAGAAAATGGCACGCGTCAAATGCTTCACCACGGTGCAAACTGGTGACAATCACTAATACTATCTGGTCACCAATATCTAAATCACCAATACGATGAATGACAGTAATATCCATCAACTGCCAACGAGCTTGGGCCTCTTCGGCTAGTTGAGTTAAAACTCGTTCCGTCATACCAGGATAATGCTCTAGTTTTAAGCCAGTAACACCATCGCCAAGATTCATATCTCGAACTTTACCAACGAACGTAACAACAGCGCCAACGTCTGTCGAAGCTGTCACTCGTTCATATTCAGTAGCTAATGAGAAGTCTTGCTCCTCAACACGAATTGTAATCGCCATCTTAACCTCCAGTGACAGGAGGGAAGAAAGCAACCTCATCGCCATCATTAACTTGGCTGTCAAAGTTGGCGATTTCCTGATTGATAGCAACAAGTAATTGGTCTGACTCAAGGGCAAGTTGCCATTTATCTGACTGTTCTGCTAGATGCTGGCGAAGTGATTCAACGTTTGAAAAGTTCGCATCAAGGGAAAGCTCACCAACTCCCACGAGTTCGCGCGTTTGAGCAAAGAAAACGACTTTAATCATAATTCCACCTTAAAATCACCAGATTTACCACCACGCTTTTCCAATAAACGCACATCTTTTATTACGATGTCTTTTTGAATCGCTTTGCACATGTCGTATACCGTCAGCGCAGCAACAGAGGCAGCAGTGAGTGCTTCCATCTCTACCCCTGTTTTCCCACTTAATTTACACAAAGACTCAATACGAATCTGACAGAGCGATTCGTCGACTTCAAGTTGCACTTCTGCTTTGGATAAGAGTAGAGGGTGACATAACGGAATCAAGTCCCATGTTTTTTTCGCTGCTTGAATTCCTGCAATCCTCGCAGTAGCGAAAACATCGCCTTTGTGATGTTGGCCTGAAATAATCAAGTCTAACGTTTGCTGTGAAACTTCGACAATCGCTTGCGCTCGAGCGACTCGGACACTTTCATCTTTGGCTGACACATCAACCATGTTTGCTTCGCCAGATGAGTTAACATGAGTTAGTTCGTTCATTTTTGTACTTCTTATTAGTATGTAGCATAAAAATACAAGGACAGTGAAAGGCCTAATCCTTGTGGACTAAAATTTAACCGAAAATACCGCTTACTTAACCACCAATAGATGCTAAATGTGGTGTCATTCCAGTATTACCTTCATGAAGAAAGTGAGTCGCTTCTTTATTTTGTAGGGATAATGCTATTCTTTCAATGAGCTCCGATTGCTGATCATCGCGAGCTAGCAAATCACGTAATTCGACACCAGATTCACCGAATAAACATAAATGAAGTTTGCCTTTAGCAGAGACTCTTAAACGATTACAGGTCTGACAGAAATCTTTACTATAAGGCATGATTAACCCTATCTCTCCAACATAATCAGAATGAGAAAAGACTCGAGCAGGTCCATCAGTAACACCGCGACCTTTCTCTTGCCAGCCTCGCTGAAGCAAATATTCCATAATCGTCATACCCGAAAGATGCTGCTCTTGGAAAAATTTATCCATACTGCCGGTTTGCATTAACTCAATAAAGCGCACTTGTAGTGGTCTATCTTTAATCCAATCAAGAAACGCTGGCAGCTCTGCAGCATTATGCTCTTTCATTAATACCACATTAATTTTGACTTGGTCGTAACCTGCGGCCAAAGAGACATCGATGCCTTGCAAAACCTGCTCAAACCGGTTTTCACCAGTGATTTGGTGGAACATTTTTGAGTTCAAGCTATCGACACTGATATTAAGTTGGGTAAGACCCGACCGCCGCCATTGCTCCGCATGTGTAGCTAAGCGGTACCCATTGGTGGTCATCGCGAGTTTCGAGATCTGAGGCACGTCTGATATCGACGCTATGATGTCGTTAAAATCTCGACGTAAGGAAGGCTCTCCACCTGTGAGACGAACTTTCGAAGTGCCACACTGCGCAAAGGCACTGGCAACTCGACCGATCTCATCAAGAGAAAGAAATGAGGAATTTCGCTCACCGTTGGAGCGATAGCCATCGGGAAGACAATATGTACACTTAAAATTGCATACATCCGTCACCGACAGGCGTAAGTAATGAAACTTACGCTGTAAGTTATCTTTAAATTGTTCAGCCACGTAACACCTTTCCAAGCACGGGAGGCAAGAGCATTTCTGTTCTTCCCCTTGGGTCTATAGACCACTGGCTAATTCAGCGTATTCACACATAGTGAACTTAGCCTCATCAGCTCGGAGTTATGGCACCACACTAGCAAGAGCTAGGTGATGTACGAAATATTATTTAACTACTAATTTTATCAGGAGAACAGCCCTTTTGAAAAAAACCATTTCCCATCTATCGAAGAATGCTACTCCTAAACATTAATAATTCAAGTCTCGTGAAATGCGTTTTTACGAAATTGCTACTGATATCTCGCAAGAGATAATTATCGCGACAATAGCGAGTTTACGACTCTTGGCGCAACGTAGAATATGCGGTATGAGTTTGTTTTAGCAATTCGATAAATGGCTGTACTTCACTCTCAATTGACTTGTTTATCTTCACCATACTGTCTATTTCATTCGCGAATCTACATAACTTATCAGCGCCAAAACTGGCGGCGCTGCTTTTTAAAGCATGACTAATCTCACCCAATTGCACTATCACATCGGGGGAGCCGACTGAAGACAGTGTGTTGATATAATCCCCTATTTCACCGAGAAAAATATCCAACAACATTGGCACACTTTCCTCACCAATATCATTAGCGAGCTGGTCGAGCGTATCTTTGTTTATTAAGGCCATAAACTGATTCTCTAACGATTCCATGATTGGATCTTACGATAAAGAGTAGAAGGGCTGACTTCAAGTTGAGAGGCTGCTTTGGGAATATTGCCATGACACACATCGATGGCATTTTCTATCGCGCGTTTCTCTATTACCCAAAGTGGATCGATGTCATCGATTGAGGAAATACTTTGTTGAACTTCAGCCACTTCACCTGCTGGTGCTACTTCTTCCTTTATAATTGGTTGATTCAGGGGGGGTGGTAGCATTTCTACTGAGATCTCCTTTCCCTGATTTAATACCACAACATTTCTCAGCACATTTTGTAGCTGCCTTACATTACCTGGCCATTCGTAATGAATAAAACGCTCCACGACTTCTGGTGTTAAGCGGACAAATTCTTTTCTCTCTTCCTTTGCCATAAACCCAAGTAAAGAGTAGGCAATTTCAATAACATCATCACCG
Source organism: Vibrio phycocola (assembly GCF_054404255.1). Taxonomy (NCBI): domain Bacteria; kingdom Pseudomonadati; phylum Pseudomonadota; class Gammaproteobacteria; order Vibrionales; family Vibrionaceae; genus Vibrio; species Vibrio phycocola. Next base: position 57,927 of record NZ_JBTAMQ010000015.1, read on the forward strand.
CGTTGACGCAGTGGTGGCAAGTGAAGGGGAATGACATAAAGCCGATAATATAAATCTTCACGAAAGCGCCCTGCTTCCACTTCTTTCCAAGGGTCTCTATTCGTCGCACAAACGAATCTAAGATTGACACTTCGCATCTTCGAAGAGCCTACTTTCTGGAATGTACCAGTCTGAATAAAACGCAACAACTTAGTCTGTAGGTCTAAATCCATTTCACACAATTCATCGAGAAATAGCGTGCCACCATCAGCGAGCTCAGCCGCACCTTGTCGATCGGTTGATGCACCGGTAAAAGCGCCTTTTACATGGCCAAACAACTCACTTTCAATTAAATCTTTAGGGATAGCGGCACAGTTTATAGCAATAAAAGGCTTATCACTTCGATAGCTCGCCGCATGAATCGCTTCCGCACAGACTTCTTTGCCTGTTCCACTTTCGCCTGTAATAAAGATCGTCGCCTTACTTGATGCTGCCGAATCTATCGTACGATATACGGCTTGCATCATTGAGCTACTACCGATAAAACCTTGATATTGTTGACCTAAAGAATCATTCTGAGTATTTTTAGCGATAATGGCTTTTCGTAGCGCATTATTGACAGTAATCCGCAATAGATCAGCTTCACATGGCTTAATGAGGAAATCTTGTGCGCCATAACGCATTGCTTGTACTGCAGTATCGATGGAACCATGGGCTGTCATAAAAATAACGGGAACATCGGGATGTGTGGCTTTGACTGCACTCAACACATCCATCCCCGTCATATCAGGTAATCGTAGATCAAGCAAAATAAGATCAGGCTTACGTTGCTCTAAGCTAACTAAAGCATCATGCCCTGTTGATACGATATTAATATCAATAGTCAGTGGAGTTAAATAAGAGCGATACAACACTGCCACCGACGCTGTATCTTCTACCATCAATAGATATTTTTTGGGCTTACTTTGTTCTTTCAACATTCCTAAACCACGTCACTTGCAATATGAGTTAACTTTCGCATTATGAGTTGCAAAATGCAAATTAAACAGTAAATTTAGGTAAAATAGAGCTTTTTAAGGCTAAAATATGAGCAAATTTGATGGCATGGTACTTGCAAAAGCATAGGAGACTCGAAAGAGTCACCTAGCCAACTGACGTTGTTAGTGAATACAATATTCACAATATTACAGCCAATAGAGTTTTTTCTATTGGCTTTTTTTTCGTCAAAACTTCTCTAACTATTAGCGATAAATTGCTTACGTAGTAGCTCAATTTTATCTCGTACCTGTGCTGCCATCTCAAACTCTAAATCTTGAGCATGCTGATACATTTCGGCTTCTAATTTATTGATCTTCTGATCAAGTTCCTTGGCGGTAAATAAGGCATATTCTGCTTCAGGTTCGGCCACTTTTGATAATTGTTTCACTCGAGATGGTTGAGTGGACTTTTTACCAATCGTTGCCTCGCCCAATTCCATTATATCTTTGATATCTCGTTTTAATGACTGCGGTGTAATGCCATTTTTCTCATTATAATCAACCTGTTTCTCACGACGTCTATTGGTTTCATCCATTGCACGTTTCATCGAGCCTGTAATTTTATCTGCGTATAAAATCGCTCGCCCTTCAATATTTCGAGCAGCTCGACCTATGGTCTGAATGAGTGAACGCTCTGAACGTAAAAAACCTTCTTTGTCGGCATCCAAGATAGCAACCAACGACACTTCGGGCATATCGAGCCCCTCTCGAAGTAAGTTAATACCGACCAATACATCAAACTCCCCTAAACGTAAATCACGAATGATTTCCACTCGTTCAACCGTGTCTATATCCGAATGAAGGTACCGAACTTTAACGTTATGCTCATGAAGGTATTCAGTCAGATCTTCGGCCATCCGTTTGGTTAATGTCGTCACCAATACTCGTTCATTCTTTGCTGAGCGAATTCGAATTTCAGACAGTAAATCATCCACTTGAGTCGCCACGGGCCGAACCTCTAGCTCTGGATCAAGTAGTCCAGTTGGGCGAACAACTTGTTCAGCAATTTCATTGTCTGACTTTTCAAGTTCATAATTACCAGGAGTTGCTGAGACAAATATCGTTTGAGGAGCGAGAGATTCAAATTCATCAAACTTAAGCGGGCGATTATCTAAAGCAGAAGGTAGGCGAAAACCAAATTCGACTAAGGTTTCCTTTCGAGAACGGTCACCTTTATACATTGCACCAATCTGTGGGACCGTGACATGTGATTCATCAATGATCAAAATGCCATCACTCGGTAAATAATCAAACAACGTTGGAGGCGGCTCACCTTCTAAACGGCCGCTTAGCAAACGAGAGTAATTTTCTATGCCAGAGCAAAAGCCCAATTCATTCATCATTTCGACATCAAAATTAACTCGTTGCGAGATGCGCTGTTCTTCCAGCAATTTATTGTTGTCTATAAAATAGGTTTTACGAGAAGCGAGCTCTTCTTTAATATTTTCGATGGCTTCTAAGATGCGTTCTCGAGGTGTGACGTAGTGCGTTTTAGGGTACACAGTATAACGAGCAAGATTACGTTGAAGAATGGCGCCTGTTAATGGATCGAAGATACTAATATTTTCAATTTCATCATCAAACATTTCAACCCGCACCGCCTCACTATCGGACTCTGCCGGATAAATATCAATAACTTCACCACGAACACGAAATTGCCCACGCTCGAATGTCATATCATTGCGGGTATATTGCAATTCAGCCAAGCGTTGAATCATTGAACGCTGATCTGTAATATCTCCACGACGTAAATGAAGCATCATCTTTAAATAAGAGTCAGGATCGCCAAGACCATAAATAGCAGAAACGGAGGCGACAATAATGGCATCTTTGCGCTCCAGCAAAGCTTTCGTCGCTGACAATCGCATCTGTTCTATATGAGCATTAACGGACGAATCTTTCTCAATAAAAGTATCGGTAGTGGGAACATAAGCTTCGGGTTGATAATAATCGTAGTATGAGACGAAAAATTCTACTGCATTGTTAGGAAAAAAAGCCTTCATCTCTCCGTATAGCTGAGCTGCAAGTGTTTTATTTGGCGCGAGTAAAATAGCAGGACGTTGTGATTTGGCAATCACATTTGCCAAAGTAAATGTTTTGCCTGATCCCGTGACACCTAACAATGTTTGACTTGCAAGGCCGGATTCTAACCCTTCCAATAATGTATCTATTGCACTTGGTTGATCACCGGCAGGATCATAAGACGAAACCAACTCATATTTTTTACTCATACACCATCTCTTTTGCTAATTCATTCTACCGGGACTGGCGAGTTTATTGTGGCTAGAGTAGCAAATAACATGCAAGAACTATTTTGCTATCTTTTATATCATTTCATTCATTTTGATCTGGTATCTTCAATTTTCTTCTGTTAATATCTTTCCCCCTCATGATCGATTCAGATCATTATTTTTATAATTTAATCCACTGCTTTTCCCCATACTTGCTAATTATTGTTAGCATTTAGCTAATTCCATGACTTTTCATTTTTACAATCCCAACCTGTGCATATCAAGTTTAAACAGAGCAAAAACAATAAGATACATAGAAATAATCAGCATATTTCTAATCATGTAATTATTTCTCTAATGTCAGAAAATAAGTTAATCAAGATTAATTAACACACTTATCCACAAATTTGGTGGATAAGTAAATATACCCAAGAGCCGACAAGGGATACAGGAAAGTAAAGTTTTTTTTATCATTTTTTTCTATTCGATTCCGTTGACACATCTAGCCCTTATGGGTAATATGCGCGTCGCAAAGCAATTCCCCCTTAGTTCAGTTGGTAGAACGGCGGACTGTTAATCCGTATGTCGCAAGTTCAAGTCTTGCAGGGGGAGCCAAATTTGAAAAGAAGCCACGTCGAAAGATGTGGCTTCTTTCGTTTCCAACGATTGTTGTTTAAAATTTTCCTTAAAAAATTAACGACTCATATTCTCGAGTCCCAACTGTTTATCGAGTAAAACACTATCTTAGACATACCATATGATCACAAAGATAAAACCTTACCTTTCCTTGGTTGTTATTCGTCAAATAAACTCGGATAATACCCTACTCATTAAAATAGCAACGCGTTGATTATGACCGAATATCTTTTGTTGTTGGTAGGTACCGTACTGGTCAATAACTTTGTACTGGTTAAGTTCCTTGGTTTATGCCCTTTTATGGGTGTATCAAAAAAATTAGAAACGGCAATAGGCATGGGGTTTGCGACCACGTTCGTACTGACTCTCGCATCAGTGTGCTCATATTTAGTCGAAAGCTATATTTTAAAACCATTTGCCATTGAGTACCTCAGAACCATGAGCTTTATTTTAGTTATTGCTGTTGTGGTCCAATTTACAGAAATGGTGGTACACAAAACTAGCCCAACTCTATACCGCCTGCTTGGTATTTTTCTGCCGTTAATCACAACCAATTGTGCGGTTCTTGGTGTGGCCTTACTTAACATCAATGAAAACCATAACTTCATTCAGTCAGTCATTTACGGTTTTGGTGCGGCGTTAGGGTTTTCTCTTGTGTTAATCCTATTCGCGTCAATGCGTGAACGCATTCAAGTTGCTGATGTTCCTACCCCTTTTAAAGGAGCATCTATCGCCATGATCACCGCTGGACTTATGTCTTTAGCATTTATGGGCTTTACCGGGTTAGTGAAACTATAATGAACGCTATTCTTATCGCCATCATTGCCCTTGCAGCGCTTGCCGGTATTTTCGGAGCAATCTTAGGGTTTGCATCCATAAAATTCAAAGTTGCCGGCGATCCGATCGTTGAACAAATTGACAATATTTTACCGCAAACTCAATGCGGTCAATGTGGTTACCCTGGGTGCCGACCATACGCTGAAGCCATTGCTAACGGCGATATCATTAATAAATGTCCACCAGGAGGGCAAGCTGCAATAGAAAAGCTTGCCGATTTATTGGGCGTGGATGTTCCTGACTCAACACAAGATACAGCTGAAAACATCAAGACCGTTGCCTTTATTCATGAAGATATGTGTATCGGCTGTACTAAGTGCATTCAGGCGTGCCCAGTAGATGCGATTATTGGTGGTACTAAAGCATTGCATACAGTAATAAAAGATGAATGTACCGGGTGTGATTTATGTGTTGCGCCTTGTCCTACCGATTGCATTGAGATGATTCCAGTTCACGACACTCCCGAAACCTGGAAATGGCAGCTAAACGCAATCCCTGTTGTCAATGTTGATACTCCTGCGCCCGGCGTTAACCTTGAAGAGAAGCAAAGCTAATTATGTTGTCTTTGATTGAGCAAATAAAAACAGGACGACTTTGGGACTTTCCAGGCGGTGTCCACCCACCTGAAAATAAACGACAGTCAAATCAGGCGCTTCCTGTAGAGGCGTCACTGCCATCACAATTGGTTTTGCCCCTAAAGCAACACATTGGGAAATCGGGAGATTTATCGGTTTCAGTCGGTGATAAAGTCCTCAAAGGTCAAACGTTAACACACTATACTTCAAGCTTTATGCTTCCGATTCATGCGCCTACATCTGGCGTTATTTCTGCTATTGAAAAGCGTACGATTTCTCACCCTTCTGGATTAGAGGATCTATGTATTGTTCTCGAACCTGATGGTGAAGACAGGTGGATTGAGAGGCAATGTACGACAAACTTTCAGCTTCATAGCCCAGAATCGCTAATTGAAGAAATTCGCGATGCCGGGATTTCAGGTTTAGGCGGCGCCGGTTTCCCGACTGCCAAGAAAATCCAATCTGGGATAGCGCGCACCGAAATATTAATTATCAATGGTGCAGAGTGTGAGCCTTACATCACGGCAGACGATGTGTTAATGCAACACTATGCACAGGAGATCGTTACGGGTATTGAAGTGGTCAAACACATCCTTCAACCTGAACTTGTATTAATCGCAATCGAAGATAATAAACCACAAGCCGTTGAAGCCATGGCAAAAGCTGCGGCCGATAAAGATTACGTGATTCGCGTTATACCAACAAAATACCCGTCAGGTGGTGAAAAACAACTGATCAAGGTACTCACAAATAAAGAAGTACCGAATGGTCGCTTGCCAGCAGATATTGGTGTCGTGGTACAAAATGTCGGGTCTCTCTTTGCGATTAAACGCGCCATTATTGACAACGAACCTCTAATTCAACGATTAGTTACTCTAACTGGCAACTGTTTTCAAGAGCAACGAAATGTATGGGCTAAGTTAGGTACGCCCGTTAGCGCATTGCTCGAAGAGTTCAATTATCAAGAGGATAAACGTCATCCTAGATTAATCATGGGCGGCCCAATGATGGGCTTTACCCTCCCTCATGCGAACGTCCCGATTACCAAAACGTCGAATTGTATTTTAGCGCCCAAGAGTAATGAGCTCGCCACCGACTCAGTAGAAATGGCGTGTATTCGCTGTGGGCAATGTGCTGAAGTGTGCCCAGCTTCTTTACTGCCGCAACAATTGTTATGGCATGCGAAAGCACAAGAACATCAGAAGTGTGAAGAATTACATTTAAAAGATTGCATTGAATGCGGAGCTTGCGCTTATGTCTGCCCAAGTGAGATACCTCTAGTCCAATATTACCGCCAAGCGAAAGCGGAAATTAATACGCAAAAACGAGAGGCTCAGGCATCAGAACGCGCCAAGCAACGCTTCGAAGAGAAAAAAGCGCGTTTAGAGCGGGATAAAGCAGAACGTGAAAATCGCTTTAAGAAAGCAGCAGATGCTCGCCGAAGCGAAATGAAACAACAAAGTGGTGGCGATGATGCGATTGCTGCAGCGATTGCGCGAGTGAAAGCGCAAAAAGAGAGTTCAAGCTCACCAGCTGACACCCCCGTTAAACCAGCCGTTGCTGCCGCGATTGCCAAAGCAAAAGCCAAACAGCAAGCAGCTTTAAAAGCGGGTGAAGCAGAGCCAAATAACCAAGAAATGATTCGTCTTAGAGAAGAGCGAAAACAGCTTGCAAGGCAACGTAAAGCTGCTCAACAAGCTCAGTCACAGCCAGATCAAGACGACACCGTTAACATCGATACGACCGAACCAACTGCAGAAGTCGATCCGAAAAAAGCCGCCGTCGCCGCTGCGATTGCGCGAGCCAAAGCACGCAAAGCTGAGCAACAGGCTCAATCACAACCGGATAAAGACGACACCGTTAACATCGATACGACCGAGCCAACTGCAGAAGTCAATCCGAAGAAAGCCGCCGTCGCCGCTGCGATTGCGCGAGCCAAAGCACGCAAAGCTGAGCAACAGGCTCAATCACAACCGGATCAAGACGACACCATTAACATCAATACGACCGAGCCAACTGCAGAAGTCGATCCGAAAAAAGCCGCCGTCGCCGCTGCGATTGCGCGAGCCAAAGCACGCAAAGCTGAGCAGCAAGCTCAATCACAGCCGGATAAAGATGACACCGTTAACACCGATACGACCGAGCCAACTGCAGAAGTCGATCCAAGAAAAGCTGCCGTCGCCGCTGCGATTGCTCGAGCCAAAGCTCGCAAAGCCGAGCAGCAATCTCAATCACAACCGGATAAAGACGACACCGTTAACACCGATACGACCGAGCCAACTGCAGAAGTCGATCCGAGAAAAGCTGCCGTCGCCGCTGCGATTGCACGAGCCAAAGCTCGCAAAGCCGAGCAGCAATCTCAATCACAACCGGATAAAGATGACACCGTTAACACTGATACAAAAGAACCAGCTGCGGAAGTTGACCCGAGAAAAGCCGCCGTCGCCGCTGCGATTGCACGAGCCAAAGCTCGCAAAGCAGAACAAGCAGTAACTCAAATCAATAGCGAGAAAAACAACTAATGGCCTTTTTTATTTCTAGCTCTCCACATGCGCACAATCGACGCAGCACGACGGATCTAATGAAGTGGGTTATGTTAGCTGCGATTCCTGGGTTAATTGTGCAAACGTACTATTTTGGTTGGGGAACAGTAATTCAGCTGATCCTTGGTCTATTCGTAGCTTCATGCCTCGAAGCAGCGGTCATGACATTTCGTAAACGCTCAGGTAAACGGGCATTACAGGATTACAGTGCATTTGTGACAGCATGGCTACTTGCCGTCGCCATACCTCCCCTTGCACCGTGGTGGGTTATTTGTATCGGACTGATTTTTTCGATTGTGGTCGCCAAGCAGTTATACGGTGGACTAGGACAAAATCCCTTCAATCCAGCCATGATCGGTTACGTTGTTCTCCTTATTTCATTCCCACTTGAAATGACCAGCTGGCTTCCACCACGTGACTTTATCCAAGAACCCGGTTCACTCATTGATACTCTATCCCTTATTTTTACCGGATTCGATAGAGACGGTTTATCCGTTCAGCAAGTTCGACTCGTATTTGACGGTATTACCATGGCAACGCCACTCGATACTATACGAACATCTCTTAATGCAGGGCTAACGATGGCCGAGACTCTAGATAAAACGCAATTCTCGAGCTTCGCTGGCATTGGTTGGCAATGGGTCAACTTAGCTTATCTAATAGGCGGGCTTGCATTAATCAGAGCGCGCGTAATTCAGTGGTACATTCCAGTAGCAATGTTAGTCGCACTTTTTGTCATCAGTACACTCGCACTACTATTTTCACCCGGGACGACAGCATCACCTCTAATTCAGCTATTTTCAGGGGCAACAATGCTTGGAGCTTTCTTTATTGCTACCGACCCTGTTACAGCTTCTACGACAGTAAAAGGCCGATTAATTTATGGCGCATTTATTGGTATCACCATATTTATCATTCGCAGTTGGGGTGGTTTTCCTGATGGTGTGGCCTTTGCAGTCGTCATCGCGAATATGTGTGTACCACTTATTGACTACTACACTAAACCACGTACATATGGGCATTAAGGAGTATCATGTTAACTGCAGTAAGTAAAAATGGCATGATACTAGCGTTATTTGCTAGCTTAACCACTGGTTTCGTTGCCATTACTCACAGTTTTACCGAGCACACCATTGCGGATCAACAAAAGGCACAGCTGTTGCGTACCTTAAACCAAGTTGTTCCCGAGACCAGCCATAATAACGACTTGGCCAAAGCGTGTACGAAAATAACCTTACCTAACTTACCCAATGAAGCATCGTTACATGCGTATATCGCTAAAAAAGACCAAAACATCACTGGCATCGCAATAGAAACCATTGCGCCAGATGGTTACACTGGTCAAATTAAACTGATTGTCGGAATCGATACATCAGGAATCATTACCGGCACTCGCGTCCTTTCACATAACGAAACACCAGGCCTCGGGGACAAAATTGATCTCCGCGTGACCGATTGGATATTAGGATTTACTGGCAAAACACTCACTGCAGAAAATCAATCTCAATGGGCGGTGCGTAAAGATGGTGGGCAGTTCGACCAATTTACTGGCGCGACAATTACACCAAGAGCTGTCGTTAAAGCGGTTAAAAATGTGGTTAATTATGTCCAAGTAAATCATGATGCGCTCTACGCTCAACCATTCAATTGTGAGGAGTAGCGAGAATGAATGCAGAACAAAAAGAGTTAATGACTAATGGGATGTGGAAAAACAACCCAGCTCTAGTTCAATTACTTGGTTTGTGTCCATTACTCGCGGTTTCCGCTACCGTCACAAACGCGCTTGGACTCGGCATCGCCACATTGCTCGTACTGATGGGGTCGAACATTGTCGTGAGCTTAGTGAGAAATTTTGTACCACGTGAAATTCGCATTCCGATTTATGTCATGATCATTGCTGCGCTAGTCACCTGTGTACAGCTTTTAATGAACGCCTACGCATACGGGTTATTTCTTTCGTTAGGTATTTTTATTCCATTAATCGTGACTAACTGCATTATCATTGGTCGAGCAGAGGCATTTGCATCTAAGAATTCTGTTTTATCTTCTGCGCTCGATGGTCTTTGGATGGGACTTGGAATGACAAGTGCTTTAGTCGTGCTTGGTGCAATTAGAGAAATCTTAGGTAACGGGACTCTTTTCGATGGCGCAGATTTACTACTCGGCAGTTGGGCACAGGTGCTCACGATAGAGGTTTTTCACTTCGATAGTCATTTCTTACTCGCTGTACTTCCTCCCGGTGCATTTATTTTCGTTGGCCTACTTATCGCGGCCAAAAATAGTATCGATAGTTGGAATGAAAACCGCCAACCAGCAAAAGAGCAACCAACAATTGAACGAGCCCGTGTGACAAATGTGAGCAAGTGAAAAAATTATGAATAAAACAAAACGGTTAGAAATACTTCAGCGTTTACGGGAAAACAACCCAAAGCCACAAACAGAATTAAATTGGGATTCACCCTTTGAACTCCTTATTGCCGTGTTACTTTCGGCGCAAGCAACCGATGTAAGCGTAAACAAGGCAACGGACAAACTCTACCCCATAGCCAATACCCCCCAGGCGATTTATGACTTAGGCGTTGATGGCGTTAAAGAATACATCAAAACCATTGGCCTATTTAACTCCAAAGCTGAAAACGTTATAAAAACCTGTCGTATTTTACTTGATCAACATAATGGCGAAGTACCAGAAAATAGAGAAGCTCTTGAAGCCTTACCAGGGGTTGGTAGAAAGACCGCTAACGTGGTTCTCAATACGGCATTTGGCTGGCCAACCATTGCGGTTGATACTCATATTTTCAGGGTCTCTAACCGGACAAAATTTGCAATGGGGAAGAACGTCGACGAAGTAGAAGAGAAGCTACTCAAAGTGGTTCCTAAGGAGTTCAAACTCGATATTCACCACTGGCTTATTCTCCACGGTCGTTATACCTGCATTGCGCGTAAGCCACGTTGCGGGAGCTGTATCATAGAAGACCTTTGTGAATTCAAAGAAAAAGTAGACCTATAAAGAAATCATTGACCCAGAAAGCTAGGAGCATTACATGTCAAACAGTCGAATCTTACACACCATGTTACGTGTTGGAAATTTAGAGCGTTCTATCGCCTTTTACACCGATATTATGGGAATGAACCTACTCAGAAAAAGTGAAAACAGCGAATACAAATACACCTTAGCATTTGTAGGTTATGGAGATGAAACTCAAGGTGCCACCATTGAGCTCACATACAACTGGGGAACAGAAGAGTATGATCTTGGATCTGCTTTTGGGCATATCGCGATTGGGTTTGATGATATCTATGCGACCTGTGACGCAATAAAAGCTGCGGGCGGAAATGTCACTCGTGAGCCAGGGCCAGTGAAGGGTGGCTCGACAGAGATTGCATTTGTCAAAGATCCTGATGGCTATATGATTGAATTAATTCAAAACAAGCAAGCAAATTCTGGTCTTACTGGTTAATCGAAATCACACAATAGACCGACAAATAAAAAGAGCTGCGTTTCAAAACGCAGCTCTTTTTTCTAAGTGTCGTAGTCTATATTTGTGAGCGCCCTAAAGAAATTACAACTCGACGGTTTTTATCTTTTCCTATCGGTGTTCCATCATCGGCAACAGCTCTACGTTGGCCATAACCCTGCACATCAATTCGATCTTTAGGTAAACCTAGCGATTCAAAATAATCTTGCAGGACCTTAGCTCGTCGGTCCGATAAGCTCTGGTTTTCACTTTTACTCACCTCGACGTCACTTGCGGTATAAGTTGAAACTAGAACTAAATCAATATCTTGATTGTAACGAATATACTCAGCAATTTGAGTCAAACGCTTTAAGGACGCTTTATTCACCTGAACACGGTCACGGTCATAGTGAAGAATGGTAAATGAAATATCTTCAAAACTATAAGGCAGTAAACGACCGATACAATGGCTAAAATCTTGATATGGTTGCTTAAATAACACAGAGGATAATGCCACTTCTATTCGCTGATCACGGCTCTGCCATTCATTATAGCTAAAAGTAGGATAGCGCCCTTTCTCCAACTCACTCAATATCGACCAAGCGATTTGACCACCCACATAGCCATCAAACTGTTGAAAAAATTGAAGTTTAGTAATAGTTTTGGCCCCTTCCCCAGGGCGCCAAACTGGAGGCATTGAAACAAGTGAAACATCTCTCGTTTTTCCCATAGGACGAAACATCTTGAGCTCAAAATCCATATTGATTTTCTTGCTCGCCCTTACCGTAAATTCCGCATCACCAAAGTTTGGTATATCGTGAATCAACTTACATTCAAGTGGAGAATCCTTAACCAGCTCCCACTGTGATTGGGTAGGCTTTGCTACATAACGCATTTCCATCGCTACAGCATTGGTTGTCAACAACAGACTAGTTAAACCACAGAGACTCACAAGCCAATTTTTCATACCGTATACTACTCTTTCTGATTGAAGTTAAGTGGCACAAAATTGCCACTTAGCCGCCATAAAACATGCGCTTACTATTTCCTGCATTAACTAATGCAATAATCTCGCCAAAATAACCACGATGCCTAGCCTTCCTTTGCGACGACCCACTTTATAATGAGGATTATTAATGCGTTATGATTTTGTCTTACGCGAATAATCTGCAATAATGCACGTCCTATTTTTTCGTTTAGGTTACTTATGACTGATTTGGCACAATCAAATAACTTATGTGATCGCTTCCGAGGTTACTTTCCTGTCGTTATTGACGTTGAGACTGCAGGATTCAATGCAAAAACCGATGCACTTTTGGAAATATGTGCCATAACATTGGCAATGGATGAAGAAGGCAACTTACAACCCGCCACCACCATGCATTTTCATATTGAGCCTTTTGAAGGAGCAAACCTAGAGAAAGAGGCTCTCGAATTTATTGGAATGCGCGACCCTTTTAGCCCCTTACGTGGAGCAATTAGTGAGTCCGAAGCATTAAAAGAAATTTATCGTCAAATACGAAAAGAGCAAAAAGAACAAAATTGTAGCCGGGCGATTATTGTCGCGCATAACGCTCAATTCGATCATAGTTTTGTTTTGGCTGCAAGCGAGCGTTCTAAGTTGAAAAGAGTCCCGTTCCACCCTTTTGCCACCTTTGATACCGCTACATTAAGTGGTTTAGCCTATGGGCAAACCGTGTTAGCTAAAGCATGTAAGACAGCCGGAATCGCGTTTGACAACAAGGAAGCGCACTCTGCCCTATATGATACTCAAAAAACCGCAGAGTTATTCTGTGGCATTGTGAACAAATGGAAACAGTTAGGTGGCTGGCCGCTGAGTGTAGAATAGATATCCCCCATAGAAGAGCACTATCTAATATCGACATGGTGAAAGTTGAATTTTTCACCATGACAAAACTGTCATTTTTGTGTTGGTTTTAGGTCATCTATCCCAAGCTATTATGTATACATAGCAACGAGGTTAAAGAATAAATTCACCTCTCGCTAAACCATAATTAGCCGAATCATATAGAGGACAACATCATGAAAACAATAAAAAATGCACTCATCGTGACAACACTAGCTCTGTTAAGCTCTCAAGCATTCGCTTCAGATTCATTCCAAGAAATACGTGTTGTTCAAACTGCTGACACCAGTACTAAAGCCGCAGCTTATGAGTTGGCGCTCGATAAGTTAGAGACATTACAAGGTGATACAGCGGTCGAATTAAATCGCGATCTTGGCCATGTATCAGCTTACGCAAACAGTGTATCGCTAAACAGCGGCTCATATATAACAGTGGCTGAAAAAATGGATGAAAATGGGACTATGCAATACACCGGTGTTGTTAACGCCAATGTGACCTATGAACGATAACACCCAATAACTACGAGCAACATTTCCCAACCAAATAGTTCGCCCTGTTCCATTTTATAACTGGACCAGGGCTTTTTTGTATATTCACGTTATCAACTGCCATCAGTGTTTATTCTTAATTTTTACAACATGACAAAACTGTCATTTTTGTGTTGGGTTTAAGTCATCTCCCCTGATCTATTATGTATTCATAGCAACGAGGCACGACATCAGATTCGCCTTTCGCTGAAACCAAATTAGATAAATCATATAGAGGACAACAAAATGAAAGCAATCAAAAACACTTTAATCGCTACTACAATGGTACTGTTGAGTTCTCAAGTATTTGCCTCAGACTCATTCCAAGAAGTTCGTGTTGTTAAGACTTCTGATATGAGCAGCAAAGAAGCAGCTTACGAATTGGCTCTTGATAAGCTAGAAGTTTTAAAAAATGATACTGCTGTTGAATTAAACAAAGACCTAGGCAATATCACTGCATACTCAAACAGCGTAAAACTAAATGATGGTTCATATATAACTATTTCGGAAAAGATGGATGAGAATGGCAATATCCTGTACACCGGTCAAGTGAATGCTAATGTAACCTATGACCGCTAAGCTCAGCTAACGAAAGACTTTTTTATTCCCCCTGCAATTCTGTTATTTTGGCTCTGTCTCAACTAACCACTGACACAGAGTCTTTTTTTACCGCTCGTTTATTCTTCTTCAAGAACATCCAAAACATAACCCATACCACGAATAGTGTGAATAAGCTTAGGTTCAAATGACTTATCCACTTTATTACGCAGCCGTCTTATCGCCACATCAATAACATTGGTATCACTATCAAAATTCATATCCCAGACCTGAGAAGCAATCAGAGAACGACTTAAAATCTCTCCTCTTCGCTGCATAAAAAGTTCTAATAAAGAGAACTCTTTTGCTGTTAAATTAATAGATTCATTACCACGAAATGCTCGCCGACGAAGTAAATCCAGCTGCAAGTTTTCTATTTGAATAGTCGAGTCGCTATTCACTGACTTACTATTTCTCTTAAGAATGTTACGAATACGCGCCAGTAACTCCACGAAAGCAAAAGGCTTGACTAAGTAATCATCAGCGCCAAGCTCTAAGCCTTTTACCCGATCTTCTATCTGATCACGTGCCGTTAGCATAAGAACAGGAATATCAATATCGCTACTGCGTAAAGTTTGCAGAATTTGCCACCCATTGAGTTTGGGTAACATAACATCGAGAATAATAAGATCATACTCTTCACTCATTGCCTGATGCAGACCATCAATACCATTAACGGCTAAATCCACTGTATAGCTCGATTCTGTCAGCCCTTTTTTTAAATATTCTCCGGTATCTCGTTCATCTTCAACAATTAATAATCTCATATTCTGCCCGTTATTTTTCACTATTGATTAGTAACATCCGATTTCATTTCAGGAAAACAGGTGGACGACTATTATAAATTAATAAAGCAACATAGAGATGATATTTTTGCCATATAAGTAGATAATACTGCTTTGTTTTCTCCGGTGAGGCGACATTACTCATCTATTATCTATCAAAGACAGTCCGCTTATTAATCATCTGTTTTATGCTAGATAACGAACCAACGATTTGTCTTGGATACAGCTATGCGACTAAAACGTTCTCTAACTCTACGGCTAACCTGTCTATTTTCAGCATCAGCTATTATTACTATTTTCCTTTTATCGCTATTTCTTCATAACGAAATGAGCAATTACTTTATTGCAGAAGATACACATACCTTAAGAACGAAAGCACTTAGGATAAAAGACATCATTGGAAAAAATAACTTCAACAAGGAGTTTTCCAATATTATCAGTAAGATGGAATCAGTTGAGGGAGTCGCCATTAAAGTTGATAATAAAGATAAACAGATCGTACTTTATACTTCCGATAAAATTCACTTTCCTGAAGATATACTCAATAAACAACTAGAAAATGCTGTCGATTATAATACTGATAGCATTGTGCCAGATTTTCGTACGCATCAAAATACACCTCCCCCTCCTGTAGAATCTCTACAGGATGAACTATTTGAATGGTCAGATGGTGGCAGTCTCTATCGTGGCATACAGTTTTATTTCTCAATAAACGATCCGAAGACTCATGCTGTATTGATAACATTAGCGATGAATATCGATCACCGCGTCAATTTTCTTGATCACTTTCAATCGGTGTTAATCAAATTCGCGACTATTGCGGGCCTACTCAGTGCGCTACTGTATGGGTTTGTGACCTATTATGGCTTACAACCATTAAAAAAATTATCCGTCAAAGCTCAATTAGTTTCTGCCAAAGATATTAAACAACGCATGCCTGTTGATGATCTCCCTATTGAAATTGCGGGGTTGTCTGAAACGCTTAACAATATGCTCGAGCGCCTCGAAGATGCGTTTAAACAGTTAGAGAACTTTTCATCAGATATTGCTCATGAGTTAAGAACACCTATCAATAAACTGATGATGCAGACACAAGTAGTCTTATCTAAACCACGTCAAAAGCAAGAATATATCGTAGCGCTTGGAACAAATATTGAAGAGTTTGAACGCCTAGCAAGAATGATTTCAGATATGCTCTTTTTAGCGAAAGCAGATAATAAACAGATATTGCTTTCGCCCGAGTCCATACACTTAGATCAAGAAATCAACGACCTATTTGAATTTTACGAAGCACTTGCTGAAGATCGAAATATCTCTCTAAAGCTGGAAGGAGAAGCTGAAATAGACGGCGACAAACTAATGCTACGTCGTGCTTTTAGCAATTTACTGTCCAATGCAATCAACCATTGTTTTGAAGCAAGTGAAATCAAGGTCAAAATCTACAAACGAAATAAAAGAACCATTCTAGAGTTTATTAATTCCGGCAACACGATTCCAAAGGATGTATTACCCCACCTGTTTACGCGTTTTTATCGTGCTGATGAGGCAAGAACAGACAGTTCACAAGAAGGCGTCGGGCTGGGTTTAGCCATCACTCAATCCATTGCCCAAGCACATGGTGGTCATGTTACTGTCCACTCAGAAGAAAACACAACCACCTTTATATTTGCTATCGATCACGAGGTTTAATTTTTTACTTTTCACCAAATGTGTATCGTCGATGAATTTCAACGACTTCAACAATATAGGACTTATACCATTGATCACGTCCTAATTGTTGAGCAACACTGTGTTCGGCATCCATATGCCAGCGGCGTATATCGTCTTCGCTATCCCAATATGAAATTGCAATTTCTTGTTCACCTTCCGATACCGCAATAAAGTCCAGACAACCATATTTATTGAACGCTAAGTCACGCATGATAGTGACCGTTTCAGAGTATTGTTCGTCCTGTACTCCAACCTTCGCCTTGAAAATAACCGCAAACATCTAACACCCCATATTAGAAAGTGAATACTCTCTTACTATCCCCAAAAGTAAAAAAGCCTGAATAAGTTTCCTTATTCAGGCTTTCGCTATAAATCCAATAACGAGACTCTAGGCGTCTTCGTTATGTAGCTCTAAATTTGCAAGATCTTGCTGAATTTCGCGAATAGTTTTTGAATCATCATTACGCATTGCTTCAATCAAATCTAAGTACGCATGATCAATGTCACCAGTGACGTATTCTCCATCGAATACCGATGTTTCAAAATTCTTAATGGTTTTATTTCCTAGACCGACAGCATCGACAAGATCGTCAAGCGTTTGGAAAATAAGCGCATCAGCCCCTATTTGCTTACAGATAGCATCGTTGTCACGCCCATGAGCAATCAACTCATGCACGCTTGGCATATCAATACCATAAACGTTCGGGAAGCGAATTTCTGGTGCAGCAGAGACCATGAATACTTTCGCGGCTCCTGACTCACGAGCCATTTCAACGATCTGCTCAGAGGTTGTTCCACGTACAATTGAATCATCGACCAATAATACGTTCTTGCCTTTAAACTCCGAACGAATGGCATTGAGTTTACGACGCACTGATTTCACACGTTGCTCTTGACCCGGCATGATAAATGTTCGGCCCACATAACGGTTTTTCACAAACCCTTGACGATAAGGCTTATCGATCGCCTGTGCTATTTGAAGCGCGATATCGTTAGATGTCTCAGGAATTGGAATGACAACATCCACATCAAGATTTGAGTACTCATCCTTTATCCGTTCACCTAATTTTTTACCCATTTCGACACGAGCGCTGTATACCGAGATGTCATCGATAAACGAATCTGGACGTGCAAAGTACACATATTCAAAAATACATGGGTTCAAACTTGGGTTATCAGCACACTGCTTGGTAGATAATTGACCATCAAACGTAACATAAACCGCTTCGCCTGGTGCAACGTCTCGCATAAATTCAAAACCAACCGCATCAAGTGCAACAGATTCCGAAGCCACCATGTACTCGATACGCCCTGTTTTATCGACACGCTGTCCGATACACAAAGGGCGAACGCCAAACGGGTCTCTAAATGCAACCATGCCATGGCCGATTATCATTCCAACTACAGCATATGCACCTTTAATGGTTCGATGAACATTTGCAACCGCGCGAAAAACATCATCACTTGTCACATTGCCTTTAACAGTATCAATTTCATGCGCTAAAACGTTAAGCAACACTTCAGAGTCAGATGTTGTATTGAGGTGACGGCGATCTTTTTCGAACAACTTCTCCCTAATTTCATGAGCATTAGTGAGGTTGCCGTTGTGAGCAAGCGTAATACCAAAAGGAGAGTTAACGTAGAATGGTTGAGCTTCAGAAGCACTTGAGCTTCCCGCAGTCGGGTAACGTACGTGTCCAATACCTACGGTTCCTTGAAGACGTTGCATATGTTTCGCTGCAAAAACATCCTTTACCAAACCGTTCGCCTTTCTTAGACGGAAACGATTGCTTTCTATGGTACAAATACCAGCGGCATCTTGGCCACGGTGCTGTAATACCGTCAATGCATCATAAATTGACTGATTTACTAGCGTTGAGCCAACGATTCCAACAATACCACACATGTGTTAATCCTCGATTTGCGACAAATACTGGCGCCTACACGGCGTCAGTAAGAAAACTTGAAGTTGCTTTTAGATGTTCAAAAAAGAACGCGATTATCCAACGAAACTGTGGCACTAATGTAGATTGTGTCCACCAATCAGAACTCGAAAACGATGTAAACGCATCAAGAGCAAATAACAACGCGGCCACTAATAACACACCTCGCAATGCGCCAAATACGACACCAAGCAGGCGGTCTGTTCCCGATAAACCGGTTTTCTCGACCAATTGACCGATCACGTAGTTTACGATGGCGCCAACAATCAATGTTGCAATAAACAATGCGGCAATCGCAGCACCATTTCTAACAATATCATCTTGTATATTGGTGAAGTACTGCGCCAATTTCTCATAGAAACGGCTAGCAATAAAAAATGCACCAATCCAGGTAATTAACGAAAAAGCTTCTTTAGAGAAGCCTCTGATTAAGCTAATCACTGCTGAGAAGCCAATCACCGCAAGAATTGTATAATCTAACCAGTTCATAATTAAATTTCTTATCTTAAGTTGGCGCGCATTTTATCAGAAAAAATGCTGACGCAAACGTTTTCTTATGGATTTAGTGGTCTAAATTTAATCAATTGACCTTTTGCGCCCGTTATTTTTTCTAACTCTACCAACTGATTCTCTAATTTTTCCTTCGAAACATCAGGGCCAATCAATATACGAGTAAAGCCATTCTCTTTTTTGCTCGTCGCAGTAAACCCTCGTTTTTTTAAGTCGCTGATTAAACGAGCGGCATTGTCGGCATTTTTTAACGCCATCAACTGAATGATCCAGGCTGCATCTTGATAGTCATTCTTAGGCTGTGTTTCTACAACTTTGGTTTTCACGACTTCAATTTTTTCAACACCTTCATTAGACGAGATGGCTTGCGGTTGAACTTCCTCTCCGACCACAGCAGTAACGGGAGCTTGAGGCAATGCAGTTTGATCAAATTCAGGCTCTGGGACATCCATTACAGCAATATTGACTTGTGACTCAGGACGAATTGGAATTGGCGAGATTTCATCCTGATAATGCGTTTTCTTACCATCAAGTAAATCGGGCAGGAAAATAGCTCCTAGCGCTACAAGAATCACAGTTCCTACTAATCGGCTTTGGAATCGACTTGCCATCTATTACATTTCTCCTTGATCTTGCCAATGGTGCAATACTTCACCAACGGTATGGAATGATCCTACAACAACGATGATATCTTGATCATCCGCGTTATCTTTTGCAGCTTGAAATGCCGATACGGGATCAGAGTAATGATTATGTTCATCAGGTATGTACTTACTTAACTCATCCGCTGTTGCAGCTCTAGGTCCCTGTAACGAGGCTGGGTACCATTGATTAATCGCTGGTAATAAAACGTTAATCGTCTCTTCAATATCTTTATCATGCAGCATACCAATAACAGCATGAATTGTTTTGCCTCGATATTGTGTCTGCAACTGCTCGACAAGGTAGCTTGCTGAGTGTGGATTATGCGCCACATCCAAGAGAATCAAAGGGTGTTGAGAGAGAACTTGCATACGCCCTTTTAATTCAACGTTTTGCATTCCCTTGATAATATTGAGATCCGACAGTTCTAACCCACTAACCCCTAACGCCATTAATGCTGTTGCGGCATTGGCTAACGGCAGATTAGGTTTTGGTAATTCAGTTAACTCATAAGCACCACTTTGCCACTGCCAAGTGTCGCCATTATCTTGATAAGTGTACTGAATCCCAACTTGAAAAAACTCAGCGCCAATCTCATCAGCATGAGCGACGACAGTAGCAGGTGGTTTGGGTTGACCACATATGGCGGGACGACCAGAACGATAAATCCCCGCCTTTTCATAGCCGATAACATTGATATCGCTGCCTAACCAATCAACATGATCGACAGCCAAACTGGTAATGATAGAGACATCATGATCAACAACATTCGTCGCATCTAAGCGTCCACCAAGCCCTACTTCAAGCACAACAACATCAACCTTATGTTGCTTGAATAACCACAGTGCCGCTAGCGTTCCAAACTCAAAAAAACTCAATGATATAGTATGACGTTGTTTCTCTATCGCCGCAAAAGCTTGGCTATGCTCATCGTCATCCAGCTCTGCGCCATTAATTCGCACACGTTCGCTATATTGAATTAAATGAGGTGAACTGTAGACACCGACACGATACCCAGCATCAATCAGAATAGCTTCGAGAATCGCACAGGTCGATCCCTTACCATTTGTTCCGGCAACGGTGATAACAACTGGAGCAGGTTTGGTTAATTTTGCATGCTGGGCAACTTTCTCGACTCGTTCGAGCCCAAGATCAATGGCAGAGGTATGAATAGTAGATAGATAATCAAGCCACACCGATAAAGGAGATGTGGCTTGTGGGGTAGAATGAGTAGTCATCTAACTAGAACCATATATGTAAGGTGGTTTGGTTAGCGATTACTTTACTCTTTTTCGTCGGTTTCTGATACTTCTGAAACCTCTTGTGGTTCATTTTCCTCAATCGTGAGATCAAAGTTAGTCAATTTCGCCACAATGCCCGCAATGCGCTCTTTCATTTCACGGCGATCAACAATCATATCAATTGCACCATGCTCTAAAAGAAACTCACTACGTTGAAAACCTTCAGGCAATTCTTCTCTCACGGTTTGCTCGATAACTCGACGTCCCGCAAAACCAATCAATGCTTTAGGTTCTCCGATGTTGATGTCTCCTAGCATAGCCAAGCTTGCTGACACACCACCTAACGTTGGGTCGGTCATAACAGAAACAAACGGTAATCCTTTTTCGGATAAACGCTCGAGTGCCGCACTGGTTTTTGCCATTTGCATCAGCGACATTAACGCTTCTTGCATTCGAGCCCCACCACTAGCAGAGAAACAAACCAGTCCACAATTGGCTTCGATAGCCGCTTCAACAGCTTTCACAAAACGAGCACCAACGACCGATCCCATTGAACCCGCCATGAAAGTGAATTCGAATGCTGAGACTACGATCGGCATTCCATACACTTCGCCTTTCATTACGATCAAGCCATCGCTCTCTCCACTTGCTTTCTGAGCGGCAGAAATACGATCCTTATAGCGCTTAGAATCTTTAAACTTTAACTTATCTTGTGGCTCTAATTCAGAACCAATCTCGACACGGTTTTGTTGATCCAAGAAAGCATCAATACGCGGGCGAGCTTTCATACGCATATGATGGCCGCACTTAGGACAAACATCTAAATTACGTGCAAGTTCCGCGTTATAAAGAACTTGATCACATGACGTACATTTAGTCCACACACCTTCTGGAATGCTTGCTTTACGTGAATTAACAATATTACTTTTTTCTAAAATCTTTTCGAGCCAACTCATGAAAGACCTTTATTTAGTAGCTCTTTCGCATTACGCGAAAGATAATGTTTCGGAAATGATTCGCTGTGGATTAAACCACATAAACCTCAATCTGTAGATAAAAAACTGGTTGTACCTATAACAATTATTCTATTTTTAGCTAACAATACTTAGTATTTTTAGTTAAAGGTAAGTCAACTCGACTATAAATTTTCGGGTAAAAACAGAGGACCAATGGCGTGCTTTGGAATACCAAAGGACTCAGGATAATCGACATCCACTAAATACAACCCTTCTGCTTTTGCAGTGGCACCAGCGAGCTTTCTATCTTTTGCTTTTAGCAACCAATCAATCCACTCTATCGGTTGTTCCCCTCTCCCAACCACCATCAAACTGCCAACAATATTTCTTACCATATGATGTACGAAGGCGTTTGCTTTTACATCAATCACGACATAGTCACCATGTCGTGTAACATTTAAGTGAATAACATTGCGCCAAGGTGAACGAGATTGACAATGCGCCGCGCGAAAAGAAGAAAAGTCATTCTCTCCTAGCAAGTATTGCCCTGCTTGATGCATTTTCTGCTCATCTAACTCAACATGATAGTGACTGACACCAGTCGATAAAATTCCAGGTCGCAGCTTATGGTTATAAATGATATAGCGATAGCGGCGTGCGGTTGCTGAAAAACGAGCGTGAAATTCATCTGAAACTTCGGTTGCCCAACGAACTGCAATATCTAATGGCAAGTTGGCGTTAGCACCCATAGTCCAAGCCACTAATTTTCGTTCGACGTTAGTTTCAAAGTGAACCACCTGACCAGTTCCATGAACTCCAGCATCAGTGCGCCCAGCACAAAGCACGTCGATTGGGCTGTTTGCGACAACAGAAAGCGCTTTCTCAAGCTCCTGTTGCACGCTATTCACTTCTTTTTGACGCTGCCAACCATAATAGGCTGAACCATCATATTCAACGCCTAACGCTATTTTCATTTTTACTATCTTTTGCCAAATTTGGCGCAGCAGTATAAACGCTTATTGGCCAAATTTCTAATCCGTTTATATTGACTAGGTCTCGATGAATTAACGATTTTTCATAGAATCAATCAAATGCTTAGCTTCACGTCGAATATCTTCATCACCATCCACGATTGCCTTCTCGAGCAGCTGAATAGCACCTTTCTCGTCATTCATCTCTAAATAAATCTTGGCGAGATCCAATTTTCCGGCCGCTTCAGAATTACTATCTACGTCGACATCATGAATCTCACCAATCACATCAGGGAATTCATCTAACCCCACATCAAGCTTTAACTCCTCCGGCACAGATTCATCACCCTCTTCAAGGTGCGACATCAATTCTCCGATGGTTTTATACTTCTCCAGTTCAACGCCACTATCGATGTCGTCTTGCTCATCCCAATTTTCATTTTCGATTTCAGGATCGAGATTTTGCTCGCTTTGCCATACTGCTTTTTCTTCAACATCAATATCATCGTCAATGGCTAGCTTTTGCTCTTCAGATAGCGTAAATCCGTTCCAGTCTTCTCCGCTTACATCAAACATGGCATCCATATCGATACCACTGCTTGCGACCATCTCATCGCTAGGAGAGTCTATTTTTGCGAACGGACCTGAATCCGCATCATCATCCAATAATCGTTCGAGTTCAGATTCATCAAATTCGGTTCTCGGCAAGTCACCAAATAATGCATTAGCATCATCTTCGTTGAATTCTGGTAAATCACCATCTTCTAGTTCAAGAAATTCAGCTTGATTCGATTCTGAAGTAAATGCACTTTCATCTTCGCTTTCACCAAGATCCAAATCGTTAGCATTAAACCCAGCAGACTCTAAAGCATCGTCTTCACCGAACTCTGGCAACTCATCATCACTAATATAATCAGGCTCATCATTCGGTGTTTCTGTTTCTGTTTCTGTTTCTGTTTCTGTTTCTGTTTCTGTTTCTGTTTCTGTTTCTGTTTCTGTTTCTGTACCATCAAATGTTGACTCAGACACTTCGTCAAGCGATGTATCTAAAGAATCTTGGTGATCATCTGAAGTTTCTGTGGTTTCTTCAACATCCAAATTGGTGGTTGTTTGTGATGAAACCTCATCTTCATGACCTAACGATGCTTGACTAGAATCTGCTTGAACGCTTTCTTCTGAATCAATCGACAGCTCGGGTTCAACACTACCCCAATCATCGTCTTGTGGTACACCAAACTCATTTTCAACGGCTTCAGGTATACTGCCTTGACCACTTTTCTCTTCAATTTCAGAAGGTTGAATATCGGAACTAAGTTCAGTGACATCGTCAATATCAATCGCATCGCCAATAACTTCAGGTTCATCAGGCTCGGCTTCAAAATCAATCTCATCAAGTAACGGGTCTGCGTCAGGATAGCTATTCTCTAAATCCTTAACAAATTCATCACTATCAAATTCGTCAGCGGTCGCCTCTAGCTCTGTGGGTTCATTGAATTGACTTTCATTCGTCGATGGGGCCTCATCCGACTGCTGCTCTTCACTATCCGACTTTTCCTCAAGATCGTCAGCAACAGGTTCAAGCTCTTCGATTGCTGTTGGTTCTTCTACATCTAATGCAGTTTCGACTTCTTCTTCATCAACTGACTCTGCAACGACTGTATCAATAATATCATCGTGATGCGTGGTATCGAGCTCATCAACTTTTAGTTCCGTTTCCTCTTCTAAACTTTCACCTTGTTCTGGGTCACGATCAAGTTCTGCATCTAAATTGGGTTCGTCTTCACTGCTTAGATCAGCGATGTCATCACGTAATTCAGAATCAACTTCACCAGATTCCAATTCAGGATCTAAGCTTTCATCATCTGATATCTCAAGCTCAATCTCTTCATCTAGATTCGTTTCTTCGGCACTCGCTAAATCCGCGACATCCTCTAAAGAGGAATCGGCTTCACTATCTAGATCAACACTTTCATCAAGCAGTCCCGTATCAAGGTCGTCGGCAACTGATTCTGACTCTGCCTCTTCATCATCAGATAAGTCAAAATTAAGGTCATCTTCGACAGAAGTTTCGTCGTCACTGTCTAAATCGATGCTTTCATCAAGCAGTCCCGCATCGAGGTCGTCGGCAACTGATTCTGGCTCTGCCTCTTCATCATCAGATAAGTCAAGGTCACCTTCGACAGAAGTCTCGTCGTCACTGTCTAAATCAACGATTTCATCAAGTAATGCACTATCAAGATCGTCGGCTACGGCTTCTGTTTCTGAACCTTCATCGTCTGACAGATCGAAACCAAAACCATCCTCTAGATCCGTATCGCCATCGCTGTCTAAATCAACGATTTCATCAAGTAATGCGCTATCAAGATCGTCGGCTACGGCTTCTGTTTCTGAACCTTCATCGTCTGACAGATCGAAACCAAAATCATCCTCTAAATCCGTATCGCCATCGCTGTCTAAGTCAACAATTTCATCAAGCAATGCGCTATCAAGATCGTCGGCTACGGCTTCTGTTTCTGAACCTTCGTCGTCTGACAGATCGAAACCAAAATCATCCTCTAGATCCGTGTCATCATCGCTGTCTAAATCAACGATTTCATCAAGCAATGCGCTATCAAGATCGTCGGCTACGGCTTCTGTTTCTGAACCTTCATCGTCTGACAGATCGAAACCAAAATCATCCTCTAGATCCGTATCGCCATCGCTGTCTAAGTCAACGATTTCATCAAGCAGTGCGGTATCGAGTTCGTCGGTAACCGAATCTGACTCCCCTTCGTCATCGTCTGATAAGTCGAAACCAAAATCATCCTCTAGATCTGTAATACCATCATCGTCATCGTCGAGATTAAAGCTTTCATCGTCTCCACCGCCCATCAACTCATCAATCATTGCTTGGTCGATACTGCTTTCTGGCTCACTTTCTGTAGCTTGATCTGTGCCCTCTTGTGCCAATAAAGCTTCGATGTCATCATCACTCACAATGGCATCATTGCTATCATCTTCGTCATCTGATAGGTCAAACAAATCGTCAACTGAATCATCGTCTTCATCTGATGCTATCGACGCGTCTTCAAGAGCTCTCTCCATCTCTTCTAGGCCGAGAGCCTTATCATCACCATTAACGCTTATACCGTTAGTACTTTCAGGTAAATCATCGAAGTCATCAAGACTGGTTGTGTCTAAATCACCATCATCGTCAATCCCTGCAAAAATATCGTCTTCGTCAGGATCAAGATTTAAATCAAGATCTACATCATCAAGTGCGGCAAAAACATCATCTTCTTCTTGCGCATCGTCAACAGCAACTTCGTCGCTTTCCTCTTCTTCAGCATCTTCCGTGACGGCGAAAAGATCATCATCGAGTTTAAGATCATCTAACTCACCGTCGTCTGTCGCCGCAGCTGAGCCAACGGCAACAGCCTCAGGTGCTAGCGGCTGAGCTTCAGCAACGACCTCTTCTTCCGTTTTCTTGCCTTTACGACCAAGTAGTAACACCAAGATTAACGCGATCAATAAACCAGGAACGAGTGCGAGACCACCAACTATCCACCAGTTATCGAGTAACATATCCAACGAAGTTGGTGTGACACGTTCAACCTCTTCCTTCTGTGCTCTCTCTTCACTTAATGCGCGCTCTACTTCTTCACGAATTCTTCCTTCATCATCAAGCGCACTTTTTAACGCATCCACTTCGTTTTGTACTTTTGTTAGTAAAACAAGTAAGCGATGATTTTTTTCTTCAAGTTCAGAAAGCTCCGATGCCGATAAATTGAGTTTTTCTTCTAGCTCGGACATATCTGGTGTCTTATCCAATGCTAGCTTGGGCGCTTCTTTTGTCAGGTCAGGAATAACGATCGGTGTTGCAATCGGTGCTGGCTCAACTGGAACGTCCGGTTTAGGTGGAATTGGCTGCGTTGATGCCACTTCTTTTTCCGGAGTAACCGTCTTCGTTGTCGTTTCTATCGCGATGGTTTCAACTACAACCGGGGCGGCTTTTATTCGCGGTTTCGATTGAGCATCCAATTTTGCTTGATGCGCTTTCATAATTTGAACTGCGCTTGCCGTAGATACTCGAGCAACCTGTGCGGTTGAAGGTACACGCAGTACACTACCGGGAATCAAACTATGAATATTCTGATCTTCAAATGCTTGAGGGTTCAGTTGGAATATAGCCAGTAGCATTTGCTGGACGGTAAATTCTGGTGAAGGGCGCAATGTAGACGCAACTGACCAAAGCGTATCTCGGTTATCGGTCGGACCGTAAAATCTTGAAGGCTCAGTGATCTGGCTATTCTGTGTAGATAAGCTTGATTGATTTGTGCCAGTAATCCGAACAGTGTCGGCACTAACAAAAGAAACATGAGTCACGATCATAATCGTGAGAGGCAGCAACAGACGTGTAAAACTAAGACGCATAAAAGGCTCTGCTATTGTGCTTATAAAATATAAGTGAAAAATATAGTCTCGTTACTATATCGAAATAATGACGCAAAACTATAGACTAAAAAGAAAAAAATAGGCTTACCAACAATAATTGACTAAAGCTCACATTATTTCTTACAGCAAAAAATTCAGCGCTTCCCATATAAAGAATAGTAAAAAGCCAGCGAATTCGCTGGCTTTTAATCGAAATGCTTAGAAATGTTTAACCATTACTAATTTTTGCCCATGTATCTCGCAACCCAACCGTGCGATTAAACACCAAAGATTCAGCACTTGAGTCTTTATTATCTAGGCAAAAATAGCCTATGCGCTCAAACTGGTAACCTTCTTCTGGTTTGGCATTTAGCAAGCTTTTCTCAACATAACCGGAAACCTTAATTAAGGAATCAGGGTTTAATGTTTCTCCAAACTCTGCCGATGCGGGATTAGGAATAGTGAAAAGCCGGTCATACAATCGAACTTCTGCAGGTACACTTTCAGAAACCGAGACCCAATGAATCACCCCTTTTACTTTACGACCGTCAGCTGGGTTTTTCCCCAACGTCTCACTATCGTAAGTACAGAAAATCGTCGTGATATTCCCTTGCTCATCTTTTTCAATTCGCTCAGCTTTAATCACGTAGGCACCACGTAAGCGCACCTCTTTTCCTAACACTAAGCGTTTGTATTTTTTATTCGCTTCTTCGCGGAAATCTTCACCTTCAATCCAAACTTCACGACTAAATGGAACTTGTCTCTCGCCCATCTCTGGCTTATTCGGATGATTTGCAACGGTTAACATTTCGACTTGATCTGCTGGGTAGTTTTCAATCACAACCTTTACCGGATCAAGCACAGCCATTGCTCTTGGTGAATTTTCGTTAAGGTCATCACGAATACAAGATTCAAGTGAACCATACTCAATCATGTTGTCCTGTTTGGTTACCCCAATGCGCTTACAAAATTCACGGATGGACGCTGGTGTAAAACCTCGACGTCTCAGTCCAGAAACCGTTGGCATACGTGGATCATCCCAGCCATCGACTAACTTTTCGGTGACAAGCTGATTTAGCAGACGCTTAGACATTACCGTATATTCAAGGTTAAGGCGACTAAACTCATATTGATGTGGTTGGCATTCAATCGTTATGTTCTCCAATACCCAATCGTATAAACGACGGTTATCTTGGAATTCTAGAGTACATAATGAATGAGTGATTCCTTCCAATGCATCGGAAATACAGTGCGTAAAATCGTACATTGGATAGATACACCACTTATCACCCGTTTGATGATGAGTAGCAAAACGAACGCGGTATAATACTGGGTCACGCAGTACCATAAATGACGACGCCATATCAATTTTCGCACGTAAGCACGCTTTCCCTTCTTGGAAACCACCATCACGCATCTTTTCGAACAACGCTAAGTTTTCTTCAACCGAACGTTCACGGTATGGACTTGGTTTTCCTGGCCGAGTTAACGTACCGCGATATTCACGAATCTCATCAGGAGTCAGCTCTTCGACGTAAGCGAGTCCTTTTTCAATCAGTTCAACAGCAAAACCATAAAGGCGATCAAAATAATCTGACGAATAGCAAATATCGCCAGCCCACTGGAAACCTAACCATTGCACATCTTTTTTAATCGATTCTACGTACTCTAAGTCTTCTTTTTCAGGATTAGTATCATCAAAGCGTAAATTACACTCGCCTTGATAGTCCTGAGCAATTCCGAAATTCAAACAAATAGACTTAGCGTGCCCAATGTGCAGATAACCATTTGGCTCTGGTGGGAAACGCGTATGCACACTTGTGTGTTTGCCTTCCGCCAAATCTTTATCAATAATTTGACGAATAAAATTCGATGGACGAGCCTCAGCTTCACTCATCTATAACACCTCAATATAGTAACTTAATGGCCGACTGAATCGGTTAGTATAGGACTATGATCCACAATTATTTATTAATTCTCAACACAATATCAGGATAAATTGAAATTATTTTATTCTCTCCATCAATCTTAGTTTCTATTATAGTTTCGATTCGATGTACTACTCCGATTTGACCTAACCAAACAAGCGCAATCTATGACTCATTTCCATTCAGAGATATCCGACCCAAATAGCGGATTAATTTCTGATATTACTGCTATCTTGTCTTCCATGTTACACTATCTGGCAAGCGTAAAAATGTGGCATTAACCTAATGAATACGTTGAAACAATTCAGTAAAAACACCAAGAATTTAAGGCAGGACATGGTATGACTTATGCTCTAGTGAATGGCGTAATCTATACAGGTGAACAGGTTTTTGAACATTCAGCCATTATCGTTAGTGGTGACAAAATTCTTGATATTGTTCCAATTGAAAAACTGGACAACCAGATCGACACGATCGATCTCGACGGAGCAACCATATCTCCAGGGTTTATCGACCTCCAACTTAATGGCTGTGGTGGAGTTATGTTTAACGACAACATTAGCGTCGACACACTTCGTATCATGCATAATGCCAATTTGCACTCAGGATGTTGCCAGTTTCTACCAACTCTAATCACATCGACGAACCAAGACATGGTTGCAGCAATCAACTGTGTCAGAGACTATCAACAACAATTCCCTAACCACATTCCCGGCATTCATCTCGAAGGGCCATATATCTCAATAGAAAAAAGAGGCATACACAATTCTGAGCATATTCGGAAAGTCGATCCTGAAATGCTTGAATTTCTACTTGAAAACCGTGATGTTATAAAAAAGATTACTTTAGATCCGGAAAATAACTTATCCACCATTAAAACTCTTTCTGATTGTGGAATTATCGTATCACTCGGACACAGCAACTGTTCTTTTTCTCAAGCTAAGGAAGCATTTAGCAATGGAGCTAGCTTTGTCACCCATCTTTTTAACGCAATGAGCCAATGGAGTGGACGCGAACCGGGCTTAGTTGGTGCTGCATTTGATACACCCAGTGTTTACGCTGGAATAATCGCAGATGGTCATCACGTAGACTATGCTAGCATTAGAGTTAGCCATAAAATCATGACTGACCGCTTGATATTAGTGACCGATGCCACAGCTCCTGCAGGCTCGGAGATCGATAACTTTCTTTTTGTAGGGAAGAAAGTATATTACAAAGATGGCAAGTGTATTGATGAAAATGGCACTCTCGGTGGTTCTGCGCTTACAATGATTGAAGCAGTGCAGAATTGTGTTGAACAGGTTGGTATCCCTTTGGATGAAGCATTAAGGATGGCAACTCTTTATCCAGCGATGGCGATCGGCATTGATACAGACTTTGCTACTATTGAAGTAGGAAAATTCGCCAACCTCACAATTTTTGATAATCAATATAACGTCTTAGCCACAGTCGTTAATGGGCATTACGAGCAAAATAAATAATGAATGGTACTCAAAAAGGTAATGTAGATTTAGTTAAGCAGCTCAATGGTGCAGCGGTATACCGTTTAATCGACCAATACGCTCCAATTTCTCGAATTCAAGTCGCTGAAGTGAGTCAACTTGCGCCAGCCAGTGTCACTAAAATAACACGCCAATTATTGGAACGGGGGCTCATTAAAGAAGTTGCACATCAAGCTTCAACCGGTGGCCGTAGAGCTATCTCACTTGAAACCGATGTGACACCATTTCATTCCGTTGCTGTACGTTTAGGACGTGATTACATTCAACTTAGTCTCTACGATCTCGGTGGCAATGAGCTGTTTTCAAATTACTACGAGTTCCTTTACTTACGCCAAGAAGATTTAACTGATGGTTTGCTCCACTACATCAAAGAGTTTCTCATTCAAGCCGATCATCTCATCGACAAACTCATCGCGATTGGTGTTGTTCTTCCTGGTTTAGTTAATCCCGAGAATGGCGTCGTTGAATATATGCATAACATCGATGTTGATGCGTTATCTCTGGGTGACATTATTGGCGATCACTTTGGTGTGGAGTGCTTTATTGGTAACGATATTCGAGGCCTTGCACTCGCCGAGCACTACTTTGGAGCGAGTCGTGACAGTCAGGACTCCATTCTGATTAGTGTTGGTCGTGGTACAGGGGCTGGCTTAATCGTCAATGGAGAAATATTCCTAGGGTATAATCGAAATGTCGGTGAGATAGGACACATTCAAATCGATCCACTCGGCGCTCAATGCCAGTGTGGTAATTTTGGATGTTTGGAAACCGTGGCATCAAACCCAGCGATTGTTCGCCGAGTGAATCAATTATTGCAGCAAGGGTATTCTTCAACACTGTCTGACGTTGAAAATATCACGATTGATGATATTTGCCGTCATGCCAACCAAGGTGATGAACTCGCTCGCCAAACCTTAATCAAGGTCGGCAATCAATTAGGCAAGGCAGTTGCTATCACAGTGAACTTATTCAACCCACAAAAAATTATTATTGCCGGTCAAATTACCAATGCTCAAGAGCTTATCTTTCCCGCTCTTGAACGGAATGTGCAGAATCAGTCTTTAAAGGCATTCCATAAAGACCTTCCAATTGTAGAATCACAAATTTACGCCAAACCCACCATTGCTGCATTCGCTATGATTAAACGTGCAATGCTCAATGGCGTGTTACTGCAAAAGTTAATGGATTAGATAAATACGTATTTTACACCACCTCGACTTTGCTCGTTATGTGCGTGTCCAGCAGAGAGCCACTGACCTAAGATTGATGTGGCGTTGCTATTTTATACAGCAATTAAATTTCATTTATAAAACATCACGATTTGGTGAATATTATTTAACTAGCTAATGTTTATTTAATAATAAACATACTTTTAGGTTGATTTTTTTAACCAAGATGGCAAATTTAACCCAAATCGTTATAGAACAACTAAAAAGGAATGAGTATGTGTTCAATATTTAGCATTCTGGACATCAAATCAGGCGCAGAGGCACTGCGTCCAATCGCTCTAGAAATGTCTAAAAAACTTCGCCACCGTGGACCTGACTGGTCTGGAATTTACTCTAGTGAGCGTGCCATTCTTGCGCACGAGCGCTTAGCTATTGTTGGTGTAAATAGTGGCGCTCAGCCTTTAGTTAGCCCAAATGGAAAACACATCCTAGCGGTAAACGGTGAAATCTATAACCATAAAGAGATTCGTGAGCGCTACAAAGATAAGTATGAATTCCAAACTGATTCAGACTGTGAAGTTATTCTTGCTTTGTATCAAGAGTTGGGCAATGAACTTTTAGAAGAACTAAACGGCATTTTCGCATTTGTTCTTTATGATGAAGAGAAAGACCAGTACCTAGTAGGTCGTGACCACATTGGTATCATCCCAATGTATCAAGGTTATGACGATAAAGGTAACTATTACATTGCATCAGAAATGAAAGCACTCGTGCCAGTGTGTAAAACAATCAGTGAATTTCCTCCTGGTTCTTACTATGGTTCTGAAGATGCAGAGCCAGTTCGTTATTACACGCGTGATTGGAACAGCTTTGATGCAGTAAAAGACAACTCAAGTAGTAAAGAAGAACTCACAGACGCACTAGAAGCGGCGGTTAAGCGTCAGTTGATGACCGACGTGCCATACGGCGTACTTCTTTCTGGCGGACTTGATTCTTCTATCACATCAGCCGTTGCTAAACGTTTCGCAGCAATGCGCATTGAAGATGATGAACAATCTCAGGCATGGTGGCCACAATTGCACTCGTTTGCAATCGGACTTGAAGGTGCACCAGATCTAAAAGCCGCTCGTGAAGTAGCCGACAAATTGGGTACAGTTCACCACGAAATGACCTATACAATCCAAGAAGGCTTGGATGCTATTCGTGATGTTATTTACCATATTGAAACTTACGATGTCACCACAATCCGTGCGTCTACGCCTATGTATCTGCTAGGCCGTAAGATCAAAGCTATGGGCATCAAAATGGTACTTTCTGGCGAAGGTGCTGATGAGATTTTCGGGGGTTACCTATACTTCCACAAAGCGCCAAACCCACAAGAGTTCCACGAAGAAACCGTTCGTAAACTGCTTGCATTGAATATGTTTGATTGCGCACGAGCAAACAAATCGTTAGCAGCTTGGGGAATTGAAGGTCGCGTTCCTTTCTTAGATAAAGAATTTATCGACGTAGCAATGCGCTTGAATCCAAAAGACAAGATGTGTGGTAATGGTAAAATGGAAAAACACATTCTACGTGAGTGTTTTGAACATTACCTACCAGACTCTATTGCTTGGCGTCAAAAAGAGCAATTCTCTGATGGTGTCGGCTATAGTTGGATCGATACACTAAAAGAAACAGCTGAAGCGAAAGTAACCGATGAGCAAATGGAAGCAGCGGAATTCCGTTTCCCATACAACACGCCGACCACCAAAGAAGGCTATGTTTATCGTGAAATTTTTGAAGAGCTCTTCCCTCTGGCATCAGCAGCAGAATGTGTCCCAGGTGGTCCATCAGTAGCTTGTTCTTCTGCAAAAGCGATTGAATGGGATGAGTCATTTAAAAACTGTGCTGATCCATCAGGACGCGCAGTGAAAACGGTACATAACGAAGCATATTAATTTCGTTATCGTTTGACCTTTCATCCATTAAAAAGAGGCGCTTTAAAGCGCCTCTTTTATTTTTATATAAAATATTTTATCAATTAGTTCAAATGCAAATCACGATTATCAATACTCATCGAAACATCTTGATTAATCATCTTCACCAGCATAAATGAGCGTTTTTCACCATCTGATTCTTGATAGATCGCTTCTATTCCTGCGAACTGACCTGATTTAATCTGAACTACATCACCATGTTTTGGCAAATTGGTGGGTGTAGATTCAAACTCAGGGAGAAAACTACGCAATTCATCAATTAGTGACGAATCGATAACTGTAGGATGAGAGCCAAATCGGATAAAGTCGGTTACCCCTCTAGTGGAACGCACTGTCGTAAACGTTGGTCCTTTCTCAAAATCAAAGTAAACAAAAACATAAGATGGAAAAAGTGGTTCACTCGTCTTCTTCTTTTTCCCGCGTACTATTTTTTCGACTTCAATTTCAGGGTAAAAGCATTCCACACCCTGATTTTCTAGGTGCATTCTTGCTCGTGGCTGCTCACCGCGCTTACAATATACCAAATACCACTGTTTCATATGCACTCACTATAACTATCAGTAAATTATTAATCTTAATTTTTAATTTTTAATTTAATCATGTCAGCCATCATTTCTATATGATCTAAATTATCATTCAAACAAGGTATATATTGGAATGATTCGCCACCTGCTTCTAAATAAATTGTTTTGCATTCTTCAGCAAGTTCTTCAAGGGTTTCCAAGCAATCAACAGAAAACGCTGGAGCCATAATATCCAACCGTTTTACTCCCTGAGACGGCAGTTTTTCCAACGTTTTATCCGTATAGGGTTGTAACCACTCTTCCCTTCCAAAACGAGATTGGTACGTCATTCCAAGCTGATCTTCAGTTAGGCCTAGCTCTTCACCGAGAAGTCGTGTTGTTATCTCACAATGCTCTGGATAAATATCTCCATTGTCTGCAAAACGCTTAGGGATACCATGATACGAGCAAAGCAAATAATCACCTTGACCATTCTCTTCCCAAAACTGACGAACACTATTTGCAAGTGCCTTGATATAAAGTGGGTGCTGACAATAGTCACGAATATACGAAATCTCAGGAACGACTCGAGTAGAGGCTAGAGCTTTCGCGATTCCGTCATAAACGGCTGCAGTGGTGGTCGCAGAATATTGAGGATAAAGAGGGAGTATCACTATCGAGTCGGCACCACGTTCTCTAAGGCGCTCTAGGCCATCGGGCAAACTAGGGTTTCCGTATGCCATACCCAATTCAACAGGTATATCTAGTATCCGCTCTAATGCTTCACGTTGGCGTTTCGAATACACCAACAACGGAGACCCTTCTTCCATCCACACTTGTTGGTACAATTTTGTCACTTTAGGGGCTCGAATAGGCAATATAATTCCATGAAGCAAGGGACACCAGATCCAGCGACTCAAATCAACGACGCGTTTGTCATGTAAGAATTGACTTAAAAAACGTTTTATCGATGGCACCGAAGCTTCGTCAGGTGTACCCAAGTTCACTAATAACACACCGAATTTTTTCACTGAAGTCATACTATCCCTTCTACCCATCATACTAAGACAAGTGCTTATATTCTCTTCAATTGAAATCTATTATGAATGATCAAAAGAAAAATCTATATGAATATTAACATTTTAAAATGAAAAAAGCGGCCATAAGGCCGCCTTTCATATATTCAAATCACGATAACGTTCGAGTTTTAGCCAAGTGATTTTTCAATGTCTGCACTGACTTCAGAAACTTGCTTAGTACCGTCAAACTTCAAGTACTCAGTCGCACTTGTTTGAGCCGCTTTACCATAGTATTCGATCAATGGTGCCGTTTGCTCATGATAAACACCTAAACGGGCGCGAACGGTTTCTTCTTTATCGTCATCACGAACGACCAGATCTTCGCCAGTAACATCATCTTTTCCTTCCACTTTAGGTGGATTGTAAACTTGATGATACGTACGACCTGAAGCTAGGTGAGCACGTCGCCCAGCCATTCGTTCAACAATCACGTCATCTGCTACATCGAATTCAATCACGTAATCAACTTCCACACCCATTAATTTCAAGCCATCAGCTTGAGGAATGGTACGTGGGAAACCATCGAGTAGAAAACCTTTTTCACAGTCTGCTTGAGCGATTCGCTCTTTGATTAGACCAAGAATAATGTCATCAGAAACTAGTTGTCCTGCATCAATGACAGACTTCGCTTTTTTACCTAGCTCAGTACCTGCTTTAATCGCAGCACGTAGCATATCACCGGTAGAGATCTGTGGAATTCCATATTTCTCCATAATGAATTGAGCTTGTGTACCTTTCCCTGCACCAGGAGCACCTAGTAGAATGATGCGCATGTTTAATCCTCTTTAATCAAGTGATTTATTATATCGATAATCACAATACAATGTGATTCAAAAGTAGTAATCATCACCCATGAATCTTGTATTAACACCAAAAATATCGACTTAATGTCAGTATTACTGCATAAATAGGCGTGCAAAATACACGCCTTAGCCAATACATTCAAGAACAGAAGTCTAACATAAAAGCTTTTTCATAATGGCTTCTACGACTAAAGAAACACGACACACGTGTGATTTAAGAATTTAATTGCTGTTAAGCTATTGAATAACCGTTATTTTATTTTCAAAAACACAAAAGGCTCACCACGGTGAGCCTTTTAAGTAACCGCAGCAATTAAACCTTAGTCAAAAGCTGATTTACCGCTGACAAGAACTGTGAAGGGTCTTCCATCGAGCCTCGCTCAGCTAACATCGACTGTCCAAGTAAGATTTCAACCCAACGACCAAACAGCTCTTCATCTGGTTCATCGGCCATCATCTTCACCATCGCATGCTCTGGGTTAAGCTCAAGAATGTACTTCACTTCTGGCGCAGCCTGACCTGCAGCTTCAAGCAGCTTCGCCATTTGCGTACCCATTTCCATATCATCAGTTACGACAACAGCTGGCGTCGAAGCTAACTTAAATGTTGTACGTACTTCTTTAACACGGTCACCTAGGTAGCTCTTGGTACGCTCAACAACAGACTTAAACTCTTCTTCAGTCTCTTTTTGCTTTTCCTTCGCTTCTTCGTCATCAAACTTGCTAAGGTCTAGCCCTGCTTTTGTAATCGATTGGAAAGACTTGCCATCAAATTCAGTTAAGTAATTCATTAGCCATTCATCGATACGGTCATACATCAAGACCACTTCAATACCTTTGGCTTTGAATTGCTCTAAGTGAGGGCTGTTTTTCGCAGCAGCATAACTATCGGCAGTCAGGTAATAAATAACGTCTTGATCTTCTTTCATACGCTCGATGTAGCTTTTTAGGCCAATCGTTTGTTCAGACGAATCAACATGGGTAGAGGCAAAACGCAGCAGCCCTGCAATTTTCTCTTTATTTGACATATCTTCAGCAGGGCCTTCTTTCATCACCATGCCAAATTCTTTCCAAAATGCCTGATATTTCTCTTCATCGTTATTTGACATACGCTCTAGCATCGTCAATACACGCTTAGTACAAGCGCTACGAAGAGATTGCGTCACTTTATTGTCTTGAAGAATTTCACGAGAAACGTTTAGTGGCAAATCATTTGAATCAATCAAACCACGGATAAAACGCAGATAAGATGGCATGAATTGCTCAGCATCATCCATAATAAAGACGCGTTGAACATACAGTTTCAAGCCACGTTTATGGTCACGATTCATCATGTCCCAAGGTGCTTTCGATGGAACATATAGTAAGCTAGTGTAGTCGTTTTTACCTTCTACCTTGTTATGGCTCCACACCGCTGGTTCTGCAAAATCATGAGAAATATGAGAGTAAAATTCTTTGTACTCTTCATCGCTAACATCAGACTTAGAACGAGTCCAAAGAGCCTCTGCTTTATTGATTTTTTCCCATTCTGTCTCACCGGTTTCATTTCCTTCTTCATCGCGCTTATGCGATTGAATATAAACAGGAAGTCCTATGTGATCAGAATATTTAGTGATTAATTCCTTCAAGCGCCACTCAGAAAGAAACTCACTTTCTTCTTCACGCAGGTGCAAAATAATATCAGTACCGCGAGACTCTTTCGTCACGGTTTCAATTGTATATTCACCTTCGCCTTGAGAACTCCACTGAACAGCTTGCTCTGGAGCATCTCCTGCAGTACGAGTACGTACCGTAACAGAGTCTGCAACAATAAACGAAGAGTAAAAACCAACACCAAACTGACCGATTAACTGAGAATCTTTCGCTTGGTCTTGAGATAGGTTGGCGAAGAACTCTTTTGTTCCAGATTTCGCAATTGTACCCAGATTATTAATAACATCATCTCGAGTCATACCAATGCCGTTATCTGACACGGTGATGGTTTTCGTTTCCGTGTCAAACGATAACTTAACACAAAGATCGGCATCACCATCGTAAAGGCTCGAGTCTGTCAATGCTTTGAAGCGCAGCTTGTCACCTGCATCCGATGCATTCGAGATCAATTCTCGTAAAAAGATCTCTTTATTTGAATAAAGAGAATGAATCATCAAGTTCAATAACTGTTTAACTTCAGATTGAAAACCACGAGTTTCTTTTTGATTAGCGGTTGCTTCGCTCATACTAGCTCCATGAATATATTATTTTACTTTGATCTAACCGAAAGATTATGCAAACAAAGTTGCTTTGCTAGTAAGATGTGGGTGGTGACTCGTAAATCAAGGCTTGAAATAGTTTAAAATAATATTTTTTTGAATTATTTCCATAAAGTCAGACTCTAATTCAAAAAATTACCGAGTATATCTCCTGAACTTTCCCTTAACTCTGTCTATGGGATAATGATGATCATACTCTTCACCTTTCAAACTAAAGCCGAAATATATCAATGAATATCATAGACTTAAAATTCATTTTGGCAAAACGATATACCTTCACTCCTAATAGCAATACGTTAGTTGATGATCGTTCTCCCAGTGAAATACAACACCTTGGAAGCAATGAAAGCCGCATCTTGCAGTATTTTGCCTTACACCCAAATCAAATTGTTCGACGCGATGACCTACATGATTATGTTTGGCGTCAACAAGGGTTTGAAGTGGACGACTCCAGTTTAACTCAAGCAATATCGACATTACGTAAAACACTTAACGACTCGATAAAATCACCCATGTTTATTCGCACGGTCCCGAAGCAGGGGTACCAATGGATTGCAGAAGTGGAAGCCGCCAGTTTTGAAAAATCACAACAAAATTGTGAGACAGAAGCGTCATCGACAAGTATTGATCAAGTTCAAACCAACGATTCCAAGCTCATCAGTTTGCCAATAGACTCTAGTACACAAGAACCCATTGCCAAGCAGAATGTTTTTCAATACGCTCCTAGTGGTTCAATCAATCAATCATGGTTGGTTAAGCTTCTAATATTAATCGCTATATTAATTCCAGTAACCACGCTGTATGGATTCGATGCCAAACATGCATTTTTGCAACCAGTAAAACAGATTGATGACATTGAAGTCTTATTTCCAGCTTCCCATCCAGATATCGATTTTTGGTTGCCAGAAGTTGAACGATGCATCAGTATATACAACAAATTTCATTCTAATCAGCCTAAGCCAAATAAAGTTATTGTTACTGGTGGCCAAGAAAATACATTAATGCTCAATTATCTTTACAATGAAGAGAACATTGATCTCAGTAGAACGGTTGTGATATCGAAAACACAACCTGAATGGATACGTGTATGCCAATAATTCGAATGACTGCACTTAAGCTTTCGATGGCGTTAATACTAATATCACTGGGACTCAGTGGTTGGCTCTATTGGGTAAGTGATGTCAAAACCGAACAACTACTCACCTCAAGAGAGTGGCAATCCCGCATTAATAGTTTTATCGACTATGATGATTCTGATCAAAAAGAGGACTCTCAGTTCCTCCATATAACAATTAACTCTAATGTAAAATACCTTCCTAATAATACCTACATTAGGATGTCGATAATCAAAGTTTACAATGAGATAACTTCGGCTGAATCTCATATCGATATTTCCGAAACAGGTACTTGGGAAATAAGCGATGATTACTTACTTATATCCCCGACAGAGTTTAAAGACGTGTCGACTAACCACAATCAAGCTCTCACTCAAGATCAGCTCGACATCGTTACTCAGTTCTATAAAATAGACGCACAGCAAAGTCGCCGCATCGATATCATTAATCAAAATACACTTTTACTGGTCGGGCTAAATCACGAATCAGTGACGCTATACGCTCACGATCTTCCCTAAGGAATAATATCTACATGGAATGGTTTAATACCACGACACTGTTCATTGGTTCGTTAATCTCCAATACTATGGCATCACTATCAGGTGGCGGAGCAGGCCTGCTTCAATTTCCATTATTAATCTTTTTGGGACTGCCCTTCTCAATCGCTCTTGCAACACACAAACTTGCAAGTGTTGCTCTTGGATTAGGAGCAACCATCACCCATTTAAAACGAGGTGGTTTATCCTATGGTTTTATCAGCTACCTAATCGTTATTGGCAGTATTGGGGTTATCACGGGAGCACATTTGGTATTACTGATACCAGGTGATATTGCAGAAAAAGGACTTGGAATTACCATTCTTTCACTTGGTATTTATTCACGCGTTAAAAAACAGCTGGGACAAGAAGATATCCCCGTGCGACGTGACACAAAGGGCTACATACTCGGTGCATTATTTCTTATCGTAATCGGTGTTATCAATGGCTCGATTGCTGCAGGTTCTGGGTTACTAGTCACCATATTTCTAGTGCGTTGGTTTGGTTACAGTTACAAGCAAGCCATCGCACTGACTATGATCAGTGTCGGATTGTGTTGGAATGGGATTGGGGCTGCTGCTATTACTGTTGCAGGAGCTGA
Source organism: Vibrio phycocola (assembly GCF_054404255.1). NCBI lineage: Bacteria > Pseudomonadati > Pseudomonadota > Gammaproteobacteria > Vibrionales > Vibrionaceae > Vibrio > Vibrio phycocola. The sequence continues at coordinate 98,851 of NZ_JBTAMQ010000015.1, forward strand.
AATCTATTGGGCTTGGCTACCTATTCTTCTTGCTGGTTCATTCCTTGGTGGCAGTTTGGGTGCGTACTTAATGAAACGCCTGAGTAATTCAAGCATTAAAATTGCATTCGAAATACTCACCTTTGCCGTTGGAATAAAACTGCTACTTTAGTTAGCGCTCATTCAATTGGAAACGTCTCATGATTAAAGCGAATATAGAGATCTACTATTGTAGGCAATGTAATTGGATGCTGCGTTCTACGTGGTTGTGCCAAGAGCTACTACATACTTTTAGTGAAGAAATCGAGCGTGTATCTCTCCATCCAGATACCGGAGGCCGATTTGAGGTATTTTGCAATGGTCACTCGATTTGGGAACGAAAACGTGATGACGGGTTTCCTGAGGCAAAAGTGCTAAAACAGCGAGTGAGAGACATTATTGCTCCCGACCGTGACCTTGGCCATTCCGATCGGAAAGCATAATCGAAGTTTGGCATTTATGCTAAATCGACACTACGTAACACTTCACCTTCAAACGTTAAAACTGACAATTGTTTACAATCCAGGATTCCGTAAGAAGGGCTGAATCCGTTACGAGGAAATGTCACAGAGCCGGGATTAAATAAGTAGCAAGATTCGATATGCTCAGCAACAGGGATATGAGTATGCCCATGCATCAAAACATCTTGACGAGAGACTGGCGGTAGTTGTGCAGCATGGTAGACATGCCCATGGGTTAGAACCAAACGTCGACCGTCTTCAAGTAAGACCCACGCCAAATCACTCATAATGGGAAAGTTCAGTAACATTTGGTCGACTTCACTATCGCAATTTCCACGTACCGCAATAATTCGATCGGCATACTGATTTAGAATCTCAGACACAGCAACTGGATTATAGCTTTCTGGAATCGGATTTCTGGGGCCATGATTTAACAAGTCTCCCAATAAAATAAGCTGACTAGCGCCAGATTCTAAAAAGGCAGTAATCAGCTCTTTTGTCGCCGCTTCTGAACCATGTATATCAGAGGCAATAAACAGTTTCATCTTTCTACTCAATGTAAAATGTTAACATTGGTCTAGTGTAAAACGATGAAGATCAATCGTCACCATCAAATATCGCGTTCATGACCATATTGTTGTAACTGATCATCCCAATCAGTTCGCCATTCTCAATAACTGGCGCACGGCTAATACCAAAACGTTCAAATAATCTGGCGCAATATTTTACTTTCATCTCAGGTTCGACGGCTAATGCTGGCTTAGTCATAATTTCATAGATGTTGACCCTCTTTGGAGAACGATCTTTCGCCAGAACTTTCTTAGCGATATCATTCATTAAGACAATGCCAAATTCATCCTCTTCATTTCTTTTTTCCACGATAAGCGCTTTAACCTGATGTTTACGTGCAACTTCTATAGCTTCATATACTGTCGCCAAGCCATCGACCATGGCATAGCTGTTACTCATCACGTCTCGAACACGCATTATATCTTGCTTTCTCATAGCTCATCCTCAACAACTTTTGTTAATTCTTGTACTTGGTGAGTGATACCCACAACGTCTTCAACATCAATTTGAAGTGCAATGCCTTGTCCAGATTCTGTTTCAAACTCACCAATCCGATTGATGGTTTCCAAAATATGTCGAGACAAGTGTTCCTCGACAACAAAAAGCAGAACATCTTTTTGTACTTCAAGGGTCAACCCCATAAAGGTCTTCTTCTGATTAATCCCTTCTCCGCGAGCATTATTTATGACCGTTGCCCCCGTTGCCCCAGCCTCACGAGCGGCATCAAGTACTTTGTCTGTTTTTCCATCTTCCACAAAAGCGATAATTAATTTAAAGCGCATTGTCATTCTCCGATGCAGAGTTTCGCTTATTGAGCCACTCTACAAGTTGTGCATAGCCCATCACCGAGATAATCGGAAACAGACTCGCGAAAGCAATTAATCCAAATCCATCAATAAGCGGGCTTCGACCCGGTACTGTAGATGCTAACCCTAAACCTAATGCTGCAACAATAGGCACCGTAACTGTCGATGTCGTTACACCACCTGAATCGTACGCCAATGGAACAATCAACTTCGGCGCAAAGAATGTTTGTATAACCACAACAATGTAACCGGCGATAATGTAGTAATGAATCGGATCCCCGACCACAATACGATAGCACCCTAATGAAATACCAATCGCGACACCCAGTGCAACCGCAATCCTTAATCCTGTGACTCCAATAGCTCCTGCTGATACTTGATTCGCTTTCAAAGCGACGGCTATCAATGATGGCTCAGCAATCGTGGTGCTAAATCCGATACAAAATGCGAACAGATAAATCCAATAATAATCGAACCAATACCCATTTCCTTTTGCCCACATGCCTGAGGCGAGAAATTCAGGTGTGGTTAACTGTGCTGCCATCATTTCGCCGAGCGGAAATAAAGCCAATTCCAGCCCCATAAGGAATAAAGACAAACCTAAAATGACATAACCAAACCCAAAAATGACATTTTTTAAGTTCGCGACAGGGCGACGCAATACTGCAAATTGAAACACAAATAGAATTGCCGCGATGGGGAGTACATCTCGAATTGTCGAAATTAAAGTGGAGAAAAAGTGTGTAAGTTCACTCATGACACCACCATCCCGAATACCATGACAAACATCATAGGAAGTAAAGAAGCAAAAGCAATTAAGCCAAAGCCATCAAGCATCGGATTTCTCCCCTTAATTGAAGAGGCCAGCCCAACACCTAAAGCGGTCACTAGCGGCACGGTGATTGTTGAAGTCGTCACACCGCCACTATCGTATGCAATGCCAATAATAAACTCGGGAGCTAATAACGTTAATAATACAACTGAAATGTAGCCACCAATAATCATATATTGAATAGACCAACCTTTAAGAATCCGGACAACCCCAAGCACAATCGCAAGACCAACAGAAAAAGCAACGGTTAACCTTAACCCCATCGCATAACCATCCATAGCCGTCTGTGACTGGATAATCACCCCTCCATTAGCGGCAACACTGGCCGCTTCTGCAGCAATGGCGGTGAGTGCAGGTTCAGCAATCGTCGTTCCAAATCCTAAACAAAACGAAAATATCAATAACCAAGCGATACTTCCCTTTCTAGCGAAGGCCTGAGCCATCGTTTCTCCAATTGGGAAAAGCCCCATTTCTAGGCCGTAAATAAAAAATGTTAGCCCCATGACCACTAAAAGAAGACCAAGAGAAATCTCTAATAAGTTAGGTATCGGTTGCTGTAAAACCACAAGTTGAAAAAAAGAAATAACGATGACGATCGGAAGCAGGTCTTTAAAACTATTAAGCATCGATTTAAGTAATGTCGCTAATGCTTGCATACTTCCTCCATCTTTATGCCCATCAAATATTTTGTTTGTTATCAAAATTGTAGCAGGTCGATAATGACTTTCCTTATTGAATGCCCAACAAAGCGCATAATTATTTAAAAGTATGACATTGGATCAAATGGCGCTGTCGTTTATGCTTAGTAAACTTCAATTGCAATAAAAGGTAGAAGCCATGCGCATATTGATTACAGGCGCGACAGGGTTAATCGGAACGCATCTAGTGCGACTATTAGCTAGTGAACATAATCAATTTGTAATTGTGACTCGTCATATTGAAAATGCTCAAGATGCACTCAGTATGATTGATGGTCTCAATGCAGAGTACCTCGATAGCCTAAATGACCTCACGGATCTTAACGATATTGATGCGGTGATAAACCTAGCAGGAGAACCTATTGCGGACCGTCGCTGGACACTTGCTCAAAAAAGGAGAATCTGCAACAGTCGTTGGGAAATGACACAGAACATCGTCGAACTTATTGCCCAAAGCAAAACAGCTCCAAGTGTGTTCATCAGTGGTTCAGCCGTAGGCTACTATGGTGATCAAGGCTCTAACATCATTGATGAAAAGCAAGGGATAAAACGCGACGGATTTACTCAATATGTGTGTAAGACATGGGAAGATATTGCGGCAACTGCAGCATCAAATACCACTCGTGTTTGCTTACTTCGCACTAGCGTTGTTTTAGCAAATAATGGTGGTGCATTAAAGAAAATGAAACTTCCATATCAACTCGGGCTCGGCGCAAGAATTGGTCACGGACAACAATATATGCCCTGGATTCATATTGCAGATATGGTGTCCGCGATTAACCATATCTTACACGATGATTCTCTCTACGGGCCGATCAACCTTTGTGCGCCACTCGCAGCCCAAAACTACGTATTTAGTGAAACACTGGCAAAAACACTGCACCGCCCTCACTGGCTATTTACCCCCACGTGGTTTATCAATACTTTAATGGGAGAGTCCGCACAACTACTGACCGACAGCATTCGCACCGAGCCAACAAAATTAATGGCATCATCGTTTCAATTTCAGTTTCCGGAACTTAGCCAAGCTTTAGGGAATCTTCTGATCGAAAATAGCACCAAGGAATCAATACAGTGAAATCAATTTTAATAACAGGCTGCTCTTCTGGAATAGGCTATACCGCCGCTCACGCATTACATAAAAGAGGCTACCAGGTCATTGCATCTTGCCGCCAGATTGATGATGTAAACCGCCTTGTGGAAGAAGGATTAACTTGTATTCATCTTGATCTTGCGAATACCGATAGCATTATCGCTGCGGTGAAACAGACTCTCGAACTGGCGAATGGTCAACTTGATGCTTTATTTAATAATGGTGCTTATGGTCAACCAGGAGCACTCGAAGATTTACCTACCGATGGCTTAAGAGCACAATTCGAAACGAATGTATTTGGCTGGCATGAACTAACAACTCAATTATTGCCACACTTTCGCCAACACGGTTCTGCTCGAATCATTCAAAATAGCTCTGTACTTGGGTTCGCCGCATTAAAATATCGCGGGGCATATAATGCATCAAAATTTGCTATCGAAGGATGGAGCGATACCCTGCGCCTAGAATTGCTCGACACTGATATCAAGATAGCGATTCTTGAGCCTGGCCCAATTGAAACCCAATTTCGTACCAATGCGTTGGAGGCATTTAATCGCTGGATTAACGTCAAAAATAGTTACCATGAAAAAATATATAAAATACAAATGGATCGGCTCAATAGTGAAACATCCAATAATCGCTTCGTATTACCTGCTGAAGGATGTTTGCCTGCGATATATCATGCCTTGGAAGCACCATCGCCGAAACTGCGTTATAGAATCACTCAGCCAACTAAAGTGTTTGCTGTTTTAAAGCGAATATTACCCGGAAAGTTACTCGACAAATTGCTTGCGAAAGGGTGAGATGCGAGTCGCTAGAAACAAAAAACGTAACCAATGTTAGTCTCATCGGTTACGTTTTCATTAATCATCGATATTAGAAGTGGTTAAGAGTTAATCAACTCGCTCTACCGTTAGCAGCCCGACTTCCATATGAACAATTTGAACTTCCGTACCAGCTTCGATAGGTTGCTTTGCTTTTACTTTCCATTCAATACCTGAATATCGATGGTTCACCCTGTGCCCAACCAGTAATTCATCAGTTAAGAAAAAGCGATGACCAATCATGTCGTTCGTCGTTTTGGTTGAATCGACTTTATTCTGCAAACGTTTCATCGGCTTCCAGCTAAAGAGCGCAACGAGCGTTGAAATAATGGCAGTGGCTAATAAAGAATTCATCACAGTTTCTGGGAAAACGCCCAAAAACATCAATACTCCCACCGCTATCATTCCAATTCCGACAAAGATCAGCACAAAGGTCGAGAAACCAAGAACGAGCACTTCTATCGCAAGTAACAGCAATCCGATAACAACATAGCTTTGCGCCAAGTTCGATAAGATATAGTCCATAATTAGCCTTTATTTAAGCTCTTAATAATCGTCATCGCCTGAGCAACCACCGAACTCGCATCATTACCATTATCGGGTAACAAGACGACAGATGATTCTTTCGCAATCGCCGCTTTTGCTTCAATAGCCTTAGTCGCTAGGTCAAGCTGAATTGCCTTTTGGCCTTGTTCTGTATTGGCCGCCTCACCGACTTTCTGCAGTGCTTGAGCTTGTGCATCTGCAACTGCAATAATGGCTCTTGCTTCACCTTCCGCACGAAGAACTTGCTCTTCTTTTTCCGCTTCAGCTTGAAGTACGACTGATCGCTTTTGACCTTCAGCTACGTTAATAGCTGCTTGACGATCACCCTCTGACTCGAGGATTTGAGCTCGTTTGACCCGCTCCGCTTTCATTTGTGTTTCCATCGCTTCCATAACGGTTTGCGGTGGCACAATATCTTTTATTTCATAACGTAGAACCTGAATACCCCAAGGACTAGCGGCTTCGTTGATTGCCGCAACAATATTGGTATTCAGTGCATCGCGCTCTTCAAATGTTTTATCTAATTCCATTTTTCCGAGCTCAGAACGCATTGTGGTTTGCGAAAGTTGAGTCACCGCAAACACGTAATCATCCACACCATAGCTGGCTTTGTACGGATCTAATACTCGGAAGTAAAGAACGCCATCAACACTTAGCGAAATGTTATCTCGGGTGATCGCACTTTGGCTTGGGACATCTACGGCTTGTTCTTTCAACGAGCGATCAGCACCAACATGATCAATAAATGGAACGATGAAATTTAATCCAGCTTCCCGGGTTGATTGATACTTGCCAAAACGCTCAATAAGATACGCTCGGTTTTGTGGAACAAAAATAATTGAAGATTTTAAAATAACAATCGCAAGTATGAGAAGAACAACTTCCACTCTTAATACATATTCCAATACTAAATCCATAGAAACCTCAGTAAGCCCAATTAACATCAACCTTAAGAATAACGAGTTACCAAGGCAAATCAATCTGCCACCTCATAAAACATTAATTATTAATGAGAATATAGATCGTTTTTCCAATGCCTCTAACTTGATTTTCGATGGCTTAGCCCATATCTTGATTTGATAGTGATGAACAGTTGGACATTAAAATGCAAACGCCAAACCCAGTCGAAATAACGCAACATAATTTACGAGAAGTCATTGAAGGATCCATGACTACACCAGTATTAGTCTACTTTTGGGCTCCTGCCGAACCAGAAAGTGGCGCGTTGATCGAACCCATAAGACAGCTCACCCAGCAGTACCAAGGAGCCTTCACTCTAGCGCTACTCAACTGTCAACAAGAACAAGCGGTAGCAGCGCAATTTGGCGTCCAAGTTCTTCCTACATTTGCCTTATTTTCACAAGGACAAGCGGTCGACGGTATTGGCGGACCACAAACAATTGAAGCGATTAATGCCCTACTCGAACGTCACTTGCCAAGCCAAGATGAGCGTAACTTTGAGCAGGCTAAACAGCTAATATCTCAAGAACAATACCAACAAGCATTACCTTTGTTAACGTCGATACAAGAGCCCCTATCTTCTCGCGGTGATGTGTTACTAGCACTAGCGGATTGTTATTTGGAAACCCAACAATTTGACTTAGTTGAACCACTATTAGCAAAAGTCACGATGGAGTACCAGGACGGCTACTACACCAAATTACAGGCCAAGCTCACACTGCATGAGCAAGCATCGAATAGCCCTGAAATCACATCATTGGAGGCGACATTTGCAGCAAATTCAAGCGACACACAAGTGGCTTTAGAGTTGGCAAGTCAATACCATGGCGTCAACCGTGACGAAGATGCTCTCGAGCTACTATGGACATTCTTGAGCAAAGATCTCAATGCGCAAGATGGTGAAATGAAAAAAGTCTTTATGGATATTCTAAACGCGCTCGGCCAAAGTAACCCACTGGCGAGTCGCTTTCGTCGTCAGCTCTATTCATTGCTTTACTAAGTTAAGCGATTTTTAACTTCTTATAGACACAAAAATGGACGCTCTCTTTATTGTATTTTCAAAGGGCGTCCATTTTGATTTTTCCTCAATGTATTTCTAGCCAATTAGGTCTAGATACGCTTGTTCCGTCAACACCTCAACTCCTTTTGCTTGCGCCGCGTTTATCTTGGTTTCACCCACTTTTGCACCGGTGACTAAATAGTTGGTTTTTCCAGTAACCGATTTCCCAACTTTAGCGCCAAGCAACTTCGCTTGTTTTTCCATATCACCACGAGAGCCCTGCTGCATTGAACCGGTAAACACGATCATTTTGCCCGCGATTGGAGAAGCAGTACCACTGTCAGCCTGTTTCGCCGTCACACTGAGGGTGAATCCAAGCTCATAGACCTTGAAAAACTCATCTCTAATATTCGCAAGCCCAGCAACAATGGCTTCAGCGCTGAGCAAGGCAAAACCATCAATTTCGACGATGGCCTCAGCAGAAACATCAAATAACTCAGTGATTGAATAGACTTGAAGCAATTTTTCACAATTTCCGCCACCTAAACGACTCACTCCAAAAGCCGATAGAAAACGCCAATCTTCAACTTCAATTTCTCGACTTGCAATAAGCTGATCGTAAAGATTTTGTGACGTTTTATCACCAAAGCCGAACTCCGAGAATTGCTCTACCGTTAAGTCATAAATCTCATGAATATGCCTAACGCCAAATTGGCTCAGTTTTTCAATCACTTTTGGCCCAAAGCCATCATTATTTGCTAAGGTTTTAAAGAAATGTATCAGAGTATTCTCAGTCTGTGCGGGACAGTCACTCTTATTTGGACAAATTAAATGGTCCGATTCCCACAACAAAGATGAATGACAGCTTGGACATGCGTCAGGAAGTTGTGGCTCAACGCTTTTAATCACCTTTTCAATCTTCGGTATCACTAGACCACTTCTTACAATTTGTACCATTGCCCCAGGACCAACACCATTGGTTTTCACCATATTATAATGGTGAACCGTAACCCGACTGATGGTTGCACCACTGATTTTAGTCGGCACCAATTCAGCAACGGGAGACACTCGTCCAGTTCGAGATGTTTGTGGTATCACGTTTATCACTTCAACTTGAGCTGATTCTTCATTGATTTTAAAAGCAATCTGCCAGCGATGAAACTTGCGAGTCGCCCCCATATTCTCTTTGATACGCTCGTCAGTGACTTCTAAAATAACGCCATCAACGTCAAAAGCAACCGCATTCCAAATCTGTTCGACAATGACGTCGAAATCATCAAGCAAAGTTTGGTAATGCCCAGTCCAATTATCGATTAATGAAAATGGATAGAAGACACAAGCACCGTCGGTTATCGCTTTTAAGACTCGTTCATCGACATTTTTCTCTGCAATAATAGCGGCTTGAATGTTGCGCGAATTTTCGAAATGGTCACTGAGCTGATGTTCGAAATAATCTTTATTGATAACGATTTCACCGGCGCCTAGCCCTCGTTGCCCGTGATTTGCAACTTGTAGACCTCGCTCAAAAGCGCGAGTTACGTCTTGCCCTTTAACACCATCGCCTCGCGTGTAGAGCTTTTCTCCATCATCATATGCCGCGTACCCATCTAGCTTTGGGGTTACTCGAACCTGAATAGTGTCACTCTCAATAGATAATAATTCGGCCGATTTTAAAATTCGATCCAGCCATTTTTGAATTTCGCCCTTTGAATACGCTTTATCCGTTGAAAGCATCTTTTGCGGCAATGCAACGGTCTTTCCAACATTGACTGACTCAGGCTCAACAGAGAGCACAAATGGATGGTTGGGATTATTTTTCGCAAATAAACGACTGGCCTGATCGTAATTCGAATCACTCAAGATTGGGCTTCCTGAACGATAAAATGCGTTCGTCACTTCTAATAAAGTCAAAAGCTCACTATTACTTAAGTTCTCAACATCATTACTTCTGATTGCAGCTTCAAGTTTTGTTAATTCAACATCTACTCCTAACTGTTCTATAAAGGAAATCTGTGCGTCATTAAACTCAAATTCAGACATTATATTTACCATTTCAATTTATGTATTTTATGATTTTAAAAGCCGAGGTACGGCATTTATCATTGCGCTATTGTTTCAATTTGCCGCTAAATAACGTTTACCCACGACAAAAAAAAGGCCCCCAAAGGAGCCTCTCATTTTACCACTTCTAACCATTCTTGGCTTTAAACTCTTTGATTTGTTGTCGGTATTGAGCAAGGCGGTCTGGTGTCATTAGATTACGACGTTCATCTAAAACATTGCCTCCCATGTCATCCGCAATTTGCTGAGCAGTACGCAACATCACTTTGAAGTTTTGCTCCGAATCACCAAAACAAGGGAGCGTCATAAAGAATGAAATACCTTTAGTAGTAAATTCATTAGGATCATCATGCTTCAATGTTCCTGGCTGCATCATGTTTGCGACACTAAACAATATCTTTCCTGTACCCGATAAATCGGCGTGACGGTGGAAAATATCCATTTCACCGTAGAGCAATCCATTTTGCTTCATGCTATCGAACAGTTTAGTGCCGACAAACGGTTCACTGGTTGCACAATGAACATTGAGAACTAACACTTCAAAAGGATCTTCTTCAGGCTCAGGTTCAGCGGGTGCTTCTGGTGTACTAATTGGAGTTTGTGCTTCGACTTCAGGTTCAGTGAGTTCAGGCTGTTGAGCAAGCGCTTCTTGAAAACGAGCCTCGGCTTCTTCAGATGACATATCGGCGAAGTCGTCATGATTTTCATAACTATCGATCAAAGGGTCAATTTCACGAGAAGTAAATGAATCATCAGCATCGGGTGATGCAGGGACATCAAACGTAAATGCTGGTTCTTTACGTGATTTTTTCTCTTCTACATCATCTTTCTTGGTATTAAAAAAAGAACGGGGTGGCGGTGAAGTCGGCTCATCATCACTTTCTATCTTACCTAGAGGTTTATTGCCAAATTTTGACTTTCCATCTTTTCGGCTAGTCCAAAGACCATGAAACAATAGCGCAGCTATAGCCAGTGCACCTACAATTATGAGTACGAATCGCAATTCTTGCATTATAAACTCTCAGTTACTCGAATTCTTAGATCGACCACTATTAACATAGTGTCGCTTAGTTATCATAGCTCAGTTTTTCTTATCTGGTCACTTTAACAAACTTTAAAGGCGATTTTGAATAGGATATTGTGAGAAGTTATGAATTAACAGGAATTTTTTTCACAATTATTCTAATTAGCTAGGTTAGAATACTGGAAATTTCGTCCTAACTACGTATTAAAAAATAGGAATCTACCATGACTTTAGAAAAACACTCCGGTTTTGGCTACTTCTTCTACGGAGCCAAGCTTGCAATGGCTCCGGGGCTTCGTCGATACGTTATGTTTCCCTTGTTAATAAATTTTATTTTAATTGGTGGCGCACTCGCCTTTCTGTTTAATCAAATGGGAGGGTGGATCGATGGTGTTATAGGCCTGTTGCCTGACATGCTTTCATGGTTAAGCTATGTATTATGGCCGCTAATTTCTTTGGTTATCGTTGTTATATTCATGTACTACTTCAGCACTCTAGCAAATATTATTGCGGCACCGTTTAGTGGTCTACTTGCTGAAAAAGTAGAACAAAAGTTACTTGGAATCGAACCTAAACAAGAAAGTCTTACGGCTTTTTTTAAAGATATCCCTCGAATTTTGGCACGTGAATGGCGAAAACTGGTTTATACGATCCCCAAAATGATTGGGCTATTTATACTCCTATTCATTCCAGTAATCGGACAAACTGTTGGGCCATTTGCATGGTTTATTTTTACCTCGTGGATGTTTGCTATCCAATATTGTGACTACCCTTTTGACAATAATAAGGTCGACTTCATCACAATGAGAGACCAACTAAAGCAGAAAAAAGGCTGTGCTTATGGGTTTGGGGTTATGGTTACCCTATTTACAACCGTCCCTGTTGTAAATATGTTCGTTCTTCCAGTCGCTGTCTGTGGAGCAACTGCCATGTGGGTAACAGAATTTCGCCAAGCATCACTGCGATAATTATATTGGAGTAACGATACCCACTATCGTTACTCCCTATATGTTATAACTTTTTAATCCTTTTCCGTTTCAATCTGACGTTCTATTCTTAATTAACATTAACAAACAACGACGTTTCCATCGTTTGAAACGCCCAAACGTGAATTCAAGGATATATTAACTATGAGCAAAATCTACGAAGATAACTCACTTGCAATTGGTAACACTCCTCTTGTTCGTCTTAACAAAGTTAGTAAAGGCAATGTATTGGCTAAAGTTGAAGCTCGTAACCCTAGCTTCAGCGTAAAATGTCGTATCGGTGCAAATTTGATTTGGGATGCTGAAAAATCTGGCAAACTAAAAGCAGGTATTGAACTTGTTGAACCAACCAGTGGAAACACCGGTATTGCACTTGCTTTCGTTGCTGCAGCTCGTGGTTACAAATTAACGTTAACCATGCCTGAGTCAATGAGCTTGGAGCGTCGTAAACTTCTTAAAGCATTAGGAGCAAACCTAGAGTTAACAGAAGCTGCTAAAGGCATGAAAGGAGCAATTGCAAAAGCTGAAGAAATCGTTGCAAGCGATCCAAGCAAGTACCTGCTGCTTCAACAATTTAATAACCCAGCAAACCCAGAGATTCACGAAAAAACAACGGGACCTGAAATCTGGGATGCTACTGATGGCGAAGTAGATGTTCTAGTTGCAGGTGTCGGAACTGGCGGAACCATTAGTGGTACAAGTCGCTACCTTAAAAATACTCAAGGTAAAGCAATTACATCAGTAGCGGTAGAACCAACGGAATCACCAGTGATCGCGCAAGCAATCGCAGGCGAAGAAATCAAACCAGCACCGCATAAGATTCAAGGGATTGGAGCGGGCTTTATTCCAGGAAACTTAGATTTATCACTGATTGACCGCGTTGAAGCCGTATCATCTGACGATGCGATCGAAATGACACAACGACTAATGAAAGAAGAAGGTATTCTAGCAGGAATATCATCTGGTGCAGCCGTTGTAGCAGCAAATAGAATTGCAGAACTCCCTGAATTTGCTGATAAAACTATCGTTGTTATTCTTCCTAGTTCAGGTGAACGTTACCTAAGTACAGCATTGTTTGCAGGTATATTCTCTGAAAAAGAGAACCAACAATAATATGTAGTGAAATCAAATTTTCGCATAAAAAAGCCCCTTATAGGGGCTTTTTTGTTGATCCTAGCGCCACCTTTGGTAATATCGGGCTTACTTTATTTTAAGCTTCAAAATAAAGATCAAACCTAGAGTTATGAAGTTGTCATCATCACTGATGTTAACTTATTAGAGAGGAGTCGATTCTCAGCAACGAAGACTCAGCAAACAGCACATGCTAATTGTTGAAAATTGTTAAGTTACGACAACCTCTATAACGAAACTAAAATAATATATTAAATTGGGGTATACAACATGTACGAGAAGCAAGTAAAAATCACTGCTGAAAACGGTTTACACACTCGACCTGCTGCACAATTCGTTAAAGAAGCGAAAACTTTCGATGCCGATATTACTGTTACTTCAAACGGTAAAAGTGCAAGTGCTAAAAGCCTGTTCAAACTTCAAACTCTTGGACTAGTTAAAGGAACTGAAGTAACTATCTCTGCAACTGGCGCTCAAGAAAAACAAGCGGTTGATCATCTAGTTGCCCTAATGGATCACCTAGAGTAATCATACTTTCAACAGAGCCGTTATTAAGCAACGGCTCTGTTGGTATTTACTCATGTCTATCCAACACATTTTTATTTCGCAGCTATTTTCAATCCCGTCTAATGTTAACCAGTTTAAGGTAAAGCTATGATTTCAGGTATCCTAGCATCTCCTGGTATTGCTATCGGTAAAGCACTACTACTTCAAGAAGATGAAATTGTCCTAAACACCAACACCATTTCCGATGACCAAGTAGAAGCGCAAGTTGAAGCTTTCTACACCGCACGTAATAAATCAAAAGAGCAACTTGAACTCATCAAGCAAAAAGCGTTAGAAACCTTCGGTGAAGAAAAAGAAGCCATCTTTGAAGGTCACATAATGTTGCTTGAAGATGAAGAGCTAGAAGAAGAAATCTTAGCTCTTATCAAGAACGACAAACTTTATGCCGATAACGCTATTCATACTGTTATCGAAGAACAAGCTGTTGCGCTTGAGTCGTTAGATGATGAGTACTTAAAAGAACGAGCAACTGATGTTCGTGATATCGGCGCTCGTTTCGTAAAAAATGCTCTTGGTATTACTATCGTTAATCTTGCAGCCATTAACGAAGAAGTCATTCTAGTCGCTTACGATTTAACTCCGTCAGAAACCGCACAAATCAATTTAAATTACGTTTTAGGTTTTATTACTGACATTGGTGGTCGTACATCGCACACCTCAATCATGGCTCGTTCTCTTGAACTTCCAGCGATTGTTGGTACTAATGACATCACTCAAAAGGTAAAACATGGTGATATGTTAGTTGTTGACGCGATCAACAATAAAATCATCATTAACCCTTCTGATGCTGAAATTGAAGAAGCGAAAAAAATTAAAGAAGATGTTCTTGCAGAAAAAGCAGAACTGGCAAAACTAAAAGATCTACCAGCAGAAACGCTTGATGGACATCGTGTCGAAGTATGCGGAAATATTGGTACAGTTAAAGACTGTGATGGTATTTTACGCAACGGTGGTGAAGGTGTTGGTCTATACCGCACTGAGTTTCTTTTCATGGATCGAACGGCTTTACCAACTGAGCAAGAGCAGTACGAAGCATATAAAGAAGTTGCGGAATCAATGCATGGCGAATCCGTGATTATTCGTACCATGGATATCGGTGGAGATAAAGACCTTCCGTATATGGATCTTCCACAAGAGATGAACCCATTTCTTGGCTGGCGTGCGATTCGCATCAGCTTAGATCGTCGCGATATCCTTCGTGCACAATTACGCGGTATTCTGCGTGCATCAGCGCACGGTAAACTTCGTATCATGTTCCCAATGATTATCTCAGTTGAAGAAATTCGTGAGCTAAAAGCTGCACTTGAAGAGTACAAAGTAGAGCTTCAATCAGAAGGCTATGCTTTCGACAAAAACATCGAAGTCGGTGTGATGGTTGAAACTCCAGCAGCTGCTGCAATTGCCCATCACCTTGCTAAAGAAGTTGAGTTCTTCTCAATCGGAACTAACGACCTGACCCAATATACATTGGCGGTTGACCGTGGTAACGAGATGATCTCACACCTTTACAACCCACTATCTCCTGCTGTATTAACTGTGATTAAGCAAGTGATTGATGCATCTCATGCTGAAGGCAAGTGGACAGGCATGTGTGGTGAGCTTGCGGGCGATGAAAGAGCGACTCTTTTATTACTAGGTATGGGTTTAGATGAATTCTCTATGAGTGGTATTTCTATTCCTGTCGTTAAGAAAACAATCCGAAACTCTAACTTTGCAGAAGTTAAAGCAATGGCGGAAGAAGCACTTTCTTTACCAACGGCAGAAGAAATTCAAGCTTGTGTTGATAAATTTATCGCAGAAAAAACTCAGTAATCGCTTCATTCTAATAGACATTAGATGACAAATATGTCGTCTAATGTCTATGCTTGGTATATTATACCGAAAATTGAATGATTAAATCCTAGGAGCACAGCACATGGGTCTGTTTGATAAACTAAAAAAATTAGTGTCCGATGACCGAACAGAAGTTGGAGCAATCGAAATAATCGCCCCTCTTTCAGGTGACATTGTAAATATTGAAGACGTGCCAGACGTTGTTTTCGCAGAGAAAATCGTTGGTGATGGTATTGCGATTAAACCAAATGGCGACAAAATTGTCGCGCCAGTTAATGGTACCATTGGTAAGATTTTTGAAACAAACCACGCATTTTCTATTGAATCAGATGAAGGTGTAGAGCTTTTTGTCCACTTCGGTATTGATACTGTAGAACTTAAAGGCGAAGGGTTTACTCGTATCGCTGAAGAAGGTCAATCCGTTAAAGCAGGCGATACAGTGCTTGAGTTTGATTTGGCTTATCTACTTGAAAATGCGAAATCGACTTTAACACCTGTCGTTATCTCGAACATGGATGAAATCAAAGAGTTGAATAAACTTTCTGGTGCGGCCGTGGTTGGAGAAACGCCAGTTTTACGTGTAACGAAATAATCGCATATTTTGTTAGGTCTAAAAAAACGCCGCTTAGCGGCGTTTTTTTATGATTCAACGAAACAAACAACGGTCCTAGTAACCTAGTGCATAGCGAAGCGCTCGCTTTTTTAAAGGTCCTGCATGCTGGGCTGTTTTCAGAGCAATATTACGCATCAATTTCAACGGCATGATATCATTGCTAAACAGTTTGTAAAAAACATCCATCCCACTTTGCATCGCTAAATTATCAATTTTTCTATTTTTCTGGTACTGCATAAACATTTGCTCAGTTAACATCGAACTTTCGCTGGTTTGTTTCAATAACTCCCTGACATCTTTAAATCCCAAATTTACGCCCTGGCCAGCCAATGGATTTATCGTATGTGCAGCATCACCAACAAGGACACAATGTTTAGAAACATAACTTTGCGCATGACGACGAACCAATGGGAATGAACCATGATCACTCACTTCAACCTCCCCTAATTGATTAGGAAAATGCCTTTCTATTTCTTCTTTTAACTGAACTGAGTTCATTGCCGATAGCTGACGAATACGTTGTGGTGAGTCATACCATACCAACGAAGCTTGATGTCCACCCATTGGTAAATACGATCTCGGTCCTGAAGGAAAAAACTGCTGCCAAGTAACGTCTTCTTGCACTAGCGTAGTCTTAACATTAATCAACATGCAGTGATGACGATAATCCCACGCAGTGACTCCGATATTAGCAAATGTGCGCACTTTAGAATTGGCCCCATCAGCGCCAACCACCCAATCAGCCGCAACCTTTTCCCCAGACGACAGATGCAAAATGGAATTTTCAGCAAACTCGATCGCATTGATCTCATCTGGACACAACACGGTTAGGTTTGGATAAAGTGAAAACTGTTGCCACAAGCCTAGCTGTATAACGCGGTTTTCTACCATATACCCCAATTGATTAAGTGCTATTTCTTCTGCGAAAAACGATGTCTTACAATTTTCATGTTCCCACGTTTCCAAGCCCTTATACGGACATATTCTCATCTTCTCAATCGCAGGCCACACTCCTAACTGCTGCAGAAACTCAACCGAAGCCATCGATATTGCCGACACTCTAAGATCCATAGGTTGCTCAGCGTCAAAAGCACACGGTGGCGTTTGTTCAATCAGCACGACCTCTCTACCCTGCTGAGCTAAACCCAACGCGGTTGCTGCACCAACCATTCCGCCACCGACTACGGCTAGTTCCACTTTTTTCATCGTCATCATCGCTAACTATTTGATTTTGTATTCTGATTTTTAATTGTACGATCTTCATATCAGATTGCGAATCTATTTCGGTTATATCACTACTTAAAATAAGGCTTCTCTCGCTATATAACCTTGGTTTAAATTGATTGTTGAGATTGACTAGTCAGTGACTTTTTAAAGCAGTACAATACGCGGCTACCACGAAATCGGATAACCAACCAGTATTTACCCGAATGGGTCAATGACACCAAAAATTGATAATACGAGCGAAAGAAATGAGTAAGAAACTGCTAATTAAAACTTGGGGCTGTCAGATGAACGAATACGATTCATCGAAAATGGCCGACCTACTCAATGCAACAAATGGCTATGAGTTAACAGAAGTGCCTGAGGAAGCAGATGTACTACTACTGAATACCTGTTCTATTCGTGAAAAAGCGCAAGAAAAAGTCTTTCATCAGCTTGGCCGTTGGAAAACCTTAAAAGATAAAAAACCGGGCGTTGTTATCGGTGTCGGTGGCTGCGTTGCCACTCAAGAAGGTGACCATATTCGTGAACGAGCTTCATTTGTCGATGTTATTTTTGGCCCTCAAACGCTGCACCGTTTGCCTGAAATGATTAAACGCTCTCATGATGATCATGCACCGGTGATGGATATTTCATTCCCAGAGATAGAGAAGTTCGATAACCTGCCTGAACCCAAAGCA
The DNA here is from genome assembly GCF_054404255.1 of Vibrio phycocola. Lineage (NCBI taxonomy): Bacteria > Pseudomonadati > Pseudomonadota > Gammaproteobacteria > Vibrionales > Vibrionaceae > Vibrio > Vibrio phycocola. The sequence goes on from NZ_JBTAMQ010000015.1 coordinate 116,778, forward strand.
GAAGGTGCAACCGCATTCGTCTCTATCATGGAAGGATGCTCAAAATATTGTACTTACTGTGTCGTGCCTTATACTCGAGGCGAAGAAGTCAGTCGCCCAATGGATGACGTTCTATTTGAAGTAGCACAACTTGCTGAGCAAGGCGTACGTGAGGTCAACCTATTAGGCCAAAACGTGAATGCCTACCGAGGCCTAACACATGACGGTGATATCTGTTCATTCGCCGAATTACTAAGACTTGTCGCCTCTATTGATGGTATTGACCGCCTTCGCTTTACCACCAGTCATCCATTAGAGTTTACCGATGATATCGTTGCTGTGTATGAAGACACCCCAGAGTTAGTGAGCTTTTTGCACTTGCCCGTTCAAAGTGGCTCCGATCGTATTTTAACCATGATGAAGCGACCGCACACCGCCATCGAGTATAAATCTATTATTCGTAAGCTGCGTAAAGCTCGCCCTGATATTCAAATTAGTTCCGACTTTATCGTAGGCTTCCCAGGTGAAAGCGATCAAGATTTCGCAGATACGATGAAATTAATCCGTGATGTGGATTTCGATATGAGCTTTAGCTTTATCTTTTCACCACGCCCAGGCACTCCGGCAGCGGATTACCCATGCGATCTCTCTGAAGAAACGAAAAAAGAACGTTTGTATGAACTGCAACAAACGATCAATACTCAAGCAATGCGCTATTCACGTCTAATGCTTGGGACAGAACAACGCATTATTGTCGAAGGCCCATCGAAAAAGAACTTGATGGAACTTCGCGGACGTACCGAGAACAACCGTGTCGTGAACTTTGAAGGCTCTGCTGACCTGATTGGTCAATTCGTTGATGTTAACATAGTTGATGTCTTTGCAAATTCACTTCGTGGTGAGTTAGTCAGAACCGAAAGCGAAATGAACCTGCGTATTGCGGTATCACCATCCGCAATGATAGAAAAGACCCGTAAAGAAGATGAGCTTGGAGTAGCAACGTTTACCCCATAATCTCGGATAACAAGTCACAAAGTGCCCGGTCGCAATCGGGCACTGCGTTATGACAGAATTGAGAGGCAACATTGAGTACGAAAATAGTAACATTAGAGATCGACTTAGAACCTTCTGATAACCGCCGCCTTGCCAGTCTTTGTGGTCCATTCGATGATAATATCAAACATTTAGAGCGCCGATTAGGGGTTGAAATAAATCACCGCAGTGAGCACTTTACTGTTGTTGGTAAACCTCATACTGCCTCGGCCGCAATCGATATTTTGCGCACTCTTTATGTTAATACAGCTCCTATTCGTGGTAATACTCCAGACCTCGAACCCGAACAAGTTCACTTAGCCGTCAAGGAATCGGGTGTACTTGAGCAAGACACGACTGAAGCGTCGATTGTCTATGGTAAAGAAGTCACCATTAAGACAAAGAAAGGGGTAATAAAACCTCGCACGCCAAATCAAGCGCAATACCTAATGAATATGGTGACGCACGACATCACGTTCGGTATTGGTCCTGCCGGTACAGGTAAAACTTACCTCGCGGTAGCAGCAGCGGTTGACGCACTTGAACGTCAAGAAATCCGTCGTATTCTACTTACACGCCCAGCGGTCGAAGCCGGCGAAAAGCTTGGTTTTCTCCCTGGTGACCTGAGTCAGAAAGTCGACCCATATTTACGCCCACTTTACGATGCATTATTTGAAATGCTTGGCTTTGAACGTGTTGAGAAGCTCATCGAACGCAATGTTATCGAAGTTGCTCCGTTAGCTTATATGCGTGGGAGAACGTTAAACGACGCCTTTATTATCCTCGATGAAAGCCAAAACACCACGGTAGAACAGATGAAAATGTTCCTTACTCGTATTGGCTTCAATTCTAGAGCGGTTATCACTGGAGATGTCACTCAGATCGACTTACCACGCGGAGCCAAATCTGGCTTACGTCATGCAGTGGAAGTCCTTAGTGACGTCGATGATATCAGCTTCAACTTCTTTATTGCTGAAGATGTGGTAAGACACCCAGTGGTCGCTCGAATCGTCAACGCCTATGAAAAATGGGAAGCTAAAGATCAAAAAGAGCGCAAAGAAATCGACCGGAAACGACGTGAAGAACGTGAAACTCAACAAGCCGAAGCATTAACACGCGCTGCACTTGCCGTGACCACGGCTCCACAAACAGACTCGAATTAGCGGTTAAACTCACGCTTGGAATTGATAGAAAATGGCCATTGAACTTGATCTACAGATCGCGACAGAACATTCAGGAAATTTGCCTTCTCACCATCAGATTCAAGAGTGGGTAGATAAGATCATTACCCCATTTCAAGCTGAAGCTGAACTTACTGTACGGCTTGTCGACGAACAAGAGAGCCAACAACTTAACTCTCAATATCGTCACAAAGACAAGCCAACAAATGTGCTCTCTTTTCCCTTTGAGGCTCCACCAGAAGTCGAATTAGCTCTATTGGGTGATTTAGTCATTTGTTGCCCAGTAGTTGAACGGGAAGCAAAAGAACAGAATAAGACGCCAATAGCACATTGGGCTCATATGGTTGTACATGGCTGTTTGCATCTGCTAGGTTATGATCATATTGACGATGATGAAGCCGAAGAGATGGAAGCTCTGGAAGCTGAAATCATGCTTGATATTGGGTATAACGACCCTTATATACTAGAAAAGTAGTAGGAAAATACATAACTTTAATGATAAAAAAATCGCTGTTAATGCAGCTAATTTTTTATCATTATCATGTGTGCTATCACACATCTGATAGCCTAAGTAAACAGAGATAAAATGAACGAAGACAATTCGCAAAGCGCAGACGGTCCCAGTCGAAAGACATTTTTAGACCGTATAGGACAAATCTTTCAAGGTGATCCCAAGGATAAAGACGATCTCGTCGAGGTTATCCGAGGTTCAGAGGTCAACGATTTAATCGATCACGACACGCGGGATATGCTCGAAGGCGTCATTCAAATCGCCGATATGAGAGTCAGAGATATTATGATTCCTCGCTCTCAAATGGTGACTGTCGATATCACCGACTCTCTCGATCAAATCGTAACGCTTATTTCCGATGCACAACACTCCCGATACCCTATCGTCAGTGAAGACAAAGACCATGTCGAAGGTATTCTACTAGCCAAAGACCTCCTGAAATATCTAGGCTCTCAAAGCGCACCGTTTACTATCACCGAAGTGACTCGTCCTGCTGTTGTCGTTCCAGAAAGTAAGCGCGTCGATCGCTTACTGAAAGAGTTTCAAGAAGAGCGCTACCACATGGCGATTGTTGTTGATGAATTTGGCGGAGTATCTGGGGTTGTCACCATCGAAGATATCCTCGAAGAAATCGTCGGTGATATCGAAGATGAAACCGACGAAGAAGATGAAAGATATATCCGTCAGTTAAGCAAGCATACTTTCTCTTTAAGTGGTTTAACCACCATCGAAGACTTTAACGAAACGTTTGGCACTCAGTACAGTGATGATGAAATCGATACCGTTGGCGGGTTAGTAATGACAGCATTCGGTCATCTACCTGAACGTGGTGAGTTGGTATCCGTTGGCGAATTCCAGTTCAAAGTAACCAACTCTGATAACCGCAGAATTGTCCAATTACAGGTCACCATTCCCGATGATGACTCATCATCTGAGCCTGACTCTCCATAACGTTTTGGTATTTGGAACACATATCAATGGTTAAATTTACAACCTCTATTTGGTTACGCTCCGGCGTAACCTTATTTGTTGGTGCAGCAACTTCTCTCGCTTTTGCTCCCTATTCTATTTGGCCAGTTGCCATTCTTTCTCTAGCATTTCTCATAAATCTATCAACTCAACAATTGTCATGGAAAAGTGCTTTTTCTGTTGGCTGGCTTTGGGGGCTTGGGTTATTTGGCTTAGGGTTAAGCTGGGTTCATGTCAGTATCGATACCTTTGGTGGCGTCCCACCAATTGTCAGTGTGATTCTGTTATTTTTTCTATCTGCGTATTTGGCATTATTTCCAGCGTTATTTTCTGTGCTGGTACAAGGCTGTTGGCAACAAAAACCAACCTATCGATTTCTTATTGCCGTCCCCGCATTTTGGTTAGGCATTGAGGGGTTACGTGGCTGGTTATTTACAGGGTTTCCTTGGTTATGGCTTGGATACAGTCAAATCGACTCTCCTTTAGCCGGTTATGCTCCTGTCGGCGGTGTTGAATTAATAAACATGATTGTTGCATTGGCCGCTGGCTCACTCGTTTACTACTGGCAACAACGAAAACTCATCGCACTGCTACCGATCGTATCCATATTTATCGTCGCCTACTCACTCAATAATATTCCATGGGTCACCTTGAAAAAGGGAACCGATACAACGATTGCCCTTATTCAAGGAAATATCGACCAAGAAATAAAGTGGCTACCTTCGCAACGCTGGCCGACAATAGAGAAGTACACGCAACTTACCGAACAAAATATCGATGCTGATATCATCATTTGGCCCGAAGCGGCTATCCCGGCATTTGAATCTGAACTACCCCATTTTTTCGAAATCATTGATCGATTTGGCAAAGAAGAAAATATCGCGATTATGACTGGAGTATTAAATCAACTTGATGCTCAAACATTTTATAACAGTATTCTCGTGCTTGGGGAAAGTGGTCGCGGTGAGTATCAGCATGACATCGACGCTCTTTACCACAAACATCACTTACTGCCGTTTGGTGAATTTGTTCCATTCGAAGAGTGGCTTCGCCCTATTGCTCCGATCTTTAATTTGCCAAACTCAGCGTTTTCGCGTGGTGACTATATTCAAAAGAATATCTTCGCTAATCAACGCTATTTTATCGCAGCATTGTGTTATGAAATCATTTTTGGTGAGCAACTTCGAGATAATTTTACGACTCAAACCGACTTTATTTTAACCCTATCCAATGACGCATGGTTTGGTGACTCAGTTGGACCACTGCAACATATGGAGATCGCGAGAATGCGAGCTCTCGAATTAGGTCGCCCATTAGTACGTGCAACCAATACTGGAGTGACTGCGATAACAGATCCAAAAGGAAAAATCATCGAACAAATCCCTCAGTTTGAAGTGGCTGTATTGAAAAAAACCATTAGCTCATATCAAGGCCTAACCCCATACGTTAAATATGGAAGTTGGCCCATCTATATGATCCTATTGTCTGCATTGATACTCGCACGTTTAACCACACGAGATAAATCAAGCTCTACTAAGGCTTGATAGGCAGTCGACGAAAGTGATGATTACCACACTCAGTACAATCACTCACCGCGGTGGGATGATTGTACTCAACACGATGACCACACTTCTCACAACCCAACGTACCTAATCCGATGATATCGCCAGTCTGATAAGTGCCTTGGGTTTCGAGTTCATGAAAAAACTCCGTTTGCTCAATAAAAGTTTTATCCGAAATTTCTGCTAATCCTTGCCAGATAGAATTTTCAATCATCAAATAAAACGGCCCACTTTTACTTTCTTCATAACTCTGAGCAAACTCATTTAAATCCGCCTGGACATAAGCCGAAATTAAAGAAAGTTCATCTTTCGTCATATCAGATGCGGCATGGGCAACCTTTTCTGACGTTTGAACCACGTCTTCGAGGTCTTATTGGTTGATTTTGAGTTTATTGATCACCGTTTCAAGCAAAGAAACGTATCCTGCGCTGCGTTTTGGCATAACTTACCTCCATCAAACCAGATTGGCTATTGTTGTGCACTGCTGCTTTAGGTATTCTATGTCGATCTAAAAGTCGCTGTTCTAATTGAACTCACAAATTCCAAGATAACCGGATATCGTCGATGCAAGATCAATACAACCCTCAAGAAATTGAAAAAAAAGTTCAGGCCCATTGGGACAACAACAAGACCTTTGTAGTAAGTGAAGACCCAAATAAAGAAAAATTCTACTGTCTATCCATGTTTCCTTACCCAAGTGGTCGCCTTCACATGGGACATGTACGAAATTACACCATTGGTGACGTTATCGCGCGCTTCCAGCGTCTCCAAGGAAAAAACGTCATGCAACCCATCGGTTGGGATGCATTTGGCCTTCCAGCTGAAAATGCTGCCGTAAAAAATAAAACGGCTCCTGCACCTTGGACGTACGAAAACATTGAATACATGAAAACCCAGCTTAAGCTTCTGGGTTTTGGTTACGATTGGAATCGTGAATTTGCGACCTGCCGCCCTGAATATTACCGTTGGGAACAACAGTTCTTCACCAAGCTATATGAGAAAGGTTTGGTCTATAAGAAAACCTCGTCTGTAAACTGGTGCCCACACGATCTAACCGTCCTTGCGAACGAGCAAGTTGAAGATGGTTGCTGCTGGCGTTGTGATACTCCTGTTGAACAAAAAGAAATTCCTCAATGGTCAATCAAAATCACCGCGTACGCACAAGAGTTACTGGACGATCTCGATAACCTTGAAGGTTGGCCCGATACAGTAAAAACCATGCAGCGTAACTGGATTGGTCGCTCTGAAGGCGTCGAATTATCGTTTCAAGTTGCAGGAAATGATGATCTAGAGGTCTATACAACCCGTCCGGATACTTTAATGGGTGTGACTTATGTTGGTATCGCAGCCGGACACCCATTGGCTGCAGAAGCGGCTAAAAGTAACCCACAACTTGCTGAGTTTATTGACGATTGTAAAAACACCAAAGTTGCTGAAGCCGAATTAGCAACCATGGAGAAAAAAGGGATGGCAACAGGCTTAACGGCTATTCATCCCCTAAACGGTCGTGAAGTTCCGATTTACGTCGCCAATTTCGTTCTGATGGATTACGGTACTGGCGCGGTTATGGCCGTTCCTGCTCATGACCAACGTGATTATGAATTTGCGACAAAATATGGCTTAGATATCGTGCCTGTCATTCAACCAAGTGACGGTAGTGCATTAGATGTTTCAGAAGCGGCTTATACCGAAAAAGGTGTGCTGTTTAATTCTGGTGAATTCGACGGTTTAGAATTTAAAGCGGCATTCGATGCTGTTGCAGCCAAATTAGAAGCAGAGAACAAAGGAAAGAAAACTGTTAATTTCCGTCTACGTGACTGGGGCGTATCACGTCAACGTTATTGGGGTGCGCCAATCCCAATGGTAACGACTGAAGATGGTGAGGTTCATCCTGTACCCGCCGACCAATTACCGGTTATTTTACCTGAAGATGTGGTAATGGATGGCGTCACAAGTCCTATTAAAGCCGATAAATCTTGGGCTGAGACCACATTTAATGGCGAACCCGCTCTACGCGAAACCGATACCTTTGATACCTTTATGGAATCATCTTGGTATTACGCGCGTTACTGTTCACCGCAAGCGGACGATATTCTTGATCCAGAAAAAGCCAACTACTGGCTACCTGTCGATCAATATGTAGGAGGTATCGAGCACGCCTGTATGCACCTGTTGTACGCGCGCTTCTTCCACAAACTGCTTCGTGATGCTGGATTTGTAACATCAGACGAACCATTTAAGCAATTGCTTTGCCAAGGTATGGTACTCGCAGATGCCTTCTATTGGACCAATGAAAAAGGGACCAAAGAGTGGATTTCGCCTACAGATGTAAAAGTAGAACGTGACGGTAAAGGTCATATCATTTCCGCAATCGACAACCTAGGTCGTACTGTTGAGCACTCAGGTATGATCAAAATGTCTAAGTCGAAAAACAACGGGATTGACCCGCAAGAAATGGTCGACAAATACGGTGCTGATACCGTACGTTTATTTATGATGTTTGCTTCTCCAGCAGACATGACACTTGAGTGGCAAGAGTCTGGTGTTGAAGGTGCGAACCGCTTCTTGAAGCGTGTATGGCGTTTAGTGAATGAGCATGCTGAAAAAGGTGAAGCCAAAGCCGTAGAGGTCAGTAGCTTAACCAATGACCAAAAAGCACTACGTCGTGATATTCATAAAACTATCGCGAAAGTAAGTGATGATATCGCTCGTCGTCAAACCTTTAATACCGCGATCGCGGCAATTATGGAATTGATGAATAAGCTCACAAAAGCACCTCAAGATTCTGAACAAGATCGTGCAGTGTTAGATGAAGCCGTAAAAGCAATCATCGTCATGCTATTCCCAATTACTCCTCATATCTGTTTTGAAATGTGGGAAGGCATTGGTCAGAAAGATGTTGATTTTGCAGATTGGCCAAGTTTCGATCCTGCCGCTTTGGTTGAAGACGAAAAACTCATCGTAGTTCAAGTCAACGGCAAGCTTCGTGCGAAAATCACTGTTGCTGCTGATGCAAGCAAAGAACAGGTAGAAGAACTTGGATTGGCGAACGAACATGTTACTAAGTTCACCGATGGTTTAACCATTCGTAAGGTTATCTACGTACCCGGTAAACTTCTGAACATAGTGGCGAACTAAATCGACAAATACGAGTCTGTAAACAGAGCCTCTGCTCTGTTTACTTCTCTTAGCGCTTTTACTTAAGAGTGACTAAGAGAAGTTTTAATGGCGATATAGCTCTTAACAATCTTGCGCTTAGCCGCTTAGTGATAGGAACATCATGCAATTACTCTCCGCTATAAACACGAAAATTCTATTAACCACTCTTTGCGTAACGCTGCTTTCCGGTTGCGGATTTCACATGCGAGGAAATTATAGTGTTCCTGAACAACTGCAAACGCTTTCCTTAACCAGTCACGACCAATACAGCACCTTAACTCGACTCGTAAAGAACCAATTAAAACTGAATGATATTCAGTTAGTGATGCCAGCTGAGAACATTCCGAATTTAAAAATAAGGAGTGAAAGTGTTTCGACCACAACGATATCAATATATCAAAATACTCGAGCAGCTGAAAAAGCGATTACGTTAAAAGTTAGCTATCAGATCACCACTCCAGATGTTGGGGTGCAAACTTTATCCACCAGTGTCACCAGAAGTTATTTAGATAACTCTCTAACAGCGTTAGCAAAGTCAGTCGAAAAAACGATGATCATAGATGAAATGCGTGAAATTTCCGCTTCTCAAATTATCCGTCAATTGGCCCGACTCGAAAGTGATGATACTGAATCTAATGAGGTCATAGGAACTGATTCTCATACGGTTTCTACAACACTCATCTCAGAGTAAGGGATAGGTAAATGCGAATTTACCCAGAACGTGTCGCCGCACAACTCAAAAAAGGGTTAAGCTCGGTATACCTTGTCTTTGGGCCCGAACCATTGCTGGTGCACGAAACGCTGACCCAGATAACGAACAAAGCGAAACAGGATGGATTTGAAGAGATTCATCGCTACCAAGTGGATACCAGCATTGATTGGGATTCGATCTACGATCAATGCCAAGCATTAAGTTTATTCTCTTCTCGTCAAATAATAGAAATTGCGCTACCTGAAACTGGCGCAAATGCGGCCACGGCAAATCATTTGATCGAAGTGAGCCAATCTTTAAACCCAGATATTTTGCTTATTGTTCATGGTTCAAAACTGACCAAAGCTCAAGAAAATAGTAAGTGGTTTAAAGCGCTCAACTCTGAAGCAACTCTCGTGACTTGCTTAACGCCGGATCTTAATCGTTTACCCCAGTTTATTCGCCAACGTTGCTCTCAATTGGGGTTAGTCCCCGATCAAGAATCATTAAAAATGCTAGCGCAATGGCACGAAGGTAACCTACTCGCCTTGGTTCAAAATTTAGAGAAGTTGATTCTACTTTACCCAGATGGACAATTAACCCTGATCCGGTTGGAAGAGTCGTTAAGTCGCCATAACCACTATACCGTTTTTCATTGGACAGACGCATTACTTCAAGGAAAACCCAATCGAGGCCAGAGAATTCTTCGTCAATTAAAAGCGGAAGGGATCGAAGCCACTATTTTGTTGCGTTCCATTCAGAAAGAGCTGCTGCTCCTATGGCAACTAAATAGCAAGCCGCAAAACCAACTTGCGTCCGAATTTGAACGATTACGTATTTGGAATAATAAACGACCGCTTTATCAGGCTGCTTTGAATCGCTTAAATTCAGATAAAATTCAGGATCTTATTAAACAGTTGACCGCTATAGAAATCTTGGTAAAGACTCAGTATAGTGACCCCCCTTGGCTTGCATTAGAGCAATTAAGCCTAGATTTAAGCTACAACGCTTCAAAATCATAACGACTTTGACACTTACCAAAACAAAGCATGCTATGATTTTACTGTTTTAGACCCCCCGATCGATTGAGGTAAAACTTTGCAACACGAAGATTTAAAACTGTTCCTAGCCGACAAGGCTGACGATATGAAAGCAGAAAACATCGTCACTCTAAACGTCACAGGCAAATCAACACTAACCGATTACCTAATTATTTGTACTGGCACCTCAAAGCGGCATGTTTCTTCCATTGCTACTCATGTGGCACTAGAAGCCAAAAAACATGGACTTGCTCCTCTTGGGATTGAAGGTGAAGCCGAAGGAGATTGGGTAATTTTAGATATGGGCTCTTCCATGCTCCATGTCATGCAAGAAGAGTCTCGAGACACATACCAACTCGAAAAGCTTTGGAGCTAAACGGTGAAAATCCAGCTCGTCGCTGTCGGAACAAAAATGCCCAATTGGGTGGACGTTGGGTTTAAAGAGTATCAGCGTCGATTCCCCAATGATATACCCCTAGAACTCATTGAGATTCCTGCGGGAAAACGGGGGAAAAATGCGGATATTGCTCGTATTCTTGATAAAGAAGGCGAAGCAATGCTCAATGCCATTGTAAAGGGCAGTCGTATCGTCACCTTGGATATTCCCGGGAAGCCGTGGGATAGCCATCAATTAGCACACCAACTTGACCGATGGAAACTCGATGGTAGAGATGTCGCGATCTTAATTGGTGGTCCTGAAGGGCTGGCACCGGCCTGTAAACAAGCAGCTGAACAAAGCTGGTCTCTTTCACCTCTCACGCTGCCTCACCCTTTGGTTCGTGTCGTGATGGCTGAAAGTCTCTACCGAGCGTGGAGCATTACCACTAATCACCCTTACCATCGCGAGTAGATTTAAATGATTCGTAGACGTAGCCCTATTCGTGATTATCGAGCTGAAGCATGGTTATTTCGTAACCGCGCGGTAGCTGCCTTTGTGCTGATCATTATTTCGGTCTCGTTGCTCGTTGCCAACCTCTACAACATTCAAGTTAATCAATATCAGGACTATAAAACGCGTTCAAACGACAATCGCATCAAAATCGTCCCAATTGCCCCAAACCGAGGTCTAATTTATGACCGAAATGGTGTTTTACTTGCTGAAAACCAACCCATATTCAATCTAGAAATCATCCCCGAGCAAGTAAAGAATATGGATGACACTATATCGGGTTTAAAAAGTCTGCTTCCAATTTCAGAAGAGAGAATTACCGCATTCAATAAAGAGCGCAGACATACCCGACGTTTTAACTCTGTGCCACTACTTCCTCAGCTAACTCCCAAACAAGTGGCAATATTTTCGGTAAATCAGCACAAATTCCCAGGAGTTTCTGTCACCGCGAACCTGAAACGACACTATCCATTTAATGAAGTTTTAACGCATGTTATTGGTTACGTTTCACGCATCAACGACAAAGATATTGCTCGCCTCAAGCGCGAAGACAAAGAAACCCTTTATCAAGCGACTCGAGATATTGGAAAATTAGGTGTCGAGCGCTACTACGAAGATATTCTTCATGGTATTCCTGGATATCAAGAAGTCGAAGTAAATAGTCGTGGTCGTATTATTCGTACCCTAAAATACGTAGCTCCGGTCCCTGGAAAAGACATCGTTCTCAACCTTGATATCGAACTTCAGCAATACGTCAATAAATTGCTCCGAGGCCGACGCGGTTCAGCGGTGGTGCTCGATCCTGTCGATAATGGCGTGCTAGCGATGGTATCCAGCCCGAGTTACGATCCAAATGCCTTTGTTCATGGCATATCAAGTAAAGCCTATAGCAAGCTTTTGAACGATACCAACCGCCCCTTAGTTAATCGAGCGACATTAGGGATATATCCCCCAGCATCGACGGTAAAACCATTTATTTCGATCGCCGCTCTCCAAGAAGGCGTTATTACTCCAAGCACCACCCGATCTGATCCTGGATATTGGCGAATTCCAAACTCCAAAACTAAGCCTTACCGCGATTGGTTACGCTGGGGCCATGGTAAAGTCAACATAACCAAAGCAATTGAAGAATCTGTCGACACCTTCTTCTACCAAATTGCCTTTGACTTAGGTATCGACCGCCTTTCCACTTGGATGAAAAAATTTGGTTATGGTGAATATACAGGTATCGACATATTTGAAGAAAGCAAAGCCAACATGCCAACACGTGAATGGAAAAGAGCTCGCCATAAAGATACGTGGTATCAAGGGGATACTATTCCTGTTGGAATCGGCCAGGGTTACTGGACTGCCACGCCAATGCAAATGGCCAAAGCAACATCAGTATTAGTTCATCACGGTAAAGTTCGCGCGCCCCATTTACTACGTGCAACACTTGAGAATGGTGATCCCTTCAATAAACAGGTTTTGGCTGATATCGAATCTTACCCCCCGATAACGAATGTACCAGAGAAATATTGGGATATAGCGATCAATGGAATGTATCTTGTAAACCATGGTAAACGCGGCACGGCCCGAAATGCATTTAAAGGGCAGCCATTTGATAGTGCTGGCAAATCAGGCACAGCCCAAGTATTTGGCCTTGCTGAAAACCAAGAATACAATGCAGATGAATTAGAAGAACACTTGCATGACCATGCTCTGTTCACTGGGTTTGCGCCAGTCAAAGACCCTAAAGTTATCGTATCAGTTGTTCTAGAGAATGCCGGTGGCGGCTCTCGCAATGGTGCACCTGTTGTGCACGATATTTTCTCCAAAGTCATTCTCGATAAAGAAACGATTGTTGAAGAAACGAACGATAAAGAGGCTCAACCGTAATGGAACTCGACCCGTCTACAGGCCGAAATCGTGCCCTATTTGAAAGGCTTCACATTGATCTACCATTGCTTTTAGGCATCTTGCTGGTGATGGCTTTTGGCCTTATTGTGATGTACAGCGCCAGTGGTCAAAATATGGTAATGATGGATCGTCAAGCAATGAGAATTGGGATCGCCGTATGCGTCATGATTGTATTGGCTCAACTTTCTCCGCGAACCTATGAGTCATTAGCGCCCTTTCTTTTCTTTGTCGGTATTGCACTGCTTATCGGTGTACTATTTTTTGGCTCAGTATCAAAAGGGGCGCAGCGTTGGCTCGATATTGGCGTTGTCCGATTCCAACCTTCAGAGCTCTTAAAACTTGCCGTTCCACTGATGATTGCCCGATATATCGGTCAGCAGCCATTGCCTCCTACGTTCAGAACATTATGTATTGGTCTGTTAATGGTTATTATCCCAACGATCTTAATCGCGATTCAACCGGACTTAGGTACCTCTATATTAATTGCTGCATCTGGCATATTCGTTATATTTCTCGCTGGGATTGGTTGGCATATTATTTTAACAGCCGCATGTGCTCTTGGTGCATTTATTCCCATATTATGGTTTTTCTTGATGCACGAATATCAGAAAGTCAGGGTGCGTACTCTCTTTGATCCAGAATCAGATCCACTTGGCGCTGGTTACCATATTATTCAAAGTAAAATTGCGATTGGCTCGGGCGGCATTTCCGGTAAAGGATGGCTGCTTGGAACACAGTCACAGCTTGAATTTTTACCCGAACGGCATACCGACTTTATCTTTGCTGTTATTGCTGAAGAATGGGGGCTGATCGGGATCGTCGGATTATTGTCACTTTATCTCTTTATTATCGGACGTGGTCTATACTTAGCTACAAATGCCCAAACCGCATTCGGAAAAATGATGGCGGGCAGTATCGTACTTAGCTTTTTCGTTTATGTCTTTGTAAACATTGGCATGGTTAGCGGCATTTTGCCCGTGGTTGGTGTTCCACTTCCATTAATCAGTTATGGTGGTACATCAATGGTAACTCTGATGGCTGGGTTCGGTATTTTGATGTCAATACATACTCATAGAAAAGCATTTTCAAAGGCAAACTAACTGAATGAGAACCATACGTTTTATTGCAATAACGATCGTCATAAGCACGACCCTCTTATCGGGATGTGCGACCAAAAGCCGTTACTCGATAAAAAATGATGTTGCACCCGACAAGCCACTAGCGGTTGATCATGTTGAGGATGCACAACCCAAATATGAACCATACAGCCGTGGGGGAAATAAAGATTATTCTCTACGTGGCTCGCATTATAAAATTATTAAAGATTCGACCGGCTTTAAAGAGCGTGGGATTGCATCATGGTATGGTCAAAAATTCCACGGCCACCTAACATCTAATGGTGAAACCTACGATATGTACTCAATGAGTGCAGCTCACAAGACTTTGCCTCTTCCTAGCTATGTCAAAGTCACTAACCTCGGTAACGGTAAAACCGCAATTGTAAGAGTCAATGACCGTGGTCCTTTCCATGCAGGGAGAGTGATAGATTTAAGCTATGCCGCAGCCTATAAACTCGGCGTACTAAAAACAGGCACTGCTAACGTTGAAATTGAAACTATCAACATTAGTAAAGAACAAACCATACAAAACACCGGTAAACCGATCATTGGTAATTCCGTGATACAAGTGATAGCTTCACAACATCTTCAAAAAGCTAGAACTTTATCGCAAGATCTAGGTCATAAGTTATCAGCCGAAAGTTTTGTCGACAGTGATACACGCAACCACCGCGTTCTACTTGGTCCATTTAATGACGACCGAACCATGCAACAAACCCTTAAACGGGTGAAAAAATTAGGCTACAACACCGCTTTTATTAGAAAGTATATTGCCGCTAAATAGCGAATTTCGATAAGAATTAATTCATCGCTACCTTAGTTTTTAGTTTCTGATAAGATAACGCCACTTATTGTAAGATTTCGCAGTAATTATGAAAAAAAATAGACTATTTACATCGCTCATTATTTCTTCTGTCGCTATCGCAGCGCCAGTTTCTTCTTCAATTGCATCATCACCAATTGTGATTCCTGATGCACCGCAAATTTCAGCGAAAGGCTTCGTCTTAATTGACTATCATTCAGGAAAAGTCTTAGCCGAAAAAGAGATGAACACTAAGTTATCTCCTGCTAGTTTAACCAAAATGATGACCAGTTACGTCATTGGCCAAGAGCTTAGACGAGGTAATATTACTCTCGAAGATGACGTTGTTATCAGTGAAAACGCGTGGGCAAAAAACTTCCCAGAATCTTCAAAAATGTTTATCGAAGTCGGGACTACTGTAAAAGTTAAAGATCTCAACCGCGGCATTATTGTCCAATCAGGGAATGATGCGTGTGTAGCAATGGCTGAACATGTTGCCGGTTCGGAAGATGCATTTGTCGATTTAATGAATGCGTGGGCCAGCAGTATCGGCATGACGAACACTAACTTTACCAACGTACATGGCCTTGATGACGATCGTTTGTATTCAACACCTTATGATATGGCACAGTTAGGTAAAGCACTCATCCGTGATGTACCTAATGAATACAAGATCTATTCTGAGCAAAAATTTTCTTACAACGGCATCACTCAATACAACCGTAATGGATTGCTTTGGGACAAAAGTATGAACGTCGACGGTATAAAAACCGGTCATACAAGTAACGCCGGTTATAGTTTGGTTAGTTCAGCTTCAGAAGGCAACATGCGATTGATCTCTGTTGTGATGGGAACCAAAAATGAAAATGCACGTAAAGCGGAAAGCAAAAAGCTGTTAAGTTATGGATTCCGTTTCTTTGAAACCGTTTCCCCTCATAAAGCGGGCGAAACATTTATCAATGAGCGCGTGTGGATGGGTAACAAAAGCACAGTCTCATTGGGTGTTGATCAAGACACCTATGTCACGTTACCTCGAGGTCAAGCTAACAGCCTAAAAGCAAGCTTTGTTCTTGACGAATCACTTGAAGCTCCAATTATTGAGGGTACGAAAGTCGGTACTTTATACTATCAATTGGATGGAAAAGATGTGGCTCAATATCCATTGTTAGCGCTAGAAAACGTCGATAAAGGTAGTGTTTTCAGTCGACTATGGGACTACATTGTTCTGCTGGTTCAAAGCTTTTTCTAACGCTTTTTCCATCGCAAAGAATGACACAACAAAAAGCCACTTTTAGTGGCTTTTTGTTTATCTTGAGATCGTGGATATAAATCAGTACTATTCTCAGCCAGCTAACCACTTCCATTAGGAGTTTACTACTATGTTGACTATAAACTCAGATGCTAAATTAAAAGATCTTCTCGAGTTCCCTTGCCCGTTTACATTTAAGATCATGGGTCAAGCAAAGCCTGAACTGCCAGAGAAAGTACTGGAAGTTATTCAACGTCACGCCCCTGGAGATTACAGTCCAGTCATCAAGCCAAGCTCAAAAGGTACCTATAACTCGGTATCAATTCGTATCACCGCAACATCGATAGAACAAGTTGAAACCTTGTACAAAGAATTAGGCGATATCGATATTGTACGCATGGTTTTATAATTGAATTCGCCAATATGCGTACTAATTATGTAATTAAATTTTAATTTATCAATTTTTTTTGATTGAATGATAATGTTAATTTTCTTTTGATTACATACCGTTAGAAAAATAAGCTGCTTTTTTACTCAAAGTTTTCATCACCAATGTGGTTCAATAGTAGTAAAACAGTTTATAATCGCTTTACATAACTATCTATATTGAGCTAACTCATGCCCCACTCTCTTGTTGTGAGAAATCTCGGCCTTCAGGATTACCAACCTGTATGGCAAGCGATGCATGATTTCACTAACAACCGTGATAACACCACCACCGATGAAGTATGGTTGGTAGAACATAACCCAGTATTCACACAAGGTCAGGCAGGAAAGTCTGAGCACTTGTTAAATACAGGTGATATCCCCGTGATTCAAAGTGATCGAGGTGGACAAGTGACCTATCATGGTCCAGGCCAATTAGTTGCTTACTTCTTGATAAATTTGCGACGAAAAGAACTCGGGGTACGAGAGTTAGTTACTGATATTGAAAATATAGTCATTAAAACCTTAGACGCGTACGCGATTGAATCTGCCGCTCGCCCTGATGCGCCTGGTGTGTATGTCGAAGGAAAAAAAATATGCTCGCTAGGGCTTAGGATCCGCAAAGGTTGCTCATTTCATGGGTTGGCCTTAAACATCAATATGGACCTAAACCCATTCCTTCAAATTAATCCCTGTGGATACCAAGGAATGGAGATGATTCAAGTGAGTCAATTAGGCGGCCCCGATGATGTAGAATCAGTCGCACAACAACTTGTAAATGAGCTTGTAGTCATTCTAAATTACAAGCATGTCGAATTTCTTACAGAAGCAGCGAATCATGAGTAAACCTATTGAGATGGAAAAAGGCGTTAAATATCGTGACGCCGATAAGATGGCACTAATTCCAGTGAAAAACATGCCTGCGGAACAAAAAGAAGTTCTGCGCAAGCCTGCATGGATGAAAATAAAACTGCCATCTGATAGCAAAAGAATTAAAGAGATCAAAAACGCGATGCGTAAAAATGATCTCCATTCTGTATGTGAAGAAGCCTCTTGCCCTAACCTAGCTGAATGTTTCAACCACGGCACGGCAACATTTATGATATTAGGTGCCATTTGTACTCGTCGTTGTCCATTTTGTGATGTAGCCCATGGTCGCCCTGTTGCTCCTGAAGCAAATGAACCCAAAAAGCTGGCGCAAACCATCAAAGATATGAAGTTGAAATATGTCGTTGTCACGTCCGTTGACCGAGATGATCTGCGTGATGGTGGTGCACAACATTTTGCTGACTGTAATCGCGAAATTCGCGCGCAGAACCCAGATATTCGAATCGAAACCCTTGTTCCTGATTTTCGTGGCCGAATGGATACCGCGTTAGAGCTATTAAAAGACAATCCACCAGATGTGTTTAACCACAACTTAGAAACGTCGCCTCGTCTTTATCGTAAAGCTCGCCCGGGTGCAAATTACAAGTGGTCTCTCACTCTATTGAAGAAGTTCAAAGAACAGCATCCAGATGTCCCTACTAAGTCTGGCTTGATGATGGGCTTAGGAGAAACCAAAGAAGAAATTATCGAAGTATTAAAAGACCTTCGAGCTCACGGAGTGACAATGCTGACACTTGGACAATACCTTGCACCAAGTCGCCATCATCTTCCGGTAGAACGTTATGTACCACCAGAAGAGTTTGATGAGCTAAAAGACATAGCACTGGAACTTGGTTTCACTCACGCAGCTTGTGGGCCGTTTGTACGTTCTTCATATCACGCAGATCTTCAAGCCAAAGGTATGGAAATTAAGTAACGCAGAAAGGGAAAGCAAATCGCTAAACTGGCCTTTGCTTTACCTATAGAAACGTATAAAAAAAGCCCTCGATATCGAGGGCTTTTTAACATTTTTAGAGCTGAACTAAGTTACGCGTAAACAGGCAGACGCTTACAAATCGTCAATACTTTCTGTTTTGTCTCTTCGATTTTCGCCGAATCATCTACGTTATCAAGTACGTCACACATCCAGTCTGCTAGCTCTTTCGCATCATCAGCAGTAAAGCCACGACGCGTAATAGCTGGAGCACCAACACGAATACCAGATGTTACAAACGGGCTTTGTGGATCATTTGGCACTGAGTTTTTGTTCACAGTAATGTTTGCTGAACCTAAAGCGGCATCAGCAGCTTTACCAGTGATTCCTTTTTCAATTAAATCGACTAGGAACAAGTGGTTTTCAGTACCGTTAGAAACAATTTTGTAGCCACGAGCTTGGAACTGTGCTGCCATCGCTTTTGCATTTTCAACAACGCGAGCTTGGTAGGCCTTAAATTCTGGTTCCATCGCTTCTTTGAACGCAACCGCTTTAGCAGCGATAACGTGCATCAAAGGACCACCTTGACCGCCAGGGAATACCGCAGAGTTCAGTTTCTTGTACATTGCTTCGCCATCATTTGACAGAATCAATCCACCACGAGGGCCAGCCAGTGTTTTGTGCGTTGTTGTGGTAACGACGTGCGCATGAGGAACTGGAGTTGGATAAACACCAGCCGCAATCAAACCAGCAACGTGAGCCATATCAACAAATAGGTAAGCACCTACTTTATCGGCAATCTCACGCATGCGTGCCCAATCAACAATTTGAGAATACGCAGAAAAACCACCAATAATCATTTTTGGCTTGTGTTCAACAGCAAGTTCTTCCATCTCTTGGTAATCAATTTGACCAGCTTCATCGATACCATAAGGGATAACATTGTAGTGCTTACCAGAGAAGTTTACTGGTGAACCGTGCGTTAAGTGACCACCATGAGCCAAGCTCATACCTAATACAGTATCACCTGGATTCAATAGAGCCATGTAAACAGCGCTGTTTGCTTGAGAGCCAGAGTGAGGCTGAACATTTGCGTATTCACAACCGAATAGCTGACATGCACGTTCAATGGCTAGAGATTCTGCCTTATCTACATATTCACAGCCGCCGTAATAACGTTTGCCAGGGTAACCTTCAGCGTACTTGTTCGTTAGCTGAGTCCCTTGAGCTTCCATTACACGAGGACTGGTGTAGTTCTCAGAAGCGATAAGTTCAATGTGCTCTTCTTGACGAAGAGTTTCTTCTTGGATAGCTGCGAATAATTCCGCATCGTAATCAGCGATATTCATATCACGCTTAAGCATCAGTATCTCCTGCTTCAGATAAAACTGAATTGTGTTCAAAGGCTCTGGTTCGACAAAAACGCAAACGTTTTCGTCATAGTGTTGGCGCGTATTCTACATAAATAGGTCGTGATCATAAAGCCTATTTTACGTAAACAAACATGCAGTTCTTTCATAATGTTCATTAGTTAAGGTCATAGCATTTATAAAAATGCGCAATGCATGTCTAGCTGTCAATCCGAGACTTTACAGTGCGTATAAGAAAACGTACACAAGCCCTACGCAATTTACTCCTTACCTCTATATCTAATCAGCAATTTTTCCTACCATAAAGTGAGTACTCCAGACCTTAGATTATTGAAAAATGAACAAACATTCGATCAAAGAAGATTTCATCGCGTTACTAACGGGCACCTTTTTAGTCGCTCAAGGTATTATGTTTCTCCATCAAGCTGAACTCATCACCGGAGGCACAGCTGGGCTGGCTCTGTTATTAAGTCAAGTTTTACCCGTATCTTTTGGTTGGATATATTTCTCGGTCAATGTACCGTTCTATATCATGGCTTGGAAGCGATTTGGCTCGGCATTTGCGCTTAATACCTTATTCGCTTGTTTCTTAGTATCATTGTTTAGCGACATGTTGCCTAGAGTAGTCGAACTCGGGACCATTAACCCTATCTATAGCGCCACGACTGGCGGTGTTCTAATGGGAATTGGCATGTTAATTCTATTTCGTCACAGGGCGAGTTTAGGTGGGTTTAATGTACTTTGCTTATGGATCCAAGATAGATGGGGAATTTCTGTCGGTAAAACTCAGGTAATATTAGACTCTGGGATAGTGATAGCGTCACTATTTCACTTACCGACTAATGCTATCTTAATATCGGTCTTTGGTGCGGTCATTCTCAATTGCATTTTAGCGATGAACCATAAACCGTCACGCTATAGCGTTAAATACGGTTAATACCGATTTCAATACTATTTTACCATTGATTAAAGCGCTGAATTATCAAGCGCTTTTTCTTTGAAAAGCGCGCCTATTTATCAGCCATAAAAAGACGTAAAAACACCCTTTCGCACCACGTTGCTGAAAAAGACGCCATTCGAACCATTTTCATATCAAAAAGACTTTACACCCGGTTCGAGTTTGTTATGATGCGACCCGCACTTTACTGACATGTTGGGAAAACGTCAGACGAAGTTATACTTTTAGAGTATAAAAAACAACCTGGAGGGGTTCCCGAGTGGCCAAAGGGAGCAGACTGTAAATCTGCCGGCTCCGCCTTCGATGGTTCGAATCCGTC
>NZ_JBTAMQ010000016.1:0-97649 GCF_054404255.1 Vibrio phycocola
AGCGGTAGTTCAGTTGGTTAGAATACCGGCCTGTCACGCCGGGGGTCGCGAGTTCGAGTCTCGTCCGTTCCGCCATTATTTAAAAATTATCTAGCAAGCATATTAATTTGCTATGATGATTTTAAAAGTTTATTACAGGGGTGTAGCTCCAATTGGCAGAGCAGCGGATTCCAAATCCGCGTGTTGGGAGTTCGAATCTCTCCACCCCTGCCATAACAATTGCATTATATGCAAATTTAAAGGCCGCTCTCAGAGCGGCCTTTTTTCATTTCTAATGAATAATGAAGGAGTCACTATGAAACATTTATTGATTGCGTTGTTAGTATTCTCACCTTTTGTTAATGCAGCGGATGCAAAAACAGGATTAGGCCCAACTATTTGGGATAAGTTAGAAGAGATACCGGCAACGAAATATGATATTGGTAAACTTCGTTTGGACATCCTTACAATTCAACTTAAAGATGCACTTGTTGGAAAAGAGGTTCCTGATACTAATTATACAATTAGTTATTTTGGTACTGTCGCACTAGACAAGCGTTTAGGCTTTAAGATGGCATACTCAGCTGATCCTAAGCATGTTATTCCCAATGACTGTAATGAGCTTTTGGAGCATACAAAGAAAATTACACCAGTAACGAATTTAGTTCCCGTCATTTGGCCAAACTTAGAAGAGCAAGGCTTATCCACGAAAACAATTATTGCTGATTTTTTATATGCAGTTGAGATTGTAAACAAAGATACGAATTCAGTTTTAGCGACCTGCTATAACTAAGCTCCTTTTAATTAAAGAAGTACTTCTCTCGTTAATTTAAATAAGCCGCCCAATGAGCGGCTTATTATCTATTGGTATCAAAAAATATTAATTATCCATAGCCTAGCTTAAGAGCAAATAGGTGAAGGTGTCGCTTCTCCAGAAAGCCAAGAAACCCATCTATTTTTTGAATTCAGGATAAAACTCTCCTCTTCGCTAATCCCATTTACTATTAAGCCATCAAGTTCACCTTTTGTGCTTATAGAGAAATTCCAATCAAGATTATTGATTCGTTCGCCATGAATAAGAGCATCATTCAATCGTTTACTGATCACAGATATAGTCATGCCACTTATTGTGCTTATATTAATACCAGAACCGGACATGCTACCAACTACTACCGGTATCTTTAGTGTACACGTTTTTCCATATTCATCATTATAGCGGTATCTACCTTCGCCAACTCGCCCTTGAAGCCAAAGTAGATTGCCTTGTCGCATACTTTCAACTGTTAGTTCCCCAACGTAATTTGGTGTCAATTTGGGCGCGCCATAGCTGAGCCTAGGCACTGCGGCTAACAAGACGATACTAATAAGTATAAGTTTTCTCATAGTGTTTGCTCCTTTGATTGATGACGACTTGATGGTTGCGCTAACAGAAAAATCAGCCAAATAGGACCGATAACGGGGACGCAGAAGATCAACCCCCAATAACCTCGTTTGCCTGTATCATGTAAGCGACGTGCAATCGCAGAAAGCATTGGGATGAAACTTAGGATGCTATATGTTAGTTCGAACCAAGTATTTATATTGGTTGACACATCTAACACAATAAGCCCAAGTGTTATGAGAATATGAATGAACATAAATAGCCAAAAAGCTTTACGTGTTTCGCATCCAGAAAAATCGAAAGCCCGTTTCCAAGCGAGAAAATAGAACTGCATAAATGTCACCTCCGTGATGAGTTAGTAATGACATTTTTAATCAGATAGCGATAATAAACGTCCTTAAACGAGTTTTAGGACGACCACAAATAGGTATTAGTTACTCTTAAGGTATGAATTCTAAGTGCGAAACCTGTGCTGAACGAATCTGGGTTTTCTTTTTATATATTTAGTAGGAGTTATTATGCTTGCGATTCCTGTTCCATTTGTCGTGTCGATGCTACTTGGATTACTCGCGATAACGCTTTACGTTCGGTTTACTGAACAAGCTAAGTTGGCCTGCTTTTTCTTGGGATTATGTTCTGTTACTACGGCGATGGTAGGCTTACGTTGGACGTTTGAGTTTACTATTTTGAGTATGATTCAACCCATTATTGCATCTGTTATTCCGATGGCGGCTTGGTATGTATTTTCACATGCTAATCGAGATGAGGGCTTTTTATCAGCGAGCCACTTTATTGGCCCATTGTTAGTTCTCGTTTGTGCTCTTTCCCAACCCTGGTTGTCGCTTCCATTAGATGAAACACTTACCTTAATTTATTTAGGATATGGTATAGCACTGATCCGTTGTTCGACTCGAGACCCACTTCTATTCAATGTTTCACTTGGCAACTGGGAAGGCGTGAAGAAAGCAGAGAGTATTGCTGGTTGGATGCTAATTTTTTCAGCATTTGTTGATTCATTTATGTCGTTGGACTTTATATTTAATCAAGGGAGATTGGCACTTTACATTTTGACTGCTGGGCACTTGATTCTATTACCCGTTTTGGCGGTCGCTGTTGTCATTGCAGGAATCAATACTCCGATATCGGAGGAGGTTCAACCTGAGAGTAAAGAAGCTGATAGGAGTGAATCTGAGCGATCGCTAGCCATGACGAAACAAGAAGCGCTACTCATCACTGACAAACTTGACGAGAAAGTTCGCCAAAATTTACTTTATCTCGATCCTGAACTTACTCTTTCGAAATTGACTCGTAAATTAGGTATTCCTGCGAAACAAATTTCAATCGCGGTTAACTTAATACATCAGAAGAATATTTCGAAGCTTATCAATGAGTATCGTATTGATCATGCGAAGCAAGCTTTGATTGTGTCATCTGATACGATTACTCAGATCTTTATGAACTCCGGTTTTCAAACGAAATCTAACTTTAATCGCGAGTTTTCTAGAATCACTGGAATGACTCCAAGTCAATTTCGAAAAAGCGCGAAACAGTAGTTTGTACATGAAGTTTTCATTTGTAACCATAGTGTAAATCTGCGTAAAGAACTCGCAACTTCCTTTTGTTATGCTTGACACGTATAGTCGGGTATTTGATTATGTTTAATGTGAACGATCATTCAATTAATAATAAAAGATAACAAAAGGAAGTATTTCATGAACAAAGCCTCTATAGATACTCACAAAATCCCTCAAGAAGCGTTTGATTGGTACGACGAATATGCTCATGGTGTGATTGACCGCCGAGAATTTATGCGACGCTTGTCTGGATTAGCCGTTGTTGGATTGACGATTACGACACTTACCTCAGCTCTTATTCCTAATTATGCGTTGGCCGAACAGGTTTCGTTTAACGACGAAGATATTATGGCAAGCTACGCTAAGTTCCCATCGCCTAAAGGTCATGGCGAAGGTTCTGGTTACTTGGTGCAGCCAAAAGGGGATGGCCCTTTTCCTGCGGTACTCGTAATTCATGAGAACCGAGGATTGAATCCTTACATTAAAGATGTCGCTCGTCGCTTAGCCAAAGCCGGATTCTTAGCATTTGCTCCTGATATTCTTTATTCATTGGGTGGTTATCCAGGGAATGACGATGAAGGTCGTGCAATGCAGAAAAGTTTAGATAAAGCGAAAGTAGAACAAGACTTTTTAGCGGCAGCTGATTTCACTAAAACACATGAATTATCTACAGGTAAGCTTGGTGCTGTTGGTTTCTGTTTTGGCGGCTATATCGTCAATATGTTGGCTGCAACCATCCCAGACTCTCTTGATGCAGGTGTTCCATTTTATGGTACTCCAGCAGAGCAGAGTTTACGCGCAAACGTAAAAGGCCCTCTGTCACTGCAGTTTGCTTCACTCGATAAACGAGTTAATGGTACGTGGCCAGACTATGAAAAAGTCTTAAAGGAAACGGGCGCTAGCTATGAAGCTCATATTTATGAAGGCGTGAATCACGGATTCCATAATGACTCTACTGGTCGTTATGCCGAAACGGAAGCTGAATTGGCATGGGAACGTACATTAGCTTTCTTTAACAAGCACATAGCTTAATAATATTTGATTTAACGGCAAATTGGGGCATTAAATGACCTTGTCTTCACTTTATATGATTAAGTGAAGACAAGGTTATTCTGTGCCTCACTTTTATCTTTACGCTATTGAGTACGGCTCAAAATTCGATTTAATATGACCTTCCACTTTGTAAAACTTACTTCCCAAGTGCATGAAAGGAATCACTATGTCATCAGTCATTGATACTATGCTGCAACACCGATCAATCCGTTCATTTTTACCTGATTCAATAGAAGCTTCTTTATTAGAGCAGATTATTGCTTGTTGTATCGCAGCATCTTCATCTAGCCTATTGCAGGCCGTAAGTGTGATTCGAGTGACTGATAAAGAAAAACGCAAGTTGCTCGCCGAATATGCGGGTAATCAGCCTTACGTCGAATCCGCGGCGGAATTTTTAGTATTTTGTATTGATTACAATCGACATAAAATAATTAACCCAGAGGTTCAAATCGATTATACAGAACTGACCTTGATTGGAGCTGTCGACGCGGGTATTATGGCGCAAAATTGTCTACTGGCAGCAGAGTCATTAGGGCTGGGTGGTGTGTATATAGGTGGCTTGAGAAATAGCGCTCAACAGGTTGATGAACTGCTAGAGTTACCGAATGCTACCGCTGTGTTATTTGGAATGTGTTTGGGGTATCCAAATCAAGATCCTGAGCTTAAGCCACGATTAAGTCCTGACGTGATCCTCCATCAAGATTGCTATCAAGGCGTTAATATGGACGATATTGCTCAATACGATGACACCATGAATGAGTATTATCAATCTCGATCAAGTAATCTCAAAACCCAAGGTTGGTCGCAGCCAACGACTGAAAAGCTAATAACGGAGTCACGGCCACATATTTTGCCCTACTTACAGAGCAAGGGATTAGCACGAAAATAATCAATTAAAAAAGGCCAATATCAATTGGCCTTTTATGTCTATTCGAACTTACAAGAAGCCCGTTTCGAAATGATTCTTACCTTTAACCGGCTAAACCTTGAATAATGACAAACTTTTCAAGTAGTTGATCTTCGGTTTCCACATTATCAGGATCTGTAATAATGCAATTTGTGATAGGGCAGACCGATTCACATGTCGGTGTATCATAGTGACCTTTACATTCTGTACAGAGAACGGGATCAATTTCGTATAGTTTCTCACCAAATGAAATCGCGTTATTTGGACACTCTGGCTCACACATATCGCAATTGGTGCATTTACTGGTGATCAATAATGCCATGGTTATTTGCCCGTTGCATTACGTGTATCTTGGCCTACACCAAGATTTCTCATCAGCAAAGCATACTCAAGTTCAACATCTTGAGGGACCGGAATAAACACAAAGTGGCCGTTGCCTTTTGCATCTGTTACCAATTCACTCTTGCGGTTTTCCATGACTTCTAGCGTAAAAATAATGTTTCCTTGAGGGGTCATTAGCTCCAAGCTATCGCCAACGACAAATTTATTTTTAACGTCAACTTCGACTAAATCACCACGGCGTTTACCGGTAAACTCTCCAACAAATTGTTGGCTATCTGAAATAGAGTAACCGTAATCGTAGTTTTGATAGGCATCGTGAGTATGACGACGAAGGAAACCTTCGGTATAACCTCTATGCGCTAAGCTTTCAAGAGTACCCATGAGTGAATCATCGAAAGGTTTCCCAGCAATTGCGTCATCAATGGCTTTACGGTAAACCTGTGCAGTGCGGGCACAATAATAAAAAGACTTGGTACGGCCTTCGATTTTAAGGGAATGAACGCCCATATTAATTAATCGGTCGACGTGTTGTACCGCACGCAAATCTTTTGAGTTCATGATGTAAGTACCATGCTCATCTTCGTATGCAGCCATTTTTTCATCGGGGCGGTGGCTCTCAGACAATAAAACCACTTCATCACTTGGTTTACCAAGGCCAATGGTGTTTTCTGGGCGCTCTTCTTTTACTTCAATCGCTTGGGATGGATCAAACTGTTCGACTATCTGACCTGCTTCATCCTCTTTGCCTTTTTCGACTTTATATTCCCAACGGCAAGCATTAGTACAAGTGCCTTGGTTTGGATCGCGTTTATTAATATAACCAGAAAGTAAGCATCGTCCTGAGTAAGCCATACATAGAGCACCATGTACAAAAACTTCGAGTTCTGTATCTGGGCACTGTTGACGAATTTCTTCAATTTCTTCGAGGGATAATTCACGGGAAACAATGACACGTTCAACACCATAGGCTGCCCAAAACTTCACCGTCGCCCAGTTTACTGCGTTTGCTTGAACAGAAAGGTGAATGCTCATATCTGGGAATGCTTCACGAACCATCATGATAAGGCCAGGGTCAGACATAATTAGAGCATCGGGCCCCATATCAACAACTGGCTTTAGGTCGCGAATAAAGGTTTTTAGTTTGGAATTGTGCGGCTGTATGTTACATACCACGTAGAATTTCTTGCCTTGAGCATGAGCCTCATTAATACCAATTTGCAGGTTTTCATGGTTGAACTCATTGTTGCGAACACGCAAGCTGTAGCGAGGCTGCCCGGCATAGACAGCATCTGCGCCGTAGGCAAATGCATAACGCATATTTTTTAAGCTACCGGCAGGGGATAGCAGCTCAGGAACAAAAGAGGTTTGTGTTGTCATTGCTAAATTTTCCAAGTCTGATTTCAAGTCAGGCCGATGCCACCTAATGGTATCGGAGGGGCGAAAATTTTACGTTAAATTGATTTTTATTCCTAGCAAAGAATCAAGAGGTGTAGTGAGAAAAACCACAGCCAAGAAAGGCTGTGGTTGATAGAGGTTTATTCAGCTTGTGGTAAGCCGCCTAGCTCTTCAAATAAATTTGGTAAGAAGTTGCTAAATTCGCCACATAAAAGCGAGAAATCGGCGTCAAAACGAGCAGCACGATCATCGCTTGGTACATCTTCGTTTTCTTCTTTCAACGTATCGCTGTAACTTAATCGTTTAATCGATGAGTCTTCTGCAAGAACAAATGAGATTCGCTCTTGCCAGTCAAGCGCCAGTTTGGTGACCACTTTATCGGCTTCAATATGGCTCATGATTTCATCGCTTGAGAGGTCTTGTTTCTTACAACGAATAACGGCACCATCGTCGAGTACTGATCTAAATTCAGCTTCTTCTAACATGGTAAAGCCACGCGGTAAATTCCCGTCTTTAACCCAAGTGGTTAGTGTTGTTTCAATCGCTACTTCCGGAATTGCAGGAACAACGGGAAGGCTACCCATTGTTTTACGCAGGAGTGCAATAACATCTTCGGCTTTTTTGGAGCTTGATGCATCAACGATAATTAAACCTAAGCTAGGCATAATGAGTGTAAAAGTTAGTTGGCTTTTACTAAAGGCACGTGGGAGGAGATCAATTAAAATTTCATCTTTTAGATTTTCTTTTTCTTTTTTCTTTAGTGGGCGTCCTTCTTCCGCTTCAATGGTTTCTATCTTGCTATTTAAGGATTCTTTAATAACCGCAGCGGGGAGGATTTTTTCTTCTTTTTTTGCGCACACCAGAATGCAATCCTGATACAGGTGCGTCTTCATATCACCACTATTGCCTAACACATTTACCCAGCCGAATTTTTGCTTATCTTGGCTGCCACATGGGGTAAATCGGAATTCTTGAAGTTGCTTCTCTAGTTGATCAGCATTAAATTTCACATCGCGATTAACGCGGTAAATTATACAGTTTTTAAACCACATAGTTTGTCTCGGTGGGGATGTTGGGGTGAACATAATAGAGCAAAGATAAACAAAAGTCCTATCGCATTTTTAGAATAAAACAATGAATTTAATGCGAAACCTATATGAAAATTTGTTTCCAAAGGTCACAAAACTGTCATAATTATCTTTAATAATGCCTAGCGTGAATTAAAAAACAAAGGTTATAGAACTTATGTCTAGAAGGATACTCGTGGTTGAAGATGAAGCACCCATTCGAGAAATGTTGAGCTTTGTTCTTGAGCAAAAAGGCTATAATGTTGTTGAGGCAGAAGACTATGATTCTGCTGTGGCTAAGTTGTGTGAGCCTTATCCAGACCTTGTATTGCTTGATTGGATGCTACCCGGTGGAAGTGGTATTAACTTTATAAAGCATATGAAGCGGGAAGAGTTGACTCGTAATATCCCTGTAGTGATGTTGACAGCACGTGGTGAAGAAGAAGACAAAGTACGTGGGCTTGAAGTCGGTGCTGATGACTACATTACTAAGCCTTTTTCCCCGAAAGAACTGGTTGCACGCTTAAAGGCCGTTATTCGTCGCGTTACGCCGACGGCACTTGAAGATGTTATTGATGTACAAGGTTTACGACTTGACCCTGTTTCTCATCGAGTGATGTCTAACGAGAGTGCGATTGAAATGGGCCCAACAGAGTTTAAATTATTGCACTTTTTTATGACCCATCAAGAACGCGTATACAGCAGAGAACAGTTGCTGAACAACGTTTGGGGTACAAACGTTTATGTTGAAGATCGCACTGTCGATGTTCATATTCGTCGCTTAAGAAAGGCACTTGAAGATGCCAATCATGATAGGTTAATTCAAACGGTACGTGGAGCAGGTTACCGCTTTTCAACAAAAGCATAGTGGTTTTATAACTGAGGCTATAAATGGTTGAACGAATAACATGGAAGAAGCTGGCTTGGGAGCTGGCTTTTTTTTACTCACCTTGGATTATTGCCGGTTGGATTTTTGGCTATATGCCATGGTTGCTTTTAACCGCAACCGTTATTCAGTTGCTGTGGAATATGAATAACCAAGTCCGCTTATCGACTTGGCTTTGTGATGATAAACGTTTAAGTCCGCCTTCTGGTCGAGGAAACTGGGAGTCGTTATTCAACGGCATCTATCGACTACAACAATATCATCGTTATAAGCGTAAAGCATTGACCAGTCTAAACCGCCGCTTTAAAAATGGTGCAGAATCGTTACCGGATGCGGTTGTTGTTTTTCGAGATGAAGGAAACATTGTTTGGTGTAATCGTTTAGCTCAACATTTGCTTGGTTTTCAATGGCCTGATGATGAAGGCCAGCCGATCACTAACTTATTACGTGCTCCTGATTTTATTAAATACCTCGGTAAACGAGATTTTTCTGAACCTCTTGTGATTCAGTCTCCATTAAATGCAGAACGGATGTTGGAGCTGCGTGTTGTTCGCTACACCCAAGGTGAGCAATTACTAGTCGTGCGTGACGTAACTCAACTCAAGCAGTTAGAGGGTATGCGTCGAAACTTCTTTGCCAATGTTTCTCATGAACTTCGTACACCAATGACGGTTCTCCAAGGGTACCTCGAGATGACAGAGGATCCGGATATGGTGGTCGGTCCTATGTGGCCTAAAGCACATAGCGTCATGACAGAGCAGTTGAACCGGATGAATAGCCTGGTGAATCAATTGCTTACTTTGTCAAAAATTGAAGCAGCACCGATGCACGAATTGGAAGCTATTGTTGATGTTCCTGCTATGTTGTCAATTTTAGAGAAAGAAGCAATAAGTTTGAGTGGCAGTAATGCTCATCGAATTTCGTTTTCAGTTGATGAGACGCTTAAAGTCTATGCTGATGATGATCAATTACGAAGTGCTATTTCCAATTTGGTATACAACGCTGTTAAGTACACACCACCCGAAGCTGAGATAGTGGTTCGCTGGTATCGATGTGATCAAGGAGCGTGCTTGGAAGTTGAAGATATGGGTGATGGGATTGAACCTCAGCATTTGCATCGTTTGACTGAGCGTTTTTATCGTGTAGATAAAGCACGTTCTCGTGATACTGGGGGCAGTGGTTTAGGGTTAGCGATTGTGAAACATGCACTTTCACACCACGATTCTCATCTAGATATCGCAAGTGAAGTGGGGTGTGGAAGCTGTTTTTCTTTTGTTTTACCATCACGACTTGTTGTTGAAGAATAATGAAGATCTCAACTTTAATCCTAATTCTTTGTTGTTACTCTTTGTCGGCGTTCTCGGCATCAGAGTTACGCATGTATCAAAAGAGTGACGATGTTGGTGGAAGTTTGCTGTCAGTTGGTTCTGATACGCTCGCTGGTATTACGACGCTGTGGGCCGAAGAATTTAAAAACATTTATCCAAATATTGATGCTCAAGTGCAAGCATCTGGATCTTCTACCGCTCCTCCTGCATTGACAGAAGGAACCGCTCAGTTTGGCGCAATGAGTCGCCCGATGCGCGCGAGAGAAGTTGACGCATTTGAACACGTTTATGGTTATAAACCGACGCAGTTACGTGTTGCTGTCGACGCGATTGGTATTTTTGTTCACAAAGACAATCCAATTGAAGGATTGACGTTTACTCAGTTAGATCAAATCTTTTCGGCGACATTGCGTTGTGGCGGAAACCGTACGATATCGAATTGGGCTGAATTGGGAATCAGAGCACCTTGGGCACAGCGCGCAATCCAAATGTTTAGTCGTAATTCTGTTTCAGGTACCTATGGGTATTTTAAGCAAAATGTATTATGTGAAGGGGACTTTAAAAATAACGTCAACGAGCAGCCAGGTTCGGCCTCTGTGGTTCAATCGGTTGCTTCTTCTATAAACTCAATCGGTTATTCAGGTGTTGGTTACTCGGTTTCTGAGGCAAGGGTATTACCGATAGCTAGTGTAGGGGATGATTTTATAGCTCCGACTCACAAAAACATCGTTAATGGACGTTATCCACTGTCGCGTTATCTATATGTCTACATCAATAAGCACCCGCAAACCGAGTTGTCTCCTCTGGTAAGGGAGTTTGTTCAGTTTATTTTCTCGAAACAGGGACAAGATTTTGTTGTAAAAGAGGGCTACGTGCCAATTTCAGCAGACATAGCCCAAACAGAATTAAAAAAAATAGGATTATAGCTTTCCACTCTAAGGTTAAAACTCAAGTTCCCAAGATGCTGTTTGCCAGTACTCTTGCTCAGTAAGCAGATCGGCATGAAGCAATTTATTCTCTTCCAACCAATCTTTTTTATTGGTTGTTAGTCGCCAAACGTCGTTGTCTATTTCAAGATTAAACTCGAGTTCTATCTCATCATTACGCTGAGCATTTAATACAACGGATAAGCGTAAAATTCGAATTAGTTGAGTAATCTGTTTTTTCTTATACAACGAAAATGACGGCATTTCTTGTAGCTTTAATGCCTTACGATGAAAGCGCGCTAACGTTGCTAGCACAAGTTGTTGCTCTGAATTAAACCCAGCCATATTTGTGTTTGTTAAGATATAAGCTGAATGTTTATGAAAACTCTGGAAGTTAATGCTTTGCCCCACTTCGTGCAGTAGCGCACTCCACTCTAATAGCTCGGCCAGCTGTTGTTGTTTGTGGTTAAGTTTTTGATGTTCAGAAATTTGGTTAAATAACTCTTTAGCAACACCTTTGACATGAGCGGCATGTTCCAAATCAACATTGTACTTTTCTGCAAGGGTTTCGGTTGTTCTCAATCTAATATCATCAAATTGAAGCCGGTCTTCCATTTCATACAGTAAACCTTCGCGCAACGCTCCATCTGAGAATTGAATCTTTTTAATTCGTAATCGGTTGAAAATCGCTTTGAGAATCGTTATTCCAGCGATAAATACCGGCTGACGTTCCACGGGAAGCCCTTTGATGTCAATAGCATCGATAGTGTCGAAGTTTCTGAGTTTATCCAACACGGCATCCAAGCGTTCTGACGTGATTTCTCCATCACTAAAGTCCATTCCGATTAACACATCACGAACCGCTTTTATCGTACCAGAAGCGCCAAAGGCTGCCTGCCAACCCTTCTTACGGTATATTGAAGCAACGTGTTCTAATTGTTGTTCAGCCCCTAGAATCGCCTGACGAATTTGCTTTTGAGAAATCTTCCCACGGGAGAAATATTTATTGGTATAACTGACACATCCCATCTGAATGCTATTGACCAGTTCAGCATTGAAGCCACTTCCAATAATGATTTCTGTACTTCCACCGCCTATATCGATAACCAGCATGGAGTCGGATTGAGGTTGTGTATGGGCGACACCAAGATAGATAAGACGAGCTTCTTCTGTACCGGGAATAATTTCGATAGGATGAGGAATGATTTCCCTTGCTCGTTCTAAAAATTCATGAGCATTGATTGCCTGGCGTAGTGTGTGAGTTGCTGCGATTCGTACATTATCAGAGCTGAAGCCTTGAACGCGTTCCGAAAACATGGCCAGACATTCTAAGCCTCTCTCCATAGCTTCTTCACTAAGTACTTTCTTGTCGTTTAAACCAGAAGCAAGTCTAACTCTTTGCTTATGGCGACTTTCTAACTGCAAATCATGGCCGACGACTTTGGCGACGACCATATGAAAGCTATTCGAGCCAAGGTCGACGGCTGCTATAGATCGAGGTGTTTCATTGTTTTGTTCGCTCATTCGTCTCCAACTGTGCGTTTTGTTTCCGTGTTTGGCGTTCACTATTTTTTATGTAGTCATAAGTTGCTACTTGTGAACGTATTTTCTTCTTGTTTCCTCTAGCAACGTAGGTGTTTGACATCTCTTTGTCAATCGTTCGTGCCTTCACTGTATCGATAAAATGGATATTAATGATATCGATAATGCGTTGCTTTAATCGCGGGTCACGTATTGGAGCTCCCACTTCGATTCGGTGGTCGATGTTTCGAGTCATCCAGTCTGCAGAAGAAATATAGACGGATGGATTACCATTATTATGCGTGATAATTACACGTGGGTGCTCTAGAAAGCGGTCAATAATACTGATGACTTTTATATTCTCACTCATCCCTTTAACACCAGGAACTAACGAGCACATACCGCGGATAATCATTTTTATTTCGACACCAGCATTATTCGCTTCATATAACTTATCGATTAAGCCCTTATCGACTAAGTTATTCACCTTGAGGATAATTTGGGCTTTTTTCCCTTGATGAGCAAACGCAATTTCTTTGTTTACGACATCATAAAGCCGTTTTCGAGAATTACGTGGAGAGACAATTAAGTGCTTAAACTTCACTGGACGATAAGGGTTTTCAATGTAGCCAAATACATTTCGCACTTCATCGGTTAGCTCGGAATCCGCGGTTAGTAGGGTGAAGTCGGTATATATGCGCGCTGTCTTTTCATGAAAGTTACCTGTACCAATATGTGCGTAGTACTTAACTTCGCCCGTTTCTTTTCGGCTAATGAGTAGCAGTTTAGAGTGAACTTTTAATCCAGGAACACCAAAAATAACATGCACGCCTGAATCGGTTAAAATGCGAGACCATTCGATGTTCGCTTCTTCATCAAAACGAGCTTGAAGCTCAACGATCACCGTTACTTTTTTACCGTTATGTACCGCGTGAATAAGAGAGTTCATTAATCGAGAATCTTTGGCGACACGATAGACGTTAATTTTTATGCCTAGTACTTTTGGATCAAAAGAGGCCTGACGAACGAGCTCAGTGACATGATCAAAGGTGTGGTAAGGGTAATAGAGTAAAATATCTTTCGCTTTTATGGCGTCAAAATGGTTTTCATATCCCTCAAAATCGGCGCTGCGCATTGGCGGTAAAGGTTTGTTCTCTAGATAATCGCGCCCAACGTTGGGGAAAGAGATAAAGTCTTTAAAATTGTGGTAACGCCCGCCGGGTAATAAACTGTCGTAATTCGAGACCTTGAGCTTATCGCATAAGAATGTCAGCATTTCTTTGGGCATTTCTTTTTCGTATACAAAGCGAACGGGCATTGCGGTGAGTCGTTGACTTAACCCTTCAGACATTTGCTCAAGTAAGCTATGTTCAACTTCGTAGCTTAAATCGTAATCGGCATCTCGGGTCATTTTCATCGCGTAACCGTTTAGTTCATCGTAATCGAAGAAACCACGGAAAATATCATCCAAACAATACCGAATAATATTATCGAGCAAAATGATTGTTTTACGGCGTTTCCCTTTTTGTTCAGGGAGCATAATAAAGCGAGGAAGTTGATCGGTTGGAATTTCAATCAGAACGTATTGAGAGTGGTTGTTCTTTTTTAGCTCGACGGCAATGTAGGCATACTCATCTTTAAGGTATTGTAATACATCAGCATCATCGGAGATTAGCCAAGGAGTAATATGAGGGAGTACTTCTTTTTTGAAATACTTATTTATCCATTTCTGTTGTGGCTCATCTAGTTGATGTTCATTGACTAAAAAGATTCGGCGTCGAGCCATTTCTTTAATTAAATCAGTGTATAAGGTCTCAAAATCTTCGTTGAGCTTGAACGCTTTATTTTGCATTTTCGTTAATAGGCGTTTGTAGCTGCTGTTTCGCCCTTGCTCACGATCGATTAAAATGCGTCGTTTTACCGATGCAAAGCGAACTTTGTAAAACTCATCCAAATTATTTGAAAAAATACCTAAAAAGCGAATTCGTTCGATTAATGGAACGGATTTATCCATCGCTTCTTGGAGAACTCGTTCGTTAAACGATAGCCAGCTTAGCTCTTTTTCGATGTACAACTTTTCTGAGCTCATGTAATAACCTCATGACTATAAAAGAAAACCTTTCTTTAAGTGTGCTTTTCTGTGGATTTAGTCGTAAGCTCTCTAAATCAAGAATAGAATTTTTGCTACTACACAATACCCTTTTTTTATTACAATTCTATGTCACATTAGTCGAGATAGTTGTTTTACTTTCAGTCGGTTAAAGGGGATTGTAATATTAATGTCACGAAAACGACATACTATAATATTAGACCATTTTAACTCGATGTAATGATGCCCAAAGCTCAGTTTTCTTTAGATACTACGGACAAAGTTCGCCTATTAAAAGATAGGCTTTTTCGTATGTCTGTAAGTTTTGGTGGACTCTGTGTTCTTGGCGCATTAGTGTTAATTTTTGCCTATCTTCTTTGGGTTGTCATTCCGCTTTTTTCGGATGCAAGTCTTGATTACTCAGAGCCTACTGTTTCAATCCATGAACCCTCGGTGATGTCGCTTTACGTCGATGATCAAGGAAAACATGCTTTTACGGTCTCAGCTCAGGGGCGTTTGTCTTTTTGGAGTAAAGATGCTCCGTCGTCAATGCCTATTTGGCATACGGAGCTTGGATTTGAGCCAAATCGCTCGTATATCTCCCCAGATCAAAACTGGACTCTACTGCTCGGTAATGACAATCAAATTGCGGTGGTTAAACCCAAATTTTCCTATGGCTCGATTGAAAATAATACTTTTGCTCCACAAGTGGATTATGTCCCTATTGGTGACGATTTAAGAAAGCAATTCCAGCAGTGGCAAGCGATCGAGACACTGACGTTTAGCGTCTCTGAAACACAGTTAACTCTGGCCGTCAGTCATGATGGTGGGCAGTTGGAAGTGATCTCTCAGCCTCTCGATGGTTTATCGTCCTTTTCTGCTTACCATTTCCCTTCTGCTGTTCAGCCTGATCAGTTAGTAATATCCGGCGACGGTTCTACGCTATACATTCGCAGTGGATCCGAATTGGTGGTGGTTAAACGTAATGCATCAAAATATTCTGCGCGTGAAGTGATCGATTTATCTTTTGATGACAGTCACCGTGTTGACGGTATGGCGATGCTGGCGGGTGGGTATTCATTGCTTGTGAGTTATGACGATGGTTCAGTGTCACAATGGTTTGATGTGTTAAAACAAGAAGAGCGACACTTAACCAAGATTCGTGACTTTCGTTTAGGCGCTGACATATCACTATTGCTTCCAAACCGTTTTAGTAAAGGTTTTTTTGCATTCCATAGCAGTGGGACAGTACATAACTTTTATACGACAAGTGAAAAATTAGTATTATTTGAACGAATCGCGTCGAAAACACCTGAGTTGGTGGCGTTATCGAGTAATGAGAATGTATTGCTTACTTATCGTCGCTTGGGAGATCAAGGGCAATTACATTTCATTGATGTCAATATGGGACATCCTGAAATTTCATTTTCGTCCTTGTGGCAAAAAGTTTGGTATGAAGGGTATTCAGAACCCGATTATGTATGGCAGTCAACGTCTGCTTCTGACAGTTTTGAAGGGAAGTTTAGTTTGGTTCCTATCGCATTTGGAACCCTCAAAGCGGCCTTTTATTCACTTATCTTTGCCGTGCCAATCGCGGTATGTGCAGCGGTTTATACGGCCTATTTTATGTCGCCATCAATGCGACGAGTGGTTAAGCCAACCATTGAGTTAATGGAAGCGTTTCCGACCGTCATTATCGGATTCCTTGCAGGGCTATGGTTTGCACCGATTGTCGAACAGCATCTAGTGTCCGTTATTCTCCTTTTATTTTTATTGCCTATTTCAACGATCGCCGCTGGTTTTCTTTGGTCAATTTTACCCAAAAGTTGGGGGCACTCAGTCGGGCGTGGTTGGCATGCAATTGCTCTGGTTCCTGTGCTTTGTGTTACGGCAGCACTGGTATTTCCATTAAGCTTTGATATTGAATCTTGGCTGTTCGCCGGTGATGTTCGTACCTATTTGGCTCAACACGGCATTGATTTTGATCAGCGTAATGCATTGGTGGTGGGTCTTGCGATGGGGTTTGCTGTTATTCCAACGATCTTTACGATCGCAGAAGATGCGGTATTCTCGGTACCTAAGCACTTATCTGATGGTTCTTTAGCGTTGGGCGCAACGCCGTGGCAAACATTAATTTATGTCGTATTGCTAACGGCAAGTCCTGGTATTTTTTCGGCGATAATGATGGGGTTAGGGCGAGCTGTTGGGGAGACTATGATTGTTCTAATGGCAACGGGAAATACCCCAATAATGGACTTCGATTTGTTTGAAGGGATGCGAACGCTTGCCGCAAATATTGCGGTTGAACTACCGGAATCTGAAGTTGGCAGCTCCCATTATCGAATTCTATTCCTCGCAGCATTGTTACTTTTTGTATTTACGTTCGCTGTAAACTCATTAGCTGAATGGATTCGTTTGCGTTTAAGGGAGAAATATCGTGCTCTTTAAAGCGCCGTTTAAATGGTTACGCTCCGGGGCTCCGTGGATTTGGCTAACTGGTGGTGCTGTTAGCTTTAGTTTGTTGTCTGTTTTAGGTTTGTTGCTATTAATTGGTTGGAAAGGGCTGGCATATTTTTGGCCTGCACCGTTATATCAATGGACAGATAGTGATAACCATAGAATAGTGGGTTTGCTGTATAACAAAGAAGAAATACTAACCAGTCATTTGCCTTATCAAAAGCAACTAGCTGAAAAATATGGTGAACTTGATAGCTCGGTGACTCGATACTCTATTAAGGTTGCGAACCGAGATCTGTTTCCTGCCGATTTTATCTCCCGTTTTGATTTTGAACTCACCATTCCTACTACGCCAACAGGATGGGTGGTGATTGACCGGGAAGAAGAGGGGCAATTTATTGGGAAGCCAATCGCTTATTATCGTGATAATGGTATTGAAGCCGAAGATATTACCCAAGCCTTAAGCGAAGGTCTGGATCAAGCTGTGGCATTACGTCAGGAAATTAATGTTTTGCTGACGACTCAACTTCAATCGATTGGACGTCAGTTAGAGTCTCTTCGTTTAGAGAGGCGGAAACGAGAATTTAATAACAGAGTGGACGCTGATTTTTCGGTGAGTTATGACGCGCAAAAAATAGCGTTAGAAGCAGAGTTTAAATCGATAGAAGGTGAGTTACAGATCTTAAAGCAGAAGCTTTCAGGTCAAACCTTGTTAGTTGAAGATATGACCGGCATACGTACATCTATAGCCATTCGAGATATACTCAATGTTTGGTACCCCAATGATATGTCGATATTCGAAAAAGTATCGCACTGGGGAAAACAAGTTTGGGTGTTTATTTCTGAAGACCCTCGTGAATCTAACTCGGAAGGTGGTGTTTTTCCCGCTATTTTTGGCACTATGTTGTTGGTGCTGATTATGTCGATTATGGTGATGCCTTTAGGGGTCATCGCTGCCGTCTACCTTCATGAATACGCAAAAGATAATGGCGTTACTCGAATGATTCGGGTCGCAGTGATCAACTTAGCAGGCGTTCCTTCGATCGTTTATGGAGTTTTTGGTCTAGGATTCTTTGTTTATACGATTGGTTCATCTATTGATGCTATATTTTATGCAGAACGAGCACCTGCACCTACATTTGGCACGCCAGGATTGTTGTGGTCAGCGCTAACTCTAGCCGTTTTAACTTTGCCGGTCGTCATTGTTGCAACGGAAGAGGGATTAAGCCGGATTCCTTCAGCAGTGCGTCATGGTTCATTGGCATTGGGCGCTACGCAATTTGAAACCATTTGGCGGATTGTATTACCTATGGCGAGCCCTGCCATTCTCACGGGGCTTATTTTGGCAATTGCTCGAGCTGCTGGGGAAGTGGCACCATTGATGTTGGTAGGCGTTGTTAAATTGGCATCTAGTTTGCCTATCGATGGAGAGTTTCCATTTGTCCATTTAGAGCGCAAGTTTATGAGTTTGGGTTTTCATATTTACGACATTGGATTTCAGACCAGTAATATCGAGGCAGCACGTCCATTGGTATACGCTACATCATTTTTATTAGTGATGGTGATCGTTGTTCTTAATCTGACGGCGATTAGTATTCGGAACAATTTGCGCGAAAAGTATCGAACAATGGGACAAGATTAGCATGCAACCATTCGAACAGACTTTAGGTTACTTCACGCCACTTGATGTGAATAACTTAACCGATCAACAGACCTCAATTGAAATTGAGAACTTAAGCCTGTCCTATCACGGTACTCGGGTGTTGCATGATATTTCAATGCGAATTCCAAAAGGACAAGTCACAGCATTTATTGGGCCGTCTGGGTGTGGGAAATCGACCTTATTGCGTTGCATTAACAGAATGAATGACTTGGTTGATGGTTGTCGAGTCAAAGGGCAAGTTCTACTGCATGGCAAAGCGGTTTATCATCCAAGTGTGGATGTCTCTACACTGCGGCGTCGAGTTGGGATGGTGTTTCAACGTCCTAACCCTTTCCCAAAGTCTATTTATGAAAATGTTGTCTATGGTTTACGTCTTCAAGGGATGAAAGACAGTCGCACGCTCGATGATTCCGTTGAGCGCTCATTGAGAGCTGCTGCATTGTGGGATGAAGTGAAAGACAGGCTTCAGGAGAACGCGTTTGGACTTTCGGGCGGGCAACAGCAACGTTTGGTGATTGCCCGTGCAATTGCGATAGAGCCTGAAGTTTTACTATTGGATGAGCCAACATCTGCGTTGGACCCTATTTCTACACTAACTATTGAAGAACTTATTAATGAGCTCAAAGATAAATACACCGTGGCGATCGTGACGCATAACATGCAACAAGCCGCTCGAGTTAGTGATCACACTGCGTTTATTCATATGGGAAAGTTGATTGAATATGCAGACACCGATACGATCTTCACGTCACCAACGAAAAAACAGACTGAAGACTATATTACGGGTCGATACGGATAATTAAGGTCGAGGATTATTATGCAATTTGGGCGTCACATTTCTGGTCAGTTTAACGTCGAGTTAGAAAATATAAGAACTAATGTTCTAACTATGGGCGGGTTGGTGGAGCAACAACTTACCTTCGCGATGCAAGCGCTAAACAAGCAAGACTATCAACTCGCAGAGCAGGTGATTCGTGATGATCACCGTGTAAATGCGATGGAAGTGTCGATAGATGAAGCATGCACTCGCATTATTGCAAAGCGTCAACCAACGGCTAAAGATTTACGCTTGGTCATTGCGATCATCAAAACGATTACCGATTTAGAGAGAATCGGTGATGTCGCGGCTAAAATCGCAGAAATTGCAGTGGATACACCTGAGCCTAGTAGTAAAAAGTTTCAAGTTTCGCTTGAGCCAATAGGTCGTCAAGCAATCACAATGCTTCATCAAGTATTAGACGCTTTTGCTAGAATGGATGTTGAAGCGGCTGCCCAGATCCACAAGTCTGACGATAACTTGGATGGCGAATATGAAGCGGTAACACGTCAATTGATGACGTTTATGATGGAAGATCCGAAAAATATTCCACAAATTCTGCAAGTTATGTGGTCTGCACGAGCGATTGAGCGTGTAGGCGATCGTTGTCAGAATATTTGCGAATACATTATTTATTTTGTGAAAGGTAAAGATGTACGTCATCTCGATAATCAATCTATCGATGATGCATTACGTGCTGATTAATCGAAAAATAACGGTAGAAAATTAGCAAAAAAAACCGAAGCCTAGGCTTCGGTTTTTATTATGACTTTACTTACCTGATTGGCACTTTTTATTAAGCTTTATTTTTCCAACCATTAACCCGTTGAGCACAGGTGGTATGTGGTGTAATTATTTTTTATCTAGGTCAGCTTCGTGCTCAGTTAGGTAAGCAGCAACGCCTTCTGGTGAATCTTTCATTCCAGATTTGCCTGCTTCCCACTGTGCTGGACATACTTCACCGTTAGTTTGGTGGAAATCCAATGCATCAACCATACGTAGCATTTCATCGATGTTACGACCAAGTGGTAAATCGTTCACTACTTGGTGACGAACAAGACCTTCTTCATCGATTAAGAATGAACCACGGAACGCAACACCAGCTTCTGGGTGTTCAACATCATATGCTTTACAGATTTCGTGTTTCACATCAGCTACAAGCGGGTAAGCTACTTCACCAATACCGCCATTTTCTACAGCGGTGTTACGCCATGCGTTGTGTGAGAATTGTGAATCGATAGAAACACCGATAACTTCAACACCTTTAGCTTGGAAATCAGCATAACGCTTGTCGAAAGCGATTAGCTCTGATGGACAAACGAAAGTGAAATCTAGTGGGTAAAAGAACACAACGGCTTTTTTACCTTTGGTGAATTCTGCGAAATTGAAACTATCTACGATCTCACCGTTACCTAGAACAGCTGCGGCAGTAAAATCAGGGGCTTGACGACCAACTAATACCATTTTGACGCTCCTAAAAATTAGGTTTTATTTCAAACGATGCGGTAAACACCATTTGATCCTTGTTTGTTCGGGACAAACTATAGTACAGATTGTAGTATAGAAAAAAGAGAATTAATTAGATTAAGTTAATCGATAAAAGCGATTAATAAGGTATTGTGAAAGCGTGTGCAATTTTGATAAGAATTATGGATTGAATTATGAATAAATGGCCGAGTTTAAAGCAGCTCCATTATTTAGTGACGTTACACGAAACTCGCCATTTTAGTGACGCTGCAGAGCGTTGCTTTGTCAGTCAATCAACTTTGAGTAAAGGTATTCAAAATCTTGAAACATTAATTGGTTGTCCTTTGTATGAAAAGAAAGACAAAAAAAGTCCACTTATTTTTACTTACGCTGGTGAAAATGTTGTCGCACAAGGGCGAGAGTTGTTAGCTAAAAGTCAGGATCTTCTTGAGCTAGGCCAATTGTGTCGCGGTGATATGATGGAAGGTCAATTACGGTTAGGTTGTATCCCCACAATTGCGCCTTTTTTGCTTTGTGATTTGGTACAAGAAGTTAACCGACGCTTTCCCAAACTAAACCTATTATTGCAAGAAGACACCACCACAAACTTACTTCAATCTTTGCGTCACGGTGAACTCGATATTTTGGTTTTAGCGCTTCCTGTGGATATTGGCTCAATGACGAGCCGAGTGGTTGGGAGAGATCCATTTCGCATGGTGATTAGTCAAAATCATGCTCACCATATTCGGGTGCCAATACGGTATTCAGACCTTCCAGACGAGTCAGTCTTTTTGTTGGAGAATGAGCATTGCCTTACTGAACACGCAATCTCAGCGTGTAAGCTCACAACGAAAGATAAGATTAATCCATTTACAGCAACCAGCTTACACACCCTAGTACAGATGGTTGCGAATGGCTTGGGGACGACGTTTATTCCACAAATGGCGATTGACCATGGGCTACTTGATAACCAAAATCTGGTTGTTGTTGATCCTCCAGGGCACGCCGCTTCTCGTGAAATTGGTTTGGTTTGGCGCCCAAGTTCGTCACGTAGCCAAGTTTTTCATCAGCTGTGTGATTTAGTGTCCGAACTTCTTTAGAAAAAAGTCTAATCGTAGTGTTCACTTTATTCTTTGCCATGAAGTGTAAAGTGAATACCTTTAGTGACCCCTGTGCCTTTTGTCGGCTCTTTTCAATGAGTCTTGACCCTTTCATAAAATCATAAATTTTCACATTGTCAATTTTACAAAATAATACCTAGTGTTCCGATGGTCTGCGTAAGTGTAGTTTATTGATATTATTGAATATCTTCTACTTTTGTTGACTATTTTCTCATTGTGGTTATGAATATTAGTGAAATTTTGTGTAATTTAGTTACGTATTTAAATTTCTCTGAGGGTTTTGCGCTCTTTCAATGCTTGGTGATATTTAGAGCCAGTTTTATTGCTTTAATTTCATTGGAACCCTTGTTTGTCTGTGTTTTTAAAGGTTCTTATTAGACTTATGTCTAGTAGTACATAAAAAAAATCTATCGCAATCTGTGTTCCACAGCAGTACGAATAAAAATAAATGTAGTTTTTATATTACATTTGAAAGCTAGCAAGGAAGAGTAATACATTTCCCCTTGTTTTATACAGAGATAGAAAGGAGCCAGCAGATGGACGCAGGAACATTAGATCAGCGACTAACAAAAGAACAGCAAGATACGGTTTCTAAAATGACGGTATCAGGGGAAGTCACTGCTGAGCAAAAAGCCGTATTTGGTTTGGAAGCTCAAGCTTTTCTATCGGTACTTTGCGCAAAATTTGCTCCTGAAGTTGGAGCGCTTCTGAGTGTTCGACAACAGCAACAAAGTCGCATTGACCAAGGGAGACTGCCTGACTTTCTTGAGCATACTCAAGATATACGAGAAGGGAGCTGGCGTATTCTTGGGATTCCACAAGATCTTCAAGATCGCCGAGTTGAAATTACTGGTCCCACTGATCGCAAGATGGTTATCAATGCACTTAATGCGAATGTGAAAGTATTTATGGCCGATTTTGAAGATTCAATGTCGCCAGATTGGAGCCATTTGCTTGATGGCCAAATTAATTTACGTGATGCGGTGCGTGGAACGATTGACTATACCAATCCACAAAATGGAAAGCACTATCAACTTTCCGACGATCCAGCTGTGTTGATTTGTCGAGTTCGCGGCCTACACCTTCAAGAGAAGCACGTTCAGTTTAATGGGGAGAATATTCCAGGGTCGCTATTCGATTTTGCTCTCTATTTTGCTAATAACCATCGCGAGTTATTGGCAAAAGGAAGTGGACCTTATTTTTATCTACCAAAACTGCAATCGCACAAAGAAGCGAAGTGGTGGAGCGACGTGTTCCATTTTACCGAAGACTATTTCGGACTCGATACAGGCACGATCAAAGCGACCGTTTTAATCGAAACGCTTCCTGCAGTGTTTGAAATGGATGAAATTTTGTTCTCGTTGAAGGAGCACATCGTTGGGCTGAACTGTGGTCGTTGGGATTATATCTTTAGCTACATTAAAACCTTAAAGCGTCACGGCGACCG
Organism: Vibrio phycocola; assembly: GCF_054404255.1. NCBI lineage: Bacteria > Pseudomonadati > Pseudomonadota > Gammaproteobacteria > Vibrionales > Vibrionaceae > Vibrio > Vibrio phycocola. The sequence continues at coordinate 23,421 of NZ_JBTAMQ010000016.1, forward strand.
AGTGTTACCCGATCGTCAAGTTGTCACCATGGATATGCCATTTCTTAATGCATACTCACGACTGCTTGTAAAAACGTGCCACCGCCGAGGAGCCTTCGCTATGGGGGGGATGGCTGCTTTTATTCCAGTGAAAGATCCAGCAGGAAACCAAATCGTGTTGGACAAAATTCTTAAAGACAAATCACTAGAAGCCAATAATGGCCACGATGGAACATGGGTTGCCCACCCGGGATTAGCAGACACGGCAATGTCGGTATTTAACGAGGTGTTAGGTGATCGAAAAAATCAACTTGATGTGTCGCGACAGGACGATCAGCAGATCACAGCAGAACAGTTATTGGCGCCATGTGAGGGAGAGCGTACTGAGACTGGTATGCGTCACAATATCCGTGTTGCGTTGCAGTATATCGAAGCATGGATCTCGGGAAATGGTTGTGTACCAATTTATGGATTAATGGAAGACGCTGCGACAGCCGAGATTTCTCGCGCTTCGATCTGGCAGTGGATTCAACATGAAAAATCGTTAGATAACGGCGAATTAGTAACAAATGAGCTATTTGGTCGCTATCTAAAGGAAGAGATTGAAGTCGTACGTCGTGAAGTAGGGGAAGAACGTTTTGCTCAAGGGCGTTTTACTCAAGCGGCTGAATTAATGTTTACGCTTACCACGAGCGATACATTATGCGACTTCTTAACGGTGCCAGGATACGACTATTTGCCGTAGCCGCACTAGAGAAGCCCAAGAAATACCAAGAAATAACAATAATAACCATTAACGTGAAACAGTTTTCGCAGTTAGCTTGCTCGCTGTGGAAAAGGAAGTCGCTGAGTTATATCCAGTGCTAAAAAATAAAAGAGGGAATATCGCCATGACAAGTATCGCAAAAGATATAGAAACGATTGGAGCAGCCAAGAACAACGCGGGAGCGCCTTGGGATGCTATTAACCCAGAGTCTGCAGCTCGTATGCGTGCTCAAAATAAATTTAAGACAGGTCTAGATATTGCCCAATATACGGCTGACATTATGCGTGCTGATATGGAAGCTTATGATGCCGACAGCTCTAACTACACCCAATCTCTAGGCTGCTGGCATGGATTCATTGGCCAACAAAAAATGATTTCGATTAAAAAGCACTTCGATGGCAAAACAGATGGCCGCTATCTATACCTTTCCGGATGGATGGTTGCGGCACTTCGCTCTGAGTTTGGGCCACTTCCAGATCAATCAATGCATGAGAAGACAACAGTCGCAGGCCTAGTTGAAGAGCTTTATACCTTCTTACGCCAAGCTGATGCTCGTGAATTAGGGGGACTATTCCGCGCATTGGACGACGCTCGTGAAGCGGATGACGTTGCAGCGCAGGCATCAATTCAAGATCAAATTGACAATCATGTTACGCACGTTGTTCCTATTATTGCAGATATTGACGCCGGTTTTGGTAATGCAGAAGCGACTTACCTGATGGCTAAGCAGATGATTGAAGCGGGTGCATGTTGTCTACAGATTGAAAACCAGGTTGCGGATGAAAAGCAGTGTGGTCACCAAGATGGCAAGGTAACGGTACCTCATGCGGATTTCCACGCTAAATTGCGCGCTTGTCGTTATGCATTCTTAGAGCTTGGTATCGACAACGGAATTATCGTTGCACGTACTGACTCTCAAGGTGCAGGCCTAACCAAAGAGATCGCTGTAGTGAAAGAGCCGGGGGATCAAGGTGATGTGTACAACTCGTACCTAGACGTTGAAGAAATCGATGTATCTGATATGGCTGAAGGCGATGTTTGTTTTAATCGTGATGGCAAGCTTGTTCGTCCTAAGCGCCTTCCTTCTGGTTTATATCAATTCCGTCAAGGTACGGGTGAAGATCGCTGTGTATTCGACTGTATCGAAGCCATTAATGCTGGTGCTGACTTATTGTGGATTGAAACAGAGAAGCCACATATTGCTCAGATAAAAGAGATGATGGATGGTGTTCGTGAAGTTCACCCTAATGCGAAATTGGTTTACAACAACTCACCTTCATTTAACTGGACTCTGAACTTCCGTCAGCAAGCATATGATGCGATGGTTGAAGCAGGCGAAGATGTGTCCGCATATGACCGTGACAACTTGATGAGCATTGAGTATGACGAGTCTGAGCTCTCATTACGAGCTGATGACAAAATCCGTACTTTCCAAGCTGATGCGTCACGTGAAGCGGGTATTTTCCACCACTTGATCACACTACCAACCTATCACACCGCAGCATTGTCGACAGACAATTTAGCTAAAGAGTACTTTGGTGACCAAGCGATGTTAGGTTACGTGGCTGGCGTACAGCGTAAGGAGATTCGCCAAGGTATCGCTTGTGTTAAACACCAAAACATGTCGGGCTCTGACATGGGTGATGACCACAAAGAGTACTTTGCTGGTGAAAATGCTCTGAAAGCGGGTGGTGCATTAAATACATCGAACCAATTTAATTAATTGAACTCGATTAAGATGTAGAGAGAAAGGCGGCTCCGGTCGCCTTTTTTAGCAATACAGATATAAAAACGATTGATTCACCGATTGAGTGGAGGATTCACATGACGCAAGTTCCTACCTATCTACAAGATGCTGAAGATTTACTTACTGCTGATGGTTTCAAAACAAATGATAAGTGGTATCACGGTACATCGTCAGCGTTGCTTTCTTCTATCAAAGGGCAAGGCTTAAAACGCTCGGGTGATAAAGATTTGAACCAAGCGGCCTCAAATACCATGGCGACGATTGGTAACCGCTATACCGAATCTACTGAGCCCGTCTATTTAACGCAAAGTAAAGAACTGGCCTACTATTGGGCGCAACAAACTGTGCGAAATCGCGGTGTTCGTTTTGAAGGTGACGAGGAACCTATCGTATTAGCGGTGAATTTATCGCAAAAGCAGAGAGCCAAAATAAAACCGGATGTCGGTGCCATGAGTTTATTGCTAATGAAAAGTGGTGAGCAGTTTATGACTCATTTGGCGGTAATTTACGACCGCTGTCGAGTTTCTGGCCCAGATATCCAACTGACAAGTGCAGACCGAATGGCGTTCTTAAATAAGTTAGGGATGGCTTATATCGATCAAGATATCAGCGTTGCATGTGTTGATATTGTGGAAAAATAAGTCGTTATTTAAGTTAAAAAGAAAATTGAATAGAGATACCTCTTGCCTTTAAGGAATGAGACAAGTTCAAGAAAGAGTACAGAGGTATCATTAACACTGAGTTACAGTTCGTCGTTGTACTTCTCAGTATCCATATCAGGAAAATCACTCTCTACTGGTTCGCTTTCTTCTTCGAGTTCAAGCAAGTTAATCGCAATAGCGACAAAGTCACTATCGGTAATGATGCCGACTAATTCTCCTTGCTCTACTACGGGTAAGCAGCCTACTTTATGTTTTTGCATAAATATCGCACTCTGTTTTAAACCAGCTTTAGGGCTAACACTTATGACCTTACCGTTCATCAATTGAGAGATGGGAGCATCAAACAATTCAGACGTCGTTTGAGAATAAATCAAACTGGAATTTTGGGCGCGTAAAATGTCTCGTTGAGATAAAACACCAACAAGTGCACCGAGTTCATCAACGATGGGAATATGGCGAATTTCATGTTGGTGCATCAGCTTTTGAGCTTGCTCTACGGTTTCGCTAGAGGTAAGAGTGTGTGGGTGGCGTGTCATCAAATCTTCGATTTTAATCATGCTGAGCTCCTTACCGACTATGTCTCAATCATGTTGGATGTAAGCTAACTATAGGAAGAGTGTAAAAGGTATGGTGAGAGCTAGGTTGTAAATTGACTATTAATTTGAGAAATGACTAAGTAAATTGATCGAAGTTAATTTACTCAGCCTGATTCAGTACCATTAAAGCTTTTTACCTAAACGTTTTTCAATTCGCTTTCTTTCCCATTTAGGCCCCAAGAAATTAAACACTTCAAAGACATTTAATCCATGAAAAATAACACCGATACCCCAGCCTAACATTGGCCAAATTGCCCAAATATTATCTGGATTTGTCATTAAATTAATCACAAATAGCATGACGATGATTAGCACGTATTTGATCAGGTGAGAGTAGAATCCTTTAAGATCGCGCACATAGTTAATGGCTTCTTCTTGTTGTTGATCAACGGTATTTGTTTCCATGGGTTTCTCCTGCTGAAGTTCACTAATGTCTATCTCAAACACAGCCGCAAGCGCTTGTTGTGAATCTAGGCTAGGGCTTTGGCCGCGTTCAATGCGCTGAATTGTTCTGACACTCAGTCCACTTAATTGAGATAGATGCTCTTGTGACCATCCTTTTTTAAGTCTAAGTTTTCGAACAATCATTGCATTCCCTTATTGGTTTGGTTGAGATGATAGTAGCCACAATATCGCTAATATCGTGACGACATACGAGTGACATTGTGGCGTCATGCGCATGACAGGAGAGCGATATTTATTTAAAATCAATAGGTTATGGATTCATCTGAAAATACAGTTATGAGCCATAAATCGAGAGTCATATATAAATGTACGTATTCAGTATACGTGTGGACGTAGAGAGAAAACAATCTTGGACAGAAGTGAATTCCGTATTAATAAACGTGAATTAACGAATTTGAATATTTAATTGATTTACAACGCTGCCGTATCGGTGGTTTTACAGGTATACTAGCGCGCTGCACACGATTATCGTTAACACCACCAAATAAGACCGAACTAGATGCAAGTTTCTGATTTTCATTTTGACCTTCCCGATGAGCTGATTGCTCGTTATCCAAAAACTGAGAGAACCGCGAGTCGTTTATTACAATTAGATGGCAATAGTGGTGAGCTTTTCGATCGCTCTTTTAAAGACATATTGTCGTTGGTAAACCCCGGTGATTTATTGGTGTTTAACAATACTCGTGTTATTCCAGCTCGAATGTTTGGTCGTAAAGCCACAGGTGGGAAACTGGAAGTATTGGTTGAACGCATGCTCGATGAACATCGAATTTTGGCGCATGTTCGTTGTTCAAAGCCACCTAAGCCCGGTACTGATTTGATGCTTGGTGAAAATGATGAATACTCTGCCGTGATGGTGGCACGCCATGATGCATTATTTGAGATCGAAGTGTGTGGTGATAAACCGATTTTAGATGTGCTTAATCACATTGGTCATATGCCGTTACCGCCGTATATTGATCGCCCTGATGAAGAAACGGATAAAGAACGTTATCAGACGGTTTACAACGAAAAACCAGGCGCAGTCGCAGCACCGACAGCCGGATTGCACTTTGATAGCGATTTGCTCGATCAGATTCAGCAAAAAGGTGTCGACATGGCGTATGTTACTCTGCATGTCGGAGCCGGGACTTTTCAGCCTGTGCGTGTCGACAATATTCACGACCATCATATGCACGCTGAATATGTAGAAGTATCGCAAGAGGTTGTTGATGCCATTGAAGTGACAAAAGCTCGTGGCGGACGAGTTATTGCGGTTGGAACAACATCGGTGCGCTCATTGGAAAGTGCAGCACAAGCCGCACAAAAGAAGGGGCAATTAATAGCGCCATTTTTTGATGATACCGAAATTTTTATTTTCCCCGGTTATGAATATCGAGTGGTCGATTGTTTGATCACCAATTTCCATTTACCGGAATCCACATTGATTATGCTGGTTAGCGCGTTTGCCGGTTATGACCATGTGATGGCGGCATATCAACATGCTGTAGAACAGGCGTATCGCTTCTTTAGTTATGGCGATGCGATGTTTATTGAAAAGCAAACGGCTAAGTAGCTGTTTCGCATTATATCGTCAGACTGTTTCTCTGGCGTTTTGGAGGCTTTGTGAAGTTAACATTTGATTTAAAAAAGACTAACGGAAATGCTCGTCGCGGGCAGCTTCAGTTTGAACGTGGTTCTGTACAAACCCCGGCATTTATGCCTGTTGGGACATATGGAACAGTGAAAGGTATGACACCAGAGGAAGTGGCTGAAACGGGCGCTGAAATTCTGTTAGGGAATACGTTCCACCTTTGGTTACGCCCTGGACAAGAAGTAATGAAAATGCACGGCGACTTGCATGACTTCATGAATTGGAAAGGACCGATCTTAACGGATTCGGGCGGCTTTCAGGTGTTTAGCCTTGGTGATATTCGTAAGATCACCGAAGAAGGCGTGCATTTTAGAAACCCGGTAAATGGTGAGAAAATCTTCATGGATGCAGAAAAGTCGATGGAGATTCAACATGATCTCGGCTCTGATGTCGTGATGATTTTCGATGAGTGTACCCCTTATCCAGCGACTCATGATGAAGCCAAAAAATCGATGGAAATGTCACTGCGTTGGGCACAACGTTCTCGTGATCATTTTGATAAACTAGGGAACCAAAACTCGTTGTTCGGAATCGTACAAGGCGGAGTGTATGAAAATCTTCGCGATGTCTCGGTAAAAGGGTTAACGGAAATTGGCTTTGATGGTTATGCTGTTGGTGGTTTAGCCGTTGGTGAACCGAAAGAAGATATGCATCGTATTTTGGAGCACACTTGTCCACAGTTGCCTCAAGATAAACCTCGCTACTTAATGGGTGTAGGTAAACCAGAAGATCTAGTGGAAGGCGTGCGTCGTGGCGTCGATATGTTTGATTGTGTTATGCCTACTCGTAACGCAAGAAACGGCCATTTATTTGTAACTGGTGGCGTGGTTAAGATTCGCAACGCAAAACACAAAGTTGATACTACGGCTTTGGATCCTGAGTGTGACTGTTACACCTGTAAAAATTACTCGAAGTCGTATTTGCACCATTTAGACAAATGTAATGAAATCTTAGGTGCGCGTTTGAATACCATACATAACTTGCGCTATTACCAACGTCTGATGGAAAGTATTCGTACTGCCATTGATGAAGATCGTTTTGACCAGTTTGTAGAAGAGTTTTATGCTCGTCGAGATCGTGACGTACCGCCGATCGGTAAATAATAATCGACGAATTAGGCGAAAAATTGATGCTGTAAAGGCAAAAATAGTTGAAAATCGTCTAATTCAACCCAATACACAATTGAATTACAACACAACAATATCTTAGAGGAAGTTTTAATGAGTTTTATATCAGTTGCTCACGCTGCAGGTGAACCTGCTCCACAAGGTGGTGGTTTTGAAATGTTCATCATGCTTGGCTTATTTGCTGTTATTTTCTATTTTATGATTTATCGCCCACAGGCAAAACGCACAAAGGATCATAAAAATCTAATGGCTTCGATGTCTAAAGGCGATGAGGTTCTAACTAACGGCGGACTAATCGGTAAGATTGTCAAAGTTTCTGAAGAGAATGATTTTATCTCTATCGAACTTAATCCAAACAACACAGTTGTGATTAAGAAAGATTACGTTACAGCTGTACTTCCAAAAGGTACGCTTAAGTCTTTATAAACAGCTAGAGGATCCTCGCTGTGCTAAACCGTTATCCGTTATGGAAATATATAATGGTGGTATTGGTGATCGCCACTACCGCTCTTTATGCACTTCCAAATCTCTACGGTGAAGATCCAGCTATTCAAGTAACCGGAGCGCGTGGCGCTTCTGTTACTATGTCTACGTTGGATACTGTCACTCAAGCTCTTGATAAAGAGAGTCTTTCCTATAAATCGGCTGCCCTTGAAAATGGCTCGATATTAGTTCGCTTTAATGAAACTGATACGCAAATTAATGCCCGTGATGTCATCACTGAAGCATTAACAGGCGAATCGGCTGTTGTTGCATTAAACCTTGCGGCGGCTACCCCAGATTGGCTTTCGTCAATTGGTGGTTCACCAATGAAGCTCGGACTTGATCTACGTGGCGGGGTGCATTTCTTAATGGAAGTGGACATGAACGCCGCTATGGAGAAGCTGATTTCCCAAGAAGAAGATGCAATTCGTACCGAACTACGCGAGGAAAGTCTGCGTTATAGTTCTATTCGAGTCATCGATAACCAATGGGTAGAAGCAGCCTTTCGTAGTGAAGAGTTAGCGGATAAAGCACTATCGGTGTTGAGATCAAACCATCAGGATATGACCTTCACAACTCAGGCTGCAAATGGTCGCTTCAATGTAAGAGGGCAATATACAGAAGCTCGCTTACAAGAAGTACGCAATTATGCGGTCGAGCAAAATATTACGATATTACGTAACCGTGTTAATGAGCTTGGTGTTGCTGAGCCGCTAGTTCAACGCCAAGGTGCAAGTCGTATCGTAGTTGAATTACCGGGTGTACAAGATACAGCTCGTGCCAAAGAAATTTTGGGTGCGACGGCAACTCTAGAGTTCCGTGAAGTTGACTCAAGCGTAGATTTGGTTGCCGCTTCTGCTGGACGTGTTCCCGCAGGACGTGAAATAAAGCCTGATCGTGATGGGCGTCCGGTCGTATTGCTAAAACGCGTTATCTTAGGTGGCTCAAGTATTACCGACGCAAGTTCGAGTAGCGATGAATATGGTCGTCCTCAGGTAAATATTTCGCTTGATAGTGAAGGTGGCAATAAAATGGCCAACTTCTCTAAAAATAATGTCGGTAAGTTAATGGCGACCGTTTTTGCAGAATACAAAGACAGTGGTCGTAAGACTGAAGACGGCAAAGTTATTCTTGCTAAAAATGAAGAAGTGATTAACCAAGCGACGATTCAAACCGCACTTGGACGTAGCTTCCGTATTACGGGTATAGATTCGGCTTCTGAAGCTCATAATCTTGCATTGTTATTACGTGCTGGTGCTCTAATTGCACCGATTTCAATAGTTGAAGAGCGAACCATTGGTCCTTCTATGGGGCAGCAGAACATTGACCAAGGTATCCAAGCGTGTATCTGGGGTATGGTTGCTGTAATGCTATTTGCTATTGTCTATTATCGTAAGTTTGGTGTTATTGCTAACGTCGCGCTTTTGGCGAACCTTATTTGTATCGTAGGTATTATGTCGATGATTCCTGGAGCGACGATGACGCTACCTGGTATTGCCGGTATCGTATTGACTGTTGGTATGGCCGTGGATGCAAACGTACTGATATTTGAACGTATTCGTGAAGAGTTGCGTGACGGTAAGAACCCACAACAAGCAATTCATCAAGGTTATGCAAATGCCTTTAGTACGATTGCCGATGCCAATATCACCACTTTGATAACCGCGATTATTCTATTTGCTGTCGGTACAGGTGCAATCAAGGGCTTTGCCGTAACACTATCGATTGGTATTTTGACTTCAATGTTTACCGCGATTGTTGGTACACGTTGCATCGTCAATTTTGCTTACGGCGGTAAGCGAATCAAGAAATTGTCGATCTAAGGGGTTAGTCAAAAGATATGTTTCAATTATTAAAGACCAATAACATCATCGACTTCATGCGCTGGTCGAAGTTTGCGTTTATTTTCTCTATCGTTTTGATCATTGGATCGATTGCGACTGTTTCAACAAAAGGACTCAATTGGGGACTCGACTTTACCGGCGGGACTTTGATTGAAGTTGGATTTGAACAGCCAGCTGATCTTGAATTGGTTCGAGCTTCGCTTGATAGCAATGGTTTTGGCGATGCAACGGTTCAAAACTTTGGTTCAGCTAGAGAGGTATTGGTTCGTTTACGACCTCGAGCAGAGCTTTCTGGCGAAACGTTGGGAAATCAAATTCTTGATTCGATAAAACAAGGTACTGGAGAGCAGGTTGAAATGCGCCGTATCGAGTTTGTCGGGCCAAATGTTGGTGACGAACTGACCGAAGCGGGTGGTTTAGCAATCATTGCGTCACTGTTGTGTATTTTGATGTATGTGACGTTTCGTTTTGAATGGCGTTTATCGGCAGGTGCTGTATTGGCCTTAGCCCATGACGTTACGATAACGCTTGGTGTATTTTCACTTCTTCAAATTGAAGTAGACCTTACAATTGTTGCTGCGTTGCTTACCGTTGTTGGTTATTCATTGAATGATACCATCGTTGTATTTGACCGGATTCGTGAAAACTTCCGTAAAATGCGTAAAGGCGAACCAGCACATGTAATGAACAACTCCATAACACAAACGTTAAGTCGAACCTTGATTACATCAGCAACGACCTTATTCGTTGTTGTTGCACTGTTCATGAAAGGTGGGGCATTAATTCACGGTTTTGCACTTGCACTATTGCTTGGTATTACAGTTGGTACTTACTCTTCAATCTACGTTGCTTCGGCTCTAGCATTGAAACTGGGTATTACTCGTGAACACTTGATGCCACCTCAAATTGAGAAAGAAGGCGCCGATCAAGACGAGCTATTACCATAATCTGGTCTTAGATTAAGTGTTAAATCACTATAAGTGATAGGCATAAAAAAACCGCTGAAGATTCAGCGGTTTTTTTGTTTATAAAGAAAGCGTTACTGGATTATTTAAGAAGTGCTTCACTTCCATTTTCGCGAATATGCTTAAGAATGGATTTAACCAAACGTGGGCTAGATGCGACAATATTTCCAGACTTCATATAATCAGTGCCACCAGAGAAATCGGTAACGATCGCGCCAGCTTCACGAGCAATCAAATCCCCAGCAGCGATGTCCCAAGGTTTCAAACCGATTTCAAAGAAACCATCTACACGGTTGGCTGAGAAATAACACAAATCAAGCGCAGCAGAACCAGTGCGGCGGAAGTCAGCGACTTCAGAAAATAGTGAAGAAATGATTTTTAGATATGATTCAGCATGTTGCTTTTGTTTCGCTGGGAATCCAGTCGCCAAAATCGTACCTGAAAGCTCTTTTTTCAGCGCAACACGAAGACGCATGTTGTTAAGCTGAGCACCTGAACCACGAGTGGCAGAAAATAGCTCGTTACGGATTGGATCATACACACAGCCAACTTCCGTTTTGCCTTTCATACGAACGGCAATTGAAATAGCAAAATGAGGGAAACCATTGATAAAGTTTGATGTGCCATCCAGTGGGTCGATGATCCATTGTACTTCTTTATCTCTTCCTTCAATTGCGCCACTTTCCTCTGCCATAATGCAGTGGTCAGGGTAAGCAGTTTGAATGATATCGATAATAATGGCTTCAGCTTCTTTGTCGATATTAGTAACAAAGTCATTATTGCCTTTTGATGATGCGATGATGGCATCAGTATTTTCTAGCGATTTAACTATATGATTGCCTGCTTTTCGCGCAGCGCGAATAGCAATGTTTAGCATTGGATGCATACGTATTTCCCAGCGGATGTTAAAGAACGAAAAAGCGACGGCGAGTATACCAAAGTAATCAAAAAAGGGAAGTGGTTAAATTATGTTCTATTGACGAATGTAGTTCGGTCTGTAGGAACACTTTTCTTGTTGATGTGGTATATTTCCCTTCTAAAATTCCCTACTCTAAGGATGCATTTTTTCATGCTCGATCAAGTTAACGTTGTTCTCGTTGGGACGTCTCATTCCGGTAATATCGGATCTGCGGCTCGTGCAATGAAAGTAATGGGGTTGAGCCGTATGATATTGGTCGATCCACAGTGTGAAGTGGATGCTCAAGCTATTGCGCTCGCGGCAGGTGCAAGTGATATTGCATTAAATGCTCGCATCGTTGAAACGGTGGCGGAAGCAGTACAAGAGTGTGGTTTAGTGGTAGGAACGAGTGCTCGCTCGCGAACTCTAGATTGGCCGATGATGAATTCAAGAGAATGTGGTGAGAAGCTTGCTCAAGAAGGCCAGCGCCATCAAGTCGCTTTAGTTTTTGGTCGCGAACGCACTGGCTTAACCAATGAAGAGTTGCAACTTTGTCATTATCATGTCGCAATTCCAGCGAACCCAGAATACAGTTCACTGAATTTGGCGATGGCAGTACAAACGCTTAGTTATGAAATACGGATGGCGTATCTTGATAACGAGTCAAAAAAAGCAACGGTTGAGCAAGAGATAAAAGACTACCCACATCACAAAGAGTTGGAAATGTTCTATCAACACCTTGAAAGTGTCTTAGTGAATACCCAGTTTATAGAGCAAGATAAGCCAAACCAAGTTATGAATAAATTACGCCGTCTATATAGTCGTGCCCGACCAGAATCACAAGAACTAAACATTATGCGTGGCATTCTAACTGCGATAAATAAGTCGATTATACTGAAGAAATAACCTTGCTGAGTTAGGGGGTAAATACTTGACTAAAATAGTCAAATTAATACTTGACCATTTTAGTCAGGTATGAAAAAATTCTACCCACATAAACGGTGTGGAAAATAGAATATGAGACTTACATCAAAAGGAAGATATGCAGTTACTGCGATACTCGACGTAGCTCTGAATTCACAAGATAACCCCGTCCCATTGGCGGATATCTCCGAACGTCAGGGAATTTCGCTGTCTTACCTAGAGCAATTATTTGCTAAGTTACGTAAAGCAGGCTTGGTAGCAAGTGTACGTGGTCCGGGAGGTGGTTATCGCCTCGGTCAGGAACCTGATACTATTTCGGTTGGTCATGTCATTGATGCAGTTGATGAATCCGTTGATGCCACGAAATGCGCAGGTAAAGGCGATTGCCAAGGCGGGGTTCGCTGCTTAACACACACATTATGGTGTGATTTAAGCTCTCGCATTAGCGATTTCCTCAATAACATAACTCTTGGTCAATTGATGGTAGACAATAATGTCTTAGATATTGCAGACCGCCAAGAAATCGAATTAACAGTAAATCATGGACATGCGACTCAAAGCGTTAATTCAAACGTTAGTGTTCGTTCATAGTCGTTTTGTCTACATTGGAGTAAAGAATGAAACTGCCTATTTATTTTGATTATTCAGCAACATGTCCTGTTGATCAGCGCGTTGCCGAAAAAATGGTTCAATGCATGACGATGGATGGAAATTTTGGAAATCCAGCTTCTCGTTCACATCGTTATGGTTGGCAGGCAGAGGAAGTGGTAGACACGGCACGTGAGCAAATTGCTGATTTGTTGAATGCAGATCCTCGAGAAATTGTGTTTACCTCTGGAGCAACAGAGTCTGATAACCTTGCCATTAAAGGTGCTGCTCACTTTTATGGCAAGAAAGGCAAGCATATTATTACCTGTAAAACCGAGCATAAAGCGGTTTTAGATCCATGTCGTCAATTAGAACGTGAAGGCTTTGAAGTTACTTACCTCGCACCTGAAAGCAATGGATTAATCGATCTTGCTAAATTAGAAGCGGCGATGCGTGAAGACACTATTCTCGTGTCTATTATGCATGTGAATAATGAAATTGGTGTGATACAAGATATCGCAGCGATTGGTGAGTTATGCCGTGAGCGTAAAGTTGTATTCCATGTTGATGCGGCTCAGTCAGCGGGTAAGCTACCGATTGATGTTCAAGAACTTAAAGTAGATTTAATTTCACTTTCTGCTCATAAAATATACGGTCCTAAAGGCATTGGTGCTTTATATGTAAGCCGTAAACCTCGTATCCGTTTAGAAGCGCAGATGCATGGTGGTGGCCATGAACGTGGTTTCCGTTCTGGTACTCTTGCAACTCACCAGATTGTTGGAATGGGCGAAGCTTTCCGAGTTGCAAAACTCGATATGCAAAAGGATTATGATCATGCACTCGCGCTGCGTAATCGTTTGTTAGAGGGTGTAAAAGATATGGAAGCCGTCACCGTCAATGGTGATCTAGAGCAACGTGTTCCTCACAACTTAAATGTAAGCTTTGCCTTTGTTGAAGGTGAGTCTCTATTAATGTCACTAAAAGATCTAGCAGTGTCATCTGGTAGCGCATGTACGTCGGCGAGCCTTGAACCGTCTTATGTATTACGAGCATTAGGTCTCGATGATGAACTTGCACACAGCTCAGTACGCTTTTCTTTCGGTCGTTTTACCACTGAAGAGGAAATCGATTATGCTGTGGAACAAATTCGAGTAGCAGTAACGAAATTACGCGACATGTCACCTCTATGGGATATGTATAAAGAGGGAGTTGATTTAAGCACCGTAGAATGGGCGCATCACTAATCACTTCAAACAGATAGAGGGAAATAATTATGGCTTATAGCGAAAAAGTAATCGATCATTACGAAAATCCACGCAACGTTGGCGCTTTTGATAAAGAAGATCCAAGTATTGGTAGTGGTATGGTTGGCGCACCCGCATGTGGTGATGTAATGAAACTTCAGATCAAAGTATCTGAAGAGGGCATTATCGAAGATGCTAAGTTTAAAACGTACGGTTGTGGTAGTGCAATCGCATCGAGTTCGTTGGTAACAGAGTGGGTAAAAGGCAAGTCACTTGAAGAAGCGGCCGCATTGAAGAACTCTGAAATTGCAGAAGAGCTTGAGCTTCCTCCGGTAAAAGTTCACTGTTCAATTCTTGCAGAAGATGCGATTAAGGCAGCTGTTGCCGATTACAAGCAAAAGCACGACGCATAACAAGTAGTCTGATTGGGAGTCTCAGATAGACTCCCAATTTAATTTATTTCAATTATTTATATTTTTTAAGGTTTAGCGGTATGGGCATCACATTATCAGAAGCTGCTGCAACACGAGTTAGAAACTTTTTGGATAACCGTGGAAAAGGCTTTGGCCTGCGTTTAGGCGTTAGAACTACTGGCTGTTCTGGTATGGCCTATGTGCTTGAATTTGTAGATGATGTAAATGAAGAAGATCAAGTCTTCGAAGATCACGGAGTTAACGTTGTTGTTGACCCTAAAAGTTTGGTTTATCTCGATGGCACTCAACTTGATTATGTTAAACAAGGCTTAAATGAAGGCTTTGAATTTAACAACCCAAATATTAAAGGCGAGTGTGGTTGTGGCGAGAGCTTCAACGTTTAAATTGAACGATGCTAGCGCGAAACGTTAATTTATGTTGTTAGCGGTGAACACCGAAAGTTCAGGATTAAATCTTCCATGAGTTATTTCAAATTATTTGAGCTGCCAGAACATTTTTCACTTGATGGCAGTTTTCTCGCTTCTCAGTTCCGAGAGTTGCAAAAGCGTTTTCATCCAGACAATGTTGCCACGGGTAGTGAGAAAGAAAAGTTGGCGGCTGTTCAAAAAGCGTCTGAAATCAATGATGCTTATCAAGTATTGAAGAACCCTATCACTCGAGCAGAGTATATGTTGGCCATCAATGGTGTTGATATCCGTGGTGAGCAGCAAACAATGCAAGATCCCGAATTTTTAATGCAACAGATGCTTTTACGAGAAGAGCTAGAAGAGATTGAATCTTCCAGTGATGTGGAAGCTGCACTGTTTGACTTTGATGGTAAGGTTGGGGAACAGTATAAAGCCATGCTTAAGGCTGTGGCGGTTGAATTAGAAGAATCTCAATGGAATCAAGCAGCATCAACCGTACGAAAGCTCAAATTTATTGCCAAACTAAAAGATGAAGTGGCGCGAGTAGAAGATAGATTACTCGGGTAACGTCAATATAAAAGGAACGTTCAATGGCATTACTTCAAATCGCTGAACCAGGGCAAAGCTCTGCTCCTCATCAGCATAAATTGGCGGCAGGTATCGATTTAGGAACCACAAACTCTTTGGTTACCACGGTACGAAGCGGCGATGCTCAAGCTTTACGTGATGAGCATGGCGAAGCCATTCTTCCTTCAGTTGTGCATTACAGTGCAGAAGAGACATTGGTAGGGCATGCGGCTAAGGCGAAAGCGCAAGCAGATCCTGTGAATACGATTATTTCGGTTAAACGCCTTATTGGTCGTTCGCTTGATGACATTAAACAGCGCTACCCCGATGTGCCTCACGAATTTTTATCGAGTGAAAACGGGTTACCAATACTTCAAACACCAGCCGGAGATAAGAATCCAGTTCAAGTCTCTGCCGATATATTACGGGCGCTTGGCCAACGAGCTGAACGTGCACTAGATGGTGAACTTGCTGGCGTTGTAATCACGGTTCCTGCGTATTTCGATGATGCTCAGCGTGCAAGTACCAAAGACGCGGCAACACTTGCTGGGCTGCATGTTTTACGTTTACTCAATGAACCAACGGCAGCCGCTATTGCTTACGGTCTCGATTCTGGTCAAGAAGGTGTTATTGCCGTTTACGATTTAGGTGGTGGTACCTTTGATATCTCGATTCTTCGATTATCTAAAGGGGTATTTGAAGTTTTAGCGACCGGTGGTGACTCGGCTTTAGGCGGAGATGACTTTGACCAACTTATT
This sequence comes from Vibrio phycocola, assembly GCF_054404255.1. Classification (NCBI taxonomy): domain Bacteria; kingdom Pseudomonadati; phylum Pseudomonadota; class Gammaproteobacteria; order Vibrionales; family Vibrionaceae; genus Vibrio; species Vibrio phycocola. The sequence continues at coordinate 39,508 of NZ_JBTAMQ010000016.1, forward strand.
GCTGATCATATTAAAGAACAAGCTGGCCTCAGTGGTAAACTCGGTGCCAGTGAGTATCGAGCACTTGTTGATGCGGCAAATGAAGCTAAAGTAGCACTTTCAAGTGACACTTCCACTTCTGTTTCGGTTTTGGGATGGAACGGTACGATTACTCGCGACCAAATGAATGAACTGATTACACCATTAGTGAAGAAGACACTACTTTCTTGTCGTCGTGCACTAAAAGATGCTGATGTAAGCAGTGATGATGTTCTTCAAGTGGTTATGGTCGGTGGTTCGACTCGTACTCTGTTGGTACGTGAAATGGTCGGAGATTTCTTCGGTCGAGAGCCACTTACTAGCATCAACCCAGATGAAGTGGTTGCGATTGGTGCTGGCATTCAAGCCGACATTTTGGTTGGCAATAAGCCCGATTCTGAAATGCTATTGCTCGATGTTATCCCATTGTCACTTGGTATTGAAACCATGGGCGGTCTTGTTGAAAAGATCATCCCTCGTAATACCACGATTCCAGTTGCACGTGCCCAAGAATTTACCACATTCAAAGATGGTCAAACGGCAATGACGGTGCACACAGTGCAAGGCGAACGGGAGATGGTTGATGATTGTCGTTCATTAGCTCGCTTTGCTCTGAAAGGTATCCCACCAATGACGGCTGGTGCTGCTCATATTCGAGTGACCTACCAAGTGGATGCTGATGGGTTATTGTCGGTAACCGCGATGGAAAAAAGCACGGGCGTTCACGCAGAAATCCAAGTGAAACCTTCTTATGGTTTGAGTGACGATGAAGTGGCAAATATGCTCACCGACTCTATGACATTCGCTGAGCAAGACATGCAGCTTCGAGCACTAACTGAGCAGAGAGTTGAATCTGATCGGGTTATCGAAGGGTTGATCGCGGCGATGCAAGCAGATGGAGATGAGTTGCTCTCAGAACAAGAACGAAATGTCATTCTTGAATCCATTGAGTCCTTAATCGTCTTACGTAATGGTGAAGATGCCGATGCCATTGAGCAAGGTATCAAAGACATAGATAAAGTGAGCCAAGATTTTGCATCGCGTCGAATGGATAAATCTATTCGTGCTGCGCTCGCTGGCCAATCTGTAAATGAATTAGAGTAGAGAAAAAAGATGCCAAAGATTATTGTTCTACCTCATGAAGAACTTTGCCCAGAAGGTGCGGTACTTGAAGCAAAGACCGGTGAAACGGTACTAGATGTTGCCTTGAAAAACGGCATTGCTATTGAACACGCTTGCGAGAAATCGTGCGCTTGTACTACCTGTCATGTGATTGTTCGTGAGGGGTTTGACTCATTGGCTGAAAGTGATGAGTTGGAAGATGATATGCTCGACAAAGCATGGGGACTGGAGCCTGAATCTCGCCTTGGTTGTCAAGCTTCTGTCACTAATGAAGACTTGGTGGTTGAAATTCCGAAGTACACGTTAAACCACGCGTCTGAAGATCATTAATTCATTTACCCACGCGAGCGTTATTCGTGTAGGCGATATGCTGATAGATAGGATAAGACTATGAAATGGACAGATTCCCGAGACATAGCCATTGAGCTGTGCGAGCTATACCCAGATCTTGAACCAAAGAATGTACGCTTTACCGATTTACATCAATGGATTCTGGATTTAGAAGATTTCGATGATGAGCCAGAGCGATCAAATGAAAAAATTTTAGAAGCCGTCATTTTGTGTTGGATGGATGAGATGGATTAGGCCGCCAACATGGTGTTTTAAATCACAAATTAATGATTATTTAGAGAAAAAAGCGAACGTTTGTTCGCTTTTTTTTATTCAGTTGACATATTTGTCGTTGATAATGCAACATCATTAAGTAATGGTATGAATCTAATGGTGAAAATAACACCACCTATGGACAAGGAGAAACCATGTCTCAACAAATGTCAGTGTATTTATCTCGTAAATCAGCCCCGACTCAATGGGGTGAAAAGGCAATCGTCTCATATTCAGAAAATGGCACCACTATTCACCTTAGCTCCATGCAACCAAGCCTTCAAACTATTCAGCGAGCCGCAAGAAAAATTGACTCTCAGGGACTACGCAATGTCATATTGGCAGGGGAAGGGTGGGATCTTGAATCGATTTGGTCTTTTTACCTAGGTTACCGGGAAGCAAAGAAACTAAATAAGCTTGAGTGGAGTGATCTTGACGCCAATACAACGGTTGAACTTGAGTCTCGCATTAAAGCCGCAAATTGGACATGTGACATTATTAATCGCAGTGCTGAAGAAGTTGGGCCAAGGCAGCTCGCCACTATGGCAGCAGAATTTATTAAGAGTCTCGCGCCTGAGCATGTTTCGTTTAAAGTGGTGAAAGACAAAGATTTGTTGACCGAAGGTTGGGCTGGGATATTTGCAGTTGGACGTGGTTCAGAGCGCACGTCTGCGATGTTACAGCTGGATTACAACCCAACAGGTGATGAGAATGCTCCCGTTGCCGCATGTTTGGTTGGGAAAGGAATTACGTTTGATTCAGGTGGTTATAGCCTTAAACCGTCCAATATGATGACCGCAATGAAAACCGATATGGGAGGAGCTGCAACTGTAACCGGTGGTCTTGCACTAGCCATTATGCGCGGTCTGAATCAACGGGTGAAACTCGTTCTATGTTGTGCTGAAAATATGGTGTCTGGTCATGCGTTGAAATTGGGCGACATTATTACGTATAAAAACGGGAAAACCGTTGAAATAATGAATACAGATGCAGAAGGGCGTCTAGTTTTGGCAGATGGATTAATTTATGCGAGTGAGCAAAATCCAAAACTGATCATCGATTGTGCGACTTTGACGGGCTCTGCAAAACATGCATTAGGCAATGATTATCACGCGTTGTTTAGCTTCGATGAAAAGCTTTCATCGACTGCGCTAAAAGTCGCGAAATCAGAGAACGAAGGATTATGGCCTTTGCCACTAGAGCCATTCCATCGTGATATGCTGCCTTCGAATTTTGCCGACCTATCAAATATCAGTTCCGGTGATTATTCACCAGGAGCGACGACCGCTGCCGCATTTTTGTCATACTTTGTGGACAACTACCAACAAGGTTGGCTACATTTTGATTGTGCAGCGACTTACCGTAAGTCAGCTTCTGAGCGTTGGGCTGCAGGTGCTACGGGTACAGGGATACGAACTTTGGCTGGTATTCTCAACACCCTAGCTAAGTAAATTGGATAGATAAAAAGAATAATCAAATAGTTAGCATTAAATAATAACGATAAAAAGGATAGAATAATATGGCTCTAGAAAGAACATTTTCAATTGTAAAACCTGATGCTGTAAAGCGTAATTTAGTCGGTGAAATTTATAACCGTATAGAAAAAGCTGGCTTACAAATCATTGCGGCTAAAATGGTTCAACTTACTGAAGAGCAAGCGAGTAGCTTTTATGCTGAACATGAAGGAAAACCATTTTTTGAAGGTCTAAAAGAGCTGATGACATCTGGACCAATAATGGTTCAAGTGCTTGAAGGTGAAAATGCTATCAGCCGCTATCGTGAACTTATGGGTAAAACTAATCCAGAAGAAGCGGCTTGCGGTACTATCCGAGCTGATTATGCGATAAGCATGCGCTTAAACTCCGTTCATGGTAGTGACAGTCCTGCTTCAGCAGCTCGTGAAATCGAGTTCTTTTTTCCACAGTCTGAAATATGTCCTCGCCAGTAACTCCTAAATCTTTACCTCGATTGAATGGGCTTTTGCTAGAAAAAGCAGAAGCCTATTTCTTCCTACATTCACGTTTCTAGTGAATTTATAGTTAAATCAATATCATGTTAATTCTCACCCAATCGAGCGCTTGTTGTCGGTGTTTAAAGGCTGTACAATTCGCGCCCTAATTTTGTGTTTGGTGTAGTGAGGTTTCATGACTATTCGTAAAGTCAATTTGCTTGATTTTGATCGAGAAGGAATGCGTACGTTTTTTTCTGAAGAGCTAGGAGAAAAGGCATTTCGTGCTGATCAAGTGATGAAGTGGATCTACCATTTTGGCTACGATGACTTTGAGCTGATGAGTAACATCAACAAAAAGTTACGTGAAAAACTGATGCGTCACTGCGAAATAATCGCTCCTACTGTTTCTGAAGCACAGCACTCCACAGATGGCACGATAAAATGGGCAATGAAAGTTGGCGACCAAGACGTGGAGACGGTTTACATTCCCGATGAAGATCGCGCCACACTCTGTGTTTCGTCACAGGTTGGGTGTGCGTTGGAATGTAAGTTTTGCTCGACTGCACAACAGGGATTTAATCGCAACCTTAGAGTGTCTGAAATTATTGGACAGGTTTGGCGAGCTGCCCGTGAAATTGGTCTACAGAAAGAAACAGGGCGTCGACCTATTACCAACATTGTAATGATGGGCATGGGTGAGCCATTACTTAATATGAAAAATCTCATTCCGTCATTAGAAATAATGCTCGATGACTTGGGGTTTGGTTTATCAAAACGTCGCATTACCGTGTCGACATCGGGTGTCGTGTCTGGTCTTGACCAAATGACTGACCGTATCGATGTCGCGTTGGCAATCTCATTGCATGCACCGAATGACAAACTCCGTAGTGAGATTATGCCAATTAATGATCGTTGGGATATCGAAGACTTTTTAAGTTCTGTGCGCCGCTATATTGCAACGTCCAACGCCAATCGAGGCAAAGTAACGGTAGAATATGTACTACTCGATCATATTAATGATGGAACAGAGCATGCTCATGAGTTAGCAGAACTCATGAAAGATACACCATGTAAGATTAATCTTATTCCGTTTAATCCTTATCCAGGATCCCCTTATAAAAAGCCAAGCAATTCTAGAATTGACCGTTTTATGAAAGCATTGATGAGTCACGATTATACTGTCACAGTGAGAAAAACACGTGGAGATGATATTGATGCGGCTTGTGGTCAGTTAGTCGGAGATGTCATCGATCGGACAAAACGTACTAAAACACAGGTATCTGGTAGCGATATTTCAGTCAAAACTGTATATTAATCAATTAAATCCAGATTTAGACTTGGGTATTGCATAATCTAGGCAGTTGTTTAAATATACAACTGTCAATATAGTGAAAAAGATCTAATTCACCGACTTGTAAATGTCGGTATTCCTGTTGTGTAACGCTAATTAATCTTTAGAATAACCAAATATATTAAATTCAGCTATATTTAAAAGGTTGAAGCATAAACAGTTTAAGAAATTAATATTTTGAACTCATAAATATTCTCCGCATAAAAAAAATAAATAATCGATACAGAATACTTATGACGTCACCAATAAGAGATAGAAACTGCGAATGAATAATGAATTGCTAGATATGCAACCTGAGGTTATAAAGCCACATATTCATGTGGTTGAGAAACCGGGCACATTGCTTTTGCAAAAACGAGAGTCACAAAACTTAACTCGAAAACATGTGGCTGAAAAGTTACGTCTAAGAGAAGCGGTTATTCAATCGTTAGATGACAGTGACTTTGATAGTATTGGTAAAGAGAAGACGTTTATTCGTGGTTACCTGAGATCGTATGCACGTGTTGTTGGTGCTGATGAAAATGTGATTTTAGCGGCGTACGATTCTTATTGTGGAGAAGTTCCACAAGAAGTAGACATGAAAATGAAAAGCTTTTCTGAACGTACTAAACATGAAGCCAACAATAACCGACTTAACTACATTACATTCGGAGTCATATTCGTTGTTATTGGGATCTCTTCTATTTGGTGGTATCAAAATCAGTCCAATGATTCTCTATTATCTGATACCAATGCCACTCAAACGGCCCAAGTTGAATTACCAGTCGTAGAAGAAGTAGATAACGTTGTAAAAACGACGAATACAGAAGTATTAAACCCAGCAGTAGAATCTCAAGCTGTTACTGTTGAACAAACAGAAGGTAGTTTTGAAGGTCCTGTCCGAGATGAGTCATCGAATCCTCCGGAATCTGTTATTTCAGAACAAGCGACAGAAAGCCTTTCTACAGAAGCGTCAAATGATGCAGTTTTAAAGGAACTCACTGAAGCAAGTGATTCACGCATTGTGATGACATTTAGCGCCGATTGTTGGATTCAGATAATCGATGCGACAGGAAAAACGTTGACTGTTGGCACTAAAAAGCCGAACCAAGTGGTTAGCTTAGATGGTCAGGCACCATTTAAAGTGATTTTAGGTGCGCCAGAAACCGTTTCTATGACATATTCAAGTGAACCTGTTGACCTTTCTCGGTATACTTCTGGTAAAGTAGCAAGATTCACCTTACCCTAGATAAAATTATGTCACATAACTCTCCTATAAAACGTCGCCAATCGACACGTATATACGTGGGTGACGTGCCGATCGGTGATGGTGCTCCCATTGCCGTTCAATCGATGACCAATACTCGAACAACTGATGTTGATGCTACGGTTGCTCAAATTCGTGCTCTAGAAAAAGTAGGTGCTGACATCGTTCGTGTTTCCGTTCCGACGATGGATGCAGCTGAAGCATTCAAACAAATCAAGCAGCAAATTTCTATCCCGCTCATCGCTGATATTCATTTCGATTATCGAATCGCCCTTCAGGTTGCTGAATATGGCGTGGATTGTCTGCGGATTAACCCAGGAAATATTGGCAATGAATCTCGGATCCGTTCAGTGGTTGATTGTGCCCGCGATAAAGGCATTCCAATTCGCATCGGGGTTAATGGCGGTTCTCTTGAGAAAGAGATTCAAGTCAAATATGGTGAACCAACCCCTGAAGCACTCGTTGAATCGGCAATGCGACACGTTGATATTTTAGATCGACTTAACTTCGACCAATTTAAAGTCAGTGTCAAAGCCTCCGATGTCTTCCTCGCAGTCGACTCGTATCGTTTACTCGCTCAGAAAATTGATCAACCTTTACACTTGGGTATTACAGAAGCGGGTGGGGCACGAGCAGGATCGGTCAAATCAGCCGTTGGTCTTGGAATGTTACTTTCTGAAGGCATTGGTGATACGTTACGAGTTTCGCTCGCAGCCGATCCAGTGGAAGAGATTAAAGTGGGCTTTGATATTTTGAAATCATTGCGAATCCGTTCGCGTGGTATCAACTTTATTGCTTGCCCAAGTTGTTCTCGTCAAGAATTTGATGTAATAGCAACAGTAAATGCATTGGAAGAGCGACTTGAAGATATCGTGACGCCAATGGATGTTTCGATTATCGGTTGTGTTGTAAATGGCCCTGGTGAAGCAGAAGTCTCTCACCTTGGTCTAGCTGGTGGTAATCGAAAAAGTGCATTTTATAGCGATGGTGTGCGTCAAAAAGAGCGATTTGATAATAACGATCTGATCTCGAACCTCGAGGCAAAAATTCGCGCAAAAGCCGCGATGATGGATCAATCCAATCAAATTCCAGTTGACCAGATCGACGACAATTAACTCATTAATTTTACGGTAACTTTACGTGGCTAAAACTATTCAAGCAATTCGAGGCATGAACGATTGTCTCCCATCTCAATCGCCACTTTGGCAAAAAGTAGAAAATGTCGTTAAAGGCGTGATTGCGTCTTACGGTTACAGTGAAATGCGGATGCCAATTGTCGAAATGACAAACTTATTCTGCCGAGCGATCGGTGAAGTCACTGATGTGGTTGAAAAGGAAATGTATACCTTTGACGATCGCAATGGTGATAGCTTGTCCCTTCGTCCAGAAGGTACGGCTGGGTGTATTCGCGCAGGTATCGAAAACGGCCTTCTGTATAATCAAGAACAGCGAGTTTGGTATATTGGACCTATGTTCCGCCACGAGCGCCCGCAGAAAGGTCGCTACCGTCAATTTCATCAATGTGGCGCAGAAGTCTTTGGCGTAGAAAGCCCAGATATTGATGCTGAATTGATTATGCTAACCGCTCGAATTTGGAAAGAGCTTGGCGTTGCGGAACACGTTCGTCTTGAACTCAACTCGATTGGGTCCTCAGAAGCACGTCAAGAATATCGTGTCGCGTTAATTGCCTATTTAGAGCAACATATGGATGTTCTGGATGAAGACTGTAAGCGACGCATGTATACCAATCCACTACGCGTTTTAGACAGTAAGAACCCGGATGTTCAAGCCATATTAGGTGATGCTCCGCAATTGTGTGATTACCTTGATGCGGATTCTCGCCAGCATTTTTCTGATTTATGTGAACTTCTAGACTCTGCTGGTATCGAATACACAGTAAATCAACGTCTCGTTCGTGGTTTGGATTACTATAACCGTACCGTATTTGAGTGGATCACTGAAAGTTTAGGTTCACAAGGAACAGTATGTGGTGGCGGGCGTTACGACGGATTGGTAGAACAACTCGGTGGTAAAGCAACCCCAGGAATTGGTTTTGCAATGGGGTTGGAACGTTTGGTTCTCCTTATGGAAACGTTGAACCAAGCCAGTGTTCGTCGTCAAGTTGATGTTTATATGGTTACCGCGGGCGAAGGAACAACAGCGGCTGGGTTTAAACTGGCGGAAGAGCTGCGCAGTACGATTCCTGGCATTCGTATTATGAATCACTGTGGTGGTGGCAACTTTAAGAAGCAATTTAAACGTGCCGATAAAGTTGGAGCAGCCGTAGCATTGGTTTTAGGTGAAAATGAAGTCGCCGATAATACAGTTGTGTATAAAGACTTGGTTGGTGGCCAACAAGAGACGATGCAACAAGCTGAGATCATCGTTAAGCTACAATCCATTATTTAATTATCTGTTGTGGACAATAAGGTTCACAATAATCATTTGCGTAAAGAGGGCACCAAGTGGAACTCTACGATACCGAAGAACAACAAGTAGAAGCAATTAAAAGCTGGTGGGAAGAAAACGGCAAAGCCGTGATTATTGGCACTGTAGTTGGTTTAAGTGCGATTGGCGGTTGGAACTTTTATCAATCATCAACACAAGATGCGAGAGAAGCTGCGTCGAAGAGCTACGAATCTACAATTGCTGAATTAGGCAAAAATGGCGCGTCCGCACAGGAAAGTGTTCAGACATTTATTAACTCGAACAGTGATTCTGAATATGCGTCATTGGCTGCGATTCAGTTGGCTAAGGCTCAAATCGAAGCAAAAGAGCTCGATCAAGCGTTGGTTCAACTAGAGTGGGTTAAATCAAACAGCGGTGATGAAGCATTGAAAACCATTGCTGGTTATCGTATCGCTCGTATTTCTGCTGAGCAAACTAATTACGATAAAGCGTTAGCAGAGCTTAAAGCAATAACTCATGAGGGATGGCAAGGACGAGTCTTAGAATTAAAAGGCGATGTCGTGTTGGCTCAAGGGGATAAAGACGCTGCGTATATTGCTTATACACAAGCACAGCAAGAAAATGATGCGAGTCAGTTGCTAAAACTAAAACTAGATGATCTCGCTAAATAAGGGCAAAGCATGACTAGATGGTTGAAACATCTATTCGTCGTCGCGACGATTACTGGCGCTGTAGTTGGATGTTCTAGTGAAACGGACACCGTTGTTATGGTTCCAGTACCAGAGGTTAATAGCAAGTTTTTGCCAACTGAGCTTTGGCACACTAGCATTAGTGACGGTGTCGAACACTACTATTCCAAATTGAAGCCAGTTTACGCCTATGAAAGAATTTATTTGGCAAGTAGAAACGGTGAGGTGAAAGCTATTTCACCAAGCGACGGTAAGACAATTTGGAAGACTAAGATCGATTCAGAGAGCGTCCCTCGGTTATCCGGCGGAATCAGTGTTTCCAGTAATACTTTATATATTGGAAGCGAAAACGGTGTGGTTTACGCCATTAACGCTCTGACTGGAGAGGCGACGTGGAAGAGCAAAGTTTCCGGCGAAGTTCTTTCCACTCCTGCAATTGACGCAGGTTTAGTTATTGTGAATACCAGTGAAGGTACGTTAATAGCTCTTGACCAAACGACGGGTGCTCAGCGTTGGACTATCGCATCTGAAGTACCTAATCTGACTTTACGTGGTGACAGTTCACCTCTTGCTTTATCCGGTGGGATTTTCTGGGGAACACCAAATGGACGTTTAGCCGCTGCCATTTCATCGCACGGTCAAATGATTTGGCAACAAACGGTGGGAACACCAAAAGGTGCGACGGAAATTGAACGTTTAGTCGATGTAGACTCAAGCCCATTGGCTATTGGCGGAATATTATACTCTATTGGATACAACGGGCAGTTAGTTGCGGTTGATCTACGAAGTAGTAAAGTGTCTTGGAAACGCCCATATTCATCAGCATCCGATATGGCAACCGATGGCGGCAGACTTTTCATTGTGGCCGACCACGATCATCTAGTCGCGGTTGATTCGCGCAGTGGTGCTGAACTTTGGACGAATAAAGAGTTAGAAAACCGTTTATTGACCAATCCTGTTGTCCTCAACGATTATTTAGTTGTTGGTGATAGCGAAGGTTATCTATATTGGTTGGAGCGTTCGACCGGGAATTTTGTTGCTCGCCAGTTTATCGACGAAAGTGGATTAGCCGTGGCACCAATTGAATTGCCAGATGGTTACTTAGTGATTACCCGAAATGGTGATGTTAAGAAACTGACGATCGAATAATATTTCGTGATATACTCCCGATCTAGGCTCCTGGCTGTTAACAGTTAGGGGCCATTTTATTGATATGTATTTATCATTTATCATGTTGTTAAAAATTTAATTAGCATCACAGAGTATTATCTTATACCTGCGCCTAGTCCATTGATGGAATATAGCCGCATAGTTTAGGTCTAAGACATATTCAGATTTATAGATTTTCTAGAGGTTATTATGGTTCCTGTTATCGCACTCGTTGGTCGACCCAATGTTGGTAAATCAACACTTTTTAACCGATTAACTCGGACACGAGATGCATTGGTAGCAGACTTTCCTGGACTGACGCGAGATCGTAAGTACGGTCAAGCCAAGTTGGAAGAGCAAGACTATATTGTCATTGATACTGGTGGTATTGATGGTGATGAAGTGGGCGTTGAGTCGGAAATGGCCAAGCAATCGCTTCTTGCAATGGAAGAAGCGGATATCGTGTTATTTCTCGTTGATGGCCGAGCTGGTTTAACCGCCTCCGATCAAGCTATCGCACAACACCTTCGTCAAACCGAAAAACCTTCTTTTCTTGTTATCAATAAAGTTGATGGTATCGATGCTGATCAGGCTGGTGCTGATTTTTGGCAATTGGGTATGGACCAGATGTATCATATTGCGGCCGCTCATGGACGCGGTGTTACGGCACTCATCGAACATGTACTAAACCCATTTATACAAGCATCACGTGCTGAAGAGCTTCAAGATTTAACCGGAATCGAAGACAGCGAATTCGATGATAGCCATGAATATACTGAAGAAGAAGCCGAAGCTGAGCATAAACGCCTACAAGATCAGCCAATTAAGCTCGCTATTATTGGTCGTCCAAATGTGGGAAAATCAACACTAACCAACCGTATTCTCGGTGAAGAACGTGTCATTGTTTATGATATGCCGGGTACAACCCGTGATTCGATTTATATTCCTATGCAACGGAATGAGCGAGAATATGTCCTGATTGATACCGCAGGAGTTCGCCGTCGTAAGCGTATTAATGAAACGGTAGAAAAGTTCTCAGTGGTAAAAACGCTGAAAGCTATTGAAGATGCTAACGTTGTTTTGTTGATTATTGATGCGCGAGAAAATATCTCTGATCAAGATTTGAGCCTGCTTGGGTTTACGTTAAACGCAGGGCGCTCAATAGTGATTGCCGTTAATAAATGGGATGGGTTAGACACCGATGTAAAAGATAACGTGAAAAAAGAATTGGATCGCCGACTTGGTTTTGTCGATTTTTCTAGAATTCATTTTATCTCAGCACTACATGGTACTGGTGTTGGTCACTTATTTGAATCGGTTGAAGAAGCCTATAAATCTGCGACAACACGAGTCAGTACTTCGATCTTGACTCGAATTTTAACGATGGCCAAAGATGATCACCAACCACCAATGGTTCGTGGACGCCGAGTAAAGTTGAAATATGCTCACGCTGGTGGATACAATCCTCCTATTATCGTTGTTCATGGAAACTTAGTGAAAGAGCTACCTGACTCGTATAAGCGATATTTAATGAACTACTATCGTAAATCTCTGGAAATCATGGGTACTCCAATTCAGATTCGTTTCCAAAGCAGCGAGAACCCTTACGAAATGAAAACTGAGAAGAAGACATTATCGCAAGAGAGAAAGCGCAAAAAGCTGATGTCGATGATGCAGAATCGGAACAAAAAATAGTGAGAAAACCCAGACCAATTAGTCTGGGTTTTTTATTTTTAGGCTACTTTAGGAAGCATAATTCTGCTCTATCCAAGTTACATCGTTATGTTTTTTGATTGTGATCTATTTATAAAATATCGTTAAGTGTATATTTAAATAACCTTTTAGGTTTTTATACCATGTAAAATACAAATACAGCACATGTAACTTATGCTTTCGGTATGTGGTTATATAAATGTTCTTTTTAGGGTAGATCGCTGATCAGTTGGTTGAAAGCAGAAGATCAGATTAGGATCCTATTTTATCACAATCCGATCTTTTTCTTCAATTTACTGATTAAACTGAGACCAACTGATAGAGATCATATTGGCTATTTTTCCGATGCAATAATATAAATACAGTTTTCAAAGGTAAAAGAGTAAAGGATAAAAAATGAGTGAGAATCATTGTTCTAGTTGTAACAAGGAACTTGAGGGGGATGGTGAATATCATTGCTCGAGCTGTGACAGCCACTTCAAGAAAATTGGTTATTGCCCTAAATGCGATGCTGAACTTGAGAAATTACAAGCGTGTGGTGCCGCTGGCTACTTTTGCAATAGTTGTAATGAATTGAAATCAAGATCAAAAATCCAGTTTAAGTTCAACAAGTTGGATTAAGCTTAATCTATGGTTGAATGAATTTCACCATCAATTAATCGTGTAATCAGTTTATCACCAGAAGAGACTTGGCTAGCTTGGGTAACGAGTTGGCCTTTTTCATTTTGGGTGATTGAATAGCCGCGTTTTAAGGTTGCAAGTGGACTAACTGCATCTAAGGTTTCTACCGAAAGAGCGAGTTGATGTTTTGCATTGATAAGCTGAGTGTTCATCGAATCAATCAAGCGTTGTTCACGTTGAGTAAGTGAGTGGCTTTCTTGGTTCAAGCGCTTTTGCGGAGATTGAATTTTTAACTGATAGTTTAATCGATCTAAGCTTTGAGAATGTCGATTAAGGATCCGCTCGATAGCGCGACGTATACGTAGGCTAAGTTCGTCGAGCTGTTGCACTTGACGCTGTAAACGATATTTAGGGTGTTGTCGATCTAGTGTTGCTTGTAGACGCTGAGATTGGCGTAGTCGATTACTTAGGTAGTGGCGAACGGCAGAATTCAATTTCTGCTGATAATGCGTAAAGTTCGCATACTTGTGACTGTTGTCTCGGCTTACAAGTTCGGCAGCTGCAGAGGGTGTTGGCGCTCTAACGTCGGCAACAAAATCAGAAATGGTTACATCGACCTCATGTCCCACAGCACTAACGATAGGAATCTGGCTTGAAGCAATCGTGCGTGCAACAATTTCATGGTTAAAACACCACAAATCCTCTAAAGAGCCGCCACCACGCCCAACGATCAATACATCACATTCATTGCGCTCATTTGCTCTGCCTATGGTTTGCGCAATCGAAAAGGCGGCTTGCTCTCCTTGTACCATTGTTGGATAGATAATAACGGGAAGAGAAGGGTCGCGTCGTTTGAGCACATCGAGGATATCGTAGAGCGCCGCGCCGGTTTTCGACGTAATGAGACCAATACAATTTGGGTTCTTTGGTAATGGCTGCTTATTACCTTGAGCAAACAACCCTTCGGCTACAAGCTTCATTTTTAACTCATCAAATTGTTGTTGTAATAAACCATCGCCTTCTGGTTGCATACTTTCGATGATCAGTTGGTAATCACCTCTTGGTTCATATAGCGATAACCGAGCTTTAACTAAAACTTGTTGTCCATTTTTAGGTTTGATAGTGACTGAACGGTTATTCCCACGAAACATCGCACATTTCACTTGAGCACGAGAATCTTTTAGCGTGAGGTACCAATGGCCAGAAACGGGAGCGGAAAAATTAGAAATTTCACCTATCAACCAGACGATGCCCATTTCATTTTCAAGGAGCAAACGCACTTCTGCATTGAGGCGAGAGACAGTAAAAATATTTTCGTTTCTTGAAGAAAGCACAGCGAGTATTGAGGCCGAAAGGATGGAAAGTAGCGGCAATATAATACATATCAAGGGGGGTAATGCAAATAAAAATTTAAAATATGTGTAGTAAAACTGATATTGCAAATGTATAATCCGTCCGCAATATCAAATCCAAAACGTATCGTTACTTTAGCGACATAGATTGGATTTTTGTTCTTTTTAACCCCCTTGGTTGTGAGATATTGCAAATGTTACGAATCGCCAAAGAAGCTCTTACTTTTGATGACGTGTTACTCGTCCCCGCTCATTCTACGGTACTTCCTAATACCGCGGAACTTCGCACACAGTTAACAAAAACCATAACGTTAAATATCCCAATGATTTCTGCATCGATGGATACAGTGACAGAGGCTCGTTTAGCGATCGCATTAGCTCAAGAAGGCGGTATCGGCTTTATTCATAAGAATATGTCGATTGAAGAGCAAGCTCATCAAGTTCACCAAGTGAAGATTTTCGAAGCTGGTATGGTGACCTCCCCAATTACCGTTAACCCTGAAGCAACTATTGCCGACGTTATCGCGTTAACTGAGAAAAATGGCTTTGCTGGTTTCCCTGTTGTTAATCAAAGCCAAGAACTTGTTGGTATTATTACGGGTCGTGATATTCGCTTTGTAACCGAACTGCAGAAAAAAGTTGCCGACGTTATGACGCCGAAAAAAGACTTGGTTACGGTAACGGTTGGTGCATCTCCAGAAGAAGTACAAGAGAAAATGCACGACGCTCGTGTTGAAAAAGTTCTTGTTGTGAATGAAGACTTCAAACTTGCCGGTATGATTACTGCTAAAGATTTCCATAAAGCAGAACGTAAGCCTAATGCATGTAAAGATGAGCAAGGTCGCCTTCGAGTTGGTGCTGCAGTTGGCGCTGCTGCTGGAAATGAAGAGCGAGTTGCTGCTCTTGCTGAAGCGGGCGTTGATGTTTTACTTATCGACTCTTCACACGGTCATTCAGAAGGCGTTTTACAACGAATTCGTGAAACTCGCGCAGCCTACCCAGATTTGCAAATTATCGGTGGTAACGTTGCGACAGGTGAAGGTGCTCGTGCACTGATCGAAGCTGGCGTAAGTGCTGTTAAAGTAGGTATTGGCCCTGGCTCAATCTGTACAACTCGTATTGTTACCGGTGTTGGTGTTCCACAAATTACTGCGATTTCAGATGCCGCAGAAGTGGCGAATGAATATGGCGTTCCTGTTATTGCCGATGGTGGTATCCGTTTCTCTGGTGATATCAGTAAAGCGATTGCAGCAGGTGCTTCGTGTGTCATGGTTGGTTCAATGTTCGCCGGTACTGAAGAAGCACCGGGTGAAGTGATTCTGTTCCAAGGCCGCTCTTACAAATCTTATCGTGGAATGGGCTCTTTAGGCGCGATGTCTAAAGGATCGTCAGATCGCTATTTCCAAACTGATAATGCAGCAGACAAATTGGTTCCTGAAGGAATCGAAGGTCGCATCGCATACAAAGGCCGCTTGAAAGAGATTATTCACCAGCAAATGGGTGGGCTACGCTCATGTATGGGCTTAACTGGCTCGGCTACGGTTGAAGATTTACGTACCAAAGCAGAGTTTGTTCGAATCTCTGGTGCAGGTATTCAAGAATCTCACGTTCATGATGTACAAATCACTAAAGAAGCACCTAACTACCAACGCGGCTAAGCAAGTAGCAAACGTTTGCTTTTTTGCTTGATGATGAATAATGAGGCGGGTAGACTCGCCTCAGATTTTATTTCTTTCCTTCTATCACTATTTAAAGATGGCCTCAAATGACTAAGAACATTCATGACCAACGAATTCTTATCCTAGATTTCGGTTCTCAATATACTCAACTCGTTGCTCGCCGTGTACGTGAGATCGGGGTTTACTGTGAACTTTGGAGCTGGGATGTTGAAGAAGCGGATATCCGCGAATTTAACCCAGACGGGATCATTCTTTCAGGTGGCCCAGAAAGTGTTACTGAGCAGAACTCACCACGTGCACCACAATATGTATTCGATTCAGGTGTACCACTACTAGGTGTCTGTTACGGCATGCAAACCATGGCTGAGCAGTTAGGTGGCAAAGTTTCTGGTTCTGATGAGCGTGAATTTGGCTATGCTCAAGTTGAAGTGGTTACTGAATCTCCTTTGTTGAAGGGCCTTCAAGACGCATTGACGGAGGAGAATTCTCCACTGCTCGACGTATGGATGAGCCATGGTGATAAAGTTGTCGCAATTCCTGAAGACTTTTCTGTTGTTGGTCAGACAGACAGCTGTCCATTTGCGATTATCGCGAATGAAGAGAAGAAATACTATGGCGTTCAATTTCACCCAGAAGTTACACACACTAAGCAAGGTTTAGGATTATTAGAGAACTTTGTTCTTAGCATTTGTGGTTGTGATCGTTTATGGACACCAAGTTCTATTATTGAAGATGCCGTTGCTCGCATAAAAGAGCAAGTGGGCGATGATGAAGTCATTCTTGGTTTGTCTGGTGGTGTGGATTCATCGGTTGTTGCGATGTTGGTTCACCAAGCTATCGGTCCAAAACTGACGTGTGTTTTTGTTGATAATGGTTTGCTTCGCTTGAATGAAGGTGAGCAAGTGATGGATATGTTCGGCGATAAGTTTGGGCTGAATATTATCAAAGTCGAAGCTGAAGACCGATTCTTATCTGAGCTTAAAGGCGAAGATGAACCTGAAGCAAAACGTAAGATCATTGGTCGCGTTTTTGTTGAAGTATTCGATGAAGAGTCGAAAAAATTAGAGAATGCTAAGTGGCTTGCACAAGGGACTATTTACCCTGATGTGATTGAGTCAGCGGCATCTAAAACCGGTAAAGCGCATGTAATTAAATCTCACCATAACGTTGGTGGGCTTCCAGATGATATGGAAATGGGCTTGGTTGAACCGTTACGTGAATTGTTTAAGGATGAAGTACGTAAGATTGGTTTAGAGCTTGGTTTGCCATACAACATGCTTTACCGCCACCCATTCCCAGGGCCAGGTCTAGGGGTTCGTGTTCTTGGTGAAGTGAAGAAAGAGTACTGCGATTTACTACGTCGTGCCGATGCTATCTTTATTGAAGAGCTGCACGCAGCTGATTTGTACAACAAAGTCTCTCAAGCCTTTACCGTATTCTTACCAGTACGTTCGGTTGGTGTTATGGGCGATGGCCGTAAATACGACTGGGTTGTCTCACTACGCGCTGTTGAAACCATCGACTTTATGACTGCTCATTGGGCGCACCTACCGTATGATTTCCTTGGTAAAGTGTCCAACCGCATCATCAATGAAATCGATGGTATTTCTCGTGTGGTTTACGATATTTCAGGCAAACCACCGGCAACGATTGAGTGGGAGTAGGGCTAGCGATAAATAGCTAATCCGCTTTACCAGCTAAATAGAATGCCAGTCAGTGTTAAAATCTGACTGGCATTTTTTATGTTTTTTCTTGAGGAAGGGTCTTCTAGTTTTAGGGCGGAATGAGTTACAGCTATTGAGTGAACTGTATAGATTAAATTTGAAAAGTAACTTGAAGCCTTTTTAAGGCACCGTCAGAACTTCGCTACGAATGCCAATTTATATCAATTTTTTTTTGGGTTGCAACACAATCCCTTAAATATAGATTTATAAGACTTTGATAAGGAACACCAGATTCTTCTGCCATACTTTTAAAATAGGAGATAACATCTTCTCCAAGACGCATCGTCACCGGTTTTTTCAATTTACTAGCGTATGGGTTTTTACGCGACTTCATTGTAGATAAATCATATTCTGCTTTCATAATTAATGCCCTCGCTGGTAGTTTTTGCTTTCGTTTTTAGTTGCTTTTCTAGCAGAAATTAATCTAATAGTATTACCCTCGTCGCGCTCACAATGGCAAATAAGCAATAGATTAGTTTCATGGCTCATTCCAAGCAGCAAAAAACGGTCTTCGGTATCAGAGTTTTCATGATCGAAGAACTGCAATGCGAAATCATCAAAAAATACGGATTTAGCCTCCTCAAAAGAGACACCATGCTTTTTGACATTTGACGTAGCTTTCTCTGAATTCCATTCGAATTTTATCATATTTACATTGTATGTACGTGGCGGATTAATGTCAAAGTTGCTCTAACGACCATGGTTCCATTAACAATAATTAGTTTATTCATTTAATTCTCACCGCCTTGATTACAAAAAATCATCCTCAACTTTTTTATGAAACTGCGAAATGCGCTTAAGTACATTTATAAGGTTATCGCGTTCTAAATGAGTCAAATCCTCAATCGCTAAAATATCATTCACTTGTCGAAGGTCGGTATATTCGATGATTTGATTCATAAATCGAAGGTGCCAAACGTGATCAAATATGTAGGCCATTTCGCGGAAAGTCTTCTGGTCAATCTCCTTGAAGGCGAGCATCTGCTTTAACCTCGTCATGGTGTTGATTTCCCGAATATCATGTTTTAGTGCGTAGATACGACAAAATATCTCCATTGGTCGTAAACAGTCTTTTAAGTTTAACGACGCTCTACCTTCATATAACTCGGTGATTATCTGATTTTCGCTGTCCAATGGAATCTCATAAGACAAGCAGTTCTGCGCGTAAGTAGCGAGAAATTCGGGGTGTGTTGCGAGACAAGTCTGTATGTGAGATTGAAGATTATCAACGAGCGCATCTTGACCATATGTAGAGCGAATATCGAAAAACACATTGAGCTCTAGAATAGAATCAGGGGAAGCTTGCTCAATCCAAAGGCTAAAGTTCTCCTCCCACTCCTTTTGGCTTAGACACCATTGATGGTTGGAAGCCATGATAAGCCCTTCGCAATAGCTGTATCCGGCTTGATCTAACATTGCGCAGACTTTCTCAGCAAGGTGTAAGAAGTAGCGTCTGATCGATTTGAGATCCGCCTGATCGGGTGTATCGAACACAATCGCATTATCTTGGTCGGAAAATAAGGTCATGTCGTGGCGAGCGTTACTGCCAAAAGAAATAAATGAAAAGGCGACGGGTGGCTCGCCAATATCGGCGATAGTCAATTCAATGAAACGACAGATAGCGGCGTCGTAGGTGCTTCCGATTAGGCGACGAAGATAATCGGGACGTGTGCCAAGCTCGATCATTTCACGAATCATATCCGGTAGCTGATTTAATGATTCAACGACATTACCGTGGCTATTCCCTTGCTGAATCTCTTCAACGATGTTCGCTCCCATTTTTTGGTAATTGGTCACTTGGTTTGCCGGGCCAAAGCTACTGCCATAAATCTTGCGCACGATGGGCCTAAAGGAAATCACATGACCAAGTTTTTCAGATAAAAATATTCGTGAAGTACTTAAGATAATATCAAGGGGTTTCCCCCCTTTGCTTTTCAGTTGAGCTTCAAATTCACCTGGCTCACAGGCGTGATTGAATAGCTCTAAGAGGTGATTAAGTACTTTGGTATTCTGTGGATGCTCAGTGAAGAGGTTCTTCCAGATAGAATGAGATTTTAGTTCGGTTTCGGAGTAGCCTAACAGTTGATGAAGGCGACTATTAGAGAAGACTATCTTGCCATCGGCTTCAAGAATATACCCTTCGTTTGAGGACTCTACGAGAGCTCTATAGCGGTCTTTCGCTTCATGTAAGGCGACTTCTGCCCGTTTTTTCCTAGTCTCAATGACTCTAGATTGATAGATAACATATCCCATCACGCCCACTAGACCGAGTGTAATCACTAGAAATACTCGATATAGCATGTTTTCAAAGCGCTTGATCCCTTGTTGCACATCTTCAAAATACACGCCTGTCCCAACGATCCATTGCCATTCTTCAATGCCTTCAACGTACGTGATTTTGGGCGCTGTTGTGTTGGGTTCATCTTTCCACTGCCATTGATACTCAAGGTATCCATGTTGCTGTGCTTTAACCAACTTTGTTATTTCTAAAAATACAGGGAACCCAGTGGTATTTTCACTATCTCGATAATGAGTTAAATCCTGGCCGGTTAAATCGTTGCGGTAGGGGTGCATGACCATTTTTGGGTGCATATCTGTTATAAAAAAATAGTCTTTATTTTCCGGGCCATAGCGCATTGCTTTAATGTCTGTTGCGGCTTGAGATTGCGCTTCTTCTAAGGTTAACAATTCTCTTTGCTCTAAGGCGACGTAGCTGTCAATGATGCTTACTGCTGTTGAGGTTAACTCTTCTAGCATTTGACGTTTTTGGTTCACCATCGACTCTTCTAGGAGAGGGACGATAATATAAATAACTGAGGTTATGAATAGGATGATCGCTGCGATGGTAGGGAATACAATCCGAAAACTGAAGCTGCGAAATGAAGATTGGTTCTCCTGTTGAGATGCGTGTAAACCACTGAAATAGTCAGCAAGCTCTTTAGCATCAAGCACTTCGCTCAAAGCTTGAGTATGGGTTGCATCGTGGTATTTTGAGGTGAATGTGCCATTTCTGAAATCTGCTCGAGAAGGTAGATACCCTTCATAGTCATCGCGTATATGGGTTTCGAAAACATTCTTTATTTGTTGCGTTGTGTAACGGTCACCAAATTCTCTAACCGCTTCACCCAGAGCTTCCTTACAGTGGCGAAATTGGCGGTGGTCGTATGGGTCGTAATCCATATCCTCTGCCATTCTTAATGAGTGATCGTTTCCTTCATGATCGAAAAAACTGTCAATCCATTTGTGAATGTCTTCGCCGCGAATACCAAAGAGTTGTTCGGTACGATCTGCATGTTCAGTGATTTTCATAACGATTATTCATCTCAAATCTATTATTGATAAAACTCTCAAAAATGTGCGCTAAGTAACAACTCAAATCAAAATGTTAACACTACACCGATAGTTTTTTGATTAGTTATCCTAAATCAATAAGTCATATGAATGATTTAATAAGCTAGCCATGATTTTTTGAAAATCATTACTTGTGTGGAAGGTATTTCTTCCTGTTATTCATATTCGTGAAAAGCCAACCGTTCTTTTCCCTCTTTATTTTTTGATAGAGATGCTTGGTAGCGTCTGGGATGTCGCTTCTTACTGATCGAAGGTTAGTATACCAAGCTTAAGTGGAGAGTGAGCGTGTTAGGTTTGTTCCGTAATTCCAAAAGGAATGTTTAGATGTCTAAAAAAAGTAAGACTTTTTATAGAGATATGCGCCGTAAGGCAAAAGAGTTTGAGAGTCGAGAAGAGTTTCTCAATCATGACCTGAAAATTATGAACTTTCGCCGTTGGGGAGTACACCTTCCTTCACGCGATTACAGTATTGAAATAGAAGACTGGGTACCAGCACTTGCTGCAACAATCGGTAAAGTGGTTATGGTAACGGCAATGGTCGCAGTATTTGCCGCTCAATTTGGTTTATCGCCGGAATTCGTTGCTGAAAACGTACGTTACGAGCTACTCATTGCGGGTGCGCTCTTTGTTATTTTATTCTCTGCCATTTTAAACCCTAACGCTAACCTCGCGGGAACGCATGGGCCAATGATTCCACTAATTCCGTTGATTGCGGCTGCTGGTGGGCACCCATTGGCTCTCGGGGTTATGGTGTGTCTATTTGGTTTGATTCTGGCGTGGACCAAAGGTGGTTCGAAGCTCATGACACTAACGGGTGTTGGAGTGAGAGGCGGCCTATTGATTTACTTAGGCGCTGTCGGGTTAATTAGCCAAATTAATAAAACAGAAGCTTGGGCTTCGAGCAGTGATCAAGGTTATATTTCATTCGCTGTAATCGGAGTTACGGTGTTGATTTATGCGTATCTAGCAAAGGTTAATAAGCGTTGGTTAGCAATTCCACTGTGTTCATTAATTGCCGGAATTGTTGCGTATGTTATGGGCGCTGAGTTTGCCTTTACCACAGAACCTGGTCTACCACACTTCAGCCCATTTTATTGGTGGGGTGAAGATACAGGTTGGCAGTTAGGCTGGCCTAATCTAGAGCACTTCATTGCTGTGACACCATTCGCGATACTTGCTGTTGCTATGTGGTCTCCAGATTATCTTGGTCACCGAGTGTTCCAAGAGCTGAACTATCCGAAAGATGCCAAAGGTGTATTGATGGACGTAGATGATACCATGATGGTTGCATCGGTTCGTCAAGGTGTTGGTACACTGTTAGGTGGTGGTAACTTAGCGTCATCTTGGGGGACTTATATGATCCCAGCTGCGATTGCTAAACGTCCAATTCCAGGTGGGGCAATCCTGACGGGTATTATGTGTATTCTTGCTTCGGTGATTGGTTACCCAATGGATTTAGCAATGTGGGAACCTGTTCTTCGTGTAGCTCTAATTGTTGGTGTTTTCTTGCCGTTATTGGAAGCAGGCATGCAGATGATTCATAAACACAAAGACTCGCTAAGTGCCGGTATTTGTATCTTTGCGTGTGCTTTTGTGAACCCTGTGTTTGGTTGGGCAACGACTATGCTGCTTGATAATATGGGGCTGATTGGTGATCACGAGCGAGCAAAAACGCTGTCGGCGAAAGATAAGTATTTAATCCCTGGCTTAGCTTTTGTGATTTGTGTTGGTTCACTTGCCATTGTTGGACAGTTACCTGGCATCCCAGCACTAATAGGAAATTAAGTGCGGTGAATTTGTAAATAAAAGGGCGCCAAGATCGTATTGGTGCCCTTGTTAATTTAAGGGCTAAATAGTCGGGTATCTCTTAAATGTTATAGCCTTAACTTGCTTTAGTTATCCACTCTTTTCTAATCCATAAACAAAAACTGATTTCTTACAAATGCTTTGTTGCGAATACTTTGGCCATTTGCCCAAAGGTACTTTTGATCGACATAGCGGTTGATCACCATTCACTTATTCTCACCTGGATGTGCAATCTGTTTCTATAAACCCTTTATCTATCAATATATTATTTTTGCTTCGATGCAAGGTGGTAAATTCCGCTGCGGACTCTGCTATGTAATAAATATCAACGTATAAGCCACTCGGCTATATTGAGTCATTGCATAATATGAAACCGAATGGTTAAAAAATACAATTTGAGCAAAAATAACGCTAGCGCACATAACATATTGTCTTTATAATCCCGCCCGATTTTCAAATATACTTTAGTTTATTAAAAATTTTTTGCTTTCTGATGATGAGAGCATTCACTTAGGCTCTTTAACTTTTATAGGTAATTTACGATGTCGACTAATCTAGCCAATCCAGCTCCACTAGGTCTTTTGGGTTTCGGTATGACCACCGTTCTGCTTAACATCCACAATGCAGGCTTTTTTCCAATTGATTCTATGATCTTAGCTATGGGTATTTTCTATGGTGGCTTAGGACAAATTTTAGTTGGCATGATGTGTTTCAAACGTGGTGATACATTTGGTACCACGGCGTTTACATCTTACGGCCTATTTTGGTTAACGCTTGTTGGTTTAATCGTAATGCCTAAAATGGGTTTAGCAGCGCCAAGTTCTGCTAGCTTTATGGGATGCTACTTAGCACTATGGGGCATTTTTACAGGTTTCCTATTTATTGGTTCACTTCGTTACGCATTTGCAAAACAAGTTGTATTTGGTTCGCTAACTGTTCTTTTTGCTTTACTTGCTATTCGCGATTTCACCGGTAACGAAGAGATTGGTGTTATTGCTGGTTTTGAAGGTATTTTCTGTGGTTTGAGCGCAATGTATTTTGGTTTGGCTCAAGTACTTAACGCTGAGTACGGTCGTACTATTCTTCCGATTGGCGAAAAGAAAAAATTAGCTGAAGAAGTAGAAGCTGTTATTGCGTAATCCCCCTAATTCTTAGACCTTGCGTTAATTCTGAATAGAAAGGCTAGGGCGGGTAAAAACTAAAAAGGTTAGCGAATTCGCTAACCTTTTTTGATCGTGTGACCTTAGTTAATAGTAAAGATGTTTTTTATTTTTCTTACTCGCTTTGGATTTTTTAAGTCGCTCTTCCCAGTAAGTTGCACCTTTAATACCTAATTTTTGAGGATCAAAGGTGTACTCTTCAACCCCTCGGTTTTTCTGATCTTCATAATCCTTCAATGCAGACATTGCTGGTTTATTTAGGAAGAAGATAATCAGAATGCCAATAATATTAAGCCATGCCATTAAACCAACACCAACGTCACCCATTGCCCATGCAAGGTTAGCCGTTTTAATTGCACCGTAAAATACAGCGATTAACATAATGACTTTAAGGATAAAGGTTAATCCATCAATTTTAAATGTACGACGAATATAGGCGATATTGGTTTCGGCAATGTAGTAATAGGCCAGTATCGTGGTAAATGAAAAGAAAAACAGTGCGACAGCAACAAATGTTTTCCCCACACCCGGTAATGCACTTTCGATAGCATATTGGGTAAAGATAGGGCTATTTGCTGCAATATCTGCTGGCAAGTGCTGAATTAAGAAGCTGCCTTCAGGACCATGTACGTTATATGAACCGGTAATGATGATCATAAATGCGGTTGCAGAACAGACCAGCAAAGTATCAATATAGATTGAAAATGCTTGGACTAGCCCTTGCTGAGCTGGGTGATCGACTTGAGCTGCTGCGGCGGCATGTGGCCCTGTACCTTGACCTGCTTCATTTGAATAGACTCCTCGTTTTACACCCCAACCAATGGCTGCACCAAAGCCTGCCATTGGGGTAAATGCGTCTCCAATTATCATCGCAAACACGTCTGGAACTTG
This sequence comes from Vibrio phycocola, assembly GCF_054404255.1. NCBI lineage: Bacteria > Pseudomonadati > Pseudomonadota > Gammaproteobacteria > Vibrionales > Vibrionaceae > Vibrio > Vibrio phycocola. The sequence goes on from NZ_JBTAMQ010000016.1 coordinate 64,343, forward strand.
ACCAATGTGCAGCAAAATAATGACAAATGCCGTCACAATATACGCAAGAGCCATAAAGGGAACGATGATTTGCGTGACACTCGCAATTCGTTTTACACCACCAAAGATAATAAATGCCAACACGATCGAGATAATTGTACCGGTTAATACCTTCGCGAAACTGAAGGTTCCAATCGCGGTTTCAACGAGTTCGCCGCCACCAAACGCTTGTTCGACTGCATTACCTATACTATTTGATTGAACTCCAGGAAGCATGATTCCACATGCGATGATCGTAGCAATGGCAAAAATCCAAGCGTACCATTTTTGTCCCATGGCTTTTTCTATGTAGTAAGCTGGGCCACCACGATATTGGCCATCATCTTCTTCCTTGTAGATTTGAGCCAGCGTTGATTCTGCATACGCGGTTGCGGCTCCTAAAAAGGCTACCACCCACATCCAAAAAACAGCGCCTGGACCACCGAAACCGATTGCTGCTGCAACCCCAGCGATATTACCAGTACCAACTCTACCAGAGAGAGAAACGGCGAGTGCTTGAAAAGAAGAGATACCTTTGTCCGACTTCTTACCAACGAAGAGTAGGCGAATCATCTCTGAAAAATGGCGGATTTGCACAAACCGGGTTGCGATTGAGTAAAACAGTCCTGCACCCAAGCAGAGGTAAATCAACGCTGGGCTCCATATTATTCCATTAAGGAAATCGATTAGTGATTGCATTTAATTTTCCCTGTAACAATAAAATAAGTGTTAAATTTTTGTTATGTTGTTTTTTATCGATATATTCATCTTTATGAGGGTTGAATGGTAATATATTAAAATGCTAAGGGCTAATCGGTGTGTTTTTGGTGTTTTTGTTTGTATTTAATTTACTTTTAAGCTTTATATACTGCTTTTGTGTTGTTTTTATGTCTCATTTATCTTGTTAGTCCTTATTGTTTGGTTTTTATGTTTGTTTTGATTTTGTAGGGAGTAACAATAGAGCAACACCTAACTCACAAATTGATAATTTTCGTAATGAATAAAGTGAATGAATAGATAAGTTGAAGCTGAAATGTATGTGAATTGCCTTCAATTCAAGCAATAGCTGGGTAGGGTTGGTGCAACTTCAAGATCAAGTACTAGTGCAACTATGACTCAATTATTAAATTAGGGGGGCGAATGATAATGGAATGCGTGTTTATCGTATAAAAGAGCCGTGAAAAGTGATTCGCTAGATCTGCGGCGCACTATTTGCATTCTTTAATGATAGTATTACGTTTATTTTGACGAGTTATATGTCTTCCATTGCAGGAGCTCTATAAAGTATGTGTCGTTGGTTAGCCTATCAAGGGCAATCTATTTATATGGACGAGGTGATTTATAAGCCGGAGCACTCGCTTATTCATCAATGTCTCGAATCAAGAAAAGCGATAACCCGAGTTAATGCTGATGGGTTTGGTCTAGGTTGGTATACCGAAAGAAATACGCCGGGGCAATTTCACGAAGTTCTGCCTGCATGGGGCGATGAAAACCTGCGCTCACTGGCTCACCATATACGTTCTCATCGCTTTATGGCTCATATTCGCTCATCAACGGGAAGCCAAGTCTCTCGAGCTAATTGCCACCCATTTATTATTGGTCAATGGATGTTCCTTCATAATGGACAGATAGGTGAGTTTGAAAAAGTGAAGTTTGTGCTGGAGCGTTTGCTGCCGGAAGAGCTTTATATTCAAAAGAAAGGGTCGACGGATAGCGAATTGATTTTCTTATTGATGATTAAAAATGGCCTGTATCAAGCCCCAGTTAAAGCGATTAAACAGACAATCAAAGAAATTGAACAAGCCTGTCACGACAAGGGAATTGTGGACCCATTTAAAGCGTCAATATGCATTTCCAATGGACAAGTATTTTGGGTTGTTCGTTATTCAAGTGATGAAATTCCCCCTACGGTGTTTATTCGTTGTGATGATGGGAATATGACACTGGCTTCCGAACCTCTCGATAAAAATCAGTGCTGGAAAATCGTTGAACCTCAAACAATTACTCGAATCGATGGTTGTCATTGTGATGTAGAATCGATTGAGGCAGTTAAATTGTAACTTGCCAAACAAAAAACCGTAAAAGAGAAGGGTGACTTTACGGTTTTTTCCAATCTATGCGCGCTAATCTTTATATACACATATATACAAGCAGAGGTTATTGAGGTTTTGACTGACGCATTTCGTTAATACCACCACCATTGTGTACTTTTTCAAATCCAGCTTGCTTCAGTAATTTATAGGCTTGGCCAGAACGGTTCCCCGAACGGCAATAAACGACATAGGCGAGTGATTTGTCGAGCTTGGTTAGATGAGAAGGGATTTCCTGAAGTGGTAAATTATGTGAATTCTCTATATGACCAGACGCAAATTCACTCGGCGTTCTTACATCTAAAATTGTTGCTCCCTGCTCAATCCACTCCCACGCTGTTTGCCCACGTTCACTGGCTGCATTAGCCGAAAAGACCGCTAGAAAAAGAGTCAGACCCGATAGTATTTTGTTCGCTAAAGATTTCATTTGTGTCTCCTAATCAGGGTTACAGTCTAGGTTTATTTGAATAGTGGCACAAGCCTCCAGTGGTGATGTTGAATTATTTGATAAGGTTATGAAATATTTACTTTAGTTTTTTCAGCTAATGTCGATATAACAGGTATTCAGATATGTAATTACCCAATAACTCAATCGTTGTTGAAGAAAGGAGAATATTGAATGACCAGCTTTGATGGAGTTCAGCGACGTCAGTATTACCGACTAAAATACCCTAAAAGAGCACGCCCTGTGATGAGAATTGAAGATCAATTCTTTCATGTTTGTGAAAGTTCGGAGCGTGGAATTCGAGTGGTAATGAATAATATTACTAACTTATATCGAGGATTGCGTTTGTCGGGTACGGTTCGTTTACATAGCAATCAAGAAGTCAGCATTGAAGGTTCGATTGTTCGCTTTGATAATGGAGAAGTGGTGGTTAAACTCGATAAAGGGCTGAGTTTCCGAGATATGGTTGCGGAGCAGCGTCATATTCGACAAAAGTACCCACTGTTTTTCTCTGATCAAGGAAGTTCGGCGGCATAACTTCCTCGATCGGCTCCCATACTCAGCGAAATACTGGATATGAGAATAACGATGGAGACTTGCCTAGCGTGATACGTCTGGTAAGCCTTTCGCCATCGCGACACCACAAAAAGTTATAAAAGAGAACAAGAGCACGAGTCCGTGAATACCAAGTATTGATACGAGTGCTCCCAATAAACTCACCAGTAGAAGCATGACTCCGATGACGGTATTGCTCACCGCCACATAGCTGGTTCGTTTATTCCCATCGGCAAGATCAACCAAATACGTTTTGCGTCCTACGCGTACGCCATCATGTGCAATACAGACAACAAAATAAAGCAATGGCAACCAAAATGCGGTACTGAGTAAACTTGGTACTAATAAGTAGCTTAGAAAAAGAATGACACCGACGACCGCACTCAAAGATGAGCCAATGACCATCACTTGTTTACTTGAGCGATCGGAAAAACGCCCCCAAAACGGTCCAGACACAAATGACGCTAAGCCACTTGCGAACATGAAAAATGCCAGCAGCCAAATTTGATTTCCAAGGGCGGTTTGTGACAGTACAACATAATACGGCGCACTAAGGGCTGTACATAAAAACAGGGTACGTGTGGCAACAAAATGGCGAAAAGCACGGTCGGTTTTCAATAATGATAGCTGCTTTATGGCTTCTAATAAGCCGTTTTTGCCACCATCGACTTCTCCTGGGTATTCAGTAATTTGTGCAAAAACGAATGACGCGGCAAGCCATATGAATCCAGCCACAGCAAGGCTTATAGCATAGAAACTGTGACCTGCTTGCCAGTTAAACCATGTTGAAATCATCATCAATATTGCGAGGATGAGAGTCACAAAACCAGCTGAACTGGTCGAAAGGCCATTTACTTGCCCTCGTTGGCTCTTCGGAATCGTTTTTCCCAATACGTCTTTAGCCGCAACCGATGTTAAGCCTCGGGAAAAGCTAAATAAGATTAGAAAAACGATGATGGTCCAACCCGCTGTTGCCCCTTCAAGATAAAAGGCACTTAGGGCAATCGCAAACATGGCGAGGGCCTGAAGAACACTGCCTGCAATCCATGTCCATTTTCGGATTGGAAGAGTACGAATATAGCTGGCAATAGCTAATTGAGGTAATAGAGAGCCAGCTTCTCGGATCGGGACAAGCCAACCAATTAAATAGGCGGGCGCTCCTAAACTTTGCAAAATCCACGGTAGCGTGACTTTGGGGTTAATTAGTGCATCGCCAATCTTAGTTAGGAATTGAGCGAGAATCATTTTTACAAAGTTACCCGGGACTTCTTTACAGGCAGATTCGGGGATCGATTTGCAGGCGCGAGCGTCATCGTCACTAATAATTTTGTCGTAAATAGAGCTTATTTGAAGCTTGCTCATAATAGGATCCTATACGGGTTAGACTCTAATTGAGATTTAAAATAGCAGTATGTATCGAGGGGTGCTTTGTAGCGGGTCAACTAATCGGTGACTCTTCCTCTTAGCGCTTTTTTCTGGCCTTGCTTCTTTTTCCCAGTCATTCGTTTTAATTTAGAAGAACGTGTTGGCTTGGTTGGGCGGCGCGTTTTTTGAACAACCATCGCGGCGGTAATGATCTCTTTGAGACGCGCTAACGCATCCATTCGGTTTTGTTCTTGAGTCCGATAAACCTGAGCTTTAAGAATGATCACGCCTTCCTTGGTTATACGAGAGTCATTTAATCCGAGTAGCCGACTTTTATATATCTCAGGCAGTGACGATGCGTGTATATCGAAGCGCAAATGAATGGCGGAAGCGACTTTTTGCACATTTTGCCCGCCATTTCCCATTGAGCGAATCGCGGTCATTTCAATCTCGCTATCGGGAATCGACACAGAGTTTGATATTTTCAGCATTACACATCTCTCCCACGAAGAGTCCGGTGCAGTTTAGGGCCGAACACATTAATGAGAGCACCGATAATAATAAGTGCGCCTCCTAAGTAGGTCCACCCCACCGGAATCTCATTAAAGACTACGATACCAATGATTGTCGTGAATACAATTTGAATGTACCCCAATGCCGATGCATTACCAGCGGTGAGTGTTTTCATGGCTTTAGTCAGCCCGAACTGTCCCATTTGAGTAAACACTCCCACCAGAACGAGAAGTATCGTTAAGTTGAAATCTGGCATAACAAAACTGTCGCCCATCATGAAGAGCGAAAAGGGAAGTGCAACCAGGGGAAAATAGAAGATGATTACCGAGCTATCTTCTGTTTGACTGAGCTTTCTAACTATCACATAAGCAATAGCGCTACCAAACGCCCCCATTAGTGCCATGCCAACACTAAATAGCGGTAATTGATGAGCTGTTTGATGGTCAAGAGAAGGCTGAATAACACACCATAGACCAATGAATGAAACAGCGATGCATATTAACGTTGTCATTTGAATGCGCTCTTTTAAAAACACCACCGCGAGCAAAGAAGTAAACAGGGGATAGGTATATTGCAAAATGGTCGCTTCTGCTAATGGAATTGTCGTCAACGCATAGTAGACACACATCAGAGCGAGTGTGCCCACAGTCCCTCGAGCCAACAGAAGCAGTTTGTTATTTCCCCAAATAGAGATGCCTTTTCTCTTAACATCTAGGTAGCTAATGCAAAGAGAAACGAGCGCGCGGGCGGCGACAATTTCAAAAACTGGGATACCGTTAATGCTCACCCATTTAACGGCCGCTGACATAAAGGCAAATCCAAGGGTCGAAATTAAAATATATTTCAAACCCATTGGAATGTGAGTAAAGAGCGTTGATAGGGATTTCATAACAGACCGAAAGCGAGAATACTAAAGCCGCTACTTTAGCTCGATTTCAGAACATTGTCTTGGCAAATAGTGGTAAAAATGATCGATTAAATTCTCGCGGTTTTACTGGCTAGTCGAGTTTTAGCGCTCATCTTTGGTCGATTCCATTACAACCATCGTGGTAATGGAACGTACTTGAGGACATTCACCTAATACGTCGGCATGAAAACGCTTAAATGTGTGTAAATCTTTTGTTTCTACTCGAATCAGGTATTCGTTCATACCGGTAATATTATGGCACTCAACCACTTCAGGAATAAATTGAACATGCTCTTCAAATGCGACTTGCGCTTTCTTACCATGATCAGATAAACCGATTGAAACATAAGCAACAAACCCGATTTCCAACTTCTGTTTGTCAACCACAGCACGGTAGCCCTTAATGATGCCACTTCGCTCTAGTTCTTGAACTCGCCTTAGCGTTGCTGAAGGTGATAAACCAACACGTTCAGATAACTCGACATTGGTTAATTTTCCGTTGAGTTGAAGCTCGTGCAAGATTCTTTCGTTAAACTTATCCATATCGACCATTTGTTGTTGAATATCAACTTTGTTAAACAATATAAACACGAAATTGCGTCATTTACTACGTATTCTTTATCTATCTTGATTACTTAAATAAAGGAACGTCATAATGTTCGACCATTTTATTGCTCTGGCTCTTTTCGTCTTTGTGTCTACTTTTTCTCCAGGGCCAAATAACATGATGTTATTGGCATCGGGTGCCAATATTGGTGTGAGCCGTACCATTCCTCATATTTTAGGGGTTGCTCTGGGCTTTGGGATGATGGTGTTTTTGGTTGGTATCGGAGTTCAAAATTTATTTGAGCATTTTCCAGCTCTGCATCAGATATTAAATAGCCTATGTATTGTCTATTTATTATATTTGGCGTTTAAAATTGCAACGAGCAAACCATCATTGGAAAATCAAGACTATAAACCGATGACGTTTTTATCTGCTGCAATGTTTCAATGGGTGAACCCAAAAGGCTGGTCAATGGCGCTAACCGCAGTGAGTTTATATAATCCAGAAGCTTCGATGTATGGTTTGATTTTAATTACGCTGACATTTGTCGCGATCAACATTCCATCGTGTACGACTTGGGTTTTTGCTGGAAAGCAAATTAGTCAGTTACTTAAAAGCCCGACGCATATTCGTTTATTTAATGGGGTAATGGCGGCGTTATTGGTAGGGTCTACACTGCCTTTGGTGCTGTAATTTGAGATTGATCGAATAATAAATTGAGTTAAATGTAAATCAATATCATTTTATAGATAAGAACATGCTTTCCATATATGAAGGGTGTGTTACTAATATTTAGTGACTAAAACCCAGTTATTTATAATTCTAAAACTTTATGATGAATTTTGAATTGAATGATAATTTAATTCTAACCATCGCGATTCTTATTATGTTTACTTTGTTGTCTAAATACGTCTCTGTACGATCTCTCTATTCCTATATATGAGTAATCGTGTGGGGGTTTTTGACGAGTTAAATATAGTTTTAACTAAACAAAAATTAGTAAAAATAATAAGTAAATTATAAGTAGTAATAATAAATCATAAGAAATAAACCCTACATTTATATTATGGAGAGTGTATGAACACTACAACGTCGACACTTCAAAACAATGGATCGTTTCTCTGGAATTTTTCGAAAAAGTTTCAGTTTGCCGCCGATCGATATATTCCAGATTCATTCGTATTTTGTATCATTCTTAGCATTGTTATTTTTGCTATGGGATTGATTTCGGGTACTTCGGCCAATGATTTGGTTGATGGCTGGTATAGTAAAATATGGGCAATGAATGGATTTGCTTTTCAAATGTCACTTATGGTGATGGTATGTGGCGCTGCAGCGAAGTCACCTCTTATTTCTGTGGGGTTAGAAAAAGTCGCGCTTAAAGTAAAAAGCCGAGTGGCAGCCATTATTGTGTTGCTTGTATTTGGTCTTGCTTCAAGTGTGATTAACTGGTCATTTTCTTTAATTCTAACGCCAATCTTAGCAATGTATTTATCGAAAAGTGTGAAAGGGCTTCATTTCCCACTTCTTATTGCGGCGGGTTATTCGACAATGTTACTGGGTCAGTCTTGGTGTCCAAGTGCATCTGCATACGCCTTACTTGCGGGCTCAGATCATTTTCTTGTCGATAAAGTCGGAGTATTGCCGCAAAGCGAGACAACGTATAATCCAGTTAATACAGCTTTGTTCTTTTTGCTGGCGTTTGTCACCGTAATGATTACGCTTATGACCAAGGCGCCTGAATCTGATGTCATTTGCTATGAAGGCGAAATCAAAGCGCAGAAAGAAGAAGAAGTAGAAGATGAAACCCCTGCGGATAAGATGAATAACAACCGCGTTATTATGTATATTTTGGGCGCGGCAGGGCTATTTATTATTGGACAGTCAATTGCGAGTAAAGGCTTCCTAAATTCGTTGAACTTCAACTTTGTTATTTTTATGTTTTTGATTTTGAATGTATTTTTATACAGTACACCAGTCAAATTTACTAAGGCATTTGGCGATGCGATCAAGTCAGCCGCCCCCATCATGCTGCAGTTCCCATTCTATAGTGGCATTATGGGATTAATGGCCGCATCTGGTATTGCAACGGATATGGCAAACTTCCTTATTCAGTCAGCTTCGCCAGGTACACTTCCTTTATTCTCTTATATTTCGGCGTCAGTAGTGAATCTGTTTATTCCATCTCAAGGTGGGCAATGGATTATCCAAGGTCCAATTCTTATTGATGCGGCTCTAAGTATCGGTGCTGATATTCCGACTGTGGTTAATGCCTTTATTCTTGGTGATGAAGCCACCAACTTAATTCAGCCACTTTATGTGATTCCAGCGCTTGCGTTGGTAGGCATGAAACTGAAACATGTTTGGGGGTTCATGGCCTTCATTTGGTTTATCTGGACTATTATCACTTCATTAGGGTTGCTGATTCTTCCTCAGATAATGTAAACCGTTCTCTTGAAAAGGAAACCTCAGTGTTGATGAAGCACTGAGGTTTTTTTATGCAATGTATGGAGGTCTGGTTTAGGGCTTGGTTTAAGGACTTGGTCTAAAGGCTTGGTTTAAAGGGAATTGATGTGGCAATTTCTGGCGAAAAGAGAAATTTATATTATACTTTTTATAAACATAGCGCTTTAGGGTGCTATCTATTTATTCCTCTATTCAAGTAAGTGAGATTAAGCATATGGTTAGATTAAAAAATTGTTTAGGCTTACTTATGTTCGGTCGCCAAACTGCATTATGAGCCCCTTAAAATACTCATCCTTTAACATAACCAAAACGCAAGTTCTGCTGCTCGCCTCTGGCGCACTGTCGATATCTACATCTGTATTTAGTAGTGAATTAGATTTAGAAAGGTTTCGTGTACATGGTTTTGGCACGGTAGCAATAACTCAAAGCGGCAATGATGAAATATACACACCTGACTATTTATCCAGAGACATCAGTACCGATAAAGTATCTTGGGATGAGTCACTTTTTGGATTGCAATTAGATAGCTCGATAACCGACTCTCTTGAAGCCAGCGTGCAGCTCGTTTTTAGAAATCGATATGATGATGATCTTGAAGAAAATATTGAACGAGCTTTCCTTAAATATTCCCCAAATGAATTTTATGCGCGCATAGGTAGGCTTGGGCTTGATGTCTACATGCTATCAGAGTATCGAAACGTTGGTTACGCTTACCCTTGGGCCCATGCTTCATTGGAGTTTTATGGTGCGTTTGGTATGGATTATTACGACGGTGCTGAAATTGGCTATCGTGTTCCAACCGATCTTGGGCACCTTCAGGTGAGTTTATACGGAGGAAGTACGACTCAGACGTCAGAAATGGCAGGTTATGTGGTCAAGCTTGATTATGAATCACTAGTAGGAACTACACTGCGTTACAGCCAAGATAACTGGATGCTCCATGCTGCGTTAGCAAACGCGACGCTAGCGTCAGATGTCGATTTTATCAACGAGTTGAGAGATGCCTTAGATCAATCGTCAGCATTCTGGAATGAAGCTGACTCCATTTCTTCTGACTTAGAAGTTGACGGTACTTCGGTAACATATGCTTCTCTTGGTGGGTTATATGATAACGGGGATTGGGTCGCACAATCTGAACTGAGTTATGCCGATACCGAGAGTAAAGTGTTCCCAACATTTTACACCGGATATTTGAGTGTCGCTCGACGATTGGAAAGCATCACACCATTTATATTAGGAGGCTTTGTTGAACCCGTTGATGATAGAAGTATTTCATCAAATGCGCCTGTGTTTTTATCATCGTTACAAGATGCAGTCTCGAGCATCTACAGTTCAACATTCGATCAAAAAAGTTTATCTGTTGGTGCGAGTTGGGATGTAGTGAACAACCTTTCGCTGACAGTACAATGGGACCGCACGTGGGTAGAACCTTATGGAGGTGAGTTGTGGAATTTTGATTCCGTCAACACAACTTCGGTGACGCTCGATACTTATTCTCTCAACTGTAGCTTTATATTTTGATTATGAAAAAGTTAGCCATATTTTTGTTGATAGTGATTCACACATTTTATCCGGTACAGGCCGGAGAGATTGCTGTGATTGTTAACTCTGAAAATAATGTATCAACGCTTTCAAAACGTGAACTTATCGATTTATATATGGGTAAAACTCATGCTTTTCCAAATGGATTAAAAACCATAACCTTGGATCAAAATACGGACTCTAAAGTGAGACAAAAGTTCTATCATTCACTGGTAAATAAAAGTGTTGCTCAAGTTAATGCGTACTGGGCTCGACTGCTATTTACCGGTAGAGCAACCCCACCAAGAATTGCAAATAGATCCGAAGAAATTAGACGGCTCGTTCAGGAGAATCCAAATGCAATCGGTTATATCGATAGTGATTTTCTCGATTCGTCGGTGAAGGAAGTTTTTCGTGTGGAATAGTCTTAAAAACACACTTGCGTACCGTGTCGCAGGCTCTGTGTTTCTATTGACGCTATTATTGACATTATTTCTAACTATTTTCTTTTATTTTCAACTGTATACAAAAGAAATCTCAGAGCAGAACTCTCGAATAACTCAGCTTGCTCACACCGTTGAAAGTAACGCAGCTATTTCTGCCTATCTCAATAATCAAGAACTCGCCCAAGAGGTTGTTAGTGGCTTAGCTAAAAATGATATTGTGGATATTGCGAGTATCGAAGATGATAATGATTTTTCAGAACAGAGTGGTACGTCAAATTCTAAGTCTTCGGTCTTACCCATCGTTTTTGAGTTACCTTCTCCTTTTCTAGTTGGCGATATTGTTGGCCGACTAACCATTATTCCCAACCAAAGCTTGATTGAAAATAACGCGAAAGAGATCGCCATCCTGTATTCAGTGATCCTCTTCTTCTACTCTGCAATAGTGGTGTCCATGGTGACTTTTCTGGTGCACCGGCAGCTGACTCTCCCGCTCGTTAAAATGAAGAAGGCTGTTGATCAAGCTGCGCCAGGAACAGATAAAACTCTCACGTATATTCACCGTAATCCTAACGACGAAATTGGACTGTTGGTTAATCACTCAAATAAGCTATTAACATCAATTTATGACACTTTAGAGCGGGAAAAAACACTTAGGAATAAAATTGAGAAAGTAGAGCGTCGCTACCGTTTGCTTTTTGAACAATCAAGTGTTGGGATTGCATTGGTGACACCAGAAGGGTATGTAGAGCTTTGCAATGAATCGTTCGATCACCTTGTTCAGCATTATGTAAATTCAAAACATGAAAGCATTTCGGCGATACCCTTGGCAGATATATTCATTAACCCCGATAGAATGAATGAAACATTAACATTAGTGTGCCAGAACGACTGCGTAATGGCAGAAGATTTCCGGCTTAATAATAGTCGTTTAGAAGAGCGTCGATGGTTCCATTGTCTATTTTCATTAGCGTCAGAGGACCAAGGAAATCAGTTAATTGAACTGGTGATGTACGATATTTCAGAACGAGCAATGCGAGAGAAGCAACATCAATTTGAAGCTGAGTTTGATTCACTGACAACACTTTACAACCGACGAGCAGCAGAGCGAAATATGATCGACTTGCTTGCTGAGGCTCAAGATCCAGAACACCAATGCGCGCTGATACTTATCGATCTCGATCATTTTAAACCGGTGAATGACCAATTTGGCCATGAAGCTGGAGACTTGGTACTTATTGAAACCGCAATACGTTTAAAAGAATCGGTAAGCAGTGAAGATCTGGTATGTCGTTGGGGGGGAGATGAGTTTCTTGTTATTCTTCGACATGATGTCGATCCTCTATCCGTTGAAAACGTGATTTCGACCATATTGAGAAATCTCATTAAACCTATCAATATCAGCCAATCAGAGCCCGTGGTTATCGGGGCGAGTTTGGGCGTTGTGCTAACGTCAAGACATGGAAACGACCGTGATACATTGGTGAAAAGCGCCGATGAAGCCATGTATCTGGTGAAGCAAAATGGGCGCAACGGCTACTGTATTTCAGGAGAAGACCCTGTTTTTAGTTAACTTAGGCCGCTTCTACGTTTGTGTCTGTTTCGTAATAATAGTATTGCACGCATTGGTCAGCTAAGAGATCCAAAGAGTCCAAAGACTTTTCCTTTTTATCACTAGAAAGAGAATTGAACGCCAGTGGTATCTCGGTACAACCCAATATTACGCCATCGGCACCGCGTGCGATCAGTGAATCAAAAATTGGCTCCATAAGTTGTCTGCCTTTCTCTACATCGCCAGATTTGACCGCATAAATGCCCTCCATCACCTGATTCTGCTCCGCTTCGGTTGGGGTAAGTACTTCCATATTGTTTTCACGAATCGCATCGGCATAGATATGGGTTTTAATGGTCGCGTTGGTGGCGAGAATACCGATGCACTTCATTTGTCGTCGTATCGCTTCGTTTGTCACTGTATCTATGATGCTGATAAAAGAGGCATTGGTGATGCTCAGTTTGTCCAACCAATAATGCGCGGTATTGCATGGAATAACGACTTTTGTTGCACCGGAATCTGTTAGAGAGGCAAGATTGTTTTTTAATACTTCCAGTGGATCTTCGCCCTGTTCTAGAATGCATCTTGTGCGATCTGGAATTGTTGGATTATTCGATATAATCATAGGGATATGTTCTTGATCTGAATTTGCCGGGCTTTTGTCGACGATGCGTCTAACAAAATCAACCGTTGCCATTGGGCCCATGCCGCCAAGTATGCCAAGTTTTTTATTCATAATAACTCCTTGCTTGAAACGAAATTTATCAAAGTTCGTCGTTGTTAAGAAATGAAATAATTGACATACTCATGCAATAAATGCATAGGGTGGTAGCGTGACGAATATTGAAACGAAATGGATCATGGATTTTTTAAAGCTCGCTGAACTGCGTAACTTTTCAAAAGCCGCTGCGGAGCGAAATGTGACTCAGTCAGCCTTTAGTCGACGAATTCAATCGTTAGAAAATGCTGTTGGCTGCTTATTGGTTAATCGAGATACCACACCGGTTTCATTAACCAGTAACGGTATCGAGTTTCGTACCAGCTCACGTAGCATACTGATTCAACTGGAGGACGAACTTGAAAGGTTGAACGACCTAACAGTACTTGGAAATCAAAAAGTGAGTCTGGTTGCGGGGCATTCAATTGCGACAGATATTCTGCCCTTGATGCGCTTCAATTTGTTTACCGAGGAAAAAGCGGTTGTTCTGGATGTTAGAGCAATCGATATTGACGATGCGGTGAGTATGCTTCAAGAGAGCGCGTGCGATTTAATGTTGAGTTATAAAAACCCTCAACTTCATACAGAGTCTTATGTTGCTCATCGACTTGGGCAATCGAGAATCTACTGTGTTACCGGCGTGGATCAGAGTTCTGAGCCTATATATCGCCTTTCACGTGAGTCTATTACCCCTTGGGTTATGCACTCGAGTGGGAGTTTTATGGGAAGGCTTACAAAAGAGGTCAGTAACCAATATAAATTAAAGCCGATTTTTTCGTCATCGATGACCGAGCTGGTTAAAGAGTTGGTCGTACAAGGAGAAGGCATTGGGTGGTTACCTGAGCACTCCATTCGCAAGCAGTTAGAATCTGGGCAGTTGGTAGTCATTGATGAGTTAGATAGCGATAGCACGATGATCGCTGAAATATATGCGTATCGTTCGCAAGCGAAGTTGCCCCCTGCTGCGGAGCGAGTGTGGCAAAAATTGTGTGAATTTTCTAATGTCGAATGGTAGTAAAAATGAAAAAGCAGCCAAGTTCAATCTCGACTGCTTTTTTGGGGATTGTTTATAATATTAAACGTTTGCTACTTTATCGGTGCTAGCTTTAGAGTTATAGACAGATTCATCCAGCTCTTTTTCACTCTTCGCAATAAGTAGAGATACCATCATATCGCCACACACGTTAACAGTTGTACGAGCCATATCTAGAATACGGTCGATACCCGCAACGATTGCCAACCCTTCGATAGGAAGACCAACAGTTGTTAAGACTAGTGATAGCATAATTAGACCAGCACCTGGAACACCAGCTGTACCAATAGAAGCAAGTGTTGAGGTTAAAATGATGACCATATAGTCCGACATTTCTAAGTCAATGCCAAAGGCTTGAGCAATGAACAGCGCACAAACACCTTGGTAAAGAGCGGTACCATCCATGTTAATGGTTGCTCCTAGAGGCAGTACGAAACTTGAAACCCCTTTAGAGACACCGAGTTCTTCACGAGCCGCTTTGATTGTTGCAGGTAAAGTACCAGAGCTACTTGTGGTGGTAAACGCAACTGCTGCTGGGTTAGTCAGAGCTTTGATGTAGCGAGTTGGGTTAAGGCGTCCAAATACTTTAACAACACCAGAGTAGAATACGAGTACATGAAGAATCGATCCTAAGTAAGCAACCGCAATCACTTTAATTAGAGGAAGAAGGATATCGAGTCCATATTTTCCTGATACCCAAGCCATTAAACCGAATACACCGTATGGAGCAAACTTCATCACGAGTTCGGTAAGCTTATACATTGCTTCTGCTAGGCTCTCAAATACAGCAACCGCTGGCTTCGATTTTTCGCCGATTAGGTTCAGTGAAATACCTAATCCAATTGCGAAAACAATTATCTGCAAGATGTTACCAGCAGCGAGTGCGCCAACAGGGTTTTTAGGAATAATATTGAGTAAAGTCTGAACAAGTGGTGGCGCATCTTTACCAGTAGCACCTGTATCTTGAGCGACCATATTTAGACCTGACCCCGGTTCTAAAATAGCCGCAAGTAGGAGACCGATGGTGATTGCGACGGCGGTCGTTCCAAGATAGAGAGCAATCGCTTTCGCGCCGATACGGCCCATTTTACGAGAGTCTTCCATCGAGGTAACACCGACAACCAATGAACAGAATATCAATGGCACAATCAGCATTTTGATGGCATTGATGAACAAGGTTCCAATTGGTTTTAGTGCTTCAGCATCTGGCCCCATGATTGCGCCAGCGATGACACCTAATATCAAGCCGACGACAATTTTTTTCCATAACTCTAAGTTTTTCCAAAAGCCACCACTGGATTGTGGCAGCGAATTGTTACTGGTCATATTCAAATTCCTTTTCAAAGGTTAATCCGTTCGCACATTCGTTGCAGAATATGCGATGCCTATGACAAGAGATTGCAAGTGGAATGCCAGTTTTTATATGACTGTAATATATTGATTTTATGGGAGAAAGGAAAATAGTGACATTTAGAAAAGGTATAATAAGAGTTATACCCTATTAGCTAGTAATTGAATTATCAATTAAAAACAACGCCTTACCTAATTATAACTTTGGTTATGTTATAACCAAAGTTATAGGGATTAGTTGTTGGGCGTTTTACTGCTTTTTAAGGCGCTTGCTTAACGCGGGTTGAGAAATACCCAGTAACCGAGATGCGAGAGATTGATTTCCCTGAGCGCGATTCATTGCTTCCTTAACCAAAAGTTCACTGATCTCTTGGAGTGTGGGTAATGGTTGGTTCGGATCAAATAATGCGCGGTGTTCAGTCTCATTTGAAAGTTCAAAATGATGATTATCGATGACTCGCTGAAACACTTTCATCGATAAGATATGACTTTTATGTTGGCTCACCGCGTCATAGACCAAGGCTTGCAGTTCTCGTACATTTCCAGGGAAG
This sequence comes from Vibrio phycocola, assembly GCF_054404255.1. Classification (NCBI taxonomy): domain Bacteria; kingdom Pseudomonadati; phylum Pseudomonadota; class Gammaproteobacteria; order Vibrionales; family Vibrionaceae; genus Vibrio; species Vibrio phycocola. The sequence goes on from NZ_JBTAMQ010000016.1 coordinate 80,417, forward strand.
TGGTAGTTTGACAGCAAAACTGGCAACTCTTTGGGAAACGTAGGGACTTCTTTCCCCAGCTCTTTAGCGGCTAGAGCTAAAAAGTGTTCAAAAAGTAGGGGAACATCGCCTTTTCGGTTTCTTAATGCAGGGATATCGACATGATGGATGCAGAGTCGAAAATAAAGGTCTTTTCGAAACGAGCCATCTTCAACGAGCTGTTTTAAATCATGGTGAGTGGCGACAACAACTCTGGCGCGACTGCGTTTGGGTTTATCACTTCCAATCGGGTAATAGTCCCCCTCTTGTAACAGTCGAAGTAGTTTTGTTTGAGAGGCATAGCTTAAGTCACCAATTTCATCGAGAAATAGGGTGCCATCCGCCGCACTTTCTACCATACCAATTCGCTTCTTATCGGCTCCGGTAAATGCCCCTCGGCTGTGGCCAAAAAGGGTATCGGCGAACATACTGTCATCGATTCCAGCAATATTGACGCTCACCAGTTTGCCCGTGCGCCCACTTAGCGTGTGGATCGCCTCTGCAATTCGCTCTTTGCCCACGCCGCTTTCCCCGGTAATCATCACAGGTTGACGGCTTTTGGCGATTGACTCTAGATATTGAAATATCGAGCGTAGCTTTTTATCTTGAGTAATGATGCCACTAAAAACTTCAGGCTGCTCTAATGTATCGGAGAGAAAGCGTCGCCGCATTGCTTCATTTTCACGACGCATTTCTTGCATTGTGATAGCGCGCTTTATTCCTTCCAGTAATCGATTTTCTTCGGTTGTTTTTACAAAATAGTCGTAGGCACCAAGCTTAATACAGTCTACTGCCATTTCTATTTGATTCATGCCGCTAATAATGATGACTCTTATGTGCGGGTGCTTTTCAACAATCATCTCTAGCAGCGAATCCCCAGACAGATAGGGCATATTGAGATCGAGCAGGATCAGCTCGATATCTGGGTGTTGCTCAAGCAGAGCCATAACGTCACGACTATCATTGGTTTGATATAGATGGTTGATGCCACCGTGCCTCTCCAATGTGCGCGACATGCTGCGAACAAATGCAGGTTCATCATCGACCAACATGATACCGAATTCAGGATAGAGCACGTCTTTCATTTTGCAAAGTTCCTTAACGTGTTGCATTTAGCGGCAGACAAAGAGTAACTTCCGTGCCTTGTTGAAGTTGAGAATTAAAGCTGAGTTTGCCTTGGTGTTCTTCAACGATCGAGGATGATATTGATAAACCTAAGCCAGTTCCACCCTGTTCTCGTTTTGTGGTGAAAAATGGGTCCGATAATCGTTTAATATGGCTGGGATCGATGCCAACCCCAGTGTCGGTCACGTGCATGAATATGGTATTCGACTTGGTTTGGTAGTGGGTGTCAATCGTGATGCGCTGAGATTTAGATTCGAGTGCTTGGCAGGCATTAACGATCAAATTGATGATAACTTGTTGTAAACGTTGAGAACTGCCTTTAAACAGTGGCAAAGTATTGTCGTAATTCACCGTGAAGTTGTCGGTGGATGAACGAATGGTGCGATCCGTTAGGCGAATCGCCGCAGCAATCACCTGGTTCAGATCTACTTGATCAGAGAGTTCTAAAGGTTCTTGGCGAGCAAAGTCACGTAAATCGTTGACGATTCGTCGTATGTGATGAGTGCCTTCAAGCATGTCGCTAAGCATTGTGGGGTACTCGTCTTTCATTCGGCTGTATTTAAGCCCGGCGATATCAAAGTCTCCGTAGGTTTCATAGTGCGTGTCCAAAATTTCTTCGATATCTTCAAACGACTCTTTTAATACCGGTAGATTTAAAAGCAGTAAGCTCGTGGGATTATTTATCTCGTGAGCAACCCCTGATACTAATATCCCAAGTGATGCCATCTTGTCGGCTTGAATCAACTGTTGGTGCTGCAATTCTTGTGCTTTGGTTCGAATGGACACCTGCCTAGCTAGGCTACGGTTCCATATGATTACTACGCCAAATATTAACGAGATGATCAGCGCTGAGCTCACCAGAAAAATCGTGACTTGCTGCCAATTGACACCTAATGAGGTGTAGGAACCAAACCATTTATTGTAGATCTCTTCTTGTTTGCCGGTATTTTTTAATATCGCGAGTCCTTCGTTAAACTTTGCCAGTAGCTCGTCATTTCCTTTTAAAACACCATAGCCATATCGCTGTGAACCAAAAATTTGTCCAGCAGTTTCAATATTGGAAAGCTCTAATTCTTTGCCGAGATAAAGTCCTGGCAGGTTAGCAACAAAGGCATAATCATGTTTTCCCGAGGCTAATTCTCTAAGGGCAGCAGCATGAGTATCGACATAAATAAATTGTGCATCCAGCCCAGAGTTAGCGAGCTGCTCAGCCATGATTCCACCACGTTGTAGGAGCACACTTTTCCCCGATAGATCAGCGGTACTATTGATATGAGGACTGCCTTTTCTCGCAAATAGCGAGTGATGAATCAGTGAGTGGGGTGGGGTAAAATCAATAATTTGGGCTCGTGCCGCAGAGTAGGATATGCCCTGCAACATATTGATGCGCCCATTTTCAAGACTCAGTTTCATCTCATCCCAACTCGCCAACCTGACTTCCACTTCGAGCCCCATAACATCCGCAATTGCGAGTGTTAACTCGGTGTTGTACCCATCTGGTTGCCCATCACTATTGATGAATTCATAAGGTGGAAAGTTGTGGTCACCGCCAACAATGATGACCTCTTCTTGCGCATAGAGAGCATGGGTAAAAAGCAGACAAAATAAGCAGCAGAGGTGGGTGGCAAGATATTTCATTAAGAATGTTGCTCCTTTGTCGGCGGTTGGAAGTGATGTGTCAGCTTTGGGGTGTCGAGGGGGGATTTTACTCTATTTTTGATGCGGTGAATATTGAGCTTTAGAAGCATTAGATTGATGTAGGTTCAGATAGATAAAAACCGTATAAGTTAGACTATTCGGCTCAAAGCTGCGGAAAATTTTCGTGATGATAGACGGATATATTTAGCGGGTGATTTTATTGCTTTAGTTCCGCATTTCAACAGCTTAAACAAGCCAGAACAGCCGATTGGTAGATAGCGCCTTTAGGAAGATACGGAGAGTACATTATGAGTGATAAAGCGAAGTGGAGCTCAAGAGCCAAGCAATTACTTCAAGGTATCTTTGCCAACACCCAACATATTGACGATCCCATAACGATTATTGGCAATGAAAGCAAAATTGCCTACCCAAATAAAAGCAGCTCTCAGTTCAAGCTTTATGAATACAAAATGGAAACACTTGCTCGAAGCTTTTTAATTGCAGCGCCCGTCATGGTGAATAAGCAGGATTATTCAGTAAATGGAATTTGCTTAAAAGATTATTACAAACAGTGGATATTAAACTCGTGCTCCAAAGGATGCGACGAATATTTAATGAATAGAGAGGACCTTTCAGAGCTGCGGTATAACGAGGAGCGGGTAAAGCTATTTATAAAAGGCGTGTTACATCGTAAAAAAATCAGCAAAAATGACTTCGTATTTCAACATATTGTGGAGTGTGCTCAGCTTGCACTAGGGCTCTATCACACTAAAGCGTTTATTTGGGATAGTTATACGGATTCGGAAAAAAACACGATATGTGACTTTTTTAATTCATTCGCCAGTGGGCCAACGCATGAGCATAACTGGCAATGTTTTAACGCATTGATTTTGTCGTTTCTTCATTCAGTTGGCTATGCGATCGATCAGAGCAGACTAAAAATGCATCTGCAGAATATTGTGAATCTGCATGTCGGTGATGGTTGGTATTCAGACCGTGGCCGCTTCGATTACTATACGGCTTGGATCTACAATTTCCTCGGCCCTCTTGTGAATGAATTATATGCCAATCAATATGAAAAAGAGTTGGCCTTACAAATAGATCAAAATGCCAATTTATTTATAAATAACTTCGTCCACTTTTTTGATGATGAATCACGAATCATTATGTGGGGGCGCAGCAGCAGTTATCGAAACGCGATTACTGTCCCTCTTATTTATAATTCAATCCAGAAAAATCGTGCAATCGAGCCTGAAAAAGCCAATCAAATCAGCTTTCAAGCGATGGAGCATTTCTTTGAAAATGAGAATATGCTTGCTAATGGAATACCTTCGCTAGGCTATTACCGAGCATTCGATGAGATTATCCAACCCTATAGCTGCCCAGCCAGTCCCTTGATGTTGGGATGGATATTCTGTGCGCTGTTAATTGATGATGACCATAGATTTTGGGATGCGAGTAACGAAGGTATCTCATCAGATAGTGAGTGTTTAAAAGAAACTCAAATTACTAACGTGGAAGGGCCGGGCATCAGCTTATGGCGTTACCCAGAAAGTGGCACGGTCGAACTCAAGGTCTCAAAGGTTAATACCACCAAGACCAAGCTCTACACGCGGCATTACTCCAGGTTGGCTTTCTCTTCACTGTTTCCTTATGAAATCGATGGCGAAGATTTTGCAACCATGCAATATGTTGTGAAGGGCAGTAAGCTTTATCATCCCAATATTATTGACGCTTTTGATCATTCAGGTGGAATATTTCGCAGAGAGTTTAAGTATCAATATCGATTCTTAGACAATAAATCCATAATAGTTCAAGAAGTGCCTGTGAAATATGGCACTTTGAGAGTCGATAAGTACAAAGGTAAGGTCAATGATCGGGTGACTTTATCTTCTTATGGGGTGCCAGAGTTTGAAGGTAACATCATCGTATCGAAAGTAGAGAAACAGGACGCGGAAGCCCACATACTTGATAATGGTAAATACCAACTCGCCTTTATTCTTTACTATGGATTTGAAGAGACTCGCGTTGAACAGAGAAAAGGGACGAACCCAATATCTGAAAACAGCAGCGTTATCGTCGCTAAATTGGCAACACACTGTGGTGATCCTGTCGTCGCCATTAGTAGCATTTTAGTTAAAAAGTCTGGAGAAAAGTTTACCGAGAGCGAGCTGTTTCAAGTAAGCAGTTACAAAATCTATCAAGACCATGTAGAGCTTCAGTGGAACAGTAGTGGTGCCACTGTTTTTAATATTTAACTTCTAGCTTTTAATGGTTAATGGTTAGTGGTTAGTAGTCATTAGTGTCGAGATAAGTACCGTGTGTGCTCGGTCATTTTAGTTACTTGGGTTTAGTTAGGTTTACTTAAGTTAATTATCTAGGTTTCGAGTGGGCCATGTCGGTATTGCAAGGAACATGGCTTACTTTCAATGAAAAACGTTTATAAAAGTGAGTTATGGTCATTCTAATTCCGGTCAATTGGATAGCTTTTAGAATCCAAGAGAGTTTGTTTTTCTTGTGCTTTAAGCAAAATAAGAGTTGTTCATTGATCCGTTGTTTATAGTAATAGTCACCTAAAAACTCTCGGTGCTTCTCCGCTGAGCGAAACCTCGGCTGAATATCCTCTACGTTCATCGTTACAACCTTGGTGCTGATCCCATCTGGTGTTTGATAACGGTAGAAGTATATGGATTCCGCGATATTGTGAAAGTCGATCCCTTGTTGATATAAGCGAACATACATATCCCAGTCTTGGCCGTTGGTCAGAGTTTCATCAAATTTTAAGGATTCAAGTAGAACTCTTTTAGCACTAAAGCCGCTCATTCCACAGTAAGGATTACCCGTTCTTAATCCATCACTGGTCACTCGGTTCGTTTTTTGAATGTGTATTGTGTTAGAGCTGCCAAAGTGCTCAAACCCGGAAACGACCGCATCAGCGCCTTCTAGGTAAGATTTTTGGTGTTTTGCTAAGTAGTCCGGTTTCCAAATATCGTCATCATCGAGAAAGCAGATTACCCCCCCTGAAGAGAGTGCAACACCGTGATTTCTCGCTTTGTTTGCTCCACCCGGTTCAGGTAAGCGAACGTAGACAATACGGTCTTGTGGTAATGAAGTCAGTACGTTTTCATAAGATGTGGTTGAGCAATCATCAATAACTATGATCTCATCTGCAGGTCGAGTTTGACGTAAAACACTTGAAACAGATTCATAGAAAAAATCTGGTCTATTGTAAGTGGTAATTACCGCGCTAATTTTCATAAAAGATTCAATCACTACACATACTGTCGGGGACTTTTACTCATCAATGAGTACTATTTATCTTTAGGATCCCATCAGAAAACCCTCTAGATCACAGTTGCACTATTGAACCTAGTCCCTATTTATATTGTGGTCTTGTGGTGGAGGGTAAATATAGCACAAAAGTATTTATCCTATTTTGACAGTCGGTGTTATTAATGGTGAATCTCATCATTTGTACATGTGCAGATTGTGCCGCTCTTGAGCTCAAACTCGCGTTAAATGATAGGGCTTAACGTGTGCCAGCAGTGCTATTGCTGACACAAGGCCCTGTGAGCTACTTCAAGCAGAGGTTATTTAAGATACCCAGCGACGGTTTGAACTGGCAAAAATCCATCTTCTTTTGTCAGCCACACGGCCACCGCATCACTGTTTTCCGGTAATGACGGTAAATTAAATGCCCATTGTGACTCCGCCGTTTTTTGCTGCTTTTCCAACACCACAAAGTCATGTTCCAGCTTTTTACCCCTGTTTTCACCCGCTTTGACCTTGGTTTCCTCATCCATTGCCAGTATTGCAATATGGGCGATATAACGTTGATCAGAAGGGTAAGAAACTTCAAAGCGGTTGCCCGACTGCTTTAGTGTTAGCTTTTCAGCTTTTATCTGCTGAGATTTGGGTAAGTCACGACGAGAAAAATAACCTTGCCACTCTTTTCCGTCGACTATAAATCCGGGAGTGTATACCGATGAGGTAGCGCCGAAACTCCGATAAATGCGCTGACGCTGAGAAAAAGATGGGTGAGCAAATTCATCGTCCCAGCCTAAGTAATTCCAGTAATCAACATGAAAGGCTAACGGAATCACCTCGGTCCATAATGTCGACTCTGACTGAAACTGGCTAAGGTATTTGTCTGCGGGCGGGCAGCTGGAACACCCTTCTGAGGTAAACAGTTCAACTAATTGTGCCGGTTGTCCTTCGTGCTGCCAAGTTTGATCCGCAAGTGCTGGTTGCAGAAGCCCGAGCGTAATAAACAGCGATAATGTCGTGCGAAGTTTCGTCTTCATAGAAATATCCTTCTGATGCATTGACTCCATTCAGACCCGCTTTCTCTTTATTTCAGGACAGAACAGTAACTACTTATATTAGTCAGCATCTATCGTCTCTAGTTCCGTGAAAGAAAGGTGTGACTGCACCTTGCCAGCATCAAAGTGCTTAATGCTGGCAAGATTGATCAGCGAACTGCGGTGAGGGAATCTAAGGAATGCCTAGAACGAAAAAAAGGAACTGGACCCGCGTCCTTCTATATAAATTCCCTCGAAAAGTCTGGTTTTTATATCGCTAAAGCTTCTTATCTCTTATTTGAGGTATGGAGCTCTGTAGCATTTGTATGGCGGCCATTTTTATCCATATTTACAGTACAACTTCTAGATTGTTCTTTGCGTCTTGTACAACTTTTAAGTTGTTAATTTGATTAATTACAACTAAAATGTTGTTTGTGGTGGGTTATACAACTTTTTAGTTGTTTTGGATGTCTGATGAAGAATATTGATGAAATTGCAGCGCTGCTCATTGAGCAACGTAAAAAGCTAGGCATCGAGCAAAAAGATATGTACATGCGAATCGGTATGAAGCAGCAACAATATCAACGCATTGAAGCGGGTAGTGACGTAAAACTATCAACCTTGCTCAGAGTGTTGGAAGGGCTGGATTTAGAGCTTTCTATTGTTCCGAAGGGAGATAAATCGAACCTTTCTCGAATCGAAAGCGTATCAGATAACCAAAGTGAACTTGGCAAAGGTAAGCTAGAAGATGACTCTGATGACCTTGATTTTTGGTTCAACTCAGAGGGTAACTAATGAGAAAGCAGATCGAGAAAGTTGAAGGTCTAAACATCCAACTACACGGTATCGATGTCGCTGTTATTGCGCATTATGCTGGTGGGAAGAACATACTGACCTTCAATCCCGAATTTGTTGCGATGCCAACTGAGAAACGGCCTGTTTTTACCTTGAGGCAACTACGCGATCCTAACTATTTAAGTAAGTCTCAGATTCGGACTGATAAGATCCCGCCGGTATTATCCAACCTGTTGCCAGAGGGAGTATTAAGAGAGCTGACAGCCAAAGCACTCCAATGCCACGTAAACAATGAGTTCTCAATCCTTGCTTACCTAGGCGCTAACTTGCCTGGAGCATTAATTGTTAAACCGATAAAAGCTGGTGATATGCCCAATTGGGCGCTAGAGCAGCGATTATCGACAGAGCCTCAACAAATTGACGTTAGGCATGCTGATACCAAGTTTTCATTGGCTGGTGTACAGATGAAGTTTTCCTCATCACATCTAGATGGGCGATACCATATCGACCAGGAAATTTCTGAGGATATGTGGATTATTAAAACCCCATCTACTGTCCATAAAGGTGTTCCCGTCAATGAGTATACCTGTATGAAACTGGCTGAGGCGGCAGGTGCTGACATTCCGGAAGTTCGGCTAATCGAACTGAAAGAGCTTGAGGGGCTACCCAATATCAAATTACCGGATGAGCAATATGCTTATGGAATCAAGCGGTTTGACCGCAGCGACAAAGGGCGTATCCATACTGAGGATTTTGCTCAAGTTTTCGGCCTTTACCCTTCGGATAAATATCAACGGGTTAACTATGAGCAGCTTGGTAGCGCACTCTATCAATCAAGCACTGAACGATTAAGTGATATTCAGCAGATGGCAAGAAGGCTGCTGATTAACATCTTGCTTGGAAATGGCGATGCACACCTTAAAAACTGGACGTTGATTTATAGTGACGCTTTTTCTCCGCGCTTGTCACCTCTTTACGACGTAGTATTCACAGCACCATACATTGAGCACGATAGTCTTGCTCTCAATATGACTGGTACCAAGCAGTGGTGTGATATTACGATGAAGCATTTTGAAATATGGGCGGATAAAGCCAGCGTTCCTTGGATCGCTATTAAGCCTCACCTGATTGATGTGATGAACCTAGTTCGGAAAAACTGGCCTGATTTGCTGCAAGAGCTTCCCATGGAAGAAGAGCAAAAAGATGCGCTAAGGAAACACTGGGGTAAGTTGAGTGATGACTTCGTAATTTCTTTGTAGACGCTAAAAACCTTAATAAATTCTAACCTATTGATTTTTTAATTATTACAAGAAAAAAAAGACGCCCTAGGACGTTTTGAGATGTTGAATTGGTGGGCTGGCGGGAGGTGACCCCGCGTCCTTCTATATAAATAACCTTGAAAAGTCTGGTTTTTATATCGCTAAATCTTCTGAGCTATTTTCTTAGCATTGTCAAAAATTGAGTCTGAAATGTGCTCGGGAAAGCCTTCAGGTAGTTTCGCTCTTACTTGTAAAATAGCGTCAGGTAGCGCGCTTTTCATTTCATTCAGTATCTCTTGCATTTTATCCTGACTAAAGTTTACTGCTTTGGCGGTATCTAAAAAGTGACGAGGCAGGACTTTACTGATTTCATACTTCTTGCCTTTCGTTGCTTTCAATCCCATCGCCAGCTTTAGCTTTCTGATATTGAGTCCTTTTCCTCCCAGTAGTGGGTAGGCTGACAAAATATCGTAGAATGGAGTGAGTCGGTAGCTCCCGCCTTTATCAATATAGATCGAAAAGTTCTTAGCGTGCCCATCTGTAGCGCCAATGAGCCATTGAAATACTTGGAACCTCATGAAGTTATATCGATCTTCTAGAGCATGACTTGAACCCATTAACAGCTCCATGATCTGTGCTATTCCTGGGCCGCCTTGAGATTCGTATTTAATGGAGGATGGAATACCAAATACTTGGCACATATCTTCTTGAGGAAGGCGAAGCAAAGTTGATTTGTCTTTTGTCCAGCGTCGATCAAATCGTTCTACTGCTAGAGCTTTAAGGTTATCAATTTCTATTATATTGACGTTGGGAACTGCGAATCCCAGTGCTCTAGCTAGCTCAATACACAGGTATTCGTTTTCGACACTGTCCTTGAGATCGAGTGTCGCATTGGCTTGTTGTATCTCGCCTATCGGCAGTTTGATTATATGGGTTGTTGGCGTATTTCCTTTCGGTATACACCATTGCCCGTTAATGAATAGGAGCGCCGTTTTCTCTTGAGCACCTGCTACCGAGATTCTAAAGTCATCTTCTTCCTCGAGCATCCCGAGTGGAATATCAGACTTGTATGCAGAAAGAACAGACTTTAATTTTTTGTCTTCAAGTACTTCGTAGCTAAGTGCTTCTTTTTTATAGGGAAGATCGGGTGGAAGCAATACAATCGCACCGACGCTATCTTTACCGACTTCTTTAAGGAGGTCGAAGGGTTGTTTGGATGAGGTATTGTATCTTGAAACGATTCTCTCTCTGACTTGAGGACTGTCTGGCAAGAGATTGTCAAAATAGTTTATAACCGCATCGGAAGTGATAGTGGGGAATTGAAGCTTTAAAGATAATGATAGTGGGCGAGTCTTAGCATTATTTATCCAGCTTTCATCATATTGAAAAGCGTGAGCACCATTCTTATGTTTCTCTAGAGTGCCAACAAGTTCACCATTCATGTATGCGATTAGCTTCTGCATTACCAACTCTCATCATCATTTTTATTTAACGAAGCTACCTGTGATTTTTCTTGGATACTCAATGTTAGTTCCATTGCTTGGGCAAGCTTAAAGAAGGTCGAGAGGGTCGTTTTGTTAGGATTATTCTCAAAGTTTGAGATGGTTGCTTGTTTTATCCCCACTTTTTTTGCGAGCTCTGATTGCGTCCAGCCGTTCTTTTGGCGTACTAGGAGCATCATATCTGCGAGTTGTTTTGGACTATATATCATTTGTTCAGCTCTCAATAAGCAGGATTATCCCCTTCTAGGTATAAACTCTAGCATATCCCCTAGTGGGGGTAAAGATTGATTTATCCTCTTGTGGGTATATGTGGATTATTATCCTTTAGTGGGGGTAAGAAGCTCGGTAGCATGTGCATGGCGGCCATTTTTAGGATTTGTAGGGGTTTACAACGAAAAACGGGATGTCCTGAGATACCCCATTTTTACTTATTGGGCTAGTGCCAGGTGAATTTTTACTTTATCTGAATGAAATTAAATGACTAATACATTGTTGATTATTGCTTGGAATACTAAGTGTGTTTTTAACTTACTTTTGGACAAAATTAAGCCCAAGATATAACAACGCTCAAGTGGTAAAAATCATGGCAGATGCTAAAGCTAGAAACAGAGTCATGGGACTAGGTATGTCTATCAGAAGATAACGGCTAGTCATATATGGTGTCGTTGATCTTCAAGCTTATTTGCGAAACAACACCTATTAAACTAGCAAATCATAAGTATCTTAAATTTCACTTATAGATAATTTTCTTATACAGCTCCACAAAAGTGAGTTATAGTGAACTTATAATTCAAGACGAACCTAACAGTGATAAAAGTACATTAAAAGGCACTTATGAAAAAAGGTAAAATGGTAAAAGCACAACCTATGCCTGATTTGAATACCGAGTTCAGTATGGACACGCTGGGGTGTGCCATTCGCTCAAAACGCACAGAAAAAGGCTGGCGTATTGATGATCTCGCTTCAAAAGCCAATTTATCTCGTAGAACAGTTATGAAGGTAGAAAAAGGCGATTCCAGTGTCACTTTTACCAATGTACTCGTCCTAATGGATATCTTAGGGCTGTCGTTACGCCTTATCGACTTAAACCTATTTATTCGTCCACATAGCCAAACAATCTCCAAAGATGAAAACAGCGTAAGCGGCAATGAGGACGGTTGGTATGAGTAAGTTACAACAGTTAGACGTGTTTATCGGTACGAATACCAAAATTGGTCGTTTGATTCTTCCTGTTGGAACGGAAACAGAATTCTCATTCATCTATGAAGAAGAATGGAAACGCACTGGTTTCCCGATTTCGCCTCATATCCCTTTCGATGATCAGGCTTCACCACGTAGTATCGAGAACTATCTCAGAAATCTTCTTCCTGAAGGAGAAGCCTTTGAGGAGATGATACAAAACACGACGATCTCCAAAAGCAATACGTTCGGACTGATTCGTAAGCTTGGTTCGGAAACATCAGGCGCATTATCTTTTCGAGTTCCAAACTCAGAACCTCAGGAAACCAGTTTCAGACCTGTACCTGATGATGAACTAATAGAGCGATTAGAGCAAAATCTAGCGCCATTAGTTTATTGGGACGGTAAGGTTCGCCTTTCGGTTGCTGGAGTTCAAAACAAATTAAACTTACTTAAGCGCGGTGATGAATGGGGATTTGGTGAAGGCAAATTAAGTTCGAACTACATTCTTAAGTTTGAAAGCGGTAAAGCTCCGTGTATTGCTGTTAATGAGTTCTTCTGTATGACATTAGCCAAGCTAGCAGGTTTGGATGTCGCTAATGTGGAGTTAACTCGCATTGGGAAGACTAGGACACTGATAATAGAGCGGTTCGATCGTGCCTATATCGAAGCTCGTGATGTCGCTCAACGAAAACATGTGATTGATGGCTGTCAGGCGACTGACTTACCTCCAGGTTACAAGTACGAGCGTCAGAATGGGGATGAAGGCGATGGCGTATATATGCGTGATGGCGTTTCTTTCCCACGCCTTCTTGACGTCAAAACCATAGACACGGTAATCACTAACCTAAAGCTTACCCAATGGATGCTCTTTAATCTAGCAACTCTAAACTACGATGCTCATGGTAAAAACATTAGCTTTTTCACGACCCCTAAAGGCCTTGAACTAGCCCCTTTTTATGATTTAGTAAACATAGAAGCTATCTCTCAAGAGGGAACAAAACGCAACTCACGAAGCGGTAAATTGTCTGCTCATGAGGGGCGTGCTGCTAGTATTCCTCAATATTTTGCAATGTCGATTGGCGATTGGAAAAGCGAAGACTTTCAAAATCCACCGAAAGGTAACTTCCAATGCCCTATCACCAGCTATGATTTAGCTGAGTTCGGCGCTCTGCTCGGCTATTCAGGCACCAAAATGGCTTCCATAATGGTAGAAACCGTTGGCGTCATAAAGAATGCCCTAAAGGAAACGATTGGACTTACCGAAGCCCAAGGAATCGATGATGAAGAGCGTGAACACATAGAACTATGTGTATCACTCATCCAAACAGAATGTGAATACTTGCTAGCGCAGGCCGACAGTGTGCCAGAAATGAGTGAACTTCTTTAATGGCAAATGCGGGGACGATTATTAGCAGTTTTATAAACTATTTTTGGACAATTTTGAGTTACTTTTTTTGCCAATTTAGCAAGGTATAAATTAACTGAAGTATGGCAACTCACTTCGTCGATTGTCCAGTATCACTGGTGCAGAACACTTATGGGTTGAACTCTGAAATAAACATTGATTTATCTGTTATCCTTGTTAGATGTCATTGATGCTAGCGATATAGAGTACTTAATGAAGAAATACGGATGGTAAGTTCGCTGATATCAGAATGAAGCAATACCAAAATTATTGTAGAATGGTCGGCGTTTCAGATACCCGTACCCCGATAGAGATAGAAATTTATGTTTGCAACAAAAGATTTGGAGATTCGAGAAGCTTTCCATCGTAAGAAGCTTAAAAGGCAACATTCTGATTCACAAACTTTAGTTATTGACGAACTTGGGCTAATGCATGGTTCAAACAGGATTGATATTGCTGTTGTTAATGGGTGTATTCACGGATATGAAATAAAAAGCTCAAAAGACAATTTATTACGGTTTAACGATCAGCTAGATACATATATTAAAACACTTCAAAAGCTAACATTAGTAGTTGCTCCAAATCATGTCTCAGAAGTCTTAGAGCTAGCCCCTGATTGGGTTGGAATAGTCCTAGCTCAAAAGGGTAGTAAAGGAGCCATTCATTTTTCTACGGTTAGAAAAGCCAAGAAAAATCCGAATGTAGATGCGCTTCATGTAGCTCATTTGCTATGGAAGCAGGAAACTCAAGAGTTATTAGAAAAACTGGGAGTTCCATTGCGAGCTCGAAGGGGGACGAGAGCCGAGCTCTATAAGACTTTGGTTAGTAAGGTTAACCTTGATGATCTGGTAAAGAATATTAAGGTAATGTTTGAAACCCGAGCAAACTGGCGTTCTGATAAACAACTAGTGTAAGGTGGTGGCTAACTGCTACTTCTTTCCATGTGCCAAGGTTACCATAACTCCCAACCCCTTGAGAGCATTCATAAATTTTAGTATCCCCTTTGGAGTATTTTGCTCCATAGAAATAGTTGTTTTGGGAAGTTACTAGTTTCTTGCATAGCCCCTTCATTTGGGATGTATCATCCCTAAATGCTGAACCTTTATAAATTACCCATTTATCTTTGTATGAATATACTAATTTAGCTGCGGGATTCATTAATCGCATATCAAAAGAGCTAAATTCAGGTGTTTCAATGGTGTAGTCACCAAAGCCAAGATTAGTGTAGGCCTTGCCCAGTGAAGCATACAATGCTTGATAGAATATCCAGTCATTTCGCTCTTGTTTTGCCCCCGGCTTTTTTACTGTGTTTAGATCCAAGGAAGTGCCTGCAATATATATTGAACGATACTCTTTGATTTGTGGAATGCTATTCAAAAGGCTTGATACAATTAAGATGACATCTTCATTTGGTTCGTATGTGCTACCTTTTTGAAAATCAACTATCAGATCTGTATGTTTAGGTATGCATCCTATAAAGGACATTAGAGTTTGTATTTTCGTTATATTACTAGGGTTGGCGAGTTGATCTAAAGCGACTCTTATTCCAAGCCCTGTCGCGTATGAGCTAACGCATTTCTTCACTGCATTTACATAGCTATGGTCATAATCTAATCGGGTGACTGGAGAAAAGTTTTTTGTAACAGAAGCTATTTCATCAAAAATGAACTCTGGTATGGTTCTACCATCACTAACATTATCTAGGTGGAGAGTATTATCGATATCTATCAATGAAGGGAGTTTTCCCCACTTCTCTTTATATCTTTTTGCAAGTTTCTCTACATGTTCTTCCGCTGTTTTTTTAGGCTTATCTTCTTCAAAATCGTATTCCACTGGGGGAATTACAAATAAAGGGTAAAGATTTCTTTTTATTGAGCTATCTAGTCGGAGTAATGCTTGATATTCTCCCTGTCTCCATTTGAGAATAGGTAAGTATTTTTTATAGGTACCTAGCTCTTCTGCCATTAAAACATCTCCCTAACTTTTCCATATCCAACCAAATCACTAAATTTTCGGTAGTTGTCTTTTTCTTTACGCCATCTGCCAGCAATGATCGCTGGATGAATTCCCATTTTGTTAGCATCACCCTCAATAGCCGTGTTTGTTGGCATAACTCTTGAGACTGCCGTTTTCCATAGGTCTGGTGGAATTAAACTATCCAGTGCAAATAAATCTGCTTCATTCTCAAGATCTTCCCCGTCTTGGTCTTCTCCAACTTTTTCATCAACAAACTCATTTCCAATATTTGATAGATGAAGAAAAACATGTCCTAGCTCATGTAGTAAAACAAACCAAAAATTATCTATACGATCATGGCGAAGAGTCATGCCTATGATCGGGGTGCCATTTTCCGCAAGCATAGCGCCACCATCTAAATAAGTACCGTGGAGATGGGGTTCGTAAATCCAAATAATTCCTTTTCTTTCAAGTAGTTCTATGGCCAATACTGGGCCGTTTTCATGCTTACTCAATTGAACTAGTTCTGGAATCCAAGAGTCATTTAGCTCAAAAGAAGGTATTTCTTTGGAGCGAATGATTTTGTTTGCAGAAGATAAAACTTGAGCCTGCCACGCAAGTAGAGATGCTTTCTTTGAGGTTTTTCCGGTAAACGAGGTTTTTCTATTTAGGGCTGGTTGCAGGCCAAATCCAAATGAACCCTTAATGAACTGCTTTGCGGACTCTAGCGTATTTGTTCCTTTATCTATCCATCCTCGTTTTTGCATTTCGTTAATTGGCAATGCACTCCAATCTATAAGATCATCTTCATTTTCTTCAAAAACGGTTTTACCATCAGAGTTTACAATTTTCTTAATATCTAGGTTGAGGTAATGAGATACGTTGATAATTCTGGATAGGTTAACGCCAGCATATTGAGATGCTTCAATTTTTGTAAATTCTTCTGGCTGAATATTTAAATAAGCGGCTACTTGGTCTTGCGTGATGTTCTTTGAAATTCGAGCACAGATAAGGTAATTCGGCAGTTCATCCAGTTTTAAGTGATTTTTGGTTTTAAAATTGCCGTGCTGAAGGTCCCCGTAGAGCTTTATGTCATCGTTCAGATCCTGAAGTTGATGACGCATTGATTCTTTTTGAATAGCATTCAACCAGTCACCGTCATCTTTGAAAGAATCTAATGCTTCTTGCAATTCTGAGGCAGCTTTTAGCGAAGATTGTAATTCTAAGTCATTAAGTATCATGTCACTTACCCTAACTATCTACTACATCATCAAGTTTTAGCAAAACAATGCCTTTTTGAGTGCCCGAGTGCTTTTCACGTTGGAAAAAGTGTATGTATTGTACGGTCTGGGCATGATCTGCAAAACTTTGGGCAGGGAAAAATTCACCTTCATATTTATCTTTTTGAGCTTTTCTACCATTTTCAAATCTTAAGAAAACCGAATCAAGCTTATCTAAATCAACGTTATTTACGTCCCAACAGGCATCATAATCGCCGGGAAGGGGTTTTTGGGTGACGTAACTGCCATCTATAAATAGGTTAGTGCAACCAGCTTGTTTTAATGATTTTATTGCCTCTAATAAACCATCAAATTGTTTACGCCTATGAGGATTAAAGACAAAAATATCGCTAAATTCTTTTATGCTTAACGTATGTATCCCTTCTTCTAATACTGGCCAAGGCGCCTTCGGAGGCTTTATAAAAGTAACTGACATTACCAACCATCAAATTAAATTAGTTGTATATAAATGGATGTATATCACGAGAGTCATGAGAATTCATTCATATATTAATCATTATGTGAGGTGAGCGTTCAAACCAGTGTTTGGCTTTCTTTAGGTTGGGCCTGCGGTAAATATTGGAGTTTGTCCAACAGCCTGTTGGACATTCGATGAAGCAGGCAATTTCCTAATTATGCAGCAGCTTGCTGCACAAATAAATCTAATGTTGGTTATATGCGCTCTAAACACGTCTTGGTCGAGTAGACGACACTTGTTACCAAGTGCCGCCCCTCTAAGAACCGTACGTGCAACTTTCACTGCATACGGCTC
>NZ_JBTAMQ010000017.1:0-72971 GCF_054404255.1 Vibrio phycocola
TAAATTGTTAAAGAGCGTTCTTCGTGACTCATCACTGAAGAGGCGGCTATTCTAGCGAGATAATTCTTAGTGTCAAATACTTTATGACAAAAAAATCTATTTTATTGCTGTTTAAACTTTTCGGTAAATTTATCGACTTTATCCCAATTGGTATATTCGACTTCTTTACTTGTATCCGTTTCACCTTTTGTGATTGTCATTATTAGTTTAATCATCATTTTATCGATGAATCGATAACGAGGATATCGAACAGCCCCCGCAAATACACCGATAAATTTTGGCTGCCAAACGGACTTTTTTAAAAACGTCTGCACATACACACTTCCTTCCGGAGTATCTTTTCCTTCGGCTTCTTTACGTGCTGTTAAGTTCACGCAAATAAAGGCTGCATTCAGTGATGTTAACTCTTTATGGTAACGCTCAACAAAACGGTAAAACAACCGATTCAGCTTGCCATATCTTATCGATGCTCCAATAAGAACCTTATCGTAAAGAGTAAAATCCATTTCGTTACATTGATGAATATCGACAAACTCCACCGTATCGTGATCAAACGATTGAGCTATGTGCTTTAAGATTTTTACCGTTTGACCTTCTCGTGTCGAATAAAGAAAAAGTAATTTCATCGTTAACCTTTAGTTTATGTACTTAGCTACGCCAGAATGCTGGGGTAAATAGAATGAGCAATGTGAATATTTCTAACCGCCCAAACAACATAGATACAATCAATACCCATTTTGCTTTGTCATTAATGTCGCCAAAATGTACCGCGACTTCTCCTAAACCAGGTCCAAGGTTATTTAACGTTGCAGCAACCGCCGAAAATGCACTTAATTCATCCATTCCAGTGGCAATTACAGCCAACATACAAATTACAAATACCAAGGTATAAGCAGAGAAAAATCCCCACACAGCATCAACCACTCGAGGAGGAAGTGCACTATCACCCAACTTTATAGGGAAAATAGCCCTAGGATGCACCAAGCGTTTCATCTCTCTCGCACCTTGAACTGTCAACAATAAAATGCGAATAACCTTTAATCCACCACCTGTTGAACCGGCACAACCACCAATGAATGAAGAAAATAGAAGAAGAACAGGAAGAAACAGAGGCCAGTCTGAAAAGCTGGTTGTCGTAAAACCTGCGGTCGTTGAAATGGATACAGTCTGAAAGAGAGCTTGATCAAAAGCTTCAAACGTTGAGTCATATGATTGATGCTGCAATAGCAGAACAAAGCATATAGCAAAAAGAATAAGCTGAATAAATAAAAATGCCCTAAATTCCTTATCTTTCCAATAGTATTTTGGATGAACCCCACCCGATGAAAACACAGCATAATGAAGGGTAAAGTTAGCAGAAGAGACAACAAGGAAAAATACGGTCACCATATTTATAGCGGGACTATCAAAATACCCCATACTAGCGTCATGAGTAGAAAAGCCACCAATTGCAATCGTTGAAAAACTGTGACAAATAGCATCAAAAGGTGTCATTCCAGCAAACCAAAAGCTCACTGCACACGCTATGGTAAGGCTAAGATAGATGTACCATAGTGCTTTAGCGGTTTCTGCTATACGGGGTGTTACTTTGGTATCTTTTACAGGACCTGGTATTTCTGCTCGATATAGCTGCATTCCCCCAATGCCGAGAACTGGAAGAATAGCAACAGCCAATACAATGATTCCCATCCCGCCAAACCACTGTAAAAACTGACGATAAAATAAAATAGCTTTGGGTAGTTCATCTAACCCAACGATTACCGTTGCTCCGGTCGTCGTTAATGCTGAAAATGATTCAAAGAAAGCATCAGTAATCGATACGCTGGGGTTATCAGCAATATAAAATGGTAATGAGCCAGCGCTACCGATAACGACCCAGAAAAGAACGACGATTAAAAAACCATCTCGGGCTTTAAGTTCGTGTTTGTGATAACGATTAGGAAACCAAGATATCCCTCCAATCAATAACAAAACAAAAAATGTCGTAATGAAGGGAACACCTGCACCATCTCGATAGATTAAAGCAACAAATGCCGGTGCTAACATTGAGATACTAAACAATGCGAGCAGTAACCCTACGATTCGAATTATTGACCTAAATTGCATATAACCATGGCTCGCTTAATTGTAATTCTCCTGTGATATAGATAAATCTTGTATCACTATTTTCGCACTACTTTTGTTAATGATTGCTTGGGTGAACGATTCAACATTGCGAACCTCTAATTCAACCACAAAAGTCACTGTATTTGAGTAATGTGATTCTATTTCAACCGCATCGAACAGCTTGAAAACTGATTGAGCTAATGCAACCAAATCATACTCTAATGTAAGAGTTCTTTGAGTGGTTACTTTTTTCTCAATTGTTTGTAACAATTTAAGTGCTGATTGAACTCCACCACCATACGCTTTTACTAAACCACCCGTGCCGAGTTTTATGCCTCCAGAATATCGCGTAACAACCGCACAGAGTTCTCCTACCCCAGAGCCAGATAACTGGGCCAACATGGGTTTCCCAGCTGTTCCTGATGGCTCTCCGTCATCACTAAAGCCCCACTTCATAGAGTCCTCAGGTCGCCCTGCAGCAAATGCCCAGCAATTATGGCGCGCATCAGGGTGCTTATTCTTAATGGTATTAACATATCTCTTCGCCTCTTCAATAGAAGAAACATGTTGAAGATAAGTAATAAAACGACTTTTTTTTATTTCCTCTTCAAAAACTACAGATTCTAAAGGGATTAAATAGGGCTGATCTTGCATGAGTTCCACTGATACATGGCTAAACTCGAAGTTTAGCGACAAAAAGCGAAGGAATCCTAGACAGTATCATAAAAAAGAAAAGCTCCCATATCGGAGCTTCCCTGATCTAGGCTTTTTTTGTTGGTCGAGGCCAATTTACGATTCTACGTTCCTTAGCTCGAGTAATCACTAATTCACCCTGTGCGACGTCCTTCGTCACAGTAGAACCAGCGCCTATTGTCACACCATCATCGATAGTCACTGGAGCTACTAACTGAGAATCAGATCCGACAAAAACATCATCACCAATGATGGTCTTATGCTTATTCGCACCATCATAGTTACAAGTAATTGTTCCAGCACCAATATTCGTACGTTTACCAATTGATGCATCACCAATATAGGTTAAATGATTCGCTTTAGATCCTTCACCTATCTGAGAGTTTTTAACTTCAACAAAATTACCTACATGAGCATCATTTTTCATTTCGGCACCAGGACGTAACCGAGTAAAAGGCCCAATAGTACAGTCCTCGCCAACGGTCGCACCTTCAATAACGCTATAGGGACGAATCAATGTATTGTCATCAATTTCACAATTAATCAATACACTACCCGCTCCAACGATAACGTTATCTCCCAATGTTACATTCCCTTCAATAACAACATTTACATCGATTTCGACATCTTGACCACATTGAATTTGTCCACGTAGATCGAAACGATTGGGATCTCTTAACATTACACCTTGAGCCAATAACTCATTAGCTTGTCTTAATTGAAATTGTCTTTCTAACTTAGCTAATTGAACGCGATCATTTACCCCTTCCACTTCCATAGTGTTTTGTGGGTGTACGGCCTCTATCCGACTTCCATCTTTATATGCCGCTGCGATCACATCAGTAAGGTAGAATTCTCCTTGAGCATTATTATTATCAAGGCCTGCAAGCCATTTATTTAAATTTTTCCCTGATGCGACCAAAACACCGGTATTGACTTCATTAATCAATTTTTGCTGCTCTGAGGCATCTTTTTGCTCCACTATGGCGATAACTTGATCATGATCGCGAACAATACGTCCATAGCCCGTAGGGTTTTCAAGTTGAACCGTAAGCAGAGCGATGCCATCTTGTGGCTGAGAATCCAGTAGTAGAGATATTGTTTCTTCCGAGATAAGCGGCACATCACCGTATAGAACGATTATCTGTTCATTATCCTCAAATAGAGGTGAGGCTTGTGCAACGGCATGTCCTGTACCAAGTTGATCGGCTTGTAAAACCCAATTAACTGACTCTTGTCCTAAGGTTGATTTCATCAATTCACTACCGTGGCCATACACTAGGTGAATATTATTCACACCAATGCTTTGGCAAGTATCGATTACATGCTTCACCATAGGTTTACCCACTAAAGTATGAAGAACTTTTGGTTTTTTCGAATACATACGAGTTCCCTTACCCGCAGCCAAAATAACAGCACTGAATTTCATTGAACAACCTTTGTAAATAATTGAATTATTATGATTCTAATAGTGAATAACCGCTAAGGTAACTTAAATCCGTTATTTTTGCGTGAAAATACAAATCTAATCTTATAGCTATTAAAAAGGCGACCCTAAGGTCGCCTTTTTTCTCACATCGATAAACTAAATTAACGACGTTTCTTAGTAAGCTCAATAACTCGTAACTGAGCCATGGCTTTAGCCAGTTCACTGGCCGCCTGTGCGAAGTCCATATCTCCGTGTGAAGATTTCATATCCTCTTCAGCACGACGTTTGGCTTCTTCTGCCTTGGCAGTGTCTAGTTCTTCCCCACGAATGGCAGTATCAGCAAGAACCGTTGAGGTTCTTGGCTGAACTTCTACTATGCCACCAGAAACATAAATAATTTCTTCTTCGCCGTGTTCTTTAACTATACGAACCATACCAGGCTTAACAGCGGTCAATAACGGAGCATGACCATGGTAAATACCAAGTTCACCTTCGCTACCGGTCACCTGAAATGTTTGAACGTAGCCAGAGAAAAGTTTTTTCTCTGCACTAACTACATCTAGGTGAAAGGTTATTGCTGCCATATCGCCTCCCAGTTAGCCTTACAGCTTTTTAGCATTCTCAACAACATCGTCGATAGCACCACAGTACATAAACGCCTGCTCTGGAATATCGTCGTATTCACCAGCTAATACACCTTTGAATCCACGTAATGTCTCTTTTAGAGATACGTAAACACCAGGGTCACCAGTAAAGACTTCTGCTACGTGGTAAGGTTGAGTTAGAAAACGTTCAATCTTACGTGCACGAGCAACGGTTAGCTTATCATTTTCAGATAGCTCATCCATCCCGAGGATCGCGATAATGTCTTTAAGCTCTTTATAACGTTGCAGAGTTTGCTGAACACCACGAGCGATATCATAGTGATCTTGACCAACAACCAAAGGATCAAGCATACGAGATGTTGAATCTAGTGGGTCGATCGCTGGGTATAGACCCATCGCTGCGATATTACGGTTAAGTACAACTGTTGCATCTAAGTGAGCAAATGTTGTTGCTGGTGATGGGTCAGTCAAGTCATCCGCAGGTACATAAACTGCCTGTACAGAAGTGATAGAGCCCGTCTTAGTAGAAGTGATACGTTCTTGAAGAACACCCATCTCTTCCGCTAGTGTTGGCTGATAACCTACCGCAGAAGGCATACGACCTAATAGTGCCGATACTTCTGTTCCCGCAAGGGTATAACGGTAAATGTTATCGATGAATAGCAGTACATCACGACCTTCATCACGGAACTTTTCTGCCATAGTAAGACCAGTCAACGCTACGCGAAGACGGTTTCCTGGTGGCTCGTTCATCTGACCGTAAACCATTGCTACTTTTGATTCTTCAGGGTTTTCGATGTTTACAACACCTGCTTCCTGCATCTCAAAGTAGAAATCGTTACCTTCACGAGTACGTTCACCAACGCCCGCAAAAACAGATAAACCTGAGTGTTGTAATGCGATGTTGTTGATAAGTTCCATCATGTTAACGGTCTTACCTACACCTGCACCACCAAACAGACCGATTTTACCACCTTTCGCAAATGGACAAATCAAGTCGATTACTTTTACACCCGTTTCTAAAAGTTCAGTTGCATTTGACTGATCTTCGTAGCTTGGTGCTGGTCGGTGAATAGAGTAAAGCTCTTCTGCACCAATATCACCACATTCGTCAATCGCATCACCAAGTACATTCATGATACGACCAAGAGTCTTAGTACCCACTGGTACTGAGATTGGAGCTCCAGTATTTTCAACTGTCATTCCACGACGTAAACCATCAGAGCTACCCATTACGATTGCGCGAATTACGCCACCGCCAAGTTGCTGTTGAACTTCAAGAACTAGACGCTCTTTAGATTCCGCAACATTCAGAGCACTATATACACTAGGTACATCACTCTGTGGGAACTCTACGTCGACTACCGCACCGATGATCTGTACGATCTTACCTGTAGCCATCGTTAATCCTCTAAACTAATTCGTTTAACCTAAGCTTAAACCGCTGCAGCACCTGAAACGATTTCTGATAGTTCTTGTGTAATCGCTGTTTGACGAGCTTTGTTATACACAAGTTGCAAATCATCTATCAAGTTACCTGCATTGTCTGTCGCCGCTTTCATTGCAACCATACGAGCCGCTTGCTCACAAGCAAGATTCTCTACGACCCCTTGATATACCTGAGACTCTACATAACGTTTTAACAACATATCTAGTAGAGGTTTTGGTTCAGGCTCATAAAGGTAATCCCATGAGTGCTGTCGCTCCGACAAATCTTCGCTGTCCGATTTAGGCAAAGGTAGTAATTGATCGATCGTTGGTTCTTGCGTCATAGTGTTTACAAATTTATTAAACACTACATACAGGCGATCCAACTCACCTTCATCATATTTCTTAAGCATCACGCTGACAGAACCTATCAACTCTTCTAGTGAAGGAGAATCCCCTAAACCAGAAACTTGAGCTGATAATTTAGCGCCACTGCTCTTAAAGAATGCTGTTGCCTTTGAACCAATAACGGCCAAATCAACTTCTGCACCTTTTTCCTTCCATGACTTCATGTCCAAAAGGGCATTTTTGAACAAGTTAATGTTCAAACCACCACATAGACCACGGTCGGAAGAAACAATGATATAACCAACACGTTTAGCATCACGCACTTCTAGATATGGATGTTTATATTCTAGATTTGCGTTTGCCACATGACCGATCACGTTACGCATGGTTTCAGCGTATGGACGAGATGACTCCATAGCGTCTTGACTACGACGCATCTTTGAAGCAGCTACCATTTCCATCGCTTTAGTAATTTTCTGAGTGCTTTTAACACTACCGATTTTACTACGTATCTCTTTTGCGCCGGCCATCGTTACTCTCCATTAGTAGGTGGCGTTAAAACCACCAACTTCATTACCAAGTTTGGGTTGCTATAAACTCATCAACAAGCGATTTTAACTTCGCTTCGATGTCATCGTTATAAGCACCGGTTTGGTTAATCTCAGCTGCTAAATCAGCATATTGATTGTGAGCAAACGATAGTAGTGCTTCTTCGAAATCAAGAAGTTTATCCAACTCGATATCCGTCAAGTAACCACGTTCAGCCGCAAAAATAACCAAGCCTTGAGCAAATACAGACATTGGAGCGTACTGTTTCTGCTTCATTAACTCTGTTACTTTCTGACCATGATCAAGCTGACTTTTCGTTGCTTCATCAAGATCTGATGCGAACTGTGCGAACGCTGCTAACTCACGATATTGAGCAAGTGCCGTACGGATACCGCCAGACAGCTTCTTAATAATCTTAGTTTGCGCTGAGCCACCTACACGAGAAACTGAAATACCAGGGTCAACTGCTGGACGTACGCCCGAGTTAAATAGCTCAGTTTGTAGGAAGATCTGACCATCGGTAATCGAAATTACGTTCGTCGGTACGAATGCAGAAACATCACCCGCTTGAGTTTCAATGATAGGAAGAGCGGTCAAAGAACCTGTTTTTCCTTTCACTTCACCATTAGTGAATTTCTCTACGTAATCTGCATTTACACGAGCAGCACGCTCTAGTAGACGAGAGTGTAAGTAGAAAACATCACCTGGGAATGCTTCACGACCTGGTGGACGTTTCAATAGCAGAGAAATCTGACGATACGCTACAGCTTGTTTAGATAGATCATCATAAACAATCAGAGCATCTTCACCACGATCTCGGAAGTACTCACCCATCGCACAACCAGAATAAGGTGCTAGGTATTGTAATGCTGCTGATTCAGAAGCTGATGCAACAACAATTACTGTGTTTGAAAGTGCACCGTGCTCTTCTAGCTTACGAACTACGTTAGCGATAGTAGAGGCTTTCTGACCAATTGCGACATAAACAGAGAAAATACCTGAATCTTTCTGGTTGATGATTGCATCGATCGCCATAGCAGTTTTACCTACCTGACGGTCACCGATGATTAGCTCACGCTGACCACGGCCGATTGGAATCATCGAGTCGACTGATTTGTAACCAGTTTGCACAGGCTGATCAACCGATTGACGTTCGATTACACCTGGTGCAATAACTTCTACAGGAGAAGTTAGTTTTGCTTCAATAGGACCTTTACCATCAATTGGCTCACCCAATGTATTTACTACACGGCCAAGCAATTCAGGTCCTACAGGTACTTCTAGAATACGACCAGTACCTGTTACTTTAGTGCCTTCCTTAAGGTCGGCATATGGGCCCATTACAACCGCACCAACCGAGTCGCGCTCGAGGTTAAGTGCTAGTGCATAACGACCACCCGGTAATTCAATCATTTCACCTTGCATCACGTCCGCTAGGCCGTGAATGCGAATAATACCATCGCTTACCGATACGATAGTACCTTCGTTGCGAGCTTCACTAACAACGCTGAAAGATTCAATACGCTGTTTGATTAGATCGCTAATTTCCGTGGAATTAAGTTGCATGCTCCATCCCCATTAAGACTGCAATGCATCGCCCAGGCGGTTTAAATTACCACGCACTGAGTTATCGATGACAAGGTCTCCGGCTCGAATTACAACCCCACCAAGTAGGGTCTCTTCTATACTGCAGTTCAGCTGTACTTTGCGTTCAAGACGCGCTTCCAGTTTTTTGCTGATGTCTGTAAGTTGTTGTTTAGAAAGTTTAGTTGCCGAAACAACTTCTACATCTAACGTTTTTTCGTAATCACTCTTAAGAGTAAAGTACTGCTCACAAACCTCAGGAAGGGCCGATAGTCGACCATTCTCAGCCATTACCTTTATTAGGTTCTGACCATATTCATCAAACTGTTCACCACAAACCGCAACAAATATTTCTGCAAGTTTATCTGCAGCCATAGAGCTATGTAATAACTCATGGACCTGTTCGTTTTTGGTAACTTCAGCAGCAAAGGTTAACATCTCAGCCCATTGGGTAAGTTGTCCCTTGTCTACCGCAAAGTCAAAAGCTGCTTTAGCATAGGGGCGTGCTATTGTTGTCAATTCAGACATTTACGCACCCCTCTTTAAAGTTTTGCAGTAATGTTATCAAGAATATCTTTGTGCGCATCTTTATCGATAGAACGCTCTAGGATTTTCTCGGCACCAGCAACAGCCAGATTAGCAACTTGCTTACGTAAGTCGTCTCGTGCACGAACGCGTAAAGCTTCAACTTCAGCTTCAGCTTGAGCAAGAATTTTTTCGCGCTCAGCTACCGCTTCTTCTCGAGCTTCCTCGATAATTTGTAACTTACGTTTGTTCGCTTGATCAACTACATCAGCAGCTGTTCTTTTTGCTTCTTTCATACGATCAGAAGCATTAGCCTTAGCTAGATCCAGGTCTTTTTCAGCGCGTTCCGCCGCTGATAAGCCATCTGCAATTTTCTTCTGGCGCTCTTCAATAGCAGCCATCAAAGGTGGCCACACATATGTCATGCAGAACCATACAAAGATTGCAAAAGCTATAGCCTGACCAACTAGAGTAGCGTTAATGTTCACCGCCGACTCCTCTATGTTTGCAAATTAAAATAAACACTAATTAAATCAGTGCAATTTGACGTTTCTTAGCCAGCTACTGCGAACATAACATACAGACCTAGACCAACAGAGATCATAGGAATTGCGTCCACAAGACCCATTACGATAAAGAACTGGGTACGAATGAGAGGGATAAGATCTGGCTGACGAGCTGCACCTTCTAGGTACTTACCACCGAGCATACCGATACCAATCGCTGCACCGATGGCTGCTAGACCCATCATGATTGCTGCTGCAATATACAAACTTTCCATTATTGACTCCAAGTAATAGCTAATTGAGTATTATTTTTAAATAAATTAATTAGTGTTCTTCTGATGCTTGAGATAAATAAACTACCGTCAATACCATGAAGATAAATGCTTGTAACGTGATGATCAGAATATGGAAAATCGCCCAAGGCACAGACAAAATCCATTGTGACCACCATGGTAACAAACCAGCGATGAGGATAAATATTAACTCCCCAGCGTACATGTTACCGAACAAACGAAGACCTAACGATACAGGCTTCGAAATCAATGTCACCCCTTCCAATATCAAGTTAATTGGAATGAATGCCCAATGATTAAACGGTTGTAGAGTTAACTCTTTAGCAAACCCAACAGGTCCTTTGATTTTGATACTGTAGAACAAAATCAATAGGAAAACACCTAGTGCCATCGACAGCGTAATATTTACATCCGCTGACGGAACAACACGTAGATAATGAACTCCAACCAAGCCAGCAACGTGCGGCAGGAAGTCCACTGGAATCAAATCCATTAAGTTCATTAGGAACACCCATCCAAAGATGGTTATTGCTAATGGAGCAACTAATGCACTTTTACCAGAAAATACATCTTTCACCGTGCCATCTACAAATTCGACGAGTATTTCGACGAAACATTGCAGTTTGCCAGGAACCCCACTTGTTGCATTTTTAGCAACGCGATAAAAGCCCCAAATCATAAAAGAGCCCAAGAGCACTGATATGATCATAGAGTCTAAATTTAGACTCCAGAAACCTTCACCCGTACTTAAAAATGTTAAGTGGTGAGAGATATATTCTTGAGAGGTTAGAGCGGCTTCACCTGAACCAGACATCGAATATCCTATCTATTCACGGATTAATGAAAAAAATGACGTTACGAACTGAACTACACCGCCGGCACAATAACAAACAATAAAAACCGCAGGGTCTACATCTATCTCTTTAAAGACATAAACTAAGAAACCCGCTGTCATTACTAATTTATATATATTACTCACATATGCACGACCAACCACAGCATGAGCATTGCTCGATGGTTTTTGCATATATGCGTTAGCTAAAAGTGTAGGACCACTGTACGCAAGCCCCCCTAGAAAAGCAGAAAAACCGCTTTTCTCATCTAACGTGTAGAAAAGAACGGTTGCAACTAACATAAAAAAACTGATTTGCCACAAAAATGACAATACAAACCATTTTTTTAACATAAGTTACCGTCCATTAACCACTCGTCGATTATACATCCGACCCTATCTATTACAAGAAAGTCGAATCTACAATTCCTTTAGATACATCACAAAACAACATGAATTGTAAAACAAAGTTCTCATAAATGATCTTTATGTATCAACTTTCAAGTTTTTGCATCATAGCTTGTAACATATCTTCTAAATTATTGTGATCACCAATACTAATAGTAATTTTGCCATTACCGTTACTATTTAAGGCAACCGATACATCCGCCTGCAATAACTCACCTAACTTTTCAGACAATTGAAGAGTATTATCCGTGGCTACAGGTTTTTCTTTAACTTCTTTAGGCGCTAAAGCTTTTTTAACAAGTTGTTCAGTTTGTCGAACCGTTAATTGCTTCTTTGCGACCTCTTTCGCGACATCAACTTGTTGATATCCGTCTAAGGCTAGGAGCGCTCTTGCATGCCCCATATCAATCTGTTTTTCTTCGACTAAGGTTTTAACATTGGCATCTAATTGATTTAAACGCAATAAATTACTCACAGCCGTTCGAGATTTACCTATAACATCAGCTACTTGCTGATGTGTCAATGCAAACTCATCTTGCAAACGAGCTAGAGCTCTAGCTTCTTCGATTGCATTTAAATCTTCACGTTGAATATTTTCTATTAACGCCATAGCAATGGCTGTTCGATCTTCAACGGACTTAATAATACAAGGGACTTTCGTCAAACCAGCGTGTTTAGCTGCACGCCATCTACGTTCACCCGCAATAATTTCAAAATTATCAGATTCTAGTGGCCTAACCACAATAGGTTGGATAATTCCTTGAGATTGAATTGAAGCGGCCAGCTCTTCCAATGCCTCGGGAGACATGTTTTTACGCGGCTGATAGACCCCTGGTTTAAGCAGAGAAGTAGCAATATCCGTTAAATCACCGTTCATTGATAAAGCTTGACTATGAGACGCTAATTGTTGTTTTTCTCTCGCTAATGAGCTGGTAGACAGCAATGCATCCAGCCCTTTACCTAAACCACGTTTTGTCATTCGAGCGAATTCCTATTAATTTTATGCGTGAACTTCTTCACGACGAAGCATTTCGCCAGCTAAGGCTAGATAAGATTTTGAACCGGCAGAATATTTATCATAATACATTGCAGGTTTGCCATGACTAGGTGCTTCGGCAAGACGTACATTTCGAGGAATAACAGTTCGGTAAACTTTATCACCAAAGTGTTTTTTCAATTGATCTGATACTTCGTTAGAAAGTCGATTACGTGGATCATACATGGTACGTAAAAGCCCTTCGATCTTAAGATCATTATTTACCACAGCAGCTAATTTACTGATCGTATCCATTAACGCTGTTAATCCTTCTAATGCATAGTACTCACATTGCATTGGCACTAAAACGGAATCCGCCGCTGCCATAGCATTGATTGTAAGAAGGTTTAGAGAAGGTGGACAATCTATAAAGATGAAATCATAGTTATCACGAACCGATGATAGTATATTTTTTAAACGAACTTCTCTCGCAAATACTTCCATAAGTTTGATTTCAGCGGCAGTAACGTCTCCGTTTGCCGCAATAAGATGATAATGGCCAGTGGTACTTTCACACACGACTTGTTCAAAAGTAGCATCTTCAACAAGCAGGTCGTAAGCAGTATAATCAACCTGATATTTATCGATACCGCTTGCCATCGTAGCATTTCCTTGCGGATCTAAATCAATTACCAATACTTTACGTTTGGTCGCGGCCATAGAGGCGGCTAAATTGACACAAGTCGTCGTTTTTCCTACACCACCTTTCTGGTTGGCAATTGCTACAATTTTACCCACTTTTTGCCTCGCTGATTAATCCCTACGCGATAAGACTACAAGATGTCGCTCACCTTCCAACTCTGGAACGGCCAAAGCTTTGACTTCTGTCACACAACACCAGTTTGGTAAGTGTTCTATCTCATCCCTTGGCATCTGTCCTTTCAGTGCTAAAAATATACCTGATTTCGATTTAGGTAAATGCTGACACCAACTTACCATATCAGACATGGAAGCGAATGCACGACTAAGCACTACATCAAATTTTTCATCTGGTTGAAACAGTTCTACTCGACTTTGTACTGTCGTAACGTTGGAAATACGTAACTCATGTAATACTTGCTTAATAAAACGAATTCGCTTTCCTAAACTATCAAGTAAATGAAATGATTTATCTGGATTCATTATGGCTAATGGAATTCCAGGTAAACCAGGCCCAGTGCCAACATCAATGATTCGCTCTCCATTAAGATACGGACTCACGACAATACTGTCCATAATATGTCGGATCAACATTTCCATAGGATCGCGCACTGAAGTTAAGTTATACGCTTTATTCCATTTATTGAGTAACTCTACATAACCCACCAATTGATCGCGTTGATGCTGGGAAACGTCTAAATCTGTTTGAGCAATAAGTTGATCCAGTTTAGCATGCAGATTCACCATTATGCCGCTTCCCCTTTTTTCAACATGCCATTCTTTTTGAGATAAACCAATAATATTGAAATAGCAGCTGGTGTCACCCCTGATATACGAGATGCAATACCTATGGTTTCTGGCTTAGAGTCATTAAGCTTAACAACCACTTCATTCGACAATCCATTCACGTGTTTATAATCTAAATCGGTCGGCAATTTTGTATTTTCATGGCGAAGTGACTTTTCAATCTCATCCAATTGACGATTAATATAGCCTTCGTATTTTACTTGAATTTCAACTTGCTCAGACGCTTGAGTATCCTCGATTGCAGGAGCAAAATGATCAAGGTTTGCAAGTTGTTGATAATTTAATTCTGGTCGGCGTAATAGATCTTCACCACTGGCTTCTCGAGAGATTGGGGTTTTCAACAACAAATTAAGTTTTTCAACATCCTGAGATTTAGGGTTAATCCAAATATCTTTCAAGCGCTGACGTTCTTTTTCAATATTTTCAATTTTTTGATTAAACCGCTCCCATCGAAGATCATCGACCAACCCAAGTTCTCGACCTTTCTCTGTTAAACGCAAATCGGCATTATCTTCTCGTAACAATAATCGATATTCAGCTCGAGACGTAAACATACGGTAGGGCTCTTGAGTGCCTAATGTTGAAAGATCATCAATTAATACGCCCATATAAGCCTGATCTCGACGTGGACTCCATCCTTCTTTGCCTTGAGCATATAGACTGGCATTCATACCCGCCATTAAACCTTGTGCGCCTGCCTCTTCGTAACCAGTCGTACCGTTTATTTGACCTGCGAAAAACAGACCAGATACAAATTTAGTCTCATAAGTTTGCTTTAAATCACGAGGATCAAAGTAATCGTATTCAATTGCGTAGCCTG
This sequence comes from Vibrio phycocola, assembly GCF_054404255.1. Taxonomy (NCBI): domain Bacteria; kingdom Pseudomonadati; phylum Pseudomonadota; class Gammaproteobacteria; order Vibrionales; family Vibrionaceae; genus Vibrio; species Vibrio phycocola. Next base: position 14,609 of record NZ_JBTAMQ010000017.1, read on the forward strand.
GTCGAACAATATGAGCATTTTCAAAACCTTTCATCGATCGAACTATTTTCACTTGAACGTCAAAAGGTAAGCTCGTGGAGATACCATTAGGATAGAGTTCGGTCGTGGTTAACCCTTCAGGTTCAACAAAAATTTGATGACTGTTTTTATCAGCATACCTCATGACCTTATCTTCTATCGAAGGACAATAACGAGGTCCTATACCTTCAATAACACCTGAATACATAGGGCTACGATCGAGATTAGCACGGATAACATCATGAGTATTTTCATTGGTATGAGTAATAAAACATGGTATTTGTCTTGGATGCTGGCTGACATCTCCTAAAAATGAAAATACAGGTAATGGTGTATCACCATGTTGAACATCAAGCTGAGAATAGTCGACAGTATTTCCGTCAATTCTTGGTGGAGTGCCAGTTTTTAAACGATCAACTCGAAATGGCAATTCACGAAGACGTTGAGCTAGAGCTATGGATGGTGGATCCCCAGCTCGCCCCCCAGCAGAGCTTTCCATACCGATATGGATCTTTCCGCCTAAAAATGTTCCAACTGTTAACACGACCGCTTTAGAATGAATCTTAAGACCCATCTGAGTAACAACACCAATAACGTGATCATTTTCAACCAGTAGATCATCGGCAGATTGTTGAAATAAAGTTAAGTTTGGTGTGTTTTCTAATGCATTTCTAACAAATGATTTGTACAGAGCACGATCAGCTTGAGCACGAGTTGCTCTAACTGCAGGTCCTTTGGATCCATTCAATGTTCTAAACTGAATTCCAGCATGATCAATGGCTTGTGCCATCAACCCACCAAGAGCATCGATCTCTTTAACTAAATGTCCTTTCCCTATTCCACCAATGGCTGGATTACAAGACATTTGTCCTAAAGTATCAATATTGTGAGTTAGTAATAGGGTTTTTTGTCCTGTTCGAGCAGAGGCAAGTGCTGCTTCTGTTCCAGCATGGCCGCCGCCGATAACAATGACATCGAAGTTTTCGTGATAAAGCATGGAGCGACCTCAAGTAGTCAACAGTTAGAAATATTTGTTCAAGGGAGGCGTATTCTACCCTCTTTCCAATGACTAGAAAATCGCTTTTCGCGTTTTTGTTTTTCTACAGATCTTAGATAAATATTATATAGATCTTTATATAGATCTTTTTATTAGATCTACTATTAGGGAAGAGGATCTCTGTGGATAAGCGGAAAATGATCAATAAGATCATGGATCAAATAGAGATCAGATCATGTGATCAATCATTGATCTGATCATGTTTATATTGTGTTTAAGTCGCTTAGTTATACACAGACAATGCTGTAATAAAAAGATATTCATGGGATAACTATAGGATATTAACGGGATAAAATTATAGTTATGCACATTTGATCATTTTAAACTCTTAACTTGTGCTTAAGTATGTTGATATAAATTTTCCTATTGATTTACTAAAGCAAGCTTATTTTCATTAAACCATAGGCTAGCTGCGTCTTCCGGGACAGAATACTCCAATACATCAATTGTAAAACAATCCACAATCGAAGTTGCACCTATATCTTCGAGCAATGAATGGGCCGTTTTTCCTGCTTGACAAAATGTGTCGTAACTAGAGTCGCCAATTGAAATAATTGCGTATTTTAATTGGTCAGTTCGCGGAGGTGTGTCCTGTAATTCCGCAATAAAAGGCTGAATATTGTCTGGAAAATCACCTGCTCCATGAGTTGATGTGACGATTAACCAAATTCCTTGGACTGGAATATCCGATAAATTCGGTTGATTATGGATCACGCTCTCGATGCCTTCTTTAGATAGTAAGTCGCTAAGGTGATCGCCGACATATTCAGCACTGCCTAATGTACTTCCCGTAATTATTTGGATCATGGTTGTTCCTATCAGAAGGTTATATGACTGGTGTTGTTAAATTGTAATATAAGTTGAGTTTATGAGAAAGAATAGAGTGAAGATCCTGTAGTTAAGTTGTGCGCATATAATTTTAGGCAAGTGATAGCCGTACGTGTGAGGATCTTTGCATTAATTATTTATTTTGTGGATAAATGATCGTTTAAAGGACGTATTCGTGTTTTGCTATGAGTTATCGATACCTTTATTTATACCGTTAGTTAAGATTAATGGTTGTGGCTCGAACTTTGCTTTTCTTATTTATACCTGTTTAAGTGGTATCTGATTGTTGGTGATATGATCGTCATACATTCAATCAGTTAAGTAGAATAACAAATAAAACATGGCTACTAGTATGATGCTAAAAAGCGAATCCTAGGTAATCTTGGTCGTGATGTAAAAGGGATGGTACTCCGATGGAAAAAATGACTCGAGACTATGATTCAAAGGTTTTTTTTGATGAACTTATTGATAGTTCGCAGGTTCCGAGAAAGTCGGCAAAGCAATTATTTAAATATCTAGAATCTCTTTCAAAAGAAGAGCTTGAAAAAAGAAAGCTGACAGCTGAAGCAACTGTTCAGGAAATGGGAATTAGCTTTACTGTCTATACAGAAGAAGGAAATATTGATAGAGCTTGGCCGTTCGATATCATTCCGCGAACGATTGAAGCAAAAGATTGGCAGATAGCAGAAGCGGGGCTGAAACAAAGGCTTACAGCGTTAAATAGGTTTATTGATGACCTTTATCATGATCAATTATGTATTAAAGATGGCATCATTCCAGAGCATATAATTAAAGATTCTCAGAATTTTAGACCGGAATGTGTCGGTGTGTCGCCCGCTTTTGGTGTTTGGGCCCATATTTGTGGCACCGATTTGGTGCGTGCTGACGATGGTGAGTTTTATGTTCTAGAAGATAACCTCCGAGTTCCTTCTGGAGTGTCCTATATGCTCGAAAATAGGGCAATAACAAAACGCGTACTTCCCGAGCTGTTCGAGAATGATGATATTCTTCCTATTGATTCCTATACCTCTCAGCTTTTTGAAACACTTTCCGCGCTGTCTCCTCGAAAAATAGAACGTCCCGAAATCGTTGTATTAACGCCAGGAATCTTTAATTCGGCTTACTTTGAACATGCTTTCTTGGCTCAGCAGATGGGAGCTGAATTGGTTGAAGGCGATGATCTCTACGTATCTGATGATGATTGTGTCTATATGAAGACGATTTATGGCCCTGAAAGAGTTGATGTGATCTATCGTCGAATTGACGATATGTTTATTGATCCTGAAGTATTTAATGAAGATTCAATGTTGGGTGTGCCAGGTTTAATTAGAGCTTGGAAAGCAGGTAATGTAGCTTTAGCCAATGCACCTGGAGCTGGTGTTGCTGATGATAAAGTGGTGTATGCGTACGTTCCTGAATTAATCAGATACTATTTAGATGAAGAACCAATTCTTAAGAATGTTGAAACATTTCTATGTGAAGATCCCGAGCAACGAGAATACGTATTGCAAAATCTCGATAAATTGGTGGTGAAACCAGCGAACGAATCGGGTGGCTATGGAATGTTGGTCGGTCCTCATTCTACAAAAGAAGAACAAGACGTTTTCGCTAAGTTAATTGTTGAAAATCCGAGAAATTATATTGGACAACCAACATTAAAGTTGTCAACGGCCCCAATTTTAACTGATCAAGGGACGATTGAACCGCGTCACCTCGATCTACGACCATTTGTCCTTCAGAGTGATAAATCATACGTTACGACAGGTGGGTTAACTCGTGTGGCAATGACAAAAGGGTCACTTGTCGTCAATTCATCACAAGGTGGTGGCAGTAAAGACACTTGGATAGTGGGTACAAAAGGAGAGTAGATAATGTTATCTCGAGTAGCAGAACGTTTGTATTGGAGTGCCCGATATTTGGAGCGAGTGGAAAATATCGCTCGATTATTAAGTGTTTATGATGACTTGCTGTTTGATTTACCAAGAGGGATTAATATTTCTTGGTACAACCTTATTGAAATCAATGGCAGCATCAATGAGTTTAAAGATCTTTATCAAGATAAGAGTGAACGCAGTATCGTTAAGTACCTTCTGTGTGACACCGAAAATCCCAATTCTATGTTGTCATCTCTTCGTATGGTAAGAGAAAACATACGAACTACGCGAGATGTTGTTCCTAGCGAAACTTGGGAATTTATCAATGAATTGGATATTTTTGCTAAAAAGAATATCTATCGCGGTATCAGTCGTTCTGATCGTCATGAGTATTTGAATACCGTCATTGAAGGTTGCCAGAAAATTATTGGTTTACTCACCGGTGCGATGAGTCGTGATGCGGGCTGGAGCTTCTTTATTTTAGGTCGATATATTGAACGAGCCGATATGAATACCAGGGTATTAGATTCGGCGATTTCTTTGATGATGCAATCTCAAGCTGATGAGCAAGTTATGTTGGGGCAAGTCGTTTGGTCTAAGGTACTAAAATCACAAAGTGGTTATCTTAACTATAGAAGAAGTGTCCGGACATCAGTAACTGGTGCAATGGCGGCAACATACTTGATGACAGAGCCTAATTTTCCTCGTTCACAACTCTTTTGTCTTAAACAGATAAAAAATGCTGCCGAGTATTTACCAAGAGCAAACCAGATCATGGATCAAGTTGATGGGTTAATCAGTCGAACCCATGGTGTCGATAGATCAGAAGATTTGAATTATGAATTCAGTGCTTATTTGAATGATATTCAGTTGGAAATAATTTCACTTCATCAAGAGATAAGTGAGAATTGGTTTAACTTTGATCAAGGAACTGCGGCATGACCATTCGAGTAGCGCTACAGCACAAAACATTTTATGAGTTTGATCGCCCAGTAAATGTTTCTCCCCATATTTTACGTTTGCGTCCTGCACCGCATTCTCGAACACATATTCACGGGTATTCGTTAAAAGTTACGCCAGAAGATCACTTTATTAACTGGCAGCAAGACCCGTTTGGTAACTATCAGGCTCGATTAGTTTTTCCTGAAAAAACCACAAAAATGAGCTTTGAAGTCGAAGTGATTGCGGACATGACGGTTATCAATCCTTTTGATTTTTTTATCGAAGAGTACGCTGAAAAGTTTCCTTTTAAATATGACAAGGTATTAAAAGGGGAGTTACTTCCTTATCTGGATCTATCGGATAGTTGTGAATTGCTCGATGAGTGGTTGAAAACAATTGATCTTGAAAAAGAAATTGGTATTGCTGATTTTCTCGTGGAATTAAATAGCCGATTGGCTGCGGAAATTTCATATGGAATTCGAATGGAACCAGGGGTTCAAACGACAGAAGAAACACTCACTCTTAAAAAGGGTTCATGTCGTGATACATCTTGGCTATTGGTTCAAATATTACGTCATTTAGGTTTAGCGGCGCGTTTTGCATCTGGTTATTTAGTTCAGCTAACGTCTGATGTTGATGCACTGGATGGGCCTTCTGGACCCGATGAGGACTTTACGGATTTACACGCTTGGTGTGAAGTCTATATTCCCGGTGCTGGTTGGATTGGGCTCGATCCAACCAGTGGTTTATTCGCAGGGGAAGGTCATATTCCACTTGCGTGTACGGCGGATCCAATTTCTGCTGCTCCTATTACAGGATTTACTGACGAATGTGAATGTGAATTTGAATATGAGAATGTCGTTATTCGAATCCAAGAAGATCCTCGCGTTACTAAGCCTTATACCGAAGAAGAATGGGAAAACATTAAGAGTTTAGGTGAAGCTGTTGATGCCGACCTCGAAGCAGGAGATGTGCGCTTAACTATGGGTGGCGAACCCACATTCGTTTCGATTGATGATATGGATTCTGAACAATGGAATACCGAAGCATTAGGAGCGGAAAAGTTAACCTTAGCTAAAGACCTTTTATTGAGGTTAAAAGAAACGTTTGCGGCGAATGGGTTAATTCATTATGGCCAAGGCAAATGGTACCCAGGTGAAGAGCTTCCGCGTTGGGCGCTAGGGTGTTTTTGGCGTACCGATGGCGAGCCGTTATGGCACGATCATGATCTGTTAGCTCGAGTAGATAAAAATTATCAGCACAGTGAAATTGAAGCAAAAGAGTTTGGTGAAAAACTGTGTGAAACACTAGGGTTAGAGCCTAGTTACCTGCAAGCGACGTTTGAAGATTCGTTATACTATTTATGGATGGAACGTTCACTTCCAGATGATGTAAACCCTAGGAAAGCAAGCTTAAGTGATGATCTAGAACGCCGTCGTTTAGCTAAACTTTTAACGCGTGGTATTGAAAAACCAAGTGGTTATGTATTGCCTATTGAGTTTGATGGTACCTGTTGGAATAGTTCATTGTGGCCAATGCGAGCGGATGTTATTACCTTGATTCCAGGTGATAGCCCACTGGGATATCGCTTACCGTTAAATTCGTTACCAGAAATTTCGAAAGAAGAACAAATCCCAGATAGAGATCCTTTTGAGCCTCGTGATGCACTACCAAGCTATTTGTTGTCGAGTGGTGCTAAAACAGATCCTGTTGTAAAACAATCGCAACAGCCTCAGTCGGTATTGAAAAAAACGTCTTCATCGCGACAAATTATTCGTACATCGTTGTGTTTTGAAGCGAGAGAAGGGCGGTTACATGTTTTCTTCCCTCCATTAACTCATCTTGAGCACTATGTAGAATTACTTAACCACATTGAATGGGTGGCGAACGAGTTAAGTATGCCTGTTGTGATAGAGGGTTATGAGCCACCGAAAGATCCTCGAATGCAAAAGCTACTTATTACGCCGGATCCGGGCGTAATAGAAGTGAATGTTCATCCCTCTAAAAACTGGAGTGAATTGGTCTTTAATACAGAAGTTTTGTATGAGCAAGCGTATCTATCTCGATTAGGCACAGAGAAATTTATGATTGATGGACGTCATACAGGAACAGGAGGCGGTAACCACATTACACTCGGTGGTGCGACACCTGAAGATAGCCCATTACTTCGCAGACCCGATTTGCTTCGCAGTTTCATTACTTATTGGCAGCATCACCCAGGATTATCTTATTTATTCTCTGGTATGTTTATTGGCCCTACAAGCCAAGCTCCAAGACCGGACGAAGGACGTGATGAAGCCTTATATGAGATGGAAATCGCGTTCCAGAACTTCCCTGAAGGAATGGTTGATGAGCCATGGTTAGTTGACCGCTTAATGCGCAATTTATTGGTGGATATTACCGGGAATACTCACCGTTCAGAATTCTGTATCGATAAATTATTCGCAGCAGGCACAAGTACTGGTCGTCTGGGTATTCTTGAATTCCGTGGTTTCGAAATGCCACCTCATGCTCGGATGTCCTTAGTTCAAGTATTACTACTACGTTGTTTAGTCGCGCGATTCTGGAAAGAACCTTATACGCAACCATTGGTCCGTTGGGGGACATCTTTACACGATAAATTTATGATGCCGCATTATGTATGGCAGGACATAAAAGAAGTGGTTGATGACCTTCAACGTCATGGGTATCCATTTAAAATTGAATGGCTTGCTCCATTCGAAGAGTTCCGTTTTCCACATTATGGTCGCTTGGATGTGGATGACATGGAATTGGAGCTGCGCTGGGCCGTAGAACCTTGGCATGTATTGGGAGAAGAAGTGACGGGATCGGGTACTGCTCGTTACGTTGACTCTTCCGTAGAACGTTTGCAGGTTCGTTTAAGTGGTTTTACAGAAGGACGTTATGTCGTTTCATGTAATGGCCGTCGCGTACCGTTGCGTTCTACAGGGCGAAAAGGGGAAGCGGTTGCTGCTGTTCGTTATAAAGCATGGGATCCAGTTTCTGCTCTTCACCCAACATTGAATATGGATACGCCGTTGGTGTTTGACATTATCGATACTTGGAACGGTGTTTCTGTAGGTGGATGTACTTATCATGTGAGTCATCCTGGTGGTCGTAGTTATGAAGGCCGACCAGTAAATGCCAACGAAGCGGAAGCTCGTCGAATCAATCGTTATTGGGATCATGGTTTTACTCAAGGCGTTTTAACACCGCCACCAGAATTTCAGGCTTTACGACATTTTTATCCAAATGAAGACATACCTAGACCAATGGCTCCGCCAGAAGAAGAGGTAAGTCATGAATATCCTCATACATTAGATTTAAGGAAGCGGTATACTAGACTGTAATTGATATATTAATAAGTAGTTAAATAAATAATCATGCTTAAACCGCCGTCTTCAAGTCAAAGTCAAAGTCAGCAAGGAAACTTGCCGGCTCTGACTTCTTATCCAAAAATTCCCTATGCCTATGATGAGGCTTTTGACGATGCTCGCTTTATTCGTTCCCATTGGACGCGGATATTCGAGAACTTAAATAAGTTAGGTTCTAAAGGGATTATTGATAGGCAATTACGTGCTCAACGTATTTTGCGAGATGATGGGGCAACGTATGATTTAAAAAACGACCCTCTTTCACCTGCGGTATGGTCATTAGATATTGTTCCGTATGCTATCGATCATACTGAGTGGGAAGGAATTGAAGCAGGTGTAGCTCAAAGAGCTAAGTTATTTGATTTAATTTTAAATGACCTTTATGGCGAGCAAACTTTGCTAAAACAGGGGATTATTCCTTCTGAAATTATTTTTAGCCATCCTGGTTATCTGCGAGAGTGCCATGATATTGCTATGCCGCTAGAAAAAAAACTAATCATGCACGCAGTTGATATGGTGCGTGAAGCGGATGGTACACCTGTAATTATTGGCGACAGAACTCAAGCACCTAGTGGATTTGGTTATGCATTAGAAAATAGAACGGTAGTTTCTCGTGTAATGCCAAGTTTATTTAGAAATAGCCAAGTTCGACGGTTATCGCATTTTTTCAATTCTCTGCGAACCACTCTTACTCAGTTAGCCAGCCACAAAACAGATACACCGAGGATTGTCGTATTAACGCCAGGTGCTTATAGCAGCACCTACTTTGAACAAGCATATCTCGCTAACTATTTAGGTTATTCGTTGGTTCAAGGTGGCGATTTAACAGTGCGAAATGGCAAAGTTTGGATGAAGTCTTTGCAAGGGTTAGCACAGGTGGATGTCATTCTACGGCGAGTTGATGACATCTATTGCGATCAAGCAGAGCTTAAGTCGGACTCAATGTTGGGTGTCCCAGGTTTACTTGAAGTGGCTCGATCGGGCAATGTTGTCCTCGCTAACCCATTAGGTTCGGGAATTTTAGAAGCGCCTGCATTAATGGCATTCTTACCACAGATAAGCCAATTTTTGCTTGGTGAGCCTCTTTTAATTAAAAATGTACAAAGTTGGTGGTGTGGTAATCCCGCCGATTTTGAGTATGTGCAAACCAATTTAGATTCGCTGATTATTAAACCGGCATATCGAAGTTTCGAAAGTAAAAGCTTCTATGGTCATACTCTAAGTGAAGATGAAAAAGTAGAATTACTGGAAAAAATCAGGAAAAGACCACACAAATTTGTCGCTCAAAGTTACATTCCTGGTTCACAAATGCCGATTTGGAATAATGGTAAGCTCGAGTCTCGTCCTAGTTTATTACGACTATTTTCTGTTTACAGTGATAACGACTATGAAGTGATGCCTGGCGGGTTATGTCGAGTCGCAGAATGCAATCAAGAGTATATTGTTTCAAAGCTGTCAGGTACTTGGAGTAAAGATGCATGGGTACTTTCTCAAGGTCCGGATCTTAGTCATCAATCTCGTCTTGATAATAACAGCGCGATAGAAGAAGCTGAACAATCCAATATCCCTAGCCGGGTTATCGAGAACCTATTTTGGTTTGGGCGATACGCTGAACGTGCTGAAATGAACCTTCGTTTACTGAGAACCGTTTTTAAGCAGCTTAATGGTATCGATCCGCTGCCCGCGGAGAGCAAATCATTACTGCTTAAGTCGATTTCCATTCAAACAGGGTGTTTACCGGGCTTTACTGAGGAAAACACAGAGTTATTCGACAACCCAGATGAAGAGTTGGCCGATTTGGTTATCAATGCAAATCGGATGGGGTCGATTAAATCGAATCTTTTGGCCATGTTATCTTGTGCCGAACAAGTAAAAGAGATGCTATCGGCTGACACTCGGATAATTCTGAATGAATTACGAGATCATATAGCGGATGTTGATCAGGCATACTCAGATGGTTTACCAGAGGTTCCTGAAGAATCATTGGACAGCTTGGTTACTTCATTATTGGCGTTATCAGGTCTCAATCATGAAAGTATGCTCAGAGGATTAGATTGGACGTTCCAGGAAATAGGGCGTCGCACAGAAAGAGCATTGCAAACCACGACGTTATTGAAATCAACCCTTACAAGCACGCTCCCTACTCTGCAGCAACAGCAAATACTAGAGTCGGTCTTATTAAGTGTTGAAGCATTGATATCATTCCGTCGTCGTTACCGTACTCGAGCTCGAGTCGCCTTTGGCCTTGATTTACTTATGATTGACCCAACAAACCCACGTTCACTCATTTACCAAGTTGAACGTTTACGCGAGTACTTACAAGTTTTACCATCGACACAGGGATTCACTGCTGGGGGATTGTCGGATGAAAGCAAAATGATAATCCGAGCAAAAAGTCAGATCCAATTGGCCAGTTTAAATGAGTTAGCACAGGTCGATGAGGTTGAGAATAAACGAGTTAAATTAGAAGCGTTAGTTGTAGAAGTTGCGGCTTTATTAGAAGAGTTTACGTCTGCAATTAGTGATAAATATTTTGACCATACTGCTGGGCCTCAACAACTTATTAAACCTAAATGGAAGCTGGATGTATGAGATATCGAGTTAGGCATACAACAGAATATAAATATAATGCGCCAGTAACGCTGTGCTACAACATGGCTCATTTGCTACCCAGAGATACTGATAATCAGCGTTGTACTTCTCATCGAATCAATGTTTCACCGACACCTATTTATCAACGAGAAGGCGTCGATTATTATGGCAATTCAACTTTTTATTTCTCTATTCAGGAGCCACATAGTCGACTGATGATTGATGTGGTGAGTTTCTTTGATATTGAAAATACGGGTTATTCTGAGTTGGTGAATACTCACTTACTAACCTGTGGTCAGGTTAGAACTATGTTGGCAGAAGCTGCAACCCCTGAACTCCGAATGGTAAAAGAGTTCGTATTAGATTCAGCACAAATTAAGTTATCTGAGTCTCTTGCTGATTATGCCAGAGAAGTATTTAGTGATGACAAACCCATATTGAAGGCCTCATTAGAATTTACTCAAAAAATATTTAATGAATTTAAGTTTGATCCCACGGCAACCAATGTAACAACACCACCAGAACAAGTACTGAAAGAAAAACGAGGCGTTTGTCAGGATTTCGCTCACCTCGCGATTGGATGTATTCGCTCTGTGGGCTTACCTGTGCGCTATATGAGTGGCTACATAGAAACTATTCCACCAGAAGGCCAAGTTAAATTGGTTGGTGCTGACGCATCTCACGCTTGGTTTTCTGTCTATGTGCCAGATTTAGGCTGGGTTGAATTTGATCCAACCAACAATATTATGCCTTCAGACCAACATATTGTGACTGCTTGGGGACGGGATTATGCCGATGTCACACCATTACAAGGGGTTATTTTTGATGGTGGAGATTCACAAGCATTGAGTGTATCTGTAGACGTTGCACGGATATAAAATAAGAAAAAACCGTTTTTTAACTTAACGGTTTTTCTTAAATAAAGTGATAGTAAGTGATTACTTACCTATGCAGAATGATGAGAAAATTCGACCTAGCAAATCATCAGAGCTGAACTCACCAGTTATTTCGTTGAGATACTGTTGAGTCAGTCTTAGCTCTTCAGCCAAAATCTCTCCTGCCATATAGCCTTCTAATTGCTGTTGACCTATTTCCAAGTGCTGGGATGCATTTTCTAGTGCATCTAAGTGGCGTCTACGGGCCATAAAGTTACCTTCTTGACCTCCTTGGAATCCCATACATTCTTTAAGATGTTCCCGGAGATCATCCACGCCTTGTCCAGTTTTTGCTGATAATCGGATCAATGTTGGATTGGATAATCCTAATTCTTCGTTGGTTTGATCAGCTTTATTGCGAATAACGGTTATGCCAATATTTTTAGGCAAGCGATCGACAAAATCAGGCCAGATATCTTTAGGGTCGGTTGCATCGGTGGTGGTGCCATCAACCATAAATAACACGCGATCTGCTTGTTCAATTTCTTGCCATGCGCGTTCAATACCAATACGTTCAACTTCATCAGAGGCGTTACGTAACCCAGCGGTATCAATAATATGTAAAGGCATACCATCGATATGGATATGTTCGCGTAGTACGTCTCGGGTTGTCCCTGCGATATCGGTTACAATCGCGGATTCTTTTCCAGACAAGGCATTTAAAAGGCTCGATTTACCAGCATTTGGACGGCCTGCTATGACTACCTTCATCCCTTCGCGCATGATTGCACCCTGGTTCGCTTCTTGGCGTACAGCGGTTAAATTATCAATAATAACTTGAAGATCCTTCGACACTTTACCATCGGCAAGAAAGTCGATTTCTTCTTCTGGAAAATCAATAGCCGCTTCGACATACATGCGTAAATAAATGAGAGATTCGACAAGCTGATGTATGCGAGAAGAAAATTCACCTTGAAGAGATTTTAGAGCGGACTTTGCAGCTTCTTCTGAGCTAGCATCGATGAGATCAGCAATGGCTTCTGCTTGCGTTAAATCTAACTTATCGTTGAGGAAAGCTCGTTCAGAAAACTCACCAGGTCTTGCCACTCGCAATCCTGGTATGGCTAAAATTCGTTTAATCAGCATATCCATGACAACAGGGCCTCCATGGCCTTGAAGCTCTAATACATCTTCACCAGTAAACGAATTTGGATTCGGAAAAAATAGCGCAATGCCTTGATCTAGCTCCACGCCATGTTCATTCACAAATGGAAGGTATTCAGCATATCGTGGCCGCAAAGATTTTCCGGTAATCGAAATGGCGACTTGTGCAGCTAAAGGGCCAGAAACCCGAATAATACCCACACCACCTCGACCGAGGGGCGTAGCTTGAGCAACGATAGTGTCTGTAGTCATAGTTATGTGGTCTGTAGTTGTTTATTTGGACAATTGTAATCAGCAGTAAATAAAAAGGCGACCCCTAGGCCGCCTTTATCATCTATTTAAATCATTTATTTCTTGGAGTGTAAGCCTTTCTTCTCTAACGCTCGGTAAATCAATGTTTGTTGAATTAACGTTACGATGTTAGATACCAACCAGTAAAGAACTAGACCAGATGGGAAGAACAAGAAAAATACCATAAACATAAGAGGCATGAACGTCATGATCTTCTGTTGCATTGGATCCGTTACAGTAGACGGGCTCATCTTTTGAATGACGAACATACTGATACCCATTAGTATCGGTAGAATGTAGTACGGGTCTTGTGCTGATAGATCGTGAATCCAACCGAAGAATGGTGAATGGCGAAGTTCAACAGATTCCATTAATGCCCAGTACAGCGAAATAAAGATCGGCATTTGAAGTAGAATTGGTAAACAGCCACCTAGTGGGTTCACTTTCTCGGTTTTGTAGAGCTCCATCATTTCTTGGCTCATACGCTGACGGTCATCGCCAATACGCTCACGCATTGCTTGTAGCTTAGGCTGAAGCATACGCATTTTAGCCATAGACGTATATTGTGCTTTGGTTAGCGGGTACATGGCACCACGTACAATAAACGTCAAACAAACAATGGCTAAACCCCAGTTAATAACGAAGCCTTGAATCGTTGATAGCATCCAATGAAGTGGTTTTGCAATAAACCACAACCAACCATAATCCACTACAAGATCGAGGTTTGGAGCAACGGCAGCCATTTCGTCTTGAAGTTTAGGACCAACCCATAATGTTGCGTCAAATTCAGCATTTTGGCCGTTTTCGATGGTGCGGTTTGGTTCTTTAATACCAATATCGCCAACATTACCTACGATACGAGAAAACAGCACTGAATTATTTGCGTTACGAGGAACCCACGCTGCGGCAAAGTAGTGTTGAATCATTGCAGCCCAACCTTGCCCATTTGTCAGGGTTTCATTTAGGTTGTGATCTTCCATATCGCTGAAGCTGAATTTTTTATAACGAGTATCTTCTGCAGAATAGGCGCCGCCACGATAAGTAGGCATTGCAAGGCTGCCTCCTGAATCTAATAGGTTTTGACGTAAATGAGCATAGATACCGACTTCTGCAGGACTTCCTGATTGGTTATCAATCGAGAAGTTTACATCAACAGCATAACTGTTGCGTTTTGCGATAAACGTTTTGGTGTAGGTAATCCCATTCTCTTGATAAGTTAGAGGGATTTCTATTTGATCTTGACCATCTTCCAAAGTGTAACTCGTTTGAGCATATTGGTACGCTGGGCGGCCACTACTACGATCAATACCCTGAGGGCCGATAATACCGCTTTGGGCAATGAACTTATGATCAGGAGTATTTTTCAGTAGAACAAAACGTTCTTCAGAATCGAACTCGGCAGCATATTGGTTAAGGTCAGCATGAATAACATCACCACCGACTGTGTCAATAGACAGAGTCAGAACATCTGTTGTTATCGTAACTATTTCACCTGATGTCCCCTGAGTAGATAGAGCTTCAAATTCATCAGTGGTTGCTACAGGACTAGGTACTGAGCCATTTGTTTGTGCCTGTTCAACTACTTGAGGTGCTGGGTTCTTATAAACATTCCATTGTTGGAATAGTAAAAAAGAAACAATAGCTAAAGCAATTAACAGGAGATTACGTTGAGAATTCATCGTTATTTATCTCTGTCTTGTTTTTGTTTGGGGGGAACAGGATCATACCCACCATCGTTTAATGGGTGGCATTTTAATAGACGTTTGCCAGATAACCAACCCCCTTTTATAAATCCATGTTCTTTTAATGCTTCTATTGCATAGATTGAACAGGTTGGGGTATAGCGACACCTTGGTCCGATTAGAGGGCTAATCAACCATCGATAGATGTGGATTAGTCCAATGACTATCCACGCGAAGGGCGAGACAGGCGTTGCCATAATTTATCAAATAACCTAAATATTTCCTCATTGCTTAACTCTTGAGCGCTCTTTTTAGCAATAACGACAAAATCTTTATGGGGTAATTGATGTTGTTTTAAACGAAAACTTTCTCGAGCAATACGTTTAAATCGATTACGACCGACAGCTGTCTTTATTTGTTTTTTGGGAACGGCTAACCCTAATCTGGGATAAGGAAGAGAGTTTTTACGGGCAATGATGGTGAAATGAGGCGAACCAGCACTATGAGCTTGCTGGAAAACATATCGATAATGCTCGGGAGTTAGCAGACGTAACTCCCGATGAAAAGTGTGCTTAATCAAAATAAGTATTTATTATTTTGATAGACGAGCACGACCTTTAGCACGACGTGCATTAATAAGCTTACGACCGTTTTTAGTTGCCATACGAGCACGGAAACCGTGAGTACGTTTGCGCTTTAGAACGGAAGGTTGAAAAGTGCGTTTCATTGTTTATACCTTACTGATCAGTAGTTTTTAGGCTTGTTAAACCCGGCGTGGGTCTAGCATCTATTATCAATTTAAGAGAACAGACATTCCGACGCCTCTCAACAAAGAGGCGGAATTGTAATCACAGACACTTTAGGTGTCAATGATTCGCTGGCTTCAGAGGTGAATCTTTTAAAATAAATTCTCAGCTGTTGCCAAATTAGTGGCAGGATTATACTCATGGCGAGCAAAATCACAAGGATCTATCGTGCGATCATCTGTGTTGCGGAAGATAAATATGTTGATCAAATGTGGATAATGATTGATAAATCGGTGAATAAGATGAGTTGATCATTTTTTCTTTTTCTTTAACGTATTGAAACTATATATAGTTAGGCTCAATATCCTTGTAGATAAAAAATAAATGATAAAATGTGCATAACTTTGAATAAATATGAAAAAAATTAGAAAATTATCATTTGATACTTGATCTATCGAGGCAGTCAGGTGCAAACTGGCTTGGGGATAACTAGAGCAAGATCGTCTTTTTGTGGATCGTTTTGTGGGTAACCTTTGTTCAAATTGTGTAGATCGAGGCTATTTGGCATTAAAAGTGTGAATAACTTTGATCTTTCTTTTAGGATCATGCAACTAACGCTGGCGATCTAAGTTATCAACAGGTAAAATTGCCGGTCTTTAAACGTGTTCATTTATGATGAGTGAGGGCAACGTGTCATCTTCGCTGTGGTTGCAGTGCTTGCAACAATTCCAAGAAGAGCTGTCAGCTATCGAGTTTAGTACTTGGGTTCGACCATTACAGGCTGAACTAAATGACGATACTCTCACTTTATATGCGCCGAACCGTTTTGTTCTCGATTGGGTACGAGATAAATATCTACACCGCATAAATAGCTTATTAAAAGAATTTAGCGGGAATGATGTTCCAAGCTTACATTTTGAAGTTGGTCGTCTTTCTACTTCTCCATCTTCTGTTACCACTCGTACTCGCACTAAAGCCGATGTTGCGGCTGAATCGTCGGCGCCTGCTCAACTTCAGGCAAAGAAACCCGTGCATAAAACATGGGGCGACGAAAGTGCCCCTGTTGAAATGAATTACCGCTCCAACGTTAATCAAAAACATAAATTTAATAACTTTGTTGAAGGTAAATCGAACCAACTAGGTTTAGCAGCCGCAAAACAAGTTTCAGATAATCCTGGCGCAGCCTATAACCCTCTATTTTTATACGGGGGAACAGGTTTAGGTAAAACTCACCTGCTTCACGCTGTTGGTAATGCCATTGTCGATAATAATCCCAACGCAAAAGTGATATACATGCACTCAGAGCGTTTTGTACAAGATATGGTAAAAGCGTTGCAAAACAATGCAATTGAAGAGTTTAAACGTTACTACCGTAGTGTTGATGCATTGTTGATCGATGATATTCAATTTTTTGCCAATAAAGAGCGCTCTCAAGAAGAGTTCTTTCATACCTTTAACGCTCTCCTTGAAGGTAATCAACAGATCATTTTAACTTCCGACCGATATCCTAAAGAGATAAATGGTGTTGAAGATCGCTTAAAATCTCGCTTTGGTTGGGGGTTAACGGTTGCTATCGAACCGCCAGAACTAGAAACTCGCGTTGCGATTTTAATGAAAAAAGCAGAAGACCATAAAATCCATCTAGCTGATGAAGTGGCGTTTTTTATTGCGAAGCGTTTGCGTTCAAATGTTCGTGAATTGGAAGGAGCTCTTAATCGAGTGATCGCGAATGCCAATTTTACTGGCCGCCCAATTACGATTGATTTTGTTAGAGAAGCACTACGCGATTTATTAGCTCTACAAGAAAAATTAGTCACGATTGATAATATTCAAAAAACAGTCGCCGAATATTACAAGATTAAAGTCGCAGACTTACTTTCGAAGCGCCGTTCTCGCTCAGTGGCGCGTCCTCGTCAATTAGCAATGGCATTAGCTAAAGAACTCACTAATCATAGCTTGCCAGAAATCGGTGATGCCTTTGGTGGCCGTGATCATACAACGGTACTCCACGCTTGCCGAAAAATTGCTCAACTTCGTGAAGAAAGTCATGATATCAAAGAAGATTATTCGAACTTGGTTCGAACCTTATCATCTTAATCCGTTGTCTCTTATTTAATACGATATAGTTTAGATCTCGAACCAGAAGAGTAGATTATGAAGTTTACCATTGAACGTAATCATTTGATGAAATCCTTACAACAAGTATCCGGTACGGTTGGGGGAAGAGCGACATTACCTATTTTGGGTAATTTGTTGTTGAAGGTCGAAGGAGCGGAGCTTTCAATTACCGCAACAGATCTTGAAGTTGAATTAGTTGGTAGCGTTACTCTTGAAGGTGAATGTGAACCTGGTGCCGTTACAGTACCAGCACGGAAGTTTCTCGATATTTGTCGGGGGTTGCCTGATGACGCCATTATTCGATTTATTTTAGAAGGCGATCGTGTTCAGCTTCGCTCTGGACGTAGTCGTTTTACACTGGCGACGCTGCCAGCACATGATTTTCCTAATATTGAAGATTGGCAAAGTGAGTTAACGTTGACTCTGACCCAATCCGAGCTACGTGGTTTGATTGAAAAAACACAATTTTCAATGGCTAACCAAGATGTTCGCTATTACTTAAACGGTATGTTATTCGATATTGAAGAATCAACAATTCGTTCCGTTGCTACCGATGGCCATCGTATGGCCGTTGCACAAACCCAATTATCTGAAACCTATGCTCAGACGCAAATAATTATCCCTCGTAAAGGTATTTTAGAGCTGGTGAAGTTGCTCGATGCTCCGGAGCAACCAGTGGAGTTACAGATTGGTTCTTCAAATGTTCGAGTTCAAGTTAATCAGTTTATTTTTACGTCAAAACTGATTGATGGTCGTTTTCCTGATTATCGTCGAGTATTGCCGCAAAATACTAATAAAACTCTTATTTCTGAGTGCGATATATTGCGTCAATCATTTTCACGGGCCGCTATTTTATCGAACGAGAAATTTCGTGGCGTGAGATTGAATATTGCTGATGGTGAAATGCGAATAACTGCAAATAACCCTGAACAAGAAGAAGCGGAAGAAATCTTGGATGTGAGTTATGAAGGCGATGAAATCGAAATAGGTTTCAATGTTAGCTATGTCTTAGATGTACTTAACACGCTTCGTTGCGAGCAAATTCGACTTTCAATGCTGGATGGAAATGCCAGCGCCTTGATTGAAGATGTGGCCGATGAAAGTGCGATGTATGTGGTGATGCCGATTAGGCTATAACTTTCATGCCCCTAACTCGGTTAGCGATACAACAATTTAGAAATATTAAAGCCTGTGATATCGAATTATCATCAGGCTTTAACTTTCTTATTGGGCCCAATGGCAGCGGTAAAACAAGCTTGTTGGAAGCGATTTACTTTTTGGGGCATGGTCGTTCATTTAAAAGTGCATTAACTGGACGTGTTATTCAAAATGAGAGTTCTGAGCTGTTTGTTCATGGGCGATTCTTGAATTCAGACCAATTTGAGATACCAATCGGCATCAATAAACAGCGAGATGGTTCTTCAGAGGTTAAAATAGGCGGTCAATCTGGCCAAAAAATTGCTCAATTAGCCGATGTACTTCCGTTGCAACTGATTCACCCTGAAGGGTTTGAGTTACTTACTGATGGCCCGAAGCAGCGACGAGCATTTGTCGATTGGGGTGTTTTTCACACTCAGGCTGGATTTTATGATACTTGGTCTCGATTTCGTCGCTTAGGTAAGCAGCGCAATGCATTACTAAAAAATGCAACAAGTTATCGAGAACTCAAATCATGGGATATTGAACTTGCCCGGCTTGCTGAGTTGCTGGATGAATGGCGTAAAGATTATGTTGAACAAATATCTCGTGTAGCACATGACATATGCCGCACATTTTTACCTGAATTTGATATCCATTTAACGTATTATAGAGGTTGGGAAAAAGGTAAAATTTATCAACAGCTTCTTGAAGATAACTTTGAACGCGATCGAGCGTTAGGTTACACCTTTAGTGGCCCTAATAAGGCCGATGTAAGAATTAAAGTGAACGGCACTCCGGTGGAGGATGTGTTATCACGAGGTCAGTTGAAGTTAATGGTTTGTGCACTTCGAGTCGCACAAGGAGAACATTTAACTTCTCTGACGGGAAAGCAATGTATTTATCTTATCGATGATTTTGCTTCCGAATTAGATAGCGAACGTCGCAAACGTCTAGCGGATTGTTTAAAAGCGACCAAAGCACAAGTTTTTGTAAGCTCTATTACTGAAGGCCAAGTCAGCGACATGATTGAATCAGATAGCAGACTGTTCCATGTGGAAAATGGCCAAATAGAGCACGGATAAAGTTGAGAGAGTAACTCATGTCGAATAATTACGATTCATCGAGTATTAAAGTATTAAAAGGTCTCGACGCCGTTCGTAAGCGTCCTGGAATGTATATCGGTGATACGGACGATGGTACTGGCTTACACCACATGGTTTTTGAGGTGGTGGATAACTCAATTGATGAAGCGTTGGCAGGCCACTGTTCTGATATTATCGTGAAGATTCACGAAGATAACTCTGTTTCGGTTCGAGATGATGGTCGTGGTATTCCAACCGAATTACACGAAGGTGAAAATGTATCGGCTGCTGAAGTTATTATGACAGTACTTCACGCAGGCGGTAAGTTTGATGATAACTCTTATAAAGTATCAGGCGGCTTGCACGGCGTTGGTGTCTCGGTTGTAAATGCATTGTCTGAGAAAGTCGTATTAACGATTAAACGTAATGGTCACATTCATAGCCAAACCTATCGCCATGGTGTTCCAGACGAGCCATTAGCCGTGATTGGCGACACAGAAGAGACGGGTACTGAAATTCGTTTCTGGCCAAGTGCTGAAACATTCTCGCAAATAGAATTTCATTACGAAATCCTGGCAAAGAAACTACGTGAATTATCATTCTTGAACTCAGGTGTATCCATTAAGCTTTCTGATGCTCGCGAAGAAGATAAATCTGATCACTTTTGCTACGAAGGCGGTATCCAGTCTTTCATCGAATACTTAAACAGAAATAAATCTCCGGTTCATCAGAAGATATTCCATTTTACGGTTGATGGCGAAGATGACATAAGTGTTGAAGTGGCGATGCAGTGGAACGATGGCTTCCAAGAAAACATCTACTGTTTCACCAATAATATCCCTCAACGCGATGGTGGTTCTCACTTAACCGGTTTCCGTGGTGGTTTGACGCGTACGTTAAATGCTTACATGGAAAAAGAGCTTGCTAAACTTAAAAGCGGTAAAAATAAGACTTCTACAGAAGGTGGTGATTCTCGTGAAGGATTAACAGCGGTTATTTCTGTTAAAGTGCCCGATCCTAAGTTTTCATCACAAACGAAAGACCGTTTAGTTTCTTCAGAAGTTCGTCCAATAGTAGAAAGTGCAATGAGTGAAAACTTGCAGAACTTCTTATTGGAGAACCCATCTGAAGCTAAAATCATAACTTCTAAAATTATTGATGCAGCACGTGCGCGAGAAGCAGCACGCAAAGCACGTGATATGACTCGCCGTAAAGGTGCACTAGATTTAGCGGGCTTACCGGGGAAATTGGCAGATTGCCAAGAAAAAGATCCTGCTCTTTCTGAATTATATATTGTGGAAGGAGACTCTGCTGGCGGATCTGCCAAGCAGGGGCGTAACCGTAAAAACCAAGCTATTTTGCCACTTAAGGGTAAAATTCTAAACGTTGAAAAAGCACGTTTTGATAAAATGCTGTCTTCTCAAGAGGTTGCAACCCTAATTACCGCATTAGGCTGTGGTATTGGTCGTGATGAATACAACCCAGAGAAGCTTCGTTATCATAATATTATTATCATGACGGATGCGGACGTCGATGGTTCTCACATCCGAACGCTATTGTTGACTTTCTTCTATCGTCAAATGCCAGAGCTTATCGAGCGCGGTTATATTTATATTGCTCAACCACCACTTTATAAAGTGAAAAAAGGTAAGCAAGAGCAGTATATTAAAGATGAAGATGCAATGGATATCTATCAAGTATCGTTGGCTCTCGATAATGCTGCTTTGCACGTTAACCCAGAAGCACCAGCATTATCTGGGGCGGCTTTGGAAGGTTTGGTTAATCGTTATAATGAATCGATAAAACTGATCCAACGTATGAGCCGTCGTTATCCATACGCCTTAATTCATGAGTTTATTTACATTTCTCGCCTACAGGATTGTACTGACGAGTCTCAAGTAGACGCTTGGACTAAACGCCTCGTTGAGCAGCTAAATGCAAAAGAAGTGGGTGCGAGCCAATACTCTTATTCAGTCGACTTTAATGAAGAACAGAATGTCTATACACCTAGAATAAAAGTACGTACCCATGGTGTGTCTTACGAGTACCCATTGAGTATCGATTTATTGAACTCAAAAGAGTACGAAAAACTGGCAAACTTATCAGAAGAGCTCGATGGCTTGATCGAAGAGGGAGCATACGTTAAACGTGGAGAGCGCTCTCAACCAGTGACTAATTTTGTAGATGCTTTAGCTTGGTTAGTGAACGAAAGTCGCCGTGGTTTGAGCATTCAGCGCTACAAAGGTTTGGGAGAGATGAACCCTGACCAATTGTGGGAAACCACTATGGATCCAGACTCACGCCGTATGATGCAGGTAACCATTGAAGATGCTGTTGGTGCAGATGAATTGTTTACTACACTAATGGGTGATCAAGTTGAACCGCGTCGAGCATTTATCGAAGAAAATGCATTAAAAGTGGCGAACCTCGACGTATAAACCTATCTGGTTTCGCTAATCGTCTATCAATGCCATCTCATCGAGGTGGCATTTTTTTTAACTTTTTTTGGTTGAAACCTTGAAAGCCCATTTTGTGACCTTATATATGTAAGTAAGAAAGATGCCGATTGGATCTTTCATGAATGTGGTCATTCTTGCTCGTAAGAGGAGATAACTGGCTGCTAAATGTAACGAAGCTGTTTTTCTTGTTCGAAGAAAGAAGGGAAAAACGACCTCTTAGCTTATTGGCTAAGACTATTGCTTAAATATTGAGGATAGTACTATGAGAACTGTAGATTTTACCCCCCTATACCGTAACGCTATTGGTTTCGATCGCCTATTTAACATGATGGAAAGTGCGAACACCAAGAGTAACTCAGCGGGATACCCTCCCTACAACATTGAACAAAAAGCTGAGAATCAGTATCGCATCACGATGGCCGTTGCTGGGTTTGCCGATGAAGAAATCGATATCACTCAACAGGAAAATACCTTATTGGTTCGTGGTGAGCGTAAGCCAGAAGAAGGGAAGTCTTACGTATATCAAGGTATCGCAGAGCGAGACTTTGAGCGTAAATTCCAACTTGCTGATTATGTTAAGGTTACCGGCGCAACTCTGGAACATGGATTATTACACGTTGATTTAGAACGAGAAATTCCAGAAGCGATGCAGCCGCGAAAAATCGCGATTAACGGTAAAAATTTGCTAGAGAGTTAATTATTTCTTTCTAAATGATGTGAAGAGCGCTGAATGGCGCTCTTTTGATATTTAAAGGGGAATAACTTAAAGGCTTTCACCTAAGAACATTTTTGTTTGTAGTTCAATAACCTGGTCGGTAATGGGTTCATTTGGATTGAGAATTCTTTTTAATAATTGCTCGGCTGCAATTTTTCCCATCTCTTCTCGCGGAGTGATGACGGTTGCAAGAGTTGGCGACACGACTTTTGTAATGTTGTGGCCATGAAAGCCAATAATTGATATATCTTCGGGTACTTTAAAACCTTGTCTCAAGCATTCGAACAGAGCACCGATGGCCAAATCATCATTGGTACAATATATGCCATCCAATTTAGGGTTCTCTTTTCTGGCTAAACAAAATAGCTCTGCTCCAACGGAATAAGATGAGGCTTGTTTGGTACTAATGACAATAGGTCTAAGCCCTGCATCTTTAACTGTGTGCTCAAACCCTTCTATTTTTTGTTTCGTTCGCTCATCCATTCTTGCTGCAAGATACGCAACGTTTTTTCTATTTTTAGAGAGCAGTAACTTTGTCGCCGTTACGCTTGTCGCGTAATTATCAAATCCAACAGCTTGCTGAAGTGGAGGTGAAGCTGAATCCATTATTTCGACGATCGGAACTCCAGAAGCTTGGAGCATTTTTATGGATCGCTCTGTGTGAAAGCTTTCAGATAGAATAATGCCATCGACATTGTATGAAAGAAGCGTTTCAATGCGCTTTTCTTCGATCTCTTTGCTGTAACTGTAATGAGCCAACATCGCTTGGTAGCCTAAGGGCTCGATAACCGTCTCTATGCCTTTTAATACTTCATCAAATACTTGGTTAGTTAAAGAAGGGAGCAATACACCAATGGAGTAACTTTTTGCTTTAGAGAGAATATCTGGAGCTCTATTTGGAACGTATCCGAGATCTTCAACTGTCTGAGCGATCTGTTCTCCTACCAATGGGGATACTTTTGATGGATCTCGAAGATAACGACTAACCGTCATTTTTGTTACACCAACTTGATCAGCGATGCTTTGTAGAGTGGGACGTTGCTTCTTCACTGTCATGGTTTGAAATACTTAATAGCAAGAGGTTAGGAGATTTAGAACAATCATATTGCAAATCTGATTATTACCAAAGTGCCAATGCGGCTAAATGGGAGGTTATTGCAGCCGCTTAATTTAACTCTAGCTGAGTAATTATTGTTGTTATGATAGCTTGTGGTGTTTGACGTATATCTATAATTAATGCCTCTTCTTTACTTGGTTCTACCAACGTTTCAAACTGACTCACAAGCATCGAGCGACCACTGAAGTAGTGATTTTCTCGCTTTTGATGGCGAGCCCAAATAGTGTCAAACCCTCCTTGCAGATAAATAAACGTCAATTCAGGATTCCCCTGTTTTAGTTGTCGACGGTATTCTGGTTTTAGCGCAGAGCACGCGAGTACCAATTCCTTTTTTTCTCGAACGAGATCATTAAGCGTGTGAAGCCATGAATAGCGATCATTATCGTTAAGTGGTTGACCACTTTGCATTTTGGCGACATTGTGTTTCGAATGAAAATCATCTCCATCGAAAAAGGGAACATTAAGAGTTTGTGCTAATTGGGAGCCTATAGATGATTTTCCACACCCAGATACCCCCATTACGACATATTTGTTGTTCATAACTTTTTCTCATTTCAAGTTAGAGATCGCGATTTCCACCACATGGAAACTCCAGAGAAGATAAACGAAGATTTAAGTAGCAATAAAGCAAATAGAGGAATGAAAACCCCTCCTAAGCACATCTCAATATGTTATTCGGGTTACTACAAGTGTTATCGGTAACACGGTGGTTTTTCTGTTATTGCAGTCACATATTGATGAGTAATTATTTTTTTGCAAAAAAACTAAAAAAATTTGCTGAGAACTGTAATATTTGTTGTTCTAGCACGTCTAATAAGTAAATAACGTAATGCGGAGATCCGTCTTACGTCGATGTGATAAGCCAATGGAGCGTATTATGCTAATAAAGAAACGATCAGATTTATCTGAATCGGATGTTACCCCAGAAGATATCTACCGCTCACGACGTCAATTTATGAAAGGTTCATTCGCACTTGGGGCTGGTGCGTTATTACCCAGTGGCTTGTTGCAAGCAAAACCTAGTATTTCGGAAGGAGAGTTGCGACCGGATACTCCTTTATGGCTGCAAGAGCAGATTGGCTCTGCAAGTGCGAATACGTTAGATATTAACGACAAATTGACCCCATTTATTAACGCGACAACATACAATAATTTCTATGAGTTTGGTTTTGATAAAAGTGACCCAGCCAAGCGGAGCGAAGACTTTAAACCTTTTCCATGGCAAGTTGAAATCAGTGGTGAGGTCGCGAATCCAGGTAATTATCATTTAGAAGATTTGATGAAAGGAATTCAATTAGAAGAGCGAATTTATCGCCTTCGTTGTGTTGAAGCCTGGTCGATGGTGATTCCGTGGATTGGTTTTCCATTGGCAAATTTGCTGAAGCGTTTTGAACCAACAAGCCGTGCAAAATATGTCTCCTTTACTTCAATACAGCGGCCAGAAGAGATGCCTGGTCAAGCGAGTCTATTTAGTTCTATTGACTGGCCTTATGTCGAAGGGTTAACGATTAAGGAAGCCATGCATCCACTCACGTTGATGGCGGTTGGGTTATACGGTAAATCTCTACCGAATCAAAATGGTGCGCCGTTTAGACTTGTTGTGCCATGGAAATATGGATTTAAGAGCATCAAATCTATCGTTAAAATTGAATTTACCGAAACTCGACCAAAAACAACGTGGAATCAGTTGGCTCCGGCAGAGTATGGCTTTTATGCGAATGTGAACCCTGGCGTTGATCATCCTCGTTGGACACAAAAAAGTGAACGACGCTTACCATCGGGATTATTGAGTCCTAACATTATTCCAACGGAACTGTTTAACGGATATAAAGATGATGTTGAG
This sequence comes from Vibrio phycocola, assembly GCF_054404255.1. Lineage (NCBI taxonomy): Bacteria > Pseudomonadati > Pseudomonadota > Gammaproteobacteria > Vibrionales > Vibrionaceae > Vibrio > Vibrio phycocola. Next base: position 40,526 of record NZ_JBTAMQ010000017.1, read on the forward strand.
AGCCTTTATACAGGGTTAGATTTAACGCGCAACTACTAAGGACAAGCAATGTCAGTGCGATGGCGGAGAGTCGTTATTTTTATCTTGGGGTTATTGCCCTTGGCAAGTTTGGTTATTGCCGGAGTAAATCAAACTCTGGGTGGCGACCCCGCAAAAGCGATTGTCCTTTCAACAGGGGAGTGGGCATTACGCTTCCTTCTCATTACTCTTGCAGTTACTCCATTGGTTCGTGTGGTTAAGTGGCGATGGGTGATGATTCACCGTCGTATGTTGGGTTTGTATTCCCTGTTTTACGCTTTTCTTCACCTTGTCTCTTATTACCTATTTATTCTCGGAAGTAATCTCGAACTATTAGTCAGTGAAACCATTAAAAGGCCATATATATTAGTGGGAATGCCAGCATTGATTATTTTGGCGTTACTAGGAGTGACATCGACTAAAGGTTGGATGAAGCGTTTGGGTAAACGATGGCAGCGGTTGCACCGGTGGGTGTACCCGGCCACTTTATTAGCGTTGGTACACCTTATTATGCAAATTCGCTCTAGCTACTATGAAGCAACGGTTTATGGCGCATTTGTCCTATTGTTGCTTGGCTATCGAGTATTCGAATGGCGAAAGAGGACAAATGCTAGGCGGCGCTAGTTACTCTTGATAAGCTTTTTGGACTTCTTCAGCAATTATAGCAATGCCCTTATCAATGACTTCTTTATCCTGAACGTAGTTAACTCGCAAGCATTGTTGAGTGTGATCCCACCCTTTTTCTGGCTGACCAATAAAGAAAAACTCTCCGGGGATCACTAACACACCTCGCTTTTTAAGTCTTTCATACAGCGTCATGGTACTTATTGGCAGCTCATCAAACCAAAGCCAAAGAAAAATAGCCCCTTCTGGCTTATGAATTCGAAAGCGCGGATCGGGAATCGCAGATTGCAGCTGTTCGACAACTTGAGATGCTTTGTTTTGGTAGAACGGTTGGACGATATCATTACTCAGTTTCAGCAACTGACCTTTATCAATCATATGTTTTCCCAGAGCAGGACCAAAGCTGCCAGGAGTTAGGCTAATAATGCCATTCATATTACTAAGTGCTTGAGTGATTGCTTCACTGGCGATCACAATGCCACATCGAATACCCGGTAGGCCAAGCTTAGATAAGCTCATGCAGAGAATCGTATTCTCGTTCCAGAAAGGCTTAACGTCTTCAAAAATAATATTTGGGAATGGCAGGCCATAAGCGTTATCGATAATTAATGGGATATTATTCTCACGCGCGAGTTGGTCAAGTTTTCTCACTTCGTCATCGGTAAGGACATTTCCGGTTGGATTGGTAGGGCGAGAAGCACAAATCGCGGCTACAGATTCATCAATTTGAAGCGATTCAAAATCGACATGGTATTTAAACTGGCGGTTGTCCAATAGCTCGATTTCAGGTCGATATGAGATAAACATATCTTCACTTAAACCAGAGTCGGCATACCCAATATATTCAGGTGCAAGTGGGAGCAAAATCTTCTTATGCGACCCATCTGTTTGTTGTCCTGCTAGTAGGTTAAACAGATAGAAAAAACCACTTTGACTGCCGTTGGTCAAACTGATGTTCTTTTCGCTAATGTCCCAGCCATAGTTCTCTTTAAATAAGGTCACCAACGCTTGAATAAAACTGGTTTTCCCTTGAGGCCCATCGTAATTAGTAATAGCTTCGATTAATTCACCTTCGGTAAGCATTTCGCTACAAGCTTGGTGAAAGTAATCGAGCATCGCTGGAATTTTTGCAGGGTTTCCGCCACCCAGCATCACCGCTCCTGGTGTTTGCAAGCCCTGATTGAGGTCATCCATAAGACGAGTAATACCAGAATAACGATTAAATTTTTCACCAAAGGAAGAGAACTGCATAGGAATATACCTAAATGTGTTAAATGCTGAACGATGTGTGAGTCAAGATACCGTAATGACCAAGTTCAGAAAAGGAGTATTTTGGAAAAAATAAAGCCCAGCAATGCTGGGCTTAGTAAGTACTGCCTATCTCGAAGATTACTTCTGTAACACTGAAATATCTGCGATTTCTAAGAACAAGTTACGCAGCTTGTTCAGTAAGGTGAGACGATTTTTCTTAAGCGCTTCATCATCTACCATCACCATCACATTATCGAAGAATGCATCGACTGGCTCACGCAGTTCGGCAAGTTGAGCAAGTGCTTCGGTGTAATTGCTGGTGGCAAATGCAGGTTCCAATGCTTCCGCTAAAATTTCGACTTTCTCGGCTAACGCTTTTTCTGCATCTTCGGCTAATAATGCCAAATCGATATCAGCAGTAAGCTCACCATCGAATTTCGCTAGGATGTTACCCACACGCTTATTTGCGGCCGCGAGAGACTCGGCTGCATCCAACTCACGGAACGACGATACGGCTTTTACGCGTTGATCGAAGTCTGTTGGCTTGGTTGGGTGACGGGCTAATACGGCTTGAATCACATCGACACTAAAGCCTTCATCTTGATACCAAGCACGGAAGCGCCCTAACATAAAGTCAACGACATCGCTCTCAACATTTTGGTTGGTGAGCTTGCTGCCAAATAGGGACTTCGCTTTGGTGATTAGATCAATTAAGTCTAATTGATATCCGTACTCAACAATAATACGCAATACACCGAGAGAGGCACGACGCAATGCAAATGGGTCAGAGCCTTTTGGTGCTTGGCCAATGCCAAAGATACCGACGATAGTATCGAGTTTATCAGCCATGGCAATCGCAGAAGAAACACCGTTGCTTGGTAGGTCGTCGCCGGCAAAGCGAGGCATGTACTGCTCATAAAGTGCAACCGCGACTTCTTCATCTTCATTATCATGGCGAGCGTAGTGCATCCCCATAACACCTTGAGTTTCAGTGAACTCAAATACCATTGAGGTCATGAGATCGCATTTTGCTAATAGACCAGCACGCTGTGATTTCTCGACATCGGCACCAATTTTTTCAGCAATGTAACCCGCTAACTCAGTAATACGATCGGTTTTATCTTTGATGGTTCCTAACTGTTTTTGGAAAACAGCATTTTCCAACAGAGGAAGGTGATCAATTAGAGGTTGCTTACGGTCAGTATCAAAGAAAAATTCAGCATCGGCTAAACGTGGGCGAACCACTTTTTCATTTCCTTCGATCACATGGCGTGGCTCTTTGGACTCGATATTCGAGACAAAGATAAAGTTTGGCAGCAACTGCTTGTTATCATCGTAAACAGGGAAGTATTTTTGGTCGCCTTTCATGGTGTAAACCAAAGCTTCAGACGGCACTTTAAGGAATTTTTCCTCAAACTTCGCGGTAAGGACTACTGGCCATTCAACCAAAGAGGTGACTTCTTCAACTAAGTCATCTTCAAGATCGGCGGTTCCACCCACAGCTTGTGCTGCTTTTTGTGAATCAGCGATGATAGTGGCTTTACGAGCATCATAGTCGGCAATGACTTTGCCACGCTCTTCTAAGATTGCTGGATACTGCTCAGCTGAGTCGATAGTGAACTCTGCTTCACCCATGAAACGGTGTCCGCGAATGACTCGTCCAGAGCTGACTCCAAGGATTTCACCTTCAATGAGTTCATCACCCATTAAGATCGTTAATGTTTTAACCGGGCGGATAAATTGTGTTTCTTTATCGCCCCAACGCATTGGTTTTGCGATTGGTAGGTTGGCTAATGCTTTGGCAGCCAGATCGGTAATTACTGCTTTGGTTTGTTGGCCCTTTACTTCTTGTTTGAAAAGCAACCATTCACCTTTATCGGTGACCAAACGCTCTGCTTGTTCAACTGTAATACCGTTACCACGAGCCCAACCTTGAGCTGCTTTGGTTGGATTGCCATCGGCATCAAATGCAACCGAAATCGCGGGGCCACGCTTTTCAACGACTTTATCTTGTTGGCTTTCGGCAAGCTCGGTGACTTTTAAGGCTAGACGACGAGGTGTCGCGAACCATTTTATGTTGCTATAAGCCAGTTCTGCTGTTTTTAGTTCTTTTTCAAAGTTATCTGAAAATGCTTGCGCGAGCGTGCGTAGTTGAGTTGGTGGAAGTTCTTCCGTACCAAGTTCAATTAAAAATTCTTTTGCCATGAGTCTATTCCCTTATGCCTTATCGTCTTGCTTTTTGCACATAGGGAAGCCCAAAGCTTCACGTGATGCATAATAAGCTTGCGCAACCGACTTCGTTAAATCTCGAATACGAAGAATGTAGCGCTGACGCTCTGTTACCGAAATGGCTTTACGAGCATCAAGTAAGTTAAAAGCGTGTCCCGCCTTTAGAATGCGTTCGTAAGCCGGCAATGGTAGTGGCTTTTCGAGTTCAAGGAGTTGTTTACACTCTTTTTCACACTGGTCAAAGAAGGTGAAGAGGAAATCAACATCAGCATGTTCGAAATTGTAGGTAGACTGCTCGACTTCGTTTTGATGAAAAATATCACCGTAGGTCACTTTTCCAAGTGGGCCATCAGTCCATACTAGGTCGTAGACAGAATCAACACCTTGAATATACATAGCGAGACGTTCAATACCGTAGGTTATTTCTCCTGTAACCGGCTTGCACTCAAGACCGCCAACTTGTTGGAAGTAAGTAAACTGAGTCACTTCCATACCATTTAACCAAACTTCCCAGCCTAATCCCCAAGCACCTAGAGTTGGGTTTTCCCAGTTGTCTTCAACGAAGCGGATATCATGAACCGTTGGATCGATGCCCAATACAACTAAAGAACCTAGGTAAAGCTCTTGAATGTTGTCCGGCGATGGCTTAAGCACTACTTGAAATTGATAGTAGTGTTGAAGACGGTTAGGGTTCTCACCATAACGGCCATCGGTTGGACGACGAGATGGTTGAACATACGCTGTAGACATCGGCTCTGGGCCAATGGCACGCAGACATGTCATTGGGTGGGAAGTTCCGGCACCCACTTCCATATCAAGAGGTTGAACAATGGTACAGCCTTGTTGGGCCCAGTAATCCTGCAGCGCGAGGATCATACCCTGGAAGGTTTTAACGTCATATTTTTGCATAGTCGGGTTCGCGCAATTCTTGTCAATGAATGAAATAAAATAACGATAAAGTATACCGAGATATTGCGTGTCGGAGTAGGGGTAATATTGGTTAATTCAGGCTCAACGTGTCGTTTTAGTGCATCCGAACTCGGTTTCTTGTTTTTTATCGGGCTTTTGATGCTCAAAATTGTGGTTTTACTCAAAAAGGCGGCCATATTCATTTAATCGACACATTTATAAGGATGAAGTTTTGATAACCTGTGAATCCTAAATCGACGAAAAGGAGTACAGTTATGCTAACTCGTTACATGAATATGAGCGTGAAAAGTCAAAGCTACTTATTTAGCTTTGGTCTACTTCTTACTTTTCTTGGAATGGCTTTAACGGATCTGTGGCTACCGATGGTTGTGGGGGCGTTTGTACTGACGGCTTTAACCGTAGAGTCGTGGGTGCGGATTTTACATATTATTCCTATGCATCGAGAAGTTAACCGATTACGCGATCACGTTGAACAGCTCAGTAAAGAGATTCGAAAGAAGGAAGAGTAATTTACGCTTCCTTCATTCCTTTTCGAATCAGATACTGAAAAGGCAGTGTCTCTGTTTGAGCGGAAATGAGTTGATGATCCATAAAGCGACAAAAGCTGGGAATATCTCGCGTTGTCGAGGGATCATCGGCAGTTACTAACAATGTTTGCCCATCTTCCATAGTACGAATTGCTTTTCTCACCATCATTACGGGCTCTGGACAACGAAGCCCTTCTGCCTCAAGTTTCACATTCGCTTTTTCTATATAAGTATTCATTAGTGATAGCTTACTCACAAAAATTCATTTCAAGAGATTATTTTACCGTAAAAGACGGTTTGCCTCTTGATTTGTTAACGGTTGGGTAATATATTATTAACATATAGTTAACAATTACTGCTGGCTATATCAGTCTGAGAGACTTCTTATCATTCAGTTGAATCACAGACAGCTTCCATAGCACTCCTATATTACTCTATTTCTTGGGCTTCCCCGCTGATCACTCAGCGGGAATTTTTTTGCCTACTACTTTTTGATTTATGTTACTTAAATGTTAAATATTAGTAACATTAGTGATTGGGTAAAGTAACATTCTTATTTATCAGGATAAGAAGAATTTGTAGGCAGGATTATCCGTTTCATCTTTATATTGATAGCCAAGTTCGACCAAATGAGCAGAGAAACGAGGTAGATTGTCTTCTGTGAGCTCAAATCCACATAAAACTCGTCCATAATCCGCACCATGATTACGATAATTAAACAGGCTAATATTCCAGTGAGTTCCTAATGTGCTTAAAAACTTCACTAGTGCGCCTGGATACTCTGGAAACTCAAATGCGTAGAGGCGTTCATTAAGCTGTTTGGATGGTTTCCCGCCTATCATATAGCGAATATGCTGCTTAGCCATTTCATCGTCAGATAAGTCTTCAACAGGATACCCACCCGTTCGAAGATCTTGAATGATGCTGTTTAACTCGTCTTGACCACCATTTAATCGAATACCGACAAACACATTGGCAAGTTGATCATCATTGTAACGATAGTTAAATTCAGTCACTGCGCGATCACCAATGATTTGGCAGAACTCGAAAAATGCCCCTTTGGTTTCTGGAATAGTAACCGCAAGTAAACCTTCCCGTTTTTCACCAAGCTCACAACGCTCTGAAACGTATCTCAGGCCATGAAAATTGGTGTTGGCACCAGATAGGACTGCACTAAGCTGTTTATCCACCAGCTTATTTTGTTCTGCATATTTCTTTAGGCCGGCAAGAGCAAGTGCGCCAGAAGGCTCAGCAATTGCTCGAGTGTCTTCAAAAATATCTTTAACTGCAGAGCAAATTTCGTCGCTTGATACCGTGATATGACCATCTAAGTATTTCTGACAAACTCGGAATGTCTCATCGCCGATGCGCTTAACGGCAACACCATCAGCAAACATGCTTATTTGGTCTAACACCACTGGTTTCCCAGCATCAAGAGCCGCTTTTAGACAGGCAGAGTCTTCTGGTTCAACGGCAATCACTTTAACGTCAGGCATGAGCTGTTTGATCAATACAGCCACACCAGCCGCTAGACCACCACCACCAACAGGGACAAAGATATAATCTAAGTGGCCATTTTGTTGCAGCATTTCCATGCCGATAGTACCTTGCCCAGCGATAACCAATGGGTGATCAAAGGGAGGAACAAAGGTGTAACCTGATTCAATTGCTAGACGCTCAGCTTCTGCTTTTGCTTCATCAAAATTACGACCAAATAAAACCACGTTGCCGCCGAAACTACGAACAGCATCGACTTTTATCGATGGCGTCGTTTTGGGCATAACAATTGTTGTTTTGATGCCTAATTTTGTACCAGAAAGAGCCATGCCTTGAGCGTGGTTTCCTGCGGAAGCTGCAATAACACCAGAGTATTTTTGTGCGTCGTCTAGGCTGGTGAGCATAGTGTATGCGCCGCGCAGCTTAAACGAATGTACCGGTTGGCGATCTTCACGTTTGAGTTGAACTCGATTGTGAATTCGTTCCGCTAGGCGGGGCATATCTTGAAGTGGCGTAATTAACGCCACTTCATAGACAGGAGCGCGCAGTATTTGACGCAGATAATCCGCGCCAGTTGGTTTTGCGTCACCCATTTGACTAGCCCTCTAGTTTAGACTTGTCTCTTACCGCGCCTTTATCTGCACTCGTTGCCATGCTTGCGTAGGCTTTTAGAGCAAATGAAACTTCGCGCTCACGAGAGACTGGTTTCCATCCGAGCTTATCTTGTTCGGCACGGCGGCTTGCCATTTCATCTTCTGAGATTTCTAGTGAAATGCTACGGCCAGGAATGTCGATTGTGACCATATCACCATCTTTAACTAGGCCAATGGCACCGCCATCGGCTGCTTCTGGAGATGCGTGACCGATTGAAAGACCAGAGGTTCCGCCAGAGAAGCGACCATCGGTAAGTAGGGCACACTCTTTTCCTAATCCCATCGATTTTAGATAGGTTGTAGGGTAAAGCATTTCTTGCATGCCTGGACCACCTTTAGGGCCTTCGTAACGAATAATAACCACATCACCCGCTTTTACTTTTCCACCTAAGATGCCTTCAACAGAATCTTCTTGGCTTTCAAATACGACTGCTGGGCCTTGGAATTTAAGAATGCTCTCATCAACACCTGCAGTTTTAACGATACAACCGTCGAGTGCAATGTTGCCGCTTAGTACTGCTAAGCCACCATCTTGGCTAAAGGCATTTTCTTTTGTGCGGATACAACCACCTTCGCGGTCATCATCTAGAGTTTCCCAACGACAATCTTGGCTAAAGGCTTTCGTGGTACGAATTCCAGCTGGTCCAGCACGGAAGAAGTCTTTAATTTCTTGAGACTCAGTCGTCATGATGTCGTATTGAGCTAATTGCTCTTCTAATGACATGCCAAGAACAGTGCGAGTGTCGCTATTTAATAAGCCAGCACGGTTTAGTTCACCTAAGATAGCCATCACGCCACCAGCACGGTGGACATCTTCCATGTGATAAAGCGGTGTTGATGGTGCTACTTTACATAAGTGTGGTACACGGCGAGACATTGCATCAATATCGGTCATAGTGAAGTCGACTTCGCCTTCTTGTGCAGACGCTAATAAGTGAAGAACCGTGTTGGTTGAACCACCCATTGCGATATCTAGAGCCATGGCATTTTCAAATGCGGCTTTAGTAGCGATGTTGCGTGGTAGAGCACTTTCATCATCTTGCTCATAGTAGCGCTTAGTTAATTCTACGATACGCTTACCAGCATTTAAGAACAGAGCTTCACGGTCAGCGTGAGTCGCAAGCATAGAACCATTACCCGGTTGAGATAAACCTAGAGCTTCAGTTAAGCAGTTCATTGAGTTCGCAGTGAACATGCCAGAACATGAACCACAAGTAGGACATGCTGAGCGTTCCACTTGCTCGCTTTGTGCTTCAGGAACATTAGGATCGGCACCTTGCATCATTGCATCAACAAGATCGAGCTTAATAATTTGGTCTGAAAGCTTAGTCTTACCGGCTTCCATTGGGCCACCTGACACGAAAATTACTGGAATATTAAGGCGTAAAGCCGCCATCATCATTCCCGGAGTAATTTTGTCACAGTTAGAGATACATACCATTGCATCAGCACAGTGTGCGTTCACCATATACTCAACAGAGTCAGCAATTAGCTCACGTGAAGGTAGAGAGTAAAGCATGCCGCCATGGCCCATTGCGATACCGTCATCGACAGCGATGGTATTGAATTCTTTCGCAATACCGCCCGCTTTCTCAATTTCAGCTGCAACCAATTGGCCCATGTCTTTTAGGTGAACGTGGCCAGGTACGAACTGTGTGAATGAGTTCACTACGGCAATAATTGGTTTTCCGAAATCTTCATCTTTTACACCTGTTGCGCGCCATAAAGCACGAGCACCAGCCATGTTACGACCGTGTGTGGTTGTCGCCGAACGATATTTTGGCATTCTCTATTCCCTCAATGATTTTGCTAATGGGTAAATTGGTAATGTAAAGCAGTGGCATAAGCTTACTTTACCCACTGTGACTTGGTCTACGTTACAAACGGGAAGTTACTTTGCAACTGTCCTGTTCATATGCGTATTAATTTCCTCAATGCACGGCAAAATTGTGTTTTACCTGCGTTGTTTTGTGTTGTTAACATTCAACATAACGGTAGCACGAGTAATACCGTTAAAAATTGAGCTAGATGTCGGTGATAAGAGGATTATCTTCGTTATTCAGAAAATAATCCTGGAATCTCAATACTAACTAGGCACAAATCTTTTGTTGTAAGTTGTTGTTTGGTAAATCGTTGCTACTAATCTCTGTTACATCAACAGAGCGAATATCCCACAATTTTTCTATTTGATTGACCAGCATTGAAATAGAACGATCGCTGTCGACAATGATTTCGACGCTGGCGACTTTGCTTTCATGGTTTTGAGTCGCAGCAACCTGCTTAATGACAAACCCACGATGACGAACTACACGGAGAACGCGTTCTAATAGAACCGGTTTATCGTCGGCTTTGATGTCGAGTAGATATCTTTCCATTAGTGAGTTCTCCTAAGTATTTTCTAACATTTCGTTGTTTGCAGCACCAGGTGGTACAAGTGGCCATACATTTTCTTCTTCATCTATAACTATATGAAGCATGTAGGCTGTTTTGCTTTCGAGCATCTCTTTAAGGGCTGGTTCGACTTCTTCTTTTGTAGTGATAGTTTTCCCTGGGATATCAAAGGCTTTCGCAAGCATGACGAAATCCGGGTTATCATCCAAAATGGTTTCACTATAGCGGTTTTCAAAGAAGAGAGACTGCCATTGACGCACCATACCCAAGCGTTGATTGTTGATTAAGACCATCTTCACAGGGATGTTATAGCGTTTAAGGGTAGCAAGCTCTTGAACGTTCATCATAAATGAACCATCACCAGAGATTAAAATAGATTGATCGTCTGGGCGTGCTTTAGCGGCCCCAAGAGCGGCTGGTAAACCAAAGCCCATCGTGCCTAAGCCTGCAGAAGTAATAAAATTCTGCGGTTCGCGAGGCTGAATGTGTTGAGCTGCCCACATCTGATGTTGGCCAACATCGGTCGAGACTACGCTAGAGTCCGGCATCATATCTGAAAGTTGCTTTAGCATTAACGGCGCATAAATCAGATCACCTGGGTGGTCGTAACGCCATTTGAAACCACTACGTAAGCTTTCACTATGATGGAGCCACGGCGAAATATCTTTACTCATTTCAAGTTGAGGTAAAACGGTATTAATATCACCGCGTAGAGAAACGTTCGCAAGGCGTAATTTGTTTAACTCAGCAGCGTCAATATCAAGATGAATCACTTTCGCATGAGGCGCGAAGGTATCCAGTTTTCCAGTCACTCGGTCATCAAAGCGAGCACCGATAGCAATCAGCAAGTCTGACTCTTGTACGATAAGGTTTGCGGCTTTAGTGCCATGCATTCCTAACATACCTAGATAATGCGGATCATTACGCTCAATGGTTCCCAGCCCTTTAAGAGTACTTACCGAAGGCATTGGGTTGATGCGCAAGAATTCACGTACAGTATTCGTTGCTTTGCCAAGTTGTACCCCACCACCAACGTATAACACCGGGCGTGTACTGCTATTTAGGAGTTCTTGTGCTTGGCTAAGTTGATCGGTTGTAACTTGTGGTACTGGCGCTGGAGTGATCTCGGGGTTGCTCACCACTGGTGCCATTGCGAGTTGTACATCTTTTGCGATATCAACAATTACTGGGCCTGGTCGTCCTGAAACGGCGACTTCGAATGCTTCTGCTAATGTTGCTTCAAGTTCGTTAATATCGGTGACGAGATAGCTGTGTTTGGTACAAGAAAGCGACATCCCAATAACATCCATTTCTTGGAACGCATCGGTACCAATTAATGGGCTTGCTACTTGACCTGTAATGGCAACAACAGGGATTGAATCCATAAATGCATCAGCTAAACCAGTAACCAGGTTTGTGGCACCCGGACCAGATGTTGCTAGGCAGACCGCGACACTTTGAGTAGAACGCGACATGCCAATAGCGGCCATCGCAGCACCTTGCTCATGACGGCATAAAATGTGTTCGACACCGCATTCATACAAGGCATCATAGATCGGCATGATGGCTCCACCTGGGTAACCAAAAACGGTCTTAATTCCTTGTTTCTTTAGTGCTTCTACGACAAGCTTTGCTCCAATCATTGTCGCCCTCCAATGGCATAACGTTGAACGTTACGTGTTGTTCTGTAAATGCACGGCATGTGCGGCTCCCGTTCTTTTCGCTTGATGTGATTAACTAATCAACATGCGAATTCTATTTTAATAGTTGTAAAAAAACCCCCGGACTTTTCAGTGCGGGGGTTTTGTGATTCTTTTGTCTATCGTTTATCCACTAGCCCCTGCGCGGTATCAATAATGACCACCACGACAATCAGGTTAATCAGTGCAGAAATGTAAACGCTAAAGTTCATTAAATTGTGAGCTCTTTTCGACATATTTGTTGGACATTTAATCCGATGCCGTAGTGGTACCATACTATTCCATCGTATGACAAGTAAAAACTCATTCTTTTTTCATATTTAGTCACCTTGAAAGCAGGGTATAAATATCATTCAAGGTTCGAACATGGTTGTATTTCAGCCTGATAATTCCACGTAATCAATGAGAAAGGAAGAATATGGGACTTGCTATTATCCATAGTCGTGCATGTGTTGGAGTGGAAGCACCGGAAGTGACCATCGAAGTGGATATCAGTCATGGTATGCCCGGCTTTGCTTTAGTCGGCTTGCCCGAAACTACAGTGAAAGAGTCACGTGATCGAGTAAGAAGTGCGATAATGCACTCACGTTTTGAGTTTCCACCAAGGCGTATTACGGTAAATTTAGCACCAGCCGATCTCCCAAAAGAAGGTGGGCGTTTTGACTTACCTATCGCATTAGGCATTTTAGTTGCTTCTGAGCAAATTCCAGCTGATCTTATTGAAGGATACGAATTCTTAGGAGAACTGGCACTGTCCGGTGATCTACGTTCTGTAAAAGGCGTCATTCCTGCGGCATTAGCGGCGCGAACCGCGAAACGAAGTTTAGTTGTTCCTCAAATGAATGGTGCGCAAGCTGCACTCGTCGGGAGAGATACTCATCGTTCTGCAGTAACGCTATTAGATGTTTGTGAAGCGCTTTGTGGTTCTAGTGAGCTGGCACTACATGAAGAGAGCCGCGTTGTGGTACAAGAAACTCATGGTCGAGATTTACAAGATATTATTGGACAGCAACAGGGTAAGCGAGCATTAGAAATTGCGGCTGCAGGTAACCATAATCTTTTATTTTTAGGGCCACCAGGAACAGGAAAAACCATGCTCGCTTCTCGTTTGCGTGATTTGCTCCCAGATATGAATGAAAATGAGGCGATGGAAACCGCTGCCGTGGGCTCTTTGGTTCAGCAAGATATTAATCAACATAATTGGAAGCAGCGCCCTTTTCGTTCACCTCATCATTCAAGTTCAATGGCGGCGTTAGTTGGTGGTGGTTCTAATCCTAGACCCGGAGAGATTTCTCTTGCTCATAATGGGCTGCTTTTTCTCGATGAGATGCCTGAATTTGAACGTAAGGTACTGGATTCGCTTCGAGAGCCTTTAGAGTCTGGTGAAATTATTATTTCCCGTGCGCAAGGCAAAACAAGGTTTCCTGCTCGATTTCAGCTAGTTGGTGCGCTTAATCCAAGCCCTACAGGGTATTATCAGGGAAACGAAGCCAGAATTAATCCACAAAGCATACTGCGTTATTTAAGCCGTTTATCGGGTCCTTTGTTGGATCGGTTTGATATGTCGATCGAGATTCCTGCACTGCCACAAGGTACGTTGGCTAATGGTGGTGACCGAGGTGAATCAACCGAAGTGGTAAAGTTAAGAGTACAGCAAGCCAAGGAGAGAATGGAGAAGCGACAAGGAAAGGTCAATGGTTTATTAACGAGTCGAGAGGTGGAAAAGCATTGCTATCTAGAAAAACAAGACGCAGAGTTTCTTGAAGCAACCTTACACCAGTTGGGACTATCGATACGAGCGTATCATCGAATTTTGAAAGTGGCACGTACCATTGCCGATTTAAATGAAGATGTGATGATTCATCGGACACACCTTGCTGAAGCCTTGGGGTATCGTTCAATGGATCGATTATTAAAGCAGCTCAGCTCTCAGACAGTATCATTTTAGATGGGGTTGTTAGTGAAGGCTTTCTAATGATTAGTGTTATTTAAAGTAAAAACTGAGAGCTTTATCGCTCTCAGTTTTAATTCTATTGTTCACGAATCTATCTTGGTGACTACAGAGTCAGGAGGTAGTTGACCAATGCAGTATATTTCTCGAAGGAATCAATATCCTGAGTAAGTACTTGATATTTACCATTAACAACAACAGAAGGTACGCCCCTTAAACCTGTTTCACTAAAGGCTTGATCAAATCGACGCACCATGGAATCCACAGCAAAACCGTTAAACGTCGCATCAAATTTGTCGCCATCGATACCATTGTCGGTAAAGATCAGGCGTAACTCTTCAACATTGTTAGGTATTTGTTTCTTAACATGTATGCGGTCAAACATAACAGGGACCATGGTATCTTCAACATTCAGTGAAACCATTGTTGCATAGGCTTTACTCATGTTTGAGCCCATGTTGCCACCCATGAAAGATACATGACTTTTTTCTAACGCTGTTCCTTCAGGGAGTTCTTGCTTTAATTGTTGAATCAATGATTCGAATTGAAAGCAGTGTGGACAATAAAATGAAAAGAACTCCGTAACGAGAGACTTATCAGATTTAGGAAGATCTAACACATTGTAGTGCTTTCCTTCATCAAATTGAGCTGCATGTAATGATAGGCTCATTAGTAAAGTCGCGGCGAATGCGAGCAGTTTCGCTGTTACTTTGGTCATTATTTTCTCCATTTATATAATTATATTTTTATTTACCACTGCGGCAGCAAGCTTAATGGTGCTTCTTCTAGGGCAGCTATTTGTTCTTTAAATGCGAGTACTTGGCTTTCCCAATATTTGGGGTCATTAAACCAAGGAAAAGCATTTGGAAAAGCAGGATCAAGCCATCGCTTTGCTAACCAAGACATATAGTGGACCATCCTAAGACCTCGTAATGGCTCTATAAGTTTCAATTCAGTGGGATTAAAATCGCAAAACTCTTGGTATCCTTCAAGTAAAATATCGAGCTGAGTTAATTTATCATGTCTTTCTCCATGCAGCATCATCCAAATATCTTGTGCTGCTGGCCCATTTCTCGCATCATCTAAATCTACAAAGATCGGCCCTTCACGCCACAGAATATTACCAGGGTGACAGTCACCATGAAGTCGTATTGGCTGCCAGTTATCATACCAATGTTGCTCTAGTCGGGTTATCAATAAGTCCAAATCACTAAAAAAAGCGTTTTCTAAATGTGAAGGGATAAAGCTTGATGCTTGGAGTATTTCTCTTGGTTGATACAAATAGTCATGAAGGTCAACCGTTGGTCGCTGCGAAAAGAGCTCCGCTTGTCCTACTTTATGAATGCGCCCTAAAAACCGACCAACCCATTCAAGTTGGTCTAAGTTATCGATCTCAAATTGCCGACCACCGACACTATTAAATAATGAGAACCAGTAACCGTTATACTGATGCAGAGTTGCGCCATTGATTGAAACGGCCGCTGCAATGGGAATCTCTGCTTCGACTAACTGATTAGCAAAATGGTGCTCTTCTAAGATCTGCTCTTTGCTCCAGCGTTCAGGGCGATAGAATTTAACGACATAACGTTTCTTTTCCTCGTCAATGAATTGATATACTCGGTTTTCATAGCTATTGAGAGCAAGAAAACCTGACTCGGCACGGATACCAATACTTTCTAGTGCGTACCACATGCAGTCAGGAGTGAGAGCGTTGAAGTTAAAACTGGCTTCGGTCATTATAAAAAAAGGGCTCATTACTGAGCCCTTTCCATTATTTATCGAGTTACAAGTCTTTAATAAATCGACTTTCGACTGCGATAGTAAATTGTTGGCTGTCTTCGAGTATAAACTGAATCTTGGTGACAGACGAATCGAGTTGATCGGATTTTATTCCTAGGCTTAATGGGAAGTTGAGAACTTCTCCAGGAGATACCTGTATTTGTTGCTTGCCATACCATGATACTCCATCAATACCTTCAACGCTCAATTGATAGACTTGATCCTGCTGGGTTTTATTGATGATTTTTAAGTTATAGGTATTTTCTATCTCGCCTTGTCTATTTTCTCTAAACAGCTGAGAGCGATCTCGAAGGACCGATAACCCGACCGGCTCGACCGTCACGATTTGTGTAACGAAAAGCCCACACATAATGATCATAATCAGGCCATAGCCGATAAGCTTAGGTCGCATTATCTTAGTGCTTTTTCCAGCTAGGCGGTGTTCGGTGGTGTAATCAATAAGGCCTTTTTCATACCCCATACGATCCATGGTTACATTACAAGCATCGATACATGCTCCACAGTTAATACACTCATATTGTAAGCCATCTCGAATATCGATTCCTGTTGGACAAACTTGAACGCAGAGGTTGCAATCAATGCAGTCCCCAAGCCCTTTTTCTTTTGGGTTGTCTTTGCGTCCGCGTGGCCCTCGGGTTTCACCACGCTTCGTATCGTAACCAACAATAAATGTGTCTTTGTCGAACATAGCAGACTGAAAGCGCGCATAAGGGCACATGTGAATACATACAATTGAACGCATCCAACCAGCATTGGCATAAGTAATGATTGCAAAAAATAGCATCCACATAACGGGTGCCATGTCTGCGTTAAATGTGGCGATATTAACAACAAAATCTTTGATAGGGACAAAGTAACCAACAAAGGTTAGCCCCGTGATCAGTGCGATGCCAAACCAAGCTAAGTGCTTTAATGTTTTTCGCCACAGCAGTTTTGGGGTGAGTTTTCCTGAATCTTGCTTGCGGCGTTTATTCGCAGCGCCTTCTAGCTTTTCTTCAAACCAGATATACATGAAGGTCCACACCGTTTGTGGGCAGAGGTAACCACACCATACTCGGCCTAAAAACGTGGTAATAAAAAACAAACCGAATGCCGCTATCATGAAGAGCAGGGCCAATATCGTCAGGTCCTGTGGATAGAGAGTGGTGCCAAAGAAATTAAACTGTTGATTGCCAAGGTCGAGTAAGACTGCTTGACGTTCACCATAAGGAAGCCAAGGAATGGAAGCAAATAATACAAGAAGGAACCATGCTCCGTAGCGTCTAAGTTTTTGGTACGCTCCTTTTGCCGCTCTAACATAAATACGATTGTTGGGGTTAAAGCGATCGTCTTGGCCTTTATGAGTCTTGGGGTTATAAACCTTGGGCGTAACATCTTTTACATCGATTTTCTCGTGACTCATAACCCTTCCTTTGTATGTCTATTTTGTCGTGATTTTTATTATTATCGAATGAATAACTTTTATTAGCATATGGTGAAGTACAAGTATAACCGTGTTTGAGGTTAATTAACTTTACACTTATCAATATTTATCAACATAGATCACAAGCCTTTAACTCATAGTGAAAGGAGAGCTTGTTCGGTCGCGTTCGAAAAACTCTATAAAAGATGAGTGTTATTTGATGATCCCACGAGCTCGAAGAATTGCCGTTTTAAAGTCGTCTTCTTGGTCTTTCTTTAGGCCAGGAATCATTTCATCTTTTGTGCTGTTACGCATCTTGAGGTGGTAGATCAAAATATCATCGGTTAAGTCTTGCAGGTTGCCTTCATACCCCGCCTCTTTGCTGAGTTTTACGATAAACTCTAGGAGGTTCAGTTCGGAATCTTTCTGCCATTCAGGTTCTAACAATTCTAGTAGTTCTTCGACACGGTGACATTTCATAGGTTTCTCCAATATTTTTATAGCTTGGATGGAAAATAGCAAAATTGAGTCAAATACCAAAGTGAAATGACAGAAAACAGGCATAAAAAAAGCACGTTTAGCGCGTGCTTTTTAAGCATGATAGTTGTGATAAACAGTTAGGCAGCTTTAGATTTAACAGCTTCCTCTAAAGTTTCACGAGCATTTCTTTCGGCTGGAGTTGCTCCTGGAGAAAGAGTTTTGTGCTTACCGGCGGGAACAAAATTATTACGACGGCGCGAAGCACTACCATGGGTGTGCGAACATCTAGCTACAGTTGGGCGCATTTGTGGGTATTTTTAACCTATTGGTTAGACAGTTCCATTGTAGAATCTTAAACCTAACACAATTATTGAGCTAAACTTCACAAAGTAGAAATGCTCATATTGGCATATAGCCGTTCCGAATAATTGCTAAGGATTCGAGTATCATATTTGCACTACAAGTACCTACATAATGTGATCATTGTAGCAATTATGAAAATAAAGATCGATAGGTTACTGTTTGCACAAACCAAGAAAATAGTAAATAGTATCGCTATGCAATTGAGTTTTGTTTGGAAAGGGTATTACATTGCGTTAAGCAAAGGAGGTCGTTATGTCTTTTTTAAAGAAAACACTCGCAAGTTTTGGTATCGGTTCGGCGAATGTTGATGCGGTTTTGCAACATGAAGTGCTTTACCCTGGAGATGTAGCTAAAGTCACGATTCATGTTTACGGCGGTAAAACGGCTCAATTGGTGGAAAACATTGAGGTGCGATTATATTGTCGCTATATCGATGAAGAAACGGCTAATGGGGCAAGTGAGGGCAGTGATCGCACTCAACGCGTTCATCGACGTTATACTTTGGCTTCATGGTCATTGCCACAGTCGTTTACCATCGAACATGGAGAAACTCGTGATTTCGAGTTAGACATCGAGATTCCGTGGAATACCCCTATTACTATAGGCGATACCAAGGTCTGGTTGGAAACGGGCTTGGATATCTCAATGGCAAAAGATCCCACCGATAAAGACATGTTGACCATTCGTCCCGATCCACTTCTTGATGCAATTTTTAGTGAATTTGAAGAGCAAGGGCTGAGAATTCGTCAAGTTGAGTGTGAAGCGGTTGAAGGGTTTGCTATGCCTTTTGCTCAAGAGTTCGAATTTGTTCCCACGGCAGGCCCATTTCATGGACGTTGGCGAGAGGTCGAAATCGTGGTTTATCGAGAACAAGACTCGCTTCAACTTTGGTTTGAAGTGGATCGAAATTTACGTGGTGTCGGTGGAATGTTAGGTAGCATGTTAGGTAAAGGACAACTAAAACGAACAATGACATTAGACACAAATACTGAGCCTACAGAAGCGGCGAAAAAAGTATTAGAGTTTCTTGATACCAGTTGTTGATCTAAGTAATAAAAGAGACGCCTTGTTCTATTAAATTACCGTTTCCAAAAAGCGGGAAAAAATAGAACAAGGATAGTTAAAATTTCTAAACGTCCCATCAGCATTCCAAAACTTAACACCCATTTAGCTAAGTCTGGCAGTAGAGAAAAATTTCCTGTAGGGCCAATTAAATGCCCCATTCCCGGCCCAACATTGGCGACTGCTGTAATTGAGCCCGATATACTGGTTACGGGGTCCAAACCTAAGCTACTTAAAAGCCCGGCAATTGCGATAATTGTAATGAAAAAAGTCAGACCAAATGCCACCACAGAACGCACGATATCATCGTTAACAGGGCGGTTGTTGTAGCGTTGAACAAAGACTCCGGAAGGGTGAATCAGTTTCATTATTTGTTTATTCAGAAGCGTTATTGCTATTTGAAAACGAAATATCTTGATTCCTCCTGTGGTTGAACCTGAACAGGCTCCAACCATCATTAAAAAAGCGAATAACGTTGTGGGTAATGCTCCCCATGATGTAAAGTCATCCAGCCCAAAGCCCGTCGTAGTAACCACTGACACAATGTTAAACATCGAAACTCGGTATGCGTCAATCATCGCATAGTGGTTATGGAAGTGAAGCCAAAACGCCACAACTGAGCTTGCCGAGATAAACAAATAAAAGAATCCTCGAACCTGAGCATCTTTCAATAGCTCTTGAGGGCGACGTTTGTGTAGCGTTGAAACAAATAACAGAAAAGGCAGTCCACCTAGAAACATAAATCCGGTCGCAACCCAATGAGTAGAATTTGAAAATTGATTCATTGAACTGTCGGAGGTCGAGTAGCCACCAGTAGAAAGCGTAGTGAAGGCGTGATTAATTGCTTCGAACGCAGTCATTCCAGTGGCAATGTAGCCTAGACAGCATAAAGCGGTGAGAGTCACGTAAACACTAACAATATTCTTCGCCACGGTTTTTGCTCTCGGGCTACTTTTGTCAGACCAGTCTGATGATTCGGTTTGGAATAGCTTCATTCCCCCAACGTTGAGCATAGGTAGAATGGCAACAGCCATCACGATAAATCCTACTCCTCCAAGCCATTGTAGAATCGAACGCCAGAGCAGAATGCTGGGTGCCATTTGGTCAAGATTGCTTAATATCGTAGAGCCCGTCGTCGTAATGCCTGACATGGTTTCAAAGTAGGCATCGGTGAAACTAATATGGTTAATAAAAACAAACGGTAGTGCGGCGAATACGCTGGCAATTGTCCAAACTAAGCTAGTGATGAGAAACATATCTCGCACATTTAGCTTAAAGTTTGGTGTTCTACCTAGAGATAAAAATGCAAAAGCCGCGATATGAGTAATGACGACCGACTGGGCAAAGTCAATAAATCCAGGTGTGCCGCTAAGAAAAGAGACAAAGGTTGGAATGTACATAAACAGGGCTAACTTAGAAAGCACCAACCCTAGTACGAACAATATCGATCGATAGTTTAGCATTGCAAGTTAGTCGCTATAGGAAGAATGGACTAGGTTGGAACAGTGCCTCAACATCGGGCACGTACTTTTTGTTCACTAGGAACATGATAACGTGATCACCTTGTTCAATAACGGTACGGTCATGAGCAATGTGGACATCTTCTCCACGAACAATTGCCCCAATAGTGGTACCTGGAGGCAGTTTAATATCACCAACGGCTCGCCCTACCACTTTTGATGTCGCCTCATCTCCATGAGCGATGGCTTCGATGGCTTCGGCTGCTCCTCGGCGCAACGACGATACGTTAACAATATCAGCCCGTCGAACATGGGTTAAAAGTGCGGAAATTGTCGCTTGTTGTGGGGAGATGGCAATATCAATAACGCCACCTTGAACCAAATCTACATAGGCTCCACGCTGAATCAGCACCATTACTTTCTTTGCGCCTAAACGTTTAGCAAGCAAGGCAGACATGATGTTGGTTTCATCTTCATTGGTGAGAGCAATAAATACATCAACTTGGTCAATGTTTTCTTCTGTAAGCAATTCTTGATCGGCTGCATCGCCACAAAAAACGATGGTATTTTCGAGTTCTTCAGAAAGGTATTCAGCTCTAGCTGCAAAGCGTTCAATCAATTTTACGCGATAGTTTTTCTCTAGTCGTTTGGCGAGTCTGGCACCTATATTTCCCCCGCCAACAATCATGATACGTTGATAGTTTTTTTCGAGACGCTGTAATTCACTCATGATGGTACGAATGTGATTACTTGCTGCTACAAAGAATACTTCGTCATCGGCCTCGATAATGGTTGTTCCTTGAGGGCGGATAGCTTTCCCTTGACGGAAAATGGCGGCGACTCGAGTATCGATGTGTGGCATGTGATCGCGCAGGGCAGAGAGGGCGTTACCTACCAGAGGCCCACCATAATAGGCCTTAACGGCAACTAAGCTGACCTTTTCTTCGGCAAAGCTGACAACTTGCAGTGCTCCGGGGTAATTAATCAAGCGTGCAATGTAATCGGTAACTAAAGCTTCCGGTGCAATAAGATGGTCTACAGGAACCGCACCAGATTTAAACAATTCGTCTTTTGCTGCTAGGTATTGTGGAGAGCGAATTCGAGCCACACGGTTGGGTGTATTAAAGAGGGTATACGCGACTTGGCAAGCTGCCATGTTGGCTTCATCAGTATTGGTGACCGCTACCAACATATCGGCATCTTGAGCTCCGGCATCCCTCAGAACATCAGGGTGGCTCGCATGTCCCGTTATCACTCTGAGATCATATTTATCTTGCAGCTCACGTAAACGATCACTGTCGTGGTCAACGATGGTAATATCGTTGTTTTCACCAACCAAATTCTCAGCTAGCGTTCCGCCGACCTGACCTGCACCCAGAATGATAATTTTCATACTTTAATCTCTTATTCGCCTTAGATTTTTCACCAAGGATATTCGATTAGTTGATTACGCTTTTTTGCTTAATACCGCGTAATAGAAGCCATCCATATCTTCCTCGCTCGGAATAATTTGACGACCTGGATTGTTTATATCAGAGTCCAATAACTGGGCATCAGATGTACGATTTAAAAATGCTTTTACTTGTAATTTGTTTTCTTGTGGTGTGATAGAGCAAGTTGCGTACACAAGGGTTCCACCTGGCTTTAGCTTTCTCCACATCGCATCAAGAATTTCACTTTGTAGTTGAGTCAGCGCGTCAATATCGTTGGCCCGACGTAGCCATTTTATATCAGGGTGGCGGCGAATGACACCAACTGCTGAACAAGGTGCATCTAGCAAGATTCGGTCAAATTGGTCACCTCGCCACCATTGTTCTGGAAAGCGAGCATCACCACAGATAACGTCGGCATGTAAATTGAGACGAGCGAGGTTATCATCGACCCGTTGAAGACGTGTCGGATCGCAATCGATGGCGACGACTTCAACATCATCTGTTCGTTCAAGGATATGCGCGGTTTTCCCACCCGGTGCAGCGCAACAATCTAGAATGAGATCTCCTGGCTGGGGGTTTAAATACTCAACGGCCAATTGCGCTGCAGCATCTTGTACCGATACCCATCCTTGCTCGAAGCCAGGAAGTGAGCTGACATCGCAAGGCGAAGCCAATTTTAAGGCGTCTGGTGCCTGAGAATGTAGACTTGCATCAATATTCTCTTGATTGAGTAATGCTAGATATTCATCGCGAGTGTGATGTTCACTGTTTACCCTAAGCCACATCGGTGCTTTTTGATTGTTTGCTTCAACGATGTCTTGCCACTGCTCAGGGTAACTTTCTTTTAAAAGCTTAAGTAACCAACTTGGGTGACCATATTTTCCGGCATCGTGACTCGTCGCTTGGATATCTAATTCTTCTTTTCGACGTTGGTAGTTGCGCAATACAGCATTGATTAATCCGCGTAGCTTTGGACCACGAAGATCTTTGGTGGCTTCTACGGTTTCGCCTACCGCAGCGTGGTCAGGGATACGCATGAAGAGGATTTGATAAATTCCGACAAGAATCAGGTGATGAAATACACGCTGCTTTCCTTTTAAGGGCTTATCCATAAGTTGGTTTGCGGTTGACTCAAGGCGCGGGAGGTAGCGCAAAACGCCAAAGCAAATCTCTTGCAACAGAGCATGATCGCGAGGGCGAATGGTTTGCTGAGCCATAGGTAAAGCAGAAGAAAGGGACTCGCCCTTATCCACAACTTGAAAAACGACCTGAGCAGCTGCAGCACGAACATTAGTAGTCACAATGAATTCCAAACATAAAATGAGCTAAATAAAAAAAGACCAGATTCTATCTGGTCTAACGAATTAGGTTAGTTGACTGCCGGTTTTAAACCAATCAGCGCGAGCATTGAGAATATCTTGCACTGGCATGGCTTTTTTCCCCGGAATTTGAATCTGTTCAAGAACAAGGGTCTGTTTTCCAGTCGCGACATAAATACCGCTTTTGTCAGCCTGTAGAATCGTACCAGGTAGCGCTTCACTAGCGCTCTCTTCTACTCGGCTTTTCCATACCTTTATGGTGTGTTCATTGACACTAAAGTGACTGACCGGCCAAGGATTGAAGGCACGAATGCAACGTTCAATATGATCAGCGTCATCTTGCCACTGAATACGAGCCTCTTCTTTCGACAATTTTTTTGCGTAGTTTGCAAGGGCATCGTCCTGAGGTGTGGCAACATGTTGATCGTTAATCATATCGCTCAAGCAGTCGATCATCGCACTTGGCCCCAATTCAGCTAGCTTTGAGAACATGCTCGCACTGGTATCATCAGCCTCAACAGTTAAGGTTGCGATATTTAAAATATCACCAGTGTCTAACCCCACATCCATTTGCATAATGGTCACGCCTGCTTCTTTATCTCCTGCCCAGATTGCTCGTTGAATTGGAGCTGCACCACGCCAGCGAGGGAGAATCGAAAAGTGAACGTTGATACAACCAAGCCGAGGTGTTTCAAGGACAGATTTAGGCAAAAGTTGCCCATAAGCGACAACAATCATTATGTCGGCATTTAGTTGCTCGAGTTGTTTTTGAGCTTCTTCGGTTTTAAAACTTTCTGGCTGGAAAACATCAATGTTGTGCTCAAGCGCCAGTTGTTTAACAGGGCTTGGGGTCAGTTTTTTGCCGCGTCCTGCGGGTTTATCTGGTTGAGTATAAACCGCAATGACATCATGCTCCGAAGACAACAACGCCGCCAAGTGACGGGCGGCGAAATCTGGAGTACCAGCAAAGACAATACGTAGTGATTGACTCAAGCTAACCTCTCTTATTTATTTTTGGCTGCAGCACGTTTGATTTTTTCGAGTTTATCTTTAATGCGCTTACGTTTTAGCGGTGAAAGATAATCGACAAACAGTTTGCCTTCTAAATGGTCTAGTTCATGTTGAACGCAGATAGCTAATAGCTCGTCGGCTTCAAAGCTAAACTCTTCACCATTACGATCAAGAGCCTTGACCACGACATGTGCAGCTCTTTGAACGAGAGCTCTTGAGTCCGGAACTGAAAGGCAACCTTCTTCAATACCGTCTTCGCCACTTTTTTCGACGATTTCAGGATTGATTAATACCATAGGCTGATCGCGGCTGTCAGAGACATCGATAACCACGATTCGTTGGTGGATATCGACTTGCGTTGCAGCAAGGCCGATCCCCTCTTCGTCGTACATGGTTTCAATCATGTCATCGACAATTTTTTGAATTTCAGGTGTGACTGCGCTGACCGGTTTGGCCACTTTACGCAAGCGTTCGTCTGGGAACGTTAATACTTCTAATACAGGCATATACACTCGGAATGTTGAATTGTGTCGAAACAACAGTAGTAATTGAGGTCAATTCTAGACATTTTAGACCGCAAATGACAGCATTCTCAGGCGAATTATGATCAAGATTCTTATTTATTGTTGATATTGTTATAGCTTTCCTTGAGAAACCGTTGCGGTTTGTTCATTTGGAGAAAAAAGTGTTAAGGCGAAGAGAATGTCCGATCCGACAAAAGAGTTAAGCCGTGAAGAGTTGATGCTTTGGTTGCGTTTATCGGCACTACCTAGAGTCGGCATTCAACATATGCTTAAACTTCTTAGTCGTTATTCTCTTTTGGAAATGATGGCGTTTTCACATTCTCAATGGGCAAATGTCGGGTTGACTGAAAAACAATTGAGCATGCTATTTGATAAATCCATTGCTCAAGCAGAAGCTTCACTTGCTTGGTTGGATGAAAGCTCAACTCATCGTATTATCGCTTATTGCGATCCGCTTTATCCTCCACTTCTCAAAGAGATTAATTCCGCACCAAGCACCCTTTATACGATCGGGGATGCCAATTTACTCAGCAAACCCCAACTGTCGATTGTCGGCAGTCGACATGCTTCACGAGTTGGTTCTCAGACCGCACAACAATTTTCGGCCGATTTTAGCAGACAAGGTTTAGTGGTTACGAGTGGATTAGCATTAGGAATTGATGGTCAAGCACATATTGGCGCGTTAAATGCAGACAATCCAACTATCGCGGTATTAGCGGCAGGTTTTCGTCACTTGTATCCGCGACAGCATATTTCTTTAGCGTCTCGAATCACTGAAAAGGGAGTGTTAGTGACTGAGTTTGCACCAGATATTCGCGCGCGCCCGGAGTACTTTCCTCGACGTAATCGAATTATTAGTGGGCTTTCGACTGGTGTGCTCGTGGTGGAAGCGGCAGAAAAAAGTGGCTCATTGGTGACGGCAAAATATGCTGCAGAGCAAGGACGCGATGTATTTGTTGTTCCGGGCTCTATTCATCAGGCTAATTGCCGTGGCAGTAATGAGCTTATTCGCCAAGGGGCTATATTGGTTCAAACCAGCGAGCAGGTAATACAAGAAATTGGAAATATCCTTAATTGGGCACAAGAGCAGGATAAAAACAGTCAGGGAGAACTTTTTCCTGTAATTAATACACAAGAAGAATTGCCATTTCCTGAACTGTTAGCTAACGTAGGAAAAGAGGTTACGCCCATTGATATAATTGCTGAGCGTACCAATATACCAATTCAAGAGGCGATGGTTCAATTGCTTGAGTTGGAACTTAATGGCCATATTGAATCAATTGCCGGTGGCTATATTCTAAAGGGGAGGGGCTAGCTATGATGATGGATATCTTAATGTATCTATTTGAAACATATATCCATAGTGAGGCTGAATTGCAATTCGATCAAGATGAATTGGAAGATGAGTTACTCCGCGCAGGATTCCGTCAGAATGATATCTATAAAGCGCTAACGTGGTTAGAAGAGTTAGCGGCACTTCAGCAAAGTGATGAGCAATCTGAAATTGCAAGCGGTGCGACCACATCTATTCGTATTTTTACCGATGAAGAGATGAAACGAATTAACGTCGAGTGTCGTGGGTTCTTGCTGTTTCTTGAACAAATTAAAGTGCTTAACACTGAAACTCGAGAGATGGTGATCGACCGAGTTATGGGACTAGAGACGGCAGAGTTTGAGCTTGATGATTTGAAATGGATTATCTTGATGGTGCTGTTCAATGTTCCTGGATACGAAAGTGCGTACACTATGATGGAAGAGTGGCTTTATACTAAAGAGCAAGGTATTTTGCATTAATCGTTACTATCATTCTGTAGTCAGGTTGTATAACCATGAGTCGTAAAATCGACCATCAACTATTTAGCGCCAATGAGCACGCTTTAGATCAGGGAGAAGCGTGCCCAAAGTGCGGCGAGGCCTTGGTATTGCGTCATGGTAAACATGGCGCGTTTCTTGGTTGTAGCCAATATCCCACGTGCGAATATCTGCGTCCCGTTCATAATCATGATGGTCATATTGTAAAAGAGCTCGGGGTACCTTGTCCTGAATGCGCTCATGAATTGGTGCTACGCCAAGGGCGCTTTGGTATGTTTATTGGCTGTAGCAACTTTCCTGAATGCCACCATATTGAGTCTCATGATCAGCCTCAACACAGTGACCAGTCTGAGAGTATTGGTTGTCCTGAATGCAAAAAAGGGAAACTGGTCGAGAGAAAATCCCGTTATGGCAAAGTCTTTTGGTCGTGCGATGATTATCCTAAATGTAAATTTGCACTCAATTATTTCCCGGTGAGCGGGCAATGTACGGATTGCGGATTTCCGTTATTAGTGGAGAAAAAGTACGCGAGCGGAACCAAGCTACTCTGCGCCGATCGCAAGTGTTCAGCAGTGCAATCTTCTCACGATGATTGAGTTTGTTTACTGCATTATTTAAAAAGCCCACCGGCGAGATAATCGTCGGTGGGCTTTTGGTTTTCGCATCAAAAATGTATCACGAATAAACCCGAAAGAGCGTTATTTGTTCGCCTCCGCGTAGGCCGCTACAGCGGGGAATGCTTGGCTATCGAGGTACTCTGAAAGCTGACATAACCGTTCGGTGAGTTGTTGGTTATCAGCGGCACATACATTGATATGCCCCATCTTTCTTCCAGGGCGCTTCTCTTTTCCATACCAATGAACATGGCAGCCGTCAGTTGCAACAACGCTCTCTGGAACACTATCTTCACCTAAGATGTTAATCATACTGGTAGGTCGAATTAAATTTGTGCTCCCAAGAGGTAAGCTACATACTGCTCGTAGATGGTTTTCAAACTGGCAGGTCTCTGCGCCTTGTTGAGTCCAGTGACCGGAGTTATGGACGCGAGGGGCAATTTCATTGACCAGGAGTTTTCCTTGAACATCAAAAAACTCTAGAGCCAGAACGCCAACATATTCCAAACTCTGGGCGACAGCAGTAAACATAGTTTTTGCTTGTTCTTGAAGAGAGGTATCTTCGATTGCAGTAGATAAGCTCAAGACGCCATTAACGTGAACGTTTTCTGCAAGAGGGTAAACTCTTACATCGCCATTTTTACCGCGTACGCCAACAAGCGAAACTTCGCGGTCGAAGGGAACAAACTCTTCTGCAACGATAGCTTGAGTTGGCGTTGCATCGATGCACGCTTCCATTTCAGACCAAATAGTCTCTGCATCTTGTGCATTTTTTAGGCGCCACTGGCCTTTACCATCGTATCCACCTAATGCACTTTTCAACACCATTGGCACGCCGACGTGGCGAATAGCCGCATCAAAATCAGCTCGATTAGTGATTACCGCATATTTTGCGTTTTTGACTTGAGCATTATCGAGAAGCTTTTTCTCAATTCTACGATCGCCTCCAGCTTTAATCGCTTCGGTACTTGGGAGAAATTTACCACTCTGCTCACAGACATCGAGAATGTCGAGAGGAATGTGCTCAAACTCAGCAGTGATAACGTCAGCTTGATCAATTGCGTGTTGCAAGCCTTGCCCGAGTACATGCTGAGTTAAAGGGTGAACAATGTTTCCACTTACCACATCAAACGCAGTGGTTTCAATATTAAGTGGTGCGCCAGCTAATGACATCATTCGAGCTAATTGACCTGCTCCAAGGACTAAAACGCGCATTCGATTATTCCTCTGCAGGGTTTGGGTTAGCAAGTACTGTGTCGGTTTGACGTTGGCGGAATGCTTCTACTTTTTCCATGATCTCTTCATTATGAATACCGAGAATCTGCGCCGCTAAAATACCGGCATTTGCTGCGCCTGCTTCACCGATTGCTAATGTCCCTACCGCAATTCCTTTTGGCATTTGCACGATGGAAAGTAATGAATCCATTCCTTTAAGAGCGCGAGATTGAACCGGTACACCTAGTACTGGCACGCAAGTAAATGCGGATGCCATACCTGGAAGGTGAGCAGCACCACCTGCGCCAGCGATGATAACTTTAATACCACGCTCTTTTGCGCTGGTTGCGTAATCAGCAAGAAGTTGTGGAGTTCTATGAGCTGAAACGACTTTTGTTTCATACTCTACGCCAAATTGGTCTAGCATCTCTGCGGCGAGTTTCATGGTTGGCCAATCTGATTTCGAACCCATAATAATTCCGACTTTCATCTCGAACTCCTTGCTGTAGATTAGATTAAGGTATGCGATTGCATTTTCGCGGCATTATACGGGGAAATTAGCATGAGGAAAACGTTTGCGCGCGATTGGAACGCCACTGTTTTTGTTAAATTCAAAATTGACGTGGGTTTCAAGCACGATAATTTGTACACTAGCGAAAAAGTAAGGCAGATTTTGTAGGAAATGTTGTGAACAATTTTGAGTTAGTCTTGAATGCACTAAATGAAGATGCCGTCATCGCTTACCCGACAGAAGGGGTATTTGGTGTTGGATGTAACCCCGATAGCCCTACTGCAATTAATAAATTATTGAAGGTAAAGCAGCGTTCAGTAGAAAAAGGGCTGATTTTAATCGCGGCTAATTTTGAACAATTAAAACCTTATATTGCAATTGAGAAGTTAACGGATGAACAGTTGAACTTGGTTAACGCAACGTGGCCTGGGCCTGTAACTTGGGTTATGCCAGCAAGCGAACGTTCTAGCCGTTGGCTCACAGGTCAATTTTCGACAATTGCTGTTCGAGTGACAGACCATGCTTTAGTGCAAAAATTGTGTTTGGCCTATGGTAGGCCAATTACTTCAACAAGTGCCAATTTAAGTGGTCAGCCTGCTTGCATCACAGCAAAAGAAGTTGAAGCTCAACTAGGAAACCTCAACGTGAGTATTTTAGAAGGTGAAACCGGTGGCAGAAGTAAACCCAGTGAAATTCGCGATGTGCAGACGTTAGCCGTATTACGGCAGGGATAATGGATGATTAATACAATAGATAAATCTTCGGTCAAAGCATTTCTGATGAGGTTGCAAGACAACATATGCGCAGAGTTAGAAATATTAGATGGCAAAGCAAGCTTTAAAGAAGATGAGTGGACGCGAGAGCCTGGTGAACGTTTGGGCGGTGGTGGACGAAGTCGAGTTCTCACGTCTGGTGATGTGTTTGAGCAAGGCGGTGTTAACTTTTCTCACGTTACTGGAAAGGAGATGCCCGCCTCTGCAACGGCACATCGGCCAGAGCTAGCAGGTCGTCGCTTTGAAGCTATGGGAGTATCATTAGTTATTCATCCTAATAATCCTTATGTCCCAACTTCTCACGCCAATGTTCGATTCTTTATTGCTGAAAAAGAGGGTGAAGACCCAATTTGGTGGTTTGGTGGTGGGTTTGATTTAACGCCGTTCTATCCTTTTGATGAAGATTGCCAACATTGGCACGAAACAGCGAATACTATCTGTGCACCTTTTGGTGATCAAATCTATGCAGAGCATAAAGCATGGTGTGATCGATATTTCTATTTACCACATCGAGAAGAAACTCGTGGTATTGGCGGTTTGTTTTTCGACGACCTGAATCAATGGGAGTTTCAAACGTGTTTTGAATACATTCAAGCCGTAGGAGAAGGGTTTATGACCGCCTATTCTCCAATCGTGCAACGTCGCAAAAACCTAGAATACTCTGATCGCGAACGCCAGTTTCAATTGTATCGTCGTGGCCGTTATGTCGAATTTAATCTCGTATTTGATCGCGGCACATTGTTTGGCTTACAAACTGGAGGACGGACAGAATCGATACTGATGTCAATGCCTCCACTGGCTCGTTGGGAATACGGCTATCAACCAGAAGAAGGCAGTGCTGAAGCTAGGCTCTATAGCGATTATTTGAAGGCCAGAGATTGGTTATAAATTATTGGCTTAGCTTACTTGAAATGATAGGGTCATCTTAGATGACCCTTTTTATTTAATGGCAGGCAAATAAATGGCAAGTTCCCCTGATCAATATTTGGTGTTTGGTAATCCAATTTCTCAGAGTAAATCTCCCTTTATACATACTCTTTTCGCGCGTCAGACGATGCAGAATATTGAATATTCAAGTCGTGCTCCAGAAGTCGGAGACTTTCTAAAAGAAGTCGCGGCGTTTTTTGAATCTGGTGGCCGAGGCTGCAACATCACAGCTCCTTTTAAGGAAGAGGCTTACCAATTTGCCGATCGAGTGACGGAGAGAGCTGAGTTAGCGGGTGCTGTGAATACTCTCAAGAAGTTAGACGACGGAGAGATCTTGGGGGATAACACTGATGGTGAAGGTCTGGTTCAAAACTTATTGCAATATCAAGTACCACTTGAGGGCAGTCGGATTTTGCTTTTAGGAGCTGGTGGAGCAGCAAGAGGAGTGATTAAACCTTTGTTAGACCAGAAGCCAAGCCAATTAACGTTAGTGAATAGAACCTACGATAAAGCCCAGCAGTTAGCGGAGATATTTGCCAAGTTTGGTCAGGTCAATGTTGAACATATGGATAAAGTAGATAGACCGTTTGATCTGGTTATAAATTCTACTTCCGCTAGTCTTTACAAAACAGTCCCAGATATTAGTACCAAGATATTTTCTTCAACGACTATCGCGTATGACATGACGTATGGGGCGGGAGTGACCACTTTTAATCAGTGGGCTAGAGAGCAAGGTGTTGCTCAAGCTTACGATGGATTAGGGATGCTGGTTGGTCAGGCTGCGGAGAGCTTTATGTTGTGGCGAGGTTTGAGACCGGGCTCTAAGCAAATATTACGAGAACTTAGAAAAAACCTAGAGGGTTAACGATGAATCAGTCGATTATCTTCTCGGAAGACTCTATTTGGAATAACGAATTACGCCAAATAGAGTTTACGGCCCAAAATATGGGCAATTTAATCGTGTGCGTTATCCCGATAGCGACGCTTGAAGGAATAAGTGGACGTCAGATAAACGACGAAACGTTGGCGCTTGACCTGTTCTCCCAATATCGATTTGATTTGGAAGAGCAGGCCGAAGAACAAATAGAAGAAGAAATGTTTAACGAAGTAGGGCAAATCGTCTTAGATTAACTAAAGCTTAAAGATCGACCACATTCGTTAAGTAATTGTTCTTAGTCGCGACATAGTTGTCAGCCGATTTTTGTAAGAAGGCTATTTCACTGGCCTTCAATGGGCGAATTTGCTTGACTGGGCTTCCTACATAAAGATAGCCACTTTCTAGTTTCTTGTTCGGTGGAACCAGACTTCCTGCCCCAATCATCACTTCTGATTCAACTACGACACCATCTAATACAATCGCTCCCATCCCAACCAATACTCGGTCACCAATCACGCAGCCATGTAGCATAACCTTGTGGCCTACGGTGACATCGTTGCCAATGATGAGAGGGTAGCCCTCTGGGTTGTCGGTGTTTTTATGGGTAACGTGCAATACCGTCCCGTCTTGAATACTCGTACGCTGACCTATCTCAATGTAATTGACATCACCGCGGGCTGCGACAATTGGCCAGATACTTGAATCATCGCCGATTCGAACATCTCCAACCAATACAGAACTGGAATCAATATAGACATTGTTGCCAACTTGAGGGCTAATGCCTTTGTAGCTACGAAGAGAACTCATAAAATCTCCATTAGATAGTGAGAGTGAATAGCGTTTGAGCTAACAATAGTGGTAAAAATAAGCCTTTTGGGCAAAAAATGCACGAACAGTTAATAAAATAACGATTTTTATAAAAAGCGCTTGCGTCTTGTCACGCGATCCCTATAATGCGCTCTCGTTGACACGGCAGAGCGCTTACAAAGCGATGAAGCAAGTTTCAACAAGGCTTGAAAGCAAAAAAAGAAAATTCTAAAAAGTGTTTGACACTAAGAATTATCTCGCTAGAATAGCCGCCTCTTCAGTGAT
>NZ_JBTAMQ010000018.1:0-71191 GCF_054404255.1 Vibrio phycocola
GAGTGGCCGAAAGCACCTGACTTGAAATCAGGCGAGGGGCGACCCTCCTAGGGTTCAAATCCCTATCTCTCCGCCACTATTGAAGCCCTAGTCGAAAGACTAGGGTTTTTTTACGTTTTCAAATTAGCATTCATTGCTGTGTTTTGGTGCGAGCCACTTCATTAGTTTTTCTTCTTCGCTCTGACAAATATTGTAATAAGATCATTAATTGTTTGTTTTTATTGTGTTTTACTTGTTTATCTTCCATGAGATATTTTGATGAGTTTCTTATGGATATTTAGAATTACTTGGTGAGTTTTTTGCTAGATCTCCTTAATGATGAAATTTAAAGGATGGAAAATGCAATTACCAATCATAGATATCTCTCCGCTTAACTCTGATCACAAAGAAGATTGGGCACCTGTTATTGCACAAATTGATAAGGCTTGTAGAGAGCTTGGCTTTTTCTATGTAATCGGACATGGAATACCAAATACTCAATTTGAGCATATGAAAGCTACCGCGAGCGATTTCTTTTCATTACCTATTGCAGAAAAAAAGAAAATTTCGATTGAAAATAGCGAAAACCACCGAGGGTGGGGAGCGTTGAATGCAGAGCAACTTGACTCCAGTGGTCCACAGGATTGCAAAGAAACCTTTGATATGGCGTTGGATTTACCTCTATCACATCCTCAAGTTCAACGATGTAAAGCATTGTACGGCCCTAATCAATATCCAGAGTCACCATCTTTTATTCAAACGGTTAATCATCACTATCAAATGAGTTTGGATGTTGGTCTCAAGTTATTAAAAGTAATGGCGCTAGCGTTAGGGGAGCGTGAAGACTTTTTTGTTGATCATTTCCAATATCCCATTTCAGTTTTAAGGTTAATTCAATATCCCGTGCAAACCGACCATACCAATGGTGCGGGAGCACATACCGACTACGGCTGCATTACTTTACTTTATCAAGATAATAGCGGTGGGCTGCAAGTTCAAAGCGTGAGCGGGGAATGGATTGATGCTATACCAGTTGAAGGGAGTTTGGTTGTTAATATTGGCGACTTAATGCAGCGTTGGACTAACGGGCTTTACCAATCGACACCTCATCGAGTTACGAGCCCTACTTCGGGACGTGAGCGCTTTTCAATGCCTTTTTTTGTTGAACCAGACTTTGATACACCAGTTAAAGTATTAAGCGCATGCGTTGAGGAAAAAGGGGAAAAGTTATTTGAAGATACAACCGCTGGTGAGTGGATTCTTTCTCGATTCTCCGATACTTATTCTTATCGAGAAGAGTAGTCGTAAAAAAGGGTAACTTATAACAAGTTACCCTTCGTACATTATATTTAGGATGATATTTTATAGATTACTAGAGACTTTCTCAGCAACGTCTTTAGGAACCCACTGCTTCCAGGTTTGTGGGTAATTTTGTAGGAAGTAATACATTGTATCTTCCCCATTTGCTTGCTCATCTTCCATCCAAGCTAACAGTTCATTTAGAGCTTCATTTCTGAAGCCACGCTTTGAGAGATATTCCGTTATAGCTGGATTCTCTTTTGCGAATGTGTCAGTTGTAATTGCATACGCTGGTGATGGTGGATACATCGTTGGTGTTAGCTCTGTACAGTCTTCTTTTGTCATGCAGTTCAAATAAGCATCCTCATCTACACCATGACCAAAATCGACATTGACTAAGTTGTATTTCCCAAGGATAGGCGTTGGTGCCCAGTAGTAACCAAACCATCCTTCTCCACGCTCTAGCGACTTAGCTAGAGCGCCAGATAGCCCAGCACTTGAACCTGGATCGATTAATTCAAACCCAGCTTCTTCTAAACCAAGAACATCGAATAAATTTTGGTTGGTTGTTTGACATTGCCAGCCAGCTGGACAGCTATAAAAAGCGCCCACATCGTCTTTTTCTGGGTGCGGGAAAAGCTCTGGGTGTTGTTTAATCCCTTCGATGGTTTTGAGCTCTGGGTACTTTTCTACTAGAGTTCCGGGTACCCAAAAGCCTTCTTGGCCACCATCAAGCAGAGTATTACCAACTAACTTAATTTTACCTTCCGCAACACCAGCATCGACGGTATCTTTAATTGAGTTTGTCCAAACTTCTGGAGCAATATCCGGTTCGCCTTTTTCTACCATTGACGTTGCGGTTGGTACGTTGTCGCCAAGCACCAGTTCTGCGTCACAGCCATAACCTTTTTCAAGAATGAATCTGTCAATATTGGCGATCAAACTGGCTGAGTTCCAGTTCATATCGGCAATCGTGACTTTTCCACACTCGTTAGCTTGTGCGTTAATGCTTGTTAGTAAAGCGGTGCTTAATATAAGCGTCCATTTCATAACTTGTCCTTTTGTTATAAGTGAAATGTGAGTTCTTGTTGAATCAATGCCGTCATATATGACTATATTTTTTCTAACAAGGGTGTATAAAAAACACACCATTCTAACGCATACCAGCTCTAAATGATAATTAGTTATTAACAAGGTGGGTTTTTATAACTTTATCAATTAAGCATATTGATTGATTTTAACGATCACTAACAAGTATAAGATTGCTCAAAGTACTATGTTTACCCACATTACCTATGGTTTTTTATCGTATCGCTTAAGTGATGATGTTGTGCTTTGCAGTAATCACTTTCCAAAGCGCACTAAGCAGTGGTTCGTCTAGGAGTTTAGACCGTTTGCAACATACACCCAATTGGAAAGGTTTAATCACATCACTTTCACTTAGACGTTGAATTTTATCTCGAACCGGGCTGTTGTTGATGACCACATCGGGCGCAATACCGACACCATAGCCTAGCGCAACCATACTCACGATAGCTTCATGCCCCGCGATTTGAGCGTAAATATTGGGCTTTATTTTCATTTGCTTAAACCAAGCATTTGCTCTGTCTCTAGCGGTTCCTGCTTCGGGAACCACAAAAGGGATATCACTCCACTGGGGCTGATCTTGGTTTAATGCATCAGCAAAAGCACTCATCCCAACCGGTGCAATGACTGACAATGGGATTTCACTAATGGATTCAAACGCAATTCTTGAAGGGAGGTTGTCTGGAAGCGCTGAAATAGAGAGGTCAGCTTCATCACTTAGAACTTTATCAATCGCTTGCGCAGGATCACCGGTAAGTAGTTTAAATTCAATGAATGGGTGATGAGCACGAAATTCCGATAAGAGCTCTGGAAGGTGACTGTAACTTGCAGTCACTGAGCAAAACAGACGAATTTCTCCTTGAAGATTACTGCTTTGTTCTTGCAAGGCGACTTGATATTGGTGCCATTCGTGGATAATACGTTGAGCGACTGGGATTAATTGTTTTCCTGATGGAGTTAATTCAACGCGTCGGTTGTCGCGACTAAAGAGAGGGTGCGCAATTTCTTCTTCAAGTTTCTGAATTTGCCGAGTCAAGGCTGAAGGGCTCATATGCATCGCACTAGCCGTTTTACTAAAGTTCTTGCTCTCACATAAATGTATGAAAATTTGCAGTGATTTTATATTCATCGTGACCCAGATCTCATGTTGCAAAAAACGCAATACTTGATTGTGAATATATCACTTTCCGCAATGGAATGTCTGCTTTAGTATGTGCCCACTCGATGTAATACCATCGAAATGTGAAAGCTAAATTCAAAGGAGTGCCTCATGGCTAACTATTTCAATACCCTAAATCTGCGTGAGCAGTTAGATCAACTTGGTCGTTGTCGTTTTATGGACCGTGCTGAATTCGCAACCGAAGCAGACTACCTAAAAGGCAAAAAGGTTGTCATCGTTGGTTGTGGTGCTCAAGGTCTTAACCAAGGTCTTAACATGCGCGATTCTGGCTTAGACGTATCATACGCTTTACGCCAAGCTGCTATCGACGAGCAACGTCAATCGTTCAAAAACGCGAAAGATAACGGTTTTGTTGTAGATAGCTATGAAAACCTTATCCCACAAGCGGATCTAGTGGTAAACCTTACTCCTGACAAACAGCACACCAATGTTGTTGAAACGGTAATGCCTCTAATGAAAGATGGCGCAGCACTTGGTTACTCTCATGGTTTCAACATTGTTGAAGAAGGCATGCAAATCCGTAAAGACATCACTGTTGTTATGGTTGCGCCTAAGTGTCCTGGTACTGAAGTACGTGAAGAATACAAGCGTGGTTTTGGTGTTCCAACACTGATCGCTGTTCACCCAGAAAATGACCCTAAAGCAGAAGGTTGGGATATCGCTAAAGCTTGGGCTGCAGCAACTGGTGGTCACCGTGCTGGCTGTCTAGAGTCTTCTTTCGTTGCTGAAGTTAAATCTGACCTAATGGGTGAGCAAACTATCCTATGTGGTATGTTGCAAGCGGGTTCAATCGTATGTTACGAGAAAATGATTGCTGACGGAATCGATGCTGGTTACGCAGGTAAGCTTCTTCAATTCGGTTGGGAAACCATTACTGAAGCATTGAAGTTTGGCGGCATTACTCACATGATGGATCGTCTAACTAACCCAGCAAAAGTAAAAGCATTTGAGCTTTCTGAAGAGCTGAAAGACCTTATGCGTCCACTTTATAACAAGCACATGGATGACATCATTGTTGGTGAATTCTCTAGCACTATGATGGCTGACTGGGCTAACGATGATGTGAACCTTCTAGGCTGGCGCAAAGAAACCGGTGAAACTGCATTTGAAAACTACCCTGAATCAGACGTGAAAATCGCTGAGCAAGAGTACTTCGATAACGGTATTCTAATGGTTGCTATGGTTCGCGCTGGGGTTGAACTTGCATTCGAAGCGATGACAACTTCAGGTATTATCGATGAGTCTGCATACTACGAATCTCTACATGAGCTTCCACTAATCGCAAATACTGTTGCACGTAAGCGTTTATACGAAATGAACGTAGTTATCTCTGACACTGCAGAGTACGGTAACTACTTATTTGCAAATGTTGCAACACCGTTATTGCGTGAGAAATTCATGCCAAACGTAAATACTGATGTTATTGGTAAAGGTTTGAACGAAGAGTCTAACCAAGTTGACAACGCTCAGCTAATCCAAATCAACGAAGTTATCCGTAACCACCCTGTTGAATACATTGGTGAAGAGCTACGTGGCTACATGCAAGACATGAAACGTATCGCTGTTGGTGACTAATCAACTTCGACGTTAAATAGAAAAGGCTTGGATATTCCAAGCCTTTTTTGTGTCTGTCGTTTACGCTAGATTTTATTCATACGTATCGTATTGCAGCATTGAGAAAATTACTTCTCTGCTAATTTTTCTTCTAACTCAGAAAGCTTTTGCTCCATAAGCGTTAGCTTCTCACGAGTACGCAGTAGTACTTGAGTTTGCACATCGAATTCTTCACGACTGACGACATCAAGCTTGTTTAGCTGCCCTTGAATAACTTGACGGACTTTCTGTTCAACATCTGTCCCTAGGTCCTTGACTGGCTGTGGCATTGACTCATGAATTTGTTTTGCTACTTGCTCTATTTTTTTTGGATCAAACATACACTGATAAACTCCTATTCAATTGCTAACATTCTATGCAATTCGTCGATAAAAGTCGTTACTAAACGAATAAAAAAGGCCACCTAAGTGACCTTTACCTTATTCTTTACTAGGACTCTGCATTGAATTTAATGACTTCGATCCATTTCTTCAAATACAGGAATTGCCTTGTGTTTTTCTGCGAGATAACTATAAATCACTGGCAGGATAAACAAAGTGAAGATTGTACCAATAGCTAATCCCGATACGATGACCACCCCGATACTAAAACGTTGTCCAGCACCTGCTCCACTAGCAAATATCAAAGGAATTAACCCCGCAATCATTGCTGCGGTTGTCATCAGAATCGGGCGCAGACGCACGCGCGTGGCTTCCATCACGGCATCAATACGGTTCATTGCTTGGTGTAATTGTGCCTCTTTTGCCACTTCACAGATTAAAATACCATGCTTGGTTATTAATCCGATTAACGTGATAAGCCCAACCTGCGAATAGATATTCATGGTGGCACCGATTATTGGTAGTTGTGTTACTTGTCCGAAGAGTTTGAGCCAAGCCAATGTGATTAACGCCCCTGAAATTGCGAGAGGTACAGACACCATAATGACCAAAGGATCTCTCATTGATTCAAATTGAATCGCCAATACTAAGAAAATAATCGCGAGGGCTAAGCCGAATGTTGTAAACAATGAACTGCCTTCAGTCACATATTGGCGTGAGGAACCTAAGTAATCATAACTATAACCAATAGGTAATTTATCAATAGCCAGTGCGTCAAGATAATTGATCGCATCACTCAGTGCGACTGTAGGCGACTGAACTGCGCCAATCGTCGCTGAATTCAATTGGTTGAAGTGAGACAGTGCACGAGGCTGCGCTTCTACATTTACTTTAATTAGGCTGCCTAGTGGAATCGATTGGCCATTTACAGAACGAACATAGTATTGATTCATTGACTCCGGATTGAGGCGATATTTACGTTCTACTTGCGGAATAACTTCATAGGATCGTCCACCGAGATCGACACGGTTGACACTACCATCCGCCATCATTGTGCCCAACGTGATGCCAATATCCTTCATGGTTACGCCATACGCAGCGGTTTTTTCTTTATCAATTTCAATTCTCATGGTCGCAGAGTCAAAATTGAGGTCTAGGGTCGAATAGACGAACAGTGGGCTATCTTGGATTTGAGTGAGAATATCACTTGTTAACGTAAATAAATTCTCGAAGCTATCTGCTGTGGTAAACACCATTTGAATGGGTAAGCCAGAACCTGCCCCGGGAAGCTCTGGCATTTCGAACGCAGCAATACTCATTCCAGGTATATCGTTGAGAATCCCTTGAACACTATTTTTGACCTCGGCTTGACTTGCTTCTCGTTGGCTCCACGGCACCATGACAGAAATACCCAAGGCTTGGTTTGATTTTGGTATGCCTGTAAACATTAAACCTAGGTCGATTTCTGATTGGTCGGTTAACTTGGTGTTGACCTCAGACATGGTGTTTTGTAAATAATCTAAGTTTGCATTTGAAGGTCCATTACCAATCATCATGAAGAAGCCCTTATCTTCCGCAGGAGCGAGTTCCGAAGGGATCATTTTGAAGAGGATTGGTAGAGTTGCAAATGCGATAAAAGCAAACCCTAACACCACTGGACGTCGGCGCATGATAGCTTTTAGCATACGCATATAGCGAACGGTTAAACGATCAAGGAACCTGTGAACGGCTTGCTCAAACCGAGAAGGCTTGTCTTGCCCCTTGAGCATTTTTGAGCACATCATTGGCGATAAGGTCAGTGCGATGATACCCGAGACAAATACAGCCCCTGCTAGCGTCAAGGCAAATTCTTTGAATAGCGCTCCAGTAACCCCTGCTGTCATTGCGATAGGTGCATAGACGGCGGCAAGAGTTATCGTCATCGCAATGACGGGGAGGGCAATCTCACGAGTTCCGATTATCGCCGCTCGAAATGGTGTTTCACCTAATTTAACGTGTCGGTCAACATTTTCTAAAACCACAATTGCATCATCAACAACGAGGCCGATGGCTAAAACCATGGCAAGCAACGTCATTAGGTTCCACGAGAAACCAAACAGTTGCATCACGACCACTACTCCAATAAGAGAGAGTGGAATGGTGATAACTGGAATTAATACCGCTCTAAGCGAACCTAAAAACAGGGTGATGACGATGAGTACAATTAATCCCGCTTCTGCGATGGTTTTGATGACTTCATTGATTGATTCGTTAATCGCAATGGTTGAATCATACAACAGCTCCATCTGTATCGTACTCGGAATGTTTTTTTCAATGCGAGGTAATAGCTGACGAATGTCTTTGGCTAATGTAATGGCATTGGCACTCGGTGTTGCGTTAATCGCTGCGACAATCGCTTCTTTGCCATTAGCTGTGGCTCGGAAAAAGTCATGACTTTTCGAGAGGGTGATTTTAGCAATGTCTTTTAAATGGATGAGCT
This sequence comes from Vibrio phycocola, assembly GCF_054404255.1. NCBI lineage: Bacteria > Pseudomonadati > Pseudomonadota > Gammaproteobacteria > Vibrionales > Vibrionaceae > Vibrio > Vibrio phycocola. The sequence goes on from NZ_JBTAMQ010000018.1 coordinate 7,958, forward strand.
TTCCGTCGCTTGCTTTTATGACCAGCTTCTCAAGCTCTTCAGTAGAGGAGACTTGGGTTTTAACATCGCCATTGTATAGAACAAACTCCCCCGTGGCTTGCCCTGATGCTGATTGATAGTTATTGGCTTCAAGTACGCTCATGACATCGGTGGCGGTTAAGTTGAGTAACCCCATTTTCTGAGGGTCGAGCCAAACGCGAAGAGCGTATTGAGTACCACCATAAAGATCGACTTTGGATACTCCAGAAACGGTAAAGAGTTGAGGATTAACAACACGATTTAAGTAGTCGGTAATTTGGCTAGAATTAAGGGAGTCACTGGTAAAGCCTAAATACATAACCGCGGTTGATGAGCCTGTCGACAAGCTTACTGTGGGATCATCCGACTCTTTTGGCAATAATGAGCGTACAGAGTTGGATTTCGCCAAAATGTCAGCCAGCGCTGCATTAGGGTCAGTATTGAGCTTCATTTTTACCGTAATGGTTGAACGTCCGAGTGAAGACTCCGAGGTCATGTAGTCAATATTGTCTGCTTGAGCGATGGCTTGCTCCAAGGGTTGGGTAATAAAGCCCTGAACTAAATCGGCGCTGGCGCCATAGTAACTTGTCGTAACGGTTACTTCAGTGTTGACCATATCTGGGTATTCGCGTACCTGAAGCTTAAAGATAGCTTGAGCGCCCAGCAATAGAATCAATAAGCTAATCGAAACAGCGAGAACCGGGCGGCGAATAAAAATATCAGTAAAGCGCATATGGCCTCCAGTTACAGCATTGGGATTTCAGCACGCGGAGTCACCGCATCGCTTTCAACCACATGCACTTTTGCCCCATTACTCAAGCGAACTTGGCCTGATGTAACGATAGTTTCATCACCCTTTAAACCCGAGATAATGTGTGCGATGCTTCCACGGCGCTCGCCGACTTCAACAACGCGTTGCTCTACACGTTGAACTGTGGGCTGCTCTCCATCTTCAGCAGGCTCAGCGTTAATGTCTGGTTGATTTACGACAACATAAACACTGTCACCATACAGCGTGTAAGTAATGGCGGTTTGTGGGATAACAATTTGGTTTTCTAGTGCTGGTAAACGAATACTGGCACGGGCAAACATGCCACTGCGCAGTTTGCCATCACTGTTCGGAATGTCGGTTTCCACCTGAATTAAACCACTTAGCGGGTTGACTGCTGGTTCAATCGCGGTGATAGAGCCGGTAAAGATTAGATCTGGATAAGAGTCGACAGAAATATCCACGACTTGATCGGGAACAATACGAGATATTTCCGTTTGAGGAATTGAGAAGTGAAAACGCATCCGAGAGATATCTTCAAGCTGTACAATTTCTGTTGCTGCTTGAAGGTACTGACCTAAATAGATATTTCTTAGACCAACAATACCACTAAAGGGAGCTTGAATCGTTCGTTTTGAGATCGAGGCTTTTAAGCTTTCTAAATCTGCAACCAGAGAGAAATAGGCGGCTTGAGCATCATCGTATGCCTCTTGAGATAACGAACCTTTTTGGTATAGACCTTTATAGCGCTCAAATTTTGCTTTGGTTGCAGGAAGGCGAGCCTGAACACTTTTTAAATTGGCCTTTTCAACGTCTGAGTCAAGTATCACTAACGTCTTACCCGCTTTAACCGTTTGGCCGGATTCAAACTGAATTGAATCGATAATACCAGCTGTTTGGTTGGTTAGTGTGACGCCTTGAGCTGGCTCAATAAAACCTACCGCTTCAATGGTTGGGGTCCAAGCTTTAACGTCGATTTCCTCAATAGTTATAGGATTCGAAGCCTCTGGGGAATTGGCAATGGCTTCATTAATTACATTTTTTATAAATAAATTGAAACCAATTACGCCTCCGAAAAGTACCAGCGCAATAAGCAACATAAAAAAGGTCCACTTTTTCATTTTCAATTGAACTCCAAAAAGTTGTGTCGTAGGGCCTTACTGTGTCGATGACCTTACATTCAGCATGTTAGTACTTTGATGCAACATTATGCGGTTAAGTGTACTTTATTTGCAATACATCTGTGCAATAAAATTTAATCAAACTCTCTGGGCGGATTGATCATGGTAATAAATAGTCGTGGCGATTATCATTAGCGCTATTGATAAGTAAGGTATGCAAAGAAATATTATGAAGCTTAATCCTAGTCAAAATGAAGCCGTTAAATATGTTTCTGGTCCATGTTTGGTTCTTGCGGGGGCTGGATCAGGTAAGACTAGGGTTATCACTAATAAAATTGCTTACTTAGTTCAAGAATGCGGTTACAAGCCACGCAATATCGTTGCTGTGACGTTTACCAATAAAGCTGCTCGGGAAATGAAAGAGCGTGCGGCTCAGACTCTCGGCAAAAAAGAATCCAGAGGTTTGATGGTCTCGACCTTTCATACCATGGGCTTGAATATTATCCGTCGTGAATACAAACAGCTTGGTTTAAAAGTGGGTTTTTCGTTGTTTGACGATCAAGATCAGATGGCGCTTTTAAAAGAACTAACGGAAAAGCAGCTTGATGGCGATAAAGACTTATTGCGTCTGTTACTTAGTACGATTTCTAATTTGAAGAACGATATGGTCTCGCCACAAAAAGCCAAGGATATGGCCAAAAGTGAGCAAGAACAGCTATTCGCCTTTTGTTATGAGATGTACCAAAACCAAATGAAAGCGTACAACGCCCTCGACTTTGACGATTTGATTCAGATGCCGGTTCGTCTGTTAAAGGAAAACCAAGAAGTGCGAGAACGCTGGCAAAATAAAATTCGTTACCTGTTGGTGGATGAATACCAAGACACAAATACCAGCCAATACGAACTGATTCGGTTATTAGTCGGAGAGCGAGCGCGTTTAACAGTGGTAGGCGATGATGATCAGTCAATCTATTCATGGCGTGGTGCCAAACCTCAGAACTTAGTCCTGCTAGGAGAAGACTTTCCTAACCTCAAGTTAATTAAGCTTGAGCAAAATTATCGTTCAACTAGTCGAATTTTGCGCGCAGCTAACATCTTGATTGCGAACAATCCTCATGTATATGACAAGGTGCTTTTTTCGGAACTCCCTGATGGCGAAAAGCTCAAAGTCATCAACGCGAATAATGAAGAGCATGAAGCCGAGCGGATCTCTGGTGAAATTATCGCTCATAAGTTCCTTAATCGAACCAACTACAGTGATTATGCGATTCTTTATCGTGGTAACCATCAATCTCGTTTAATTGAAAAGTACTTGATGCTCAACAGAGTGCCATATCGATTATCAGGCGGTACGTCATTTTTTGCTCGTGCTGAGATCAAAGACATCATGGCTTATCTCAGAGTTCTGGTGAACCCAGATGACGACAATGCATTTTTACGGATAGTGAATACTCCCCGCCGAGAAATTGGTCCAGTGACATTAGAGAAGTTAGGCAACTACGCCAATATGCGAGGAAAGAGTTTGTTTGATGCCAGTTTTGAGATGGGATTGGAACAGACTCTAACAGGGCGAGGGCTTGAAAATCTGCGTCGCTTTACTCAATGGCTGGTGGCTTTGGGTGATAATGCAGAGCGAGGAGACACAATAGAAGCCGTTCGCTCTCTGGTGCGAGATATTCACTACGAAGATTGGTTATATGAAACCTCTTCTAGCCCGAAAGCAGCAGAGATGAGAATGAAAAATGTCTCGGATCTTTATTCATGGATTGTCGCTGATCTTGAAGGGGACAATTATGATCAAGAAGAGAAAACGCTAAAAGAAGTGGTACAGCGTTTGACATTGCGCGACATGATGGAACGGGGAGAAGAGAATGATGATAGTGACGCAGTACAGTTGATGACGCTTCATGCATCAAAAGGACTGGAGTTCCCTTATGTCTATTTAGTCGGAGCTGAAGAGGGTATTTTACCGCATCAAACCAGTATTGATGAAGACAATGTCGAGGAAGAGCGACGCTTGATGTATGTCGGTATTACCAGAGCTCAGCGTGAATTGACCTTTAGTATGTGTAAAGAGCGCCGCCAATTTGGGGAGCTTATTAAACCCCAGCAAAGTCGCTTCCTTGAAGAACTGCCTTTTGATGATGTTGAATGGGAAATAAAGAAGAAAGTGCTCACTCAAGAAGAACGAATGGAAAAGGGACAAACCCACATTGCGAACTTAAGAGCGATGTTCAAAAAATAAGGCGTAAAAAAACCAAGTTGACGTTTAAAGCCAGACTTGGTTTTTATAAGAACTGTTGAGTTAGAGCTCGTTAGTATTAGAGCCCTTCGAGCATATGGTCGATAGCATCTGAAATTTCGTCATTGCTACAGTCCATACACGTCCCTTTAGCAGGCATTACGTTGAAGCCATTGATTGCATGATCCATTAGTACATCTCTTCCTTGAGCAATACGAGGAGCCCAAGCTGCGGCATCGCCTTTAATTGGAGCGCCGCTCGCACCAGTACTATGACAAGCAGTACAAAATGTGTTGTATACTGTTGGACCATCACGAGGACCTGTAGGTTCAGCAACGGCAGGTGTTGCTCCAGCAAGGTAGACATCCCCTACGGGCTTAATTCGCTCTGCGATTGCATCATAATCAGCTTGAGTAGCGGCAATAGTTACGCTTGAGAAGCTAAGCGCTACGATTAAAATGCTCAGAAATCTTCGAATCATACGATTTAACTCACTTTACTTTCAGTTGGGACCGGGCAATAGGTCAAAATTATTATTGTAGTTTGCATTGAGTTAAGGTTATAAAAACTGTTAAATCAATGTGAATATAAAGTGATTATATCCTGACTTTCTTCTCCTAGAAACAGTAACATCACATCTTCTTGGCATTAGTCACATCACTTGTATGGGAATTTTAATTATTATCTGTTGAAAAAGGCACCAAATAATAAAAAAACTTGAAAAAGTACTAGACGGCAAATAGTGATATCCGTATCATTCGTCCTCGCCGATAGGGCATGAAGCGCCCGTAGCTCAGCTGGATAGAGCGTTGGCCTCCGGAGCCAAAGGTCGAAGGTTCGAATCCTTTCGGGCGTGCCATTTCGGAGAAGTTAGAAAAAACAGTGGTGGCTATAGCTCAGTTGGTAGAGCCCCGGATTGTGATTCCGGTTGTCGCGAGTTCAAGTCTCGTTAGCCACCCCATTTCTTGCTCGCTTCACTATAGATTGTCACCTGTTAAACGATTAGGTAAATCCTCTTTCGTTAATCAGTCATCTTTCTTAGTCGGCAAAAGTTTCATACGCTGCTTGGTGGCGTACACAAAATACCTAGCAACATCTCAGTGAATAGCGCAGCTTGGTAGCGCATCACGTGTTTTGAGATAAGCGGGACCAGAGGCCGACCCTCTGCAAACGCAAAATACCTAGCAAGAATTATCGGTGAATAGCGCAGCTTGGTAGCGCATCTGGTTTGGGACCAGAGGGTCGGGGGTTCGAATCCCTCTTCACCGACCACTTATTTATTTCTTGGTACAAGATGTACGAGGAAATACAAAGATTAGTGGTGGCTATAGCTCAGTTGGTAGAGCCCCGGATTGTGATTCCGGTTGTCGCGAGTTCAAGTCTCGTTAGCCACCCCATTTATTATTGAAGATTATCGGTGAATAGCGCAGCTTGGTAGCGCATCTGGTTTGGGACCAGAGGGTCGGGGGTTCGAATCCCTCTTCACCGACCACCTTTAGAAAAGCCTCAGTAGAAATGCTGAGGCTTTTTTCTTTCCTTGCGATCGTGAATAGCGCAGTTTGGTAGCGCATCTCATGCTTTTAAATAGAAAGCGGGACCAGAGGGGCGGGGGTTCGGCTCTTTCAAGTTCAGCTCTTCACCGACCACTTAAGAAGCCTCGTCATCAGACGGGGCTTTTTTACGTCTATAATTTGGTGAATAGCGCCGCTTGGTAGCGCATCTCATGCTTTTAAATAGAAAGCGGGACCAGAGGGTCGGCTCTTTCAAGTTCAGCTCTTCACCGACCACCTTTAAGGAAGCCTCGTCATCAGACGAGGTTTTTTTACGTCTATAATTTGGTGAATAGCGCCGCTTGGTAGCGCATCTCATGCTTTTAAATAGAAAGCGAGACCAGAGGGTCGGGGGTTCGGCTCTTTCAAGTTCAGCTCTTCACCGACCACCTTTAGAAAAGCCTCAGTAGAAATGCTGAGGCTTTTTTTCTTTCCTTGCGATCGTGAATAGCACCGCTTGGTAGATGGTTAGGTGGGCAGAAATAAAAAAGACCGCAGTATAAGCGGTCTTTTTTATTATGATTCAAATGCCTAGCGCATCGTAACAAACTACCAACACAGGTGGTTTCTGAAATAAATCTGGAAAGGGTTGCATGATAAGGCTTACTAGCCTTTTCCAGAAAAATAGCGAATTTGAGCTACTTTTTCTAAAGTTCGAGCTGTGAATGTACCAGTTTCCAGATTTTATTTCAGCAACTGAAGTTAACTTGTAAGTTCCAGAATTTTGGCTTTACCTTCTTCAAATGACTCTAGCTCCCACTTGATGTCTGTCATCCTTTTAAAAAGTTGCTCATACTTCTCACCTTCACTTTGCATCCCCAAAGCATAGTGGCAATTCGATAAAGTTGCATAGGCCCATTTGTACTTGTTATCTGGCTCCTCAAAAGTGAGATCTTGCAAGATCTCTACAATTCGCTTCCTGGTCTTTTTGGCCGCAATTTTGAAGTATGTTTTCTCATCTTCATCGGTTTCCAGAGAAGCTAGTAAATCTAAACACAATGCAAAGTTCTCTCCGGTGTAGTAATCGGAGCTAATCTGAAAGCCCTTTTCATAGAAATTTTTGGCGCGGTACAAGCATTCTATATCATTATTGAGTTGCCACATTCGCTTGTAGATTGCTCCAACCAGCCCTAAGGTTTCAGGGTCATTAGATTCGCCGTTATTACTCAAAGATTCAATGATACGAAGTGCGTCTGCCAGAGCTGTTGCTTCAGATGGGTGTTTAGATTTGTATGTTGCAAGCGTTTGTTGTTGAATAAAATAATCTTCAGTTGGGGCCATTTCTGAGGCCCTTTTCCATAATTTTGTTGCTTCAACAAACTTACTTTCACTCATTAAAGAGCGTGCTTTCTCAGTAATTGCAAAAATGTGATTGTCTTTTTCAGCTAAATCCCCAATGATCCTTGCATACTCTGCTTCCGTTAACTTCGGAGGTTGGACATCGCTAATAAAGTCGTAAAGAGGACTATCAACAAAAGCATTTTTTGTTGCATTTTGGATTAGAGATGCTAGTTCTACTTGGCATCTTTTTGCTTCGTCAGCTCCTATATCTTCGCCTAGATGTTTATAGTGAAAGATTCTGGTGTGATCCAGATCAAAGTTGATTTTTCCTCCCTCTTCTTTGAGAATGATAGTGGTACTTGGTTTCACTGCATGTCGGACTCCTAACTCATATATAGCATTCGGATTAAATGTTGAAATATCCGCAACAACAAGATCTGCGTGCATTAGTAACGCATACATGCTTTTATCGATAAGCCCAGGATCTTGGATTTCATCAGCTCTAACACACTGATATCCAGCACTTTCTACAGCTGGTTGGATAATGTTTTTATACGTTTTATCTAGGTCAAAAGTTTTTCCTGTTGAATAGTCAGTCTTTTTTCCAAACCCCATGATCACAAAACATATTTTCTGACCTGAATACATAATATCTCCTGAGTTACATATTGATAAATCTAATAAAAAAGTGATTACCTTGAATTATCAGCTTATGCCCTAATATACAACTTTATGGGTATAAAGGAGACAAGTAAATGGCAAAAAACTACCGTGTATTTATCAGCCATTCATGGGATCATTCCGGTGACCTTGAAGGCTTAAGGCGTTTGCTAAATGAACGTGGTTATTTCAATATCGAGTTCAAAGAAGTGTCGAGGATTGAACCTATAAATTCTTCAAATGCAAGTTATGTCAAAGCGCGTTTGAAAGAGAAAATTCTAAACTCAGATATCGTTATTGGTTTAGCCGGCGTTTATGCAAGCCATAGTGATTGGATGGAGTGGGAGCTTGATACAGCACTAGCGAATGGAGTGCCTGTTATAGGGGTTATTCCGAGAGGGCAGGTGCGCAGTTCCACTACAGTAACAAGTAGATCTAAGGCAGATGTGAGGTGGAACACTGAAAGCATTATCTCAGCAATTCGAGATTACTCTAGAGCTTAAATTAAGTCGTGCTTATGTGGCTAATCAGTACTGCAACTTATTAGCCACAGTTATTTATTTTCTGGTTTGTCTAGCTATCCATTGAGTGTGCTCACGAGAGAACGCTACCTCAGCCCCACTTACATACTCAGAAAATTGTTCTTCAGTTTCTACTTCTTCGATACTGCCTCTAATGATACCGATCTCTTGGGCAGTGAGAGAATACGAAGATGAAAGCTCATTGTGTCTTTTGATTTGTGTCCAGCTAATTATAAATGCCGCACCTAGTGCGAAAACATCAGTAGGCCAGTATTGCCATTCTGGATAAGCAATCCTCAAAAGCACGCACAGTAAAGCACAACCTTGTGCAAACATGAGACCCATAAACCATCTACTGTGCATTTTATTGTTATCTGAGGCTTTGGTGGCATACCATAGTCTTTGCTCATCTATGCGATGTTGTAAGTAGTATGACTTACGGTCTTCAAGCGTCATCTTTCGGATACTTGTCATTGCACTTGTTACTTGGTCATTTGTGTTTTGATGGTCTTGGACCACCTCTCCTAGTTCACTATTACTTCTTATTATTTGGGTAAGCATATTACGAAATCTGGAGTTTGGTACCTGTATGGAGACGTCATCTGTGTATGGCGCTGCTCTCATACAGTACTTCCAAGTAGAGGTCTTTATAGATTCAGCAATCGCTCTTCCGTTATACCAGTTTTTTTCGTACCGATTTTTTCCAAGGTTGTAAGAAGCAACTAAGGCTAATATGTAGAAAACTGCTACAGCCATACTGTATTCCTTTGTAGGGATAACATTGATTGATAGCAGAGTACCGATTAACAATACAAAGGCATGGAAAATGGTTAATCGTAAGAAACGTTTTTGGGATGTCATTGAGGCTTCATCTGCTGATTCAAATAACGCAGGGTACTTGATTGATATGTTGTTCACATGGATGTCCTGAAAATTTTACTTTTAAGTCAATATGGTACACCATAAATGCCATTAGTGTCATAGGGCGATTTTGAGGGTTTACATTGTGAATTTGGAGGCTGTTAGTTATGTCATATAGTGGCGTAAGAAGAAAGGTGTTTGTCTCTCATTTTGGAGCTGATAGAGATGCAGTACGAAGCTTTATAGATAAATGGAGTGATGTATTTATAGCAAAAGAGCTTGGTGTCTATGATGACGCAGATTTCATCAACAGCAACGATGGTGACTATGTTATGTCTCGTATTCGTCAAGACTACTTAAGCGATTCAACTGTTACTATTGTTTTAATGGGAACTTGTACCCATAGTCGTCGATATATTGATTGGGAAATCAAGTCTTCGTTAAGGCAAGGGAGCTACACTCCAAACGGATTGATTGGAATTGTATTGCCTAATGTAAAGGAGGCACCGTATATACCCGAGAGATTTGCAGCTAACTTTAGTAAGACAGAAGATTGTTACGCTCAATATCATTGGGCTCCTACATCAGAGGAGCAACTGGGGCGTTGGATCGAGGAAGCATTCGAATCCAGAACTAAAAAAACAGATTTGATTAAGAACTCACAGGCAATGTGGAAATATAACCACAAGTGCAAACACTGTGGCTATACTCATTAGCACAGCTAACAAAATATTCAAAGGAATGCTAGCCCACTTAGATGATTATCCAGTGGGCTAGAGAGCTACTTGATTGGTACTACTTGGCTTCTTTTCAACTTGATAAGCTCCTCTCTAAGCTCGGTATTTTCATACTCCAAATCATCAATACGAGCTAATGCCTGAACCAACTTGTCGTTAAGGTGGTGCTGTGCTGCTGCAAATAAGGCTAATTTCTCTTTTTCAGACTCGTATTTTTCCTTATAGTTTTGCTTGATGCGCTTTTGCTCTTTAAGCTTGGTGCGTACGCTCTGGATCTCTGGTTGGACTATTTCACCGTTGCCTGCCGCAATTTCAGCTTTTGTCTGTTTAACTTTTTCCACAAATTTAGGGTAGTAATAGCCGCTACCATTACCCAAGTTTGCTTCTTCCTCAACGGCTCTCACACTGAGCTTGCGATGGGTAGGTATACGTGTGGTTTTACCTTGTTTGATTCGCTCTAGAGCTGCCTCTAACGCTAGTAGTGTGTTTTCACTCTTACTCATAAGTTTGCTACCTTCAAATCAGCCTCAAAAGGAGTAAAGGACATGTCAAAGTCAGTCATAACATTTTCAGCAGCTCGTATTTGAGTTACGTAATGACTACGTTCACTAACAGATATTTCTTCGCCAGAGGCCATGTACGCGACTAGACTGTGGTGTTTTTTTTGCCACCATTTAACGTGCTGTTCATCAATAATGCTACTTCCAGAGCCACAATTGACACAAAACTGTGGAGTTACCACTCCATCCATATCGCAGTCATATCCACTTTTACAGTAGCTGTGCATCGAGCCATGTAGAGTCAGTTTTCCATCTTTCACGGCCCTATATATAACATCCCAAGAACTGTAGATGGTGGGTACGTCCCTTCGCATTCTCATGATCGCTTTGCCATGAGTACCTGATAGGGTTTCATCTGAGTGCCATTGTTTAAATATTTTATTTGCGGTGGTTTCTGCATTGATTTCATCGAGTGCCTTTTGAACGTGCACATCGACCTTCAGATCTCGTAGGCTCGCCAGCTTCCCACCGTTCGTATACCACTCTGTCATTGCGAGGTAGAGATGCTTGAACTGCTGTTTGAGCGCCACTAATGTTCCCAGACGGTTTTTTATGCAGTAAAAGGCCAAAGTACGCCTGAACTGATGAACTGTCATGTGCCATGGATTTCCAACAATTACATCTTGTTTTACACGATTTAATGAACGAGGGTTTGACGCTAAGCATTCTGCGAAATCCTCTTCAGTTACAATGAAATTGAATTGCTTACAAAAACGCTGTAGTCGGTGGTTCCAGCCAGTAATCAATGTGGGTGGTTTGGAGCGGTATGATTTATTTACCCAAATAGAGTCGTTGTATTTTTTATCTGGATAACTAACTTCTTTCCGCCATTCTTCAGTTAGTGTGGTCATTAACTCTATTGCAGTTTTAGAAGATGAGGCGGTAACCCATGTTTCTCTTTTTTGCCCTAACTTAAAAGTATGAGATTGCAGCATGTGGAAGTCACGCCCTTCAAAGTTATCTTTGTAATAACTTTTAGGTGTTAGTTTATCTATTTCGGAATCCCGCATACCACTAAAGCCGCCACAGACAATATAGCAAGCATTGATTAGTTGACCCCAGTAGCGTTTAAAGTCCATTCCATTTTTTAACTTGATACTTGGTACTTTAGTGGCTAATGGTTCAACAAGGTCTTTAACTTTGCGGGGTTGTAACTCTTGAGCTGCGGAAATGTATTTTCGTTTATCGAAGCTACCATCTTCACCCATGAAGGAAAAACGGTTCCCTTGCTTTATTTTTTCTTCAAGATTGCGCACCCCCTCGTCATAGTTATGCTGTAGAGACTTCTCAATATCTAAAATCAAGTGCCTATGTGGGTGAGCATCATTGACCTGTTCCATAGCTTTTCCATAAATGGCATCACATAAACGTTCAGGTATAACAAGAGTTTGTTGTGCTTCATTTGAACTTATCCGTCTTGCTTCAATATTTGACTTTATTGGATTAAGACCAAGCTCAAGTTTGTGCCATGACTCATCACTTATGGCGGTATTTATTGCCACAAAAGTAGACTCGATGGTTCCTTGGGCATAGTTACGATTTTGCAAGAAGTGTTCAAACTTAGTCCATACAACAGGCGATCCAAGATCTTTCAATGAGCTATAGTTACTCTCGATCAAGAAACTATAAACTACCTTTATATTATTTAATCGAGTGCGAACACTTGAGAATTTTATTGCTTTTTTCTGTTTAGGACTTTTATTAAATAACCAACCAAAACTCAGTAGCTTAAGTTCTCGTTGTAACTTAGGAGCACGTTTGAATTCTTCTGTGTTTAGATTGTTATTCTCTTTCTTTCGAGAGAAAGGTAAGCAATCCCAACTGTTTTGCCCAAAGGTGGCAGTAACGTTCCCGTCTTTGTCCTTGCAGATGACGATGGCATCTAGCTCTTTATATCTTTTCTCATGGTAGAGCGTGACTACATCAATATCCGTGACTTTATGCTGATGTGGGAAATCAGGCAAATAGAGTTTAGACGTATCCATTATCCTACCTCGACTGGTGATTTTGGAATTAAGCTTAAAACTGATTCGTTGTCGCTCCATGCGGGGTGCAAGCCATCATCGTCAAGTTTGGCTTCTGCTTTTCTAAATATCTGTTGATTTATGCTTGGTAGTATTTTTTGCTCGATAAACTCTACAATGTTATCAAAGTTTTTTTTGTAATGATTGACATCCAAATGAAGGAATAGTGACTCCTCAACACAGGCCTTGAATGAGAGCAGACACCAGATATCTGAGACCGACTGTACAATTACTTGGTCTGGACAGCCAAAGCACCCCAATAGATCTGCACAGGCTAATCGCTCTCCCTCCTTAGCAAGTCCCTGTGTTTGGGCTTTCTTGGTGTACTTTTGGGACTTTTCACCGAATGGGGCAGCGCAGCTACCGCCATTAGAAGTACGGCTTAAATTGGGAAGGTTAATCTTGTTTTCTTCCTCGATAACCAGTACCTCAATACTGAGGTTTTTCTGAGCCTGCTGGGTGCTGACCCTGCTCTTGACCTGCTCCTCCCGAATTGACATCGTATCTTGTAGCATGCCGTTATTTGCTAACCGATTTCCCTCGCTATAGTGACGTTTACGGGTGTTGGGTGTGTTGTTAAGCATGAGGTTATTAACCATTTCACCTTGATGATATGAGGTTAATTGAGAGCCTGTTTCACGAAAACGGCTAATTATCGGGCGTAGCCTGCACCCAGTTTGGTCAGTGAAGGTAAAATGTTTTTCAAGCCACCCGCCTAGGAAACCTTGGAGAATAGAGCTCTTTATTGGAGTAGTTTGATTCGTTGCTACGGTTTGAAGCAGTGTTGCGTTTTCATCCGTTGAGATTAAGCGTGACGCATTGAGTAAGTGATCGAAAAAACGCATGGCGTATTTCGGTATGTCCAACTCGTGCTCGCCCATCTCAACTTGAATGGTCTTGAAGGCTCTACGCTTAAATGCGGGCATGGTGTACCACGTTTCTCCAACCGACGTAAAGGCATTGCGTGGTTGTGATAGCTGACATAAATCACTGGTGTTTGCGTAGGTGTAATAAGACAAAAGGTAAGTGCCTGCACACATCATTTTCGATATACCACCACAAAGCTGGTATGTGTGACCTTTCCACTCAAAGGTCATGGTAGGGGTGGCTTTAGATGCCATGATGTGCGTCTCAGGAGACTCGATAAACTGGTTGTAGGTTTGCTTGAATAGACTGCGAAGGAAGGGAAGCAGTTGGTTTAAATCCTTGCGGGTATAGGATTTAAACGGCTCTCTATCGCTATTATCCATCACCGTGATAGAGTTGAAATAGTTTGATGGTAAATCTAAATAATCACGAAATAGCACCAACATGATAGAGTAAAAAACTTTATAACTAGAGCTTTTTAGTGTCCCTTGCATAACCCTTGTATACAGATGAGACATATAACCTTCCAATGATTCTTGTGTAAAATCAATTGCGTTATTTAGATCACACCAACGAAGGTATTGAGACAATTTTCTATAAATACTATGTAGATAGTAATGACTGTCTCCTTCTTCAATCTTTTCAACAAAGCGATCTTTGATTTGATGCACAAAGCCTTCACGGTCAGCATCTTCAAATTGACCGCCTTGATGTAATGCTTTTGTCGTAGGAAAGTGCTTAATAAGAAAGCGATTAAAGTCAGCAAGGCTGTTATCTTCAGTGTCTAACTGGAAGCAAAGATTTGAATCCCAACCGTGGAGGTATGAAACATTATTACTCATCCTCACCACCTAGTGCTTCGTGCATGATGCTATCTAAAATGCCAAACTTCACTTTGAACGCTTCTTTGCGTTGCAAATAACGCAGATACTTCCAAGTCGTGGATTCGTTTCTATGCCCCATCCAACCCATTAGAAGCGCCATACATTCCATTGAAGTTAGTCCAGCCCCAAGCAAGTCATTTAGTCGGTATGTACCGTAGGTTGAGCGCAGATCATGAAAGCGATGAGTAAAGGAAGGGTAAGTTTTCTTTATGTAGGCTCTAAACTCCGTCCATCGTGCTTCTATCGACTTAGCGGTTACAGGGTTGCCTCGCTCACTTACAAAAAGAGGCTCATGACGCTCACACAGCTCAAGCCTTTCGATAGTTTCTTGCTTGAGTGAAGACCCATCTTCGGGCAATGATTCTAATTGGGCATTGAGTTTGTTTGCTCGTTTGATTCTGCGCTCAGAGGTACGGTATTCATTCAAAGTAGTTAATAGCGTTGATGAGATTTCTATACGCCTTTGCTTTAAGTATTTTGTTTGAACTCCTGTCGATTGAGGTGATACAACCATCTCGAAACGATGCTCACTCTCAGCCAGTGGTGTTGCGGTATCAAGGGCATCCAGTGAGAGCGTTGCTACCTCTTGGATTCTCATTCCTGTATCAATAGATATTAATACCTGCAAGCGTAACTCTTCAGATGCGCGAGGAAGATGCTGCGTAAGAATACTCAGAGATTCTTGAGAGAGTGGAGATAAAGGTCGTATGTTATTACTGCTCGCATCCTTGGGCACTTTGATTCGCAAATCACTTGTTTCAACGGTAAACGTTGGCGATACGTGTGCCAGCATTCCGGTGCTTTGGACGGACACAAACTCCATTTTAAATGGGGCTTCTTTCTCGTTTTTGATTTTCAAATAACCATCATGCATTAACCACTTGTAGTAGTTAACAATTTGATTCATTCGGACGCTTGCTGTGCTGTGTGCTAATTCACCTTTCTTGATTTGCTTTAATAGGTGAGATCGAAACAGATAGGTGGGTTTTAGTCTTTTGATAGGAGAAAATTTATCCCAAGCTATTTCTTTGTCTTCAAGGAACTGGTAGTAAGCCTGTAATGCCTGAGCACAGGGTGAAAGATCTTTAGCTGCTTTGATAGCTTTCAGATAGAAGAGGTAGCTGTTTGCCTCATGGTTGAATGAACCATCTTGATTGAACAATGTAGGCAGTGAGCCAATGTTTTCCTTGAGGGGAGTGCATTCGCAGATGTCATTACTGACGGATAATTCTGTTTGTTTATAGACACTGCTTGATTGTATGAGGTACATAAATTCACCTAGAAAAATCACTGACTATATATACAGTATAGTCAGTGATGATATGTTTTCCAGATTTATTTATGTGTGTAAGATGCTTTTCCTACACTAACCCGTCATGGTAACAAACTCTTCAGAGCCTGTTGGGTGAATTGCAACAACGGCATCGAAGTCAGCTTTGGTCGCGCCCATCTTAATGGCAACGCTAAAGCCTTGAAGCATTTCATCGACGGTGTAGCCGATTCCATGTATACCAACGACTTTTTCATCTTCTCCGGCACAAACAAGCTTCATTTTGCATGCTTGGCGGTGAGAGGTAACCGCGGTGTACATTGCGGTAAAGCCTGAGCTATACACTTTGACGTTATCAGCGCCATATTGATCAATTGCTTGTTGCTCGGTTAAGCCCATTGTGCCAATTGGTGGGTGGCTGAATACCACGGTTGGTACTAAGTCGTAATCCATTTTTGCATCGGGCTTATTGTTGAATAGACGCTCAGACAATTGTCGACCGGCTTTAACAGCAACAGGAGTGAGTTCGATACCACCTTCCATGATATCGCCAACACAGTAGATGCCTTCAACGTTAGTGGCTTGATATTCATCGACTTTAATGTAGCCACGGCTATTGAGTTCAACGCCGGTGACACTGAGGTTAATGGCATCGGTTGCTGGCTCACGACCAATTGCCCAGATTAAGGTATCGACGTTGTAGCTCTCACCATTCTCAAGGTGCAGAGTTAGGCTACCATCAGATTCTTTCACAATTTCTTTTGGCGTCGAATGGTTGTGCAGCGCAGGGCCTTCGGCGGTCATAACTTCCGTTAAAGTGTCGATAATCATAGGATCGAAACTGCGCAGTGGTGACTCTTTACGAACGAATAAATGGGTCTCAGTGCCAAGAGCATTCAATACGCCTGCGATTTCTACCGCAATATAACCTGCACCAACGACAGCAACGCGCTTAGGTTGCTCTTCTAAATCAAAGAAGCCGTTTGAGTCGATACCGTATTCTGCACCAGGCACGTTTGGAATCGAAGGACGACCGCCAACAGCAATCAGAATGTGATCAGCCGTGTATAGTTCACCATTTACTTCTACTGTTTTTGCATCAACAAACTTTGCAAAGCCTTTGATAACATTAATTTTATTGTTGCCAAGAACGCGATCATAAGACTCGTGAATTCGACCAATATAGGCTTGGCGGCTTTCGACTAACTTTGACCAGTTAAATCCATTGACCTTAATATCAAACCCGTAATCCTCGGCATAAAGATTAACTGCGTCGGCGATTTGTGCGCCATGCCACATCACTTTCTTCGGTACACAACCAACGTTTACACAGGTGCCACCTAGGTCTTTAGCTTCGATAAGTGCGACTTTAGCACCGTGCATCGCTGCGCGGTTTGCAGATGCGATACCGCCACTGCCGCCACCGATACAGATATAATCAAAATGTGTTGCCATTACTTTCTCCGTTTTAGTCTTTGGTTGAGCTACGGTTTAATTATGTTTGTTATTCAGGAACAACCCAATCAACTTTCCAATGGCCCGTTGCTGGAGCGATTGCTGCTTTTAGTAAAGGTAGCAGAGATTGCATCTGACTTTCTAGCTTCCAAGGAGGATTAATTACAATCATACCTGAAGCCGTCATTCCTCGTTCATTGTTATCTGGACTAACACCAAGCTCGATTTGTAAAATTTTACGAATTCCCAGTGCTTGCAGACCCTCTAGCATATCATCAATATCATAGCGATTAACCACAGGATACCAAATGGCGTAAATTCCATTGGCAAAGCGCTTATGGCTCGCCGCAATTGCTCTTACGACATCACGATATTCGTTGGCGAGTTCATAAGGGGGATCAATCAGAACCAGCCCTCTGCGCTCCTTAGGTGGCAAGCTTGCTTTGAGGCGTTGAAAGCCATCTTCTTTATAAATCTTCACTTGGCGATCGCGATGAAACTCTTGTTCAAGCAACGGGTAATCACTTGGATGAAGTTCGGTTAATATCATGCGATCTTGCGGTCTAAGATGCGCTCGAGCAATGCAAGGTGACCCCGGGTAATAGCGCAACTCACCGTTGTTATTCAGCTCTTTTATGGCATTGAGGTAACTGTTTAGTTCCGTCGGTAACTCAGTTTGTTGCCATAAACGGGCGATGCCTTGCTTGTATTCACCGGTTTTTTCCGACCACTCATGGTTTAAGTCATAACGACCAACACCCGAATGCGTATCGTGATAGACAAACGGTTTCTCTTTTTCTTGTAACGAAGATAGGATCAGGCTTTGAACAATGTGCTTCACGACATCGGCGTGATTTCCTGCATGAAAATTGTGTCGGTAACTTAGCAATTTAGGCTCTTTAGCCCGATATTATGGGCGCATAGATAGAAATTATGATGGAGTGAGATTATAACCATTCTTGGCGCTTGTTGCAGCGTTGTTGATTTTCGATCTACCTTACTATTGAAAAATAGTTGATCTGCCTATATTACTTATCAAAGCGTCGGCGATTTGCTGACGACATATTGTCTTCTTCGATAAGGAACGTTCTATGTCTAATCCTCTTCTTACTTTTACGGATTTACCCCCATTTGGCAGTATAAAACCCGAGCATGTTAAGCCTGCAATTGAAGAGGCGATTGCAAATTGTCGTAAAGTGACGGAACAGACTCTCGAAGGAAATACTGCGCCAACGTGGGAAAACCTTGTTGCGCCGATTGAAGAGGTGGATGATCTATTGAGTCGAATTTGGTCTCCAGTGAGCCATATGAACTCGGTAGTGAATAGTGAAGAATTACGTGAAGCTTACGAAAGTTGTTTACCGATATTATCAGAATACGGTACCTGGGTTGGTCAGCACAAAGGGTTGTTTGAAGCGTATAAAGCCCTGAAAGCGAGTGACGAGTTCGCAACACTTACGACGGCGCAACAAAAAACCATCGTTAACGAATTACGCGATTTTGAATTATCAGGCATTGGCCTTCCGGCGGATGAACAGAAACGCTACGGTGAAATCAGCAAACGTATGTCCGAGCTAGGTTCTACGTTTTCAAATAATGTGCTTGATGCGACCATGGGTTGGAGTAAACATATTACTGATGTTGCAGAACTAGCGGGTATGCCTGAAAGCTCCATCGCCGCAGCAAAAGCAACAGCAGAAGCAAAAGAACTTGATGGATATTTGATTACATTAGAAATGCCGTCTTATATACCGGTGATGACCTACTGCGATAGCCAAGAGTTGCGTAGAGAGATGTACGAAGCATACGTAACTCGAGCATCGGAACGAGGTCCAAATGCAGGTAAATGGGATAACAGCGATATTATTTCAGAGCTACTAAAACTTCGCTATGAGTTGGCTCATATGCTTGGTTTCACAAGTTATAGTGAAAAGTCTTTAGCGACGAAGATGGCAGAAACACCTGATCAAGTCTTGGGTTTCCTTAACGACTTGGCGAAACGCGCTAAGCCTCAAGGTGAAAAAGAAGTTGCGGAATTGAGAGCGTTTGCTAAACAAGAGTTTGGTGTGAGCGAACTGCAATTGTGGGACATTGGATATTACAGCGAAAAGCAAAAGCAAAAGTTGTTTGAAATTTCAGATGAAGAACTGCGTCCTTATTTCCCTGAATCGAAAGTGATCAGTGGGTTGTTTGAAGTCTTGAATCGCGTCTTTAATATGTCAGTGAAAGAACGTGAAGGGGTTGACACCTGGCACAGTTCAGTACGATTTTTCGATATTTTCGATTCTGAAAACCAGCTTCGTGGTAGTTTCTACCTTGATCTTTATGCGCGTGAACATAAACGCGGTGGTGCGTGGATGGATGATTGTCGTGGTCGTCGTTATACCGCACAAGGTGAATTACAAACACCAGTAGCCTATTTAACGTGTAACTTTAATAAGCCTGTTGGTGATAAACCGGCATTGTTCACTCACGACGAAGTCGTCACTATGTTCCATGAGTTTGGACACGGTATCCACCATATGCTGACTCAAGTTGGTGTCGGTGCGGTATCCGGAATTAATGGCGTACCTTGGGATGCGGTTGAACTCCCAAGCCAATTCTTAGAAAACTGGTGCTGGGAAGAAGAAGCGCTAGCGTTTATCTCTGGTCACTATGAAAGTGGTGAACCGTTACCAAAAGAGATGCTTGATAAAATGCTTGCTGCGAAAAACTTCCAATCTGCGATGTTTATTTTGCGTCAGTTAGAGTTGGGCTTGTTTGACTTCACCTTACATACGACTTATGACCCAGAGATTGGTCCTAAAGTTTTGGAAACCCTCGCGGACGTGAAATCGAAAGTTGCAGTATTGCCAGCGTTAGATTGGAATCGCTTCTCGCACAGCTTTGGTCATATCTTTGCTGGTGGTTATAGCGCAGGTTATTACAGCTATTTATGGGCAGAAGTATTGTCATCAGATGCATTCTCTCGTTTTGAAGAAGAAGGTATCTTTAATACTGAGACAGGGCAGAGCTTCCTTAATAACATTCTAGAAATGGGTGGCAGCGAAGAGCCAATGGAGTTATTTAAACGCTTCCGTGGACGTGAGCCAAGTATTGATGCGTTATTGCGTCATGCTGGAATTGCCGCTTAAACAAGAAAATGAACCTGTTATCGCTAAGCCTACCTGCTCGGTAGGCTTTTTTAATTGGATAAATCTGTTGAAGCACGAGCATATTAAAACCGTTTAGGGTTATAATCGCTTATATGTATAAATAACCAGTAGCCTAGCATTATGATCGATCCTTCTTTCCTCCTCGACGGACTCAATGACAAACAGCGCGAAGCCGTTGCCTCTCTATTGGACAATATGCTGATTCTTGCGGGTGCAGGAAGTGGTAAAACTCGCGTATTAGTCCATCGAATTGCATGGTTGATGTCGGTTGAGCAAGCGTCTCCATTTTCCATTATGTCAGTAACCTTCACCAATAAGGCTGCTGCGGAAATGCGTGGCCGAATTGAAGAATTAATGATGGGCAGCGCTTCAGGGATGTGGAATGGTACGTTTCACGGCATTTGTCATCGCATCTTACGCGCGCATTATCTTGATGCGAAGCTACCGGAAGATTTCCAGATTCTTGATTCAGACGATCAACTGCGTTTACTACGTCGCTTAATTAAAGCGCAAAACCTCGACGAAAAACAGTGGCCTGCAAAGCAAATCTCGTGGTGGATTAACGGTAAAAAAGACGAAGGGCTACGTCCGAACCATATTGATAGTTATCACGATCCTGTTACGACGACCTATGTTCAACTGTATAAGGCGTATCAAGAGGCGTGTGATCGTGCAGGATTAGTCGACTTTGCTGAGATTCTTCTTCGAACTCAAGAATTATTGCGTGAAAATAAATTTATTCGTGAGCATTACCAAGCACGTTTCAAGCATATCTTGGTCGATGAATTTCAAGATACCAACAACATTCAATACGCTTGGTTACGTCTAATGGCTGGGCCTGACTGCCATGTCATGATTGTTGGTGATGACGATCAGTCTATTTACGGTTGGCGTGGAGCGAAGATTGAGAATATCGAAAAGTTCACCTTAGAGTTCCCTAGTGTAAATACGATTCGTTTGGAGCAAAACTATCGCTCAACCAAAACCATCCTCGAAGCCTCGAATACCCTGATTGCGAACAATACCGAGCGTATGGGGAAAAGTTTGTGGACTGAAGGAAAAGAAGGTGAGCCAATTTCTGTTTATTCAGCCTATAACGAGTTGGACGAAGCGCGTTTTGTGGTGAGTAAGATAAAGGCGTGGCAGGAGGATGGTGGCTCGTTAGATGATACCGCGATGCTATATCGCAATAACGCTCAGTCGCGAGTATTGGAAGAAGCTTTGATCCAAGCTGGTTTGCCGTATCGAATCTATGGCGGCATGCGTTTCTTCGAGCGTCAGGAAATTCGAGATGCACTTGGCTATTTACGTCTGATTTCGAATCGCAATGATGACGCTGCATTTGAACGTATCGTGAATACGCCAACTCGAGGTTTGGGCGATAAAACCCTTGAAACGGTGCGATTCGCAGCTCGAGATCGCGGTTGTACGATGTGGCAGGCGTGTACTGCGTTGCTCGCTGAAAATGTATTGGTGGGACGAGCCGCTGGTGCATTAGGCCGCTTTGTCGAGCTTATTAATGCGCTAGAAGATGATACCGCCGACATGCCACTTCATGTTCAAACCGATCATGTGATTAAAAGCTCTGGTTTGTTCTCGATGTATGAACAAGAAAAAGGTGAAAAGTCTAAGGCTCGAATTGAGAACTTGGAAGAATTAGTCACTGCCACACGACAGTTTGAAAAGCCCGAAGAAGCGGAAGAGCTATCAATGCTGATTGCCTTTTTGACTCATGCAGCGCTAGAAGCAGGGGAAGGGCAAGCCGATGAGTTTGACGAAGCGGTTCAATTAATGACATTGCACAGTGCGAAAGGCTTAGAGTTTCCGGTGGTCTTTATGGTCGGCGTTGAAGAAGGCATGTTCCCAAGTCAGATGTCGGTTGAAGAGGCTGGTCGTTTAGAAGAAGAGCGCCGTTTATGTTATGTCGGTATGACTCGAGCAATGCAAAAGCTCTATATCACCTACGCCGAAATGCGTCGTTTATATGGCCAAGATAAATACCACAAGCCTTCTCGTTTTATTCGTGAGTTACCCGAAACCTGTTTGGATGAAGTTCGGATGAAAGCTCAAGTGAGTCGACCAACTAGTAGTGGTCGTTTTAGCCAAACTGCCGTAAAGGAAAACTTCAACGAAACGGGCTTTAGTTTAGGTGCCAGAGTCAATCATCCCAAGTTTGGAGAAGGGACTATCATTAACTTTGAAGGCTCTGGCCCTCAAAGCCGAGTACAAGTCGCGTTTAATGGCGAAGGCATCAAGTGGTTAGTGACCGCTTATGCGAGATTAGAAAAGCTCTAAGCGGCTAGATGTGATTCAAGAAGATTCGCTGTTACGGCGTTCGTTGAGGACGTCTTTAACGGCGAACATGCCATTTAGTGCTGCTGGGAACCCGGCGTATACAGACATTTGCAGTATAACTTCTTTCACCTCTTCTTCTGTACAACCCACATTGAGAGCAGCGTGTATGTGAACTTTCAGTTGAGGTTGGCAGTTGCCTAATACGGTCAGTGCCGCGACGGTGGCAATCTCACGAGATTTCAAATCTAAGCCTGGTCGGTTGTAAATATCACCAAACGGATATTCAATCGTGTACTTGGCTAAGTCTGGGCAGACATCTTGTAAGCTTTCAATGACTTTATGTCCAGCTTGACCATCGATTTTCTCTAAGTTTGCAAGGCCGATTTCGTATTTTGTATTGCTCATTACTCAATTCTCATTGTTTATTGATCGTAATAATGAGATTACTTGTTAGAGCATACTCTAAGTCAAGGCGTTATCTTTCGATCGTAAAAATCAATTTTCTGTTCTAGTGCATTAAGGTGGGTTTGCTGCTTTTCGATCTGCTGTTTCAGTCTTTCATGGTGATGTTTTAATAATATTTGGCGATCAAGCATGGTGTTATCACCTTGTGCTCGTAGATCGGCGTACCGCTTTATTTGTTCAAGAGGCATCGCGGTCTCTTTTAAACGCACAATAAACTTTGCCCATTCTAGATCTCTAGCATTGTAGAAACGATGTCCATTGGAACTTCGGTTCACATCGCTTAATAGCCCGATTTTTTCATAGAACCTCAGAGTGTGAGGGGAGAGGCCAGTGTGCTTGGAAAATGCTTTGATATTCATGTTAGTGCTTCCTTTTCATGCAGCAAGGGTAGGTATCGTTGTGTTATGTGTTTATTCTCTGAATCAACCTTTTTCATTCTTTGGCGCTTGGTAATCAAGATGGGTAATTTCCCTAACTAATGCTTTTTATAAACAAAACATATCGTTATAGTAAAATGAGATGCATATCACTAATAGCAATGACGAGTAAGTAAAAAGTTAACAGTCAATTGTTACATTAATCAAATAAGCAGTATGACCTTCAATTTTTGGAAAGGATAATTAACTATGCGTTTTTCTCCCCTAGCTGCTGTTATGGCAGCCACATTCGCGATGTCTGGTTCTGTTTATGCAGCAACGGTCAACCTACGTATTATTGAAACCACGGATATTCACGCCAATGTATTGGCTTACGAT
The DNA here is from genome assembly GCF_054404255.1 of Vibrio phycocola. Lineage (NCBI taxonomy): Bacteria > Pseudomonadati > Pseudomonadota > Gammaproteobacteria > Vibrionales > Vibrionaceae > Vibrio > Vibrio phycocola. Next base: position 31,448 of record NZ_JBTAMQ010000018.1, read on the forward strand.
TATTACAAAGGCAAAGCGTCGGAAAAAATTGGTCTTTCTCGAGCTGCTACGCTTGTGAAAGAAGCTCGAGAGGAAGCTGAAAACAGTGTTTTAGTTGATAATGGCGATTTAATTCAAGGTAGCCCTATGGGGGATTATATGGCCTCTAAAGGAATTGACCCTGAAGAAGTCCATCCGGTATACAAGGCGATGAACCAAATGGCCTATGATGTTGGCAATTTTGGTAACCATGAATTTAATTATGGATTAGAGTTTCTGACGGAATCGGTCAATGATGCGAACTTTCCATACATCAACGCCAATCTTTATGATGAAGAAACGGGAGAGAACTTTTATACCCCATATATTATCAAAACGTATTCATTCAAGGATACGGAGGGGAAACAGCATTCTATTCGTATTGGTTACATCGGCTTCACTCCACCACAAGTGTTAACTTGGGATAAGAAAAACCTTGAAGGAAAAGTTGTCGCAAAGGACATCAAAGAAACGGCAGAGAAATTTGTTCCAATAATGAAAGCAGAGGGAGCTGACGTTATTGTTGCTATTCCTCACTCTGGCATTTCGAAAGACCCTTACAAAAATGGTGCGGAAAACTCGGTAATCTATCTGTCTGAAGTTGCCGATATTGATGCGATTGCATTCGGTCATTCCCATGCTGTATTCCCAGGTAAAGGGTTTGATGGTATTCAAAACGTTGACAACGAAAATGGTCGAATTAATGGTGTAACAGCGGTTATGCCGGGGCGTTGGGGAAGCCATGTTGGGGTGATGGATTTAGTTCTCTATTTTGATAAAGAGAAGGGAGAATGGGACGTAATAGGTGGGAAAGCCGAGTCGCGTGCTATTTACGATCGCGAAAGCAAAACATCACTGGCTGCAAATGACGCTGGTATTGAGAAAGCATTAGAAAAAGACCACGTCGATACATTAGCATTTGTAAATCAACCAATTGGTAAAGCAAATGATGTGATGTATAGCTTCTTAGCTTTGGTGCAAGATGATCCTACAATTCAAATCGTAAACGCAGCGCAGAAAGCGTATGTTGAGACGTTTATTCAAGGTGACCCTGATTTAGCTAATATTCCCGTTCTTTCAGCTGCAGCGCCGTTTAAGGCTGGCGGGCGTAAAAACGATCCTTCTGGCTATACAGAAGTTGAATCTGGTCAGTTAACTTTCCGAAATGCGGCGGATCTTTACCTCTATCCAAATACCTTAGTTGCACTAAAAGTGACGGGTAAAGAAGTTAAAGAGTGGATTGAGTGCTCCGCTGGTCAATTTAATCAGATTGATACGACTAGCTCAGCAACTCAATCTTTGATTAACTGGAATGATTTCCGCACTTATAATTTTGATGTCATTGATGGCGTGAATTATCAGATAGATGTAACTCAACCCGCGAAATACGATGGTGATTGTAATGTGATCAACCCTGATGCTGAGCGTATCGTAAATCTAACTTACCAAGACAAGCCAGTTGATATGGCGCAGTACTTTATTATTGCGAGCAACAACTACCGAGCTTATGGCGCTAAATTCGCTGGCACTGGTTCAGAATTTATTGCCTTTGATTCACCGGATGAGAATCGCAGTATCCTTGCTTCTTACATTTCAGATGTAAGTAAAGAGAAAGGAGAGGTCACGCCTAGTGCTGACAATAACTGGTCTTTTGCGCCAATCGAGGGCGAAGTTCAATTGGATATTCAATTTGAAACCTCACCGAGCGAGAAAGCGGCTAAGTTTGTTGAAGAGAAAGGTCAGTATCCTATGGAGAAAGTAGGGGAAGATGACGCAGGTTTCGCGGTTTACAAAATAAGCCTATAACAAGCAAAGAAAAACCCCGAGAGCTTGCGCTCGTCGGGGTTCATGTTCTTACTTGCAGCAATCCCGCTACTCTATGTGCTTCCTGCATCCAATCCTTGATCAGTTTGCTAAATCCTTTAGCTTAATCCTTTCATCGCCTTCCTAGCGGTGTCCATGACCTTATCCTGGTCGATTAACTATCCTAGTTAACCATCATCGCTTAATCCTAAAGCGTGTCCTTTACATCATCCTGATGTTTCATCCATGCCTTCATCCTGAAGGTGTCCATTTCCGTCCTTAGTCGTTGCCATCCTAGCTACGATTAGATTCCGTTCATGTCCGTTATCAGCGTCCTGCCGATGAGTACATATTACCGAGATTCTCTAGCGCGACAATGGTCATTTTCAGTATTTAGGCAAATTTTTTTGTGTTATTTTTGTTCATATTCTTATTTTTCAATTGGTTATGTGTCATTAAGAGAGATCAATAGGGTGGATCTATCGCTTAAAACTGAATGCCTTGTAAGAGATATCTCACAAGGAAAAACGCTGATCTGCTACGAATTTTTATTGAACATTGTTCAATAAAACCGTGAGTTAGGTGAATATAATCTTTGCTGAGGCGGTTATTTGATGGATCGGATGTATTTTACCTATTTTAATGAGTTTGAGATCGCACCAACTTTTGGAAGTGCTTTATGGGTTTTGAGCCCATCGATACTGAAAAGCAGTAGTGCTGCCCAAATAAACCCAAATGTGATCGCTTTATCAAGGCTAAAAACTTCGCCATAGAAGATGACAGCAAGTATAAGCATGATACTGGGACCGATATATTGGAAAAATCCCAGCGTCGATAATTTGAGCCTCGCCGCAGCACTTGCAAAGCTTAACAATGGAAGGGTGGTGACAAACCCGGCAGACATTAGTAATAAATTGAATGAAAGAGAATTCGACGTGAAGTCACTTGTGGCTGAATCAGTGATAAAGAATACGTAAATCAAAGCCGCAGGGACGAGAAAAAGGGTTTCTACAAATAGCCCTGTTTGTGAACCAACAGAGACTTTCTTGCGTAATAAACCATAAAAACCAAATGTAACGGCTAAGACAATCGCGACGATCGGAATAGAGCCAAACACAATAATTTGGACCCCGACACCGATGGCTGCAAGCAGTACTGCTAGCCATTGTAGTTTTCTCAAGCGTTCACCTAAGAAGAGCATACCAAGCAGTACGTTAACCAGTGGGTTGATGTAATAACCTAGGCTAGCATCGAGCATGTGATCTGAATTGACCGCCCAAATGTACACCAACCAATTGGTGGCAACGAGTAAGCTGGTTACCAATAATATTCCCATTTTCTTTTTCGACTGTACGATCTCTTTTAGAACGATGGCTTGTCGACTTATTAAAACCAAACCAGCTAGAAATACAAATGACCAAATGATTCGATGGCTTAGGATATCAAGAGCGGGCACATCATGCAGTGCTTTGAAGTAAATCGGCGAGATTCCCCACATGGTGTAGGCGCCTACGGCATAGAAAACACCCTTGCGGGATTGGTCTGTGTTATTCATAGAGGTAATACTACTAGTTTAGATATGTGACGGAAGTAACAGTCTATACCTATATTTCAACACAATACACGAATTAATATCTTGCTATAGTCATTAACAAATTCCGGTTTTAATCCCAATGGATGACGACTACAATAGCCGGTCAGATATAATGACTTATCGTTATTATGCATATTTTTAGAGCCTCTTCAGACTATGACCTCAACTTTGATAGCGAAATCAGACGAATCTCTTAACAGCAGCCCAAATTCGGTTCTGCGTTCAGTGTTTGGCTATCAATCATTCCGAGACGGGCAGCAAGAGGTCATCGAATCAACCTTGTCTGGGCAAGATAGCCTTGTGATTATGCCTACCGGTGGTGGCAAGTCATTATGTTATCAGATTCCCGCGCTACTTAGCCCGGGTTTAACCTTGGTTATCTCTCCCTTGATTTCTTTGATGAAAGATCAAGTCGACCAGTTAGTTGCAAATGGGGTTGCGGCGGCCTGCGTGAATTCGAGTTTGAGTCGTGAAACCTTGATATCGGTTTATCAATCCATTAACAGTGGAGAGTTAAAACTATTATATGTTTCGCCAGAGCGAGTGTTGATGGATGATTTTATTGGCCGTTTAGCCAATACCGAGCTATCGATGATCGCCATTGATGAAGCACATTGTATTTCTCAATGGGGACACGATTTTCGTCCCGAATATGCCGCACTTGGGCGTTTAAAAGAACGATTTCCTCATGTTCCTATGATGGCATTAACCGCAACCGCTGATGATGCCACTCGCAGTGATATTCTGCATCGCTTACAACTGATTGAGCCTCATATATATTTGGGCAGTTTTGATCGTCCTAATATCCGCTATACCTTGTTGGAAAAGCATAAACCTGTGAGTCAGGTTATTCGTTTCCTTGCCACACAACCCGGGCAATGCGCCATTATCTATTGTGGCAGTCGTAAAAAAGTTGAAATGCTGGCAGAAAAGCTGTGCAACAACCACATACGTGCCGCGAGCTACCATGCGGGGATGGAAGTTGATCAGCGCGCTCAAGTGCAAGAAGCGTTTCAGCGTGATGATATTCAAGTTGTTGTTGCAACGGTGGCATTTGGAATGGGAATCAATAAGCCGAATGTTCGTTGTGTCGTGCATTTTGATATTCCACGCAACATAGAATCTTATTATCAAGAAACAGGGCGGGCAGGTCGTGATGGTTTACCGGCCGAAGCGGTTATGCTTTATGACCCTGCAGATATGGGGTGGTTGCGTCGTATGTTGGACGAAAAACCAGACGGACCACAGAAAGTCGTAGAAAGTCATAAGTTAAATGCAATGAGTGCATTTGCTGAAGCTCAGACCTGTCGGCGACAAGTGTTATTAAATTATTTTGGTGAATACCGTGAACAACCATGTGGTAACTGCGATATTTGCCTTGATCCTCCGAAGCACTTCGATGGCTCAAATGAGGCGCAAAAAGCACTATCGTGCGTTTATCGGGTGAATCAAAACTTCGGCATGGGATATGTCGTAGAAGTTTTGCGTGGCATGCAAAATATCCGAATTCGAGAAAATGGACACAATAAGCTGTCGACCTATGGGTTAGGAAGAGATCACAGTCATGACTATTGGATCAGTATTTTTCGTCAGCTTATTCACAAAGGGTTGTTACAACAAAATATTACCCGAAACTCCACACTGCAGTTAACCGAAGAAGCTCGGCCAGTATTACGTGGTGAAAGTTCGCTTGAGCTAGCAGTACCACGCCTTGATGTCGCTGCTCGTAGTGCTAAATCGGATAAACTAGCCAATAAACATTATGATAAGAAGCTTTTTGCTCGGCTACGTAAGTTACGCAAGTCGATCGCTGATCGCGAAGGGTTGCCACCATATGTTGTATTTAATGATGCTACATTGATTGATATGGCGGAAATATTACCATGCTCATACGGCGAAATGCTGGCGGTGAACGGAGTCGGTGAGCGAAAATTAGAAAAGTATGCCGACCCTTTCTTGGATTTGATTCAGGAGTACTTAACCAATCATGGCTAGCTTTGTTGTTAAAGAAATACTTGAAGATCAGGGCGTATTAATTCTTATAGCTCCTGAATTTGATTACGATAGTTTCCCTGCTATTGGTGAAGAGCTTGTTACCTTGCTTTCAGCTAAAATTATTGAAAAGCAACAAGATGCCGATATTCATACCTGGTTAATTGATTTTGATGAGCAGCAATTTTTCATTAAAGCAGAACATTATAGTCAGGCACTATGGCTAGAAGCTCTTGATATGCGTTCAAGCCAGCAAGAATTAATTTTTATTTCCAATCTCATACAGCATTTCGCTTAATTCTCTCTAATTTCCTTCTAAAAGCGTCGTTAATTCGGCGTAGCTCTGCTTCGCCTGTTGATAGCTTCATTCTTCAATGCACCTGTGTTGTTTTTAATTATTTTTTCGCCTTTCATCTTTTTCATTACATCAAATAGTAATTAGATCACTATGTTCCAAAAGCTAAAAGAACATCATGATCTAATTGCCCTATGATGTTCCAAAAGCTTTAGGAACATAGCAACCCATTAGACTATGATGATCTAATTAGTAAAAAGAAGAGGAAGATCGTAGTTGGTTTTTAGATGAAGGAGAGTAAAAAGAGAGGAGCGGGATGGGGAGTGACTACTTTATGACTCATTTTGTGGCTTTTTATGAAAACAAGCAGAATAGTGAAATATTTCAAAATTACAGCCTTTTTCTGTTTGAATTTTAGCCGTTTTTTTGTGATTGCCTTCGCTAATTCCTATGAAATGAAAGCGTTATCAGGTTTGAGTTATGAGGTTGTTATTGCATTTAACATTATGAATACAAAAGAGGTTTAACTATGTGGTTTATTTATTGCGATTTCATGAGTTTCGATTAACCAGCTTGGTGTGAACCAAGGAAGGCTTTTCAAATATTTCATTGATTATGATCTCTCCTGAATTAGAACAACCGAAATCTAATAGGGATATAACATGAAACAATTTAAAGTCTTACCTCTAACCATAGCAGTGGTTACAACTTTTGCATCAGGTTCATTACTGGCTGCAGATTCTCAAATTGAACAACTGGAACAGCGAATTCAGGAGCTAGAAACAAAGTCAAAATCGTCAGAACTTATTTTTTCTGGTTACGCTCGATACGGTGCTCATTATTCAACAGGAGATAACCGCTATGTTGAAGTCGGCAGTACCGGTCGTTCTCTTGGACGTCTTGGTAATGAAGGAAATGGTGGTGAGTACCAGTTCACCAAACCAATCCAAGCCGAAAACGGTGCTAAATGGGATCTCGTATTAATGATCAATGATTGGAACAATGATCAATGGGGTTCGGCTGGTGGTATCAGTTTGAAAAAAATGTACGCAGGTGTTTCCAATGTGTTCGATAGCCAACCTGATCTCTATCTTTGGGCCGGTCGTGATTTCCATCAACGCCCACAACAAGGTCTAAACGACTATTTCTATATGTCTCATGATGGCCAAGGTGCGGGATTCAAAAACTTATCTTTAGATGGTGTTCAATTGGATATGGGGTTTGTCGGACAACATGATAACGATGACGGAGCCCTAGGCAATGATACTGGCAGATATGCAATCACTTCACGTCTTCATGGGCTAGATACAGGAATCGGCAGTCTGAATATTTATGCGAACTACGGTTTTGCATCGGACGAAGCGGGTGACAGTGTGAAAGATGAAACAGCATTCCAAGTAGCCGCAGTGTTAGGGCTAGGAAGTTCAAACAATTTAGTGATGAAATACGCCGATGGAGCGGATGACTCAGCCTTTGATCTTGCTGGTGATAAACAAGTTGTCTATCTAAGTGTTGATGGCAGTCACAGTGCTTCAGACCAATTTGTCATCGACTACTTAGTGTCTTACAAAGATATCGCGGGTTCTGATGTTGACGAGAAAAGCGAGTTGGCAGGGATCGTTCGTCCACAGTACCAATGGGACGATGTACATTCTACCTGGCTAGAAGCTGGTTATGCGATGGAAGATTACGATGATGGCAGTGAGAAAGCGGGTTGGAAAGTAACGCTCTCGCAAAATGTGTCATTAGGAGGAATGCCTGGAAGTCGTCCTATGTTGCGTTTTTATACAACACTGGGTGATGTTGAAACAACCACTACAACTGGTGCAAGTACGACAGCAGATACGGTTGTATTAGGTGCCATGTTTGAAGCTTGGTGGTAATCACTTGATTCACAACGAATTTTAAATCGGACTTCAGACAAATAGTCTATTCAATAAACCGATTCTTTTTCATTAGTTAGCCATGTTAAATCCACTTTGGGTACCTTGGTGCCCACTTTTTTTTGTAATACGTTTGAAGTTTGGGTTTGAACATGCCTAAAACATGAATGAAAAATAGTCTATGAAACTGTTTCATGAGAATTACTGAAACTGACGATGCACTCTCTATTTTAAAAAACAGCCCATTTAACTAATGATCTGATGTGATTTAGGTCACCAATTTAGAGTGTTAAGTGCGGAATACTCGGTTTGTAAACGGTTTCAAATAAGATGAATAGCTTAATTAGGGGTTTTAGTGACAACAATTAAACACGTTTCGGCACGAGCGGGCGTTTCTCAGGCGACAGTATCGCGTGTGATTAATGGTACAACTCGAGTCAGTCACGATAAGAAGTTAAAAGTGGAAAAAGCGATTAAGGAATTGGGGTATCGTCCGAATTCAATTGCTCAAGCTTTGGCATCGAGTCGGACAGGGAGCGTGGGTATTGTCGTTCCAGAGTTAGGTGGTCCTTTTTTCTCCGGTATCCTTCATTGTATTGAAGAAAACCTACGCCGGTTTGGGTATCACGCGGTTGTTACCGCAGGATCGAATACTGAGCAAGGTCAAAGAGAGTCAGTGGAGTTCTTATTGGGGCGTCGAGTTGATGCTTTGATTCTACATACCCAGCACTTAACCGATGATTATTTGATTGAACTGGAAGAGCAAACGGTACCCGTAGTATTGGTGAACCGTTTTATTCCTGAAATGAATCAGAGCTGTATTGATATAGATAATGAGTTGGGAGCAAAGTTGGCGACTCAATATCTTTTGCAACAAGGACATACTGACATTGCGTGTATTACAGGGCCCTTGGAAAAGTCAGATGCTAGAGAGCGTTTGCAGGGTTACCGAGTTGCACTGGAAGAACATGGGATTTTATACAACGAAGCGTTGGTGTCTGAAGCCGGGTTTACTGAAGAAACTGGCTTTGTTGCGACGCAGAAACTACTCAAACGCCGGTGCCAGTTTAGTGCGATTTTTGCGTCTAATGATCATATGGCGTTTGGGGCGTGTGAAGTTCTGCGCAGCGAAGGGCTTTCGATCCCCAATGATATTTCATTGGTGGGTTTCGATGATAACCTGTTTGCTCGGTACCTTACACCAGCACTAACGACGATTAATTTCCCAATTGAGCAGATGAGCATTGAAGCCGTTCAACTGACATTACAAAAATTAAATAAGAACAAACGAGATGTGAATTTCAAACTAAACCCAGCGTTGGTGGTGCGAGATTCAGTTAAAGACTTAACCTGTACCCTATAAAATAATATTAAGGATAAGACATGAAATTAAAGACATTAGCGCTTTCGAGCATGGTGGCATTTGGTTTAGCTTCTACCGCAACAGCGATAGCAGCAGACGCAGACATTCGTTTTGATGGATTTCCAGATTTCGACAGCAGTTTAAAAGTCATCTTGCCTGATTTCGAAAAAGAAACGGGCATCAAAGTCGATTACTTGATGAACAATCACGGTGATCACCACACTAAACTGACAACAAACCTAGCAACAGGCTCTGGTGCTGGCGACGTTATCGTTGTTGATGTAGAAAAAATTGGCCCATTTGTCGCCTCTGGCGGGTTGGTGAATTTATCAAAACAGTACGGTGCCGATAAATACGCCGATAAGTTTGCGGCCTATGCTTGGACACAAGGTAAAGGCAGTGATGGTGATGTCTACGGGATTCCAGTCGATTTAGGTCCTGGCGTTATGTATTACCGTACCGATATTTTTGAGAACGCAGGTATTGATGTAAAAGAAGCGATCAAAGATTGGGATTCTTACATTGCGGCGGGCGTGAAACTTAAAGAGCAGAATGTTCAACTTATCGCATCTGCTGCGGATGTGGCTCAAGCCATTATTTTTACAACAGTTCCAGAAGGCGAAGGTCTTTACTTTGATAACGATGGTAACTCAGTCGTAACTTCAGAGCGTTTTGTTCATGCATTTGAAGTGGCGAAAGAGATTCGTGATAAAGGGCTTGATGGTCGAATTCTTGCTTGGACGAACGAATGGTATGAAGGGTTCCGCAGCGGCACTTTTGCCACTCAACTTTCCGGTGCTTGGCTACTTGGTCACCTAAATAACTGGATTGCACCAGATACAGCGGGCAAATGGGGCGCATCTAACCTACCTGACGGAATTTATGGTAGCTGGGGCGGTTCGTTCCTCTCTATTCCAACTCAATCGAAGAAGCAAGATGAAGCTTGGAAGTTAATTGAATACATGACGACTAAGCGTGATGTTCAACTTAAGCACTTCGAAACTATCTCTGCATTTCCTGCGAACGTAACGACTTACGATGACGCTTTATTTGAACAAGAAGTGCCATTCTTAGGCGGTCAGAAAGCTCGTCTTCTCTTTGCTGAAGTAGCGAAAAACATCAAACCAGTGGCTCCTGCGAAGGGCGATCACGTTGCCAAGTCCATTATTTTGGAAAACGCATTGATGGAAGTGCTTGATGAAGGAAAAGACATTAAAACCGCTCTAGAAGAGGCCGAAATGTTAATCAAGCGCCGTACACGCAAACTGTAATAAAGAGTTCGTTTTAAGTTTGGGAGGCGCACGAAAGCGTCTCCCTAAGTAAGAGGTTGATACAATGAATCAGACAACGAACAGTGTCGTGGAAACTTCATCTCGCCAAAGTCTTTTTTCTCGCTTAAATATGAAAGCGTTTACAGCGTATGGCTTTTTGATGCCATTCCTCATAATATTTTCTGTTTTCGGGGTATTCCCGTTACTTTTCTCAGTCTATTTGTCGTTTCATGAATGGAACCCAGTTGAAGGGTTAGGGGCAATGAATTATGTCGGGTTTGAAAACTACGACATTGCGCTTACCGACCCTTGGCTGTGGCGATCACTTAAGAATACGTTGTGGTTGGCCATCACATCGGGTGTTGCTCAACATCTAATTGCCATTCCAGTGGCGTATATATTAGTTTCGATGAGTGACCGTTTGCGTCATTGGTTAACGTCAGCCTATTTCTTGCCGTTTATCACGTCTACGGTTGCTGCATCGCTTATTTTCTTCAATATGTACTCGCCTAATTCAGGCATTATCAACCAAACCTTGATGGCGTTAGCGGACAGTTCTTTATTGGGATGGGCATTTGGTTGGGTCAATGATTACCAACCCATTCGTTGGCTTGATGATGCCGCAATGGTTAAACCGTCGATCGCCATTATGGTGTTTTGGAAATATACCGGTTTCAACATCGTGCTTTATTCAACCGGGTTAATGACGATTCCAAAAGATATCCTTGAAGCCGCTCGCATGGATGGTGCCAATGTATTCCGACGTTTTTGGAATATTTCCCTTCCTATGATTCGTCCATTTGTCTTTTTTGCCGTCACGATGACGATTATTGGTAACTTGCAGTTATTTGAGGAACCTTTTGTTCTCACACAAGGTAAGGGTGGAACCGGGCAATCTGGCCTAACGATTTCGATGTATCTCTATAAAGTGGGTTGGGAATGGTTAGAAATGGGAACTGCTTCAGCGATTTCATGGTTGTTGTTTGCCTTGATTGCTACTTGTACTTCCATTCAGTTTTTCTTCTTCGGTAAAAAAGGGTTAGGGGAGCAATAATATGTCGACTCATTCTGTAACGTCGAGTGCTTCGTCCATCATGGCAATAAAGCCAAGCGATCGAGCTATCGAAATTATCGTTAAACTACTAATGGTCTTATTGGCGGTCATTCTTATCATTTCAGCGATTGTCACCGTATTTCCATTTGTTTGGTCAGCACTGCTATCAACGCGTGATAGAACTGAAATCTTTGGCTCGGGGATCAGTTTTGCGATTGGTGACAGCCTTGCGATTAACTATGCAAAATTGCAGGAAATTATGCCATTTTGGCAGGCGATGTTTAATTCCATTTACGTTGCTTTTCTAGGCACTACGATTTCTCTCTTATTTTGTAGTATGGGTGGGTATGCCTTTGCGGTGTTTAAATTCCGTGGCAAAAACTTCCTATTTGGCATGTTGGTCGGTTCAATGATGATTCCACCAGTATTGAGCTTAATTCCCTACTTCATGATCGTGAAATTCTTGGGTTTGATGGATAACCATATGGCGGTACTACTGCCGTTTACCGCAACCCCTTTTGGTATTTTCTTAATGCGTCAACACGTAGTGGCATCTATTCCCAAAGAGCTCCTAGAAGCTGCGAAATTAGACGGTGCTGGGGAGTTTAGAACCTATTGGAGCGTGGTATTGCCATTGATGAAACCAGCATTAGCAACTCTTGCTATCGTTCAGTTCGTCTTTTTCTGGAATATGTTTATGCAACCTTTAGTGGTACTTACCACACCAGATAATTACGTTATTACTCAAGCACTACGAAGTGTACAGGGTATTCCTAACACGCCTTGGGGCGCCGTTATGCTAGGTACCACGATTTCTATTTTGCCATTGGTCGTAACGTATCTCTTCGCATCAAAACAGATGATCAGTGGTTTAACGTCAGGCGCAGTGAAAGGTTAGGAAATCTAATGAATCAATATCAACTACCAACAGACTCAAAGCTACGCCGAAAGGAATTTGTCTTCGGTGTCGCGACATCCTCTTATCAGATTGAGGGTGGAACTTCAGAAGGCGGACGCACTCCTTCTATTTGGGATACATTTTGCAACACTCCAGGTAAGGTCGATAATGGCGATAGCGGAGAAATAGCCTGCGATCATTATCATCTTTGGAAACAAGATATTGAGATGATTGAAAGCCTAGGTGTTGATGCGTATCGTCTCTCCATCGCATGGCCAAGAATCTTGCCGGAAAATGGGGTGGTTAACCCACAAGGGTTAGCATTCTATGAACAAATTATTGATGAATGCCACGCTCGTGGGATGAAAGTGTATGTCACTCTCTACCATTGGGATCTACCACAATATCTTGAAGATAAAGGTGGTTGGCTTAATCGTGAAACTGCGTATAAGTTTGCCGAATATGCCGATATCGTAAGTCGTCATTTTGGTAACAAAATCGATGTTTACACCACATTAAATGAGCCCTTTGTTGCGGCATTTTTGGGATATCGCTGGGGAGTACATGCTCCGGGGATTATTGGCGAAAAAGAAGGTTTTTTAGCGTCGCACCATCTGATGTTAGGTCATGGTTTGGCGATGCCTTATTTGAGAGCCAATGCACCTAAATCTCTGCATGGCGTGGTATTTAATGCAACGCCATCTTATCCAAAGAACGATAAAGACATCGATGCGGCCGTGTATTGTGAAGCGGAAAACTACCATTGGTTTGTCGATCCGGTATTGAAAGGTGAATACCCGGCACTCGTAATGGAACACCAAAAAGCCAATATGCCTATGATTCTACCTGATGACCTTGAAGTGATCTCAGCACCTGTTGACTATATTGGCATCAATTATTACACCCGAAGCGTCGCGTACTATGACTCGGATGGCGACATTAAAACTCCTGTGCCTGAAGGTGTCGAAACGACCCATATCGGTTGGGAAATATACCCACAAGGACTAACGGATCTTTTGGTTCGATTTAAAGAGCGTTATGACAACCTTCCCCCGCTTTATATAACCGAAAACGGTGCTGCAGGTAATGACCAAGTGCACGACGGTGGCGTCAATGATAGCCAGCGTGTCCGCTATTTTCAGACTCATTTAGAAGCGGTTGATAACGCGATTAAAGCAGGCGTTCGCGTTGATGGCTATTTCGCTTGGAGTTTAATGGATAACTTTGAGTGGGCTTTTGGCTACCAGCAACGTTTCGGCATTGTCCATGTCGATTACCAAACACAAAAAAGAACATTGAAACAGAGCGCTATTGCGTATCGAAATATGTTGCAACAGCGCGCTGAGGAGAACAAGTAATGGCAAAAGTAGAGTTTAGAAACATTAAGAAATCGTTTGGTGATGTGGATGTGGTTAAGCATTTTGATTTCACTGTCGAAGATGGAGAATTTGTGGTTTTCCTAGGGCCATCAGGTTGTGGTAAATCGACGACACTTCGTATGCTTGCAGGGCTTGAGAGTATCTCTTCTGGCGATATTCTTGTTGACGATAAGTTGGTCAATAACGTTGATGCCAAAGATCGTGATCTTGCCATGGTGTTTCAAAGTTACGCGCTCTATCCACATATGACGGTTTACGAAAATATTGCGTTTGCTTTAAAGCTAAAAGGCATGAAAAAACCTGATATTGATGCAGAAGTCCGCAAGGCCGCCAAGATGTTAGAGCTTGAACAGCTGCTCGACCGAAAACCTAAAGATCTTTCTGGTGGCCAACGTCAGCGTGTTGCAATGGGTCGGGCTATGGTACGAACCCCGAAAGTGTTTCTGTTCGATGAGCCTTTGTCGAACCTCGATGCTAAGTTGCGTGGTGTGATGCGTGAAGAGATTAAACAACTTCATCGCGAGTTAAAAACAACCACAATTTATGTAACGCACGACCAAATCGAAGCGATGACGTTGGCAGATCGTATTGTCATTCTTAAAGACGGTTATGTGGCTCAAGTTGGTACGCCAACGGAAGTATTTAAGCGTCCCGCCAACAAGTTTGTTGCTCAGTTTATTGGTAACCCTTCAATGAATATGCTCGATGCTCAATTGATCGATAGAGGAGGCGAATTTTTTGTGACATTGGGAGAGATTGAAATTCCCTTACCAGAGCGATTTAAAGCACTGGCTTCGAAAAATATCGCATTGCATTTTGGCGTTCGACCGACCGATATTCATCTAAGAGCGCAACAAGTGGATCATGATCGCCTTCTGCCTGTTCCTGTAAAAATTAAAGATAAAGAGTTACTTGGTGCCAGTATTTTGCTCAAAACCGAAATTAGCGATCAACCTTTAATGGTGGAGACTCAAGCTGCAGAAGTGAATGTAGAGGAATTAACACTTTACCTCGATTTAGATGCAATCCACCTATTCGATGCACTTAGTGGGAACTCATTGGCAAGTTAATTAACCGCCTAAATAAAAATTTTACATTTTGGCTTTCACCCATTGAGAAAGCCGGCTAGGGAATAGAGATATGAAATTCGGATATTTTGACGATACCAATAAAGAATATGTCACCACTACACCATGTACACCGATCAAATGGAGTAACTATGTCGGTACGCTGGCGTTTGGTGGATTAGTTGACAGCAATGGAGGAGTGATATTGTGTAAAGGTGATCCGGCACTAAACCGTATTACCAAATACATTACCCAGTTGCCAAACTCAGATTTTAAAGGGTCAACGATTTACCTTAAGGTGACGGATAAAGCGGGCAAGGTTGAGGTGTTCTCTCCGTTTTATACCCCAACATTAAAGCCATTGGATAAATTTGAAAACCATACTGGGCTGTCTTACACCAAGATTGTTTCTGAAGGGTATGGCGTTCGTTGTGAGGCAACGTTATTTGTTCCTAAGAGTGATGCCGTCTTACTCGAAGATATTAAAATTACCAACCTGAGCGACGAAGAATTGCATGTCGATGTGGTTCCGGTTTTTGAATTCACGCATTTTGATGCATTAAAACAGTTGGTCAATGCAGATTGGGTTCCACAAACCATGACGCTCAATGCCCATCAACAAGAATCGGGTCACATTGTTCTTGAGCAGTACGCCTTTATGAAGCGCGATTACGCGGTTAACTTGATGACAGCAGACCGAGTTGCAACGTCGTTTGATGGAGACCGTCAGAAATTCCTTGGCAACATGGGATACGGCAGTTGGAGTGCTCCAGAGAAATTATTTACCTCTGAACTTGGCAATAGTGAATGCGTACGTGGGGACAACATTGGTGCACTTAACTTGCGTTTGGGTTGGTTAAAGCCACAACAAACTGAACGTACGGTCGTTCAGTTGACGCAGATGGAAAGTGTTGACGCAGCGACGTCATTGCTAGAGAAATATCGTGACCATGAAGAAGTCGATCGTGCGTTTTACGAGTTGGCTAGGCATTGGGGCGATTACTTGTCGACAGTTCAGGTGGAAACTCCTGATCCTGCAATGAATTCGATGTTAAATATTCATAACCCAAGACAGTGTCATACGACAAAGAACTGGTCTCGTTACCTGTCGCTTTATCAATTGGGTTACGGAGCAAGAGGCATCGGTTTTAGAGATTCATCGCAAGATACCCTCGGTGTTATTACTCATATGCCAGAAGAAGCGCGTGAGTTTATTGAACGATTACTCTCGGTACAAAACCAGAATGGTTCAGCTATGCATCAGTTCTTTCCATCAACCATGGAAGCGAACGCTGGAGACTCACGTGAGGAGTTAGATCGTCCTGATTATTATGGTGATGACCACTTGTGGATTATTTTCTCAGTGGCTCAGTACATTAAAGAAACCGGCAATGTCTACTTCTTAGACCGTGTTATTCCTTACTATCAAAAGGACACACAAGATAATCCAATTGAATCGGGAACGGTTTGGGATCACTTGTGTCGTGCGATTGAATTTACCTACTCCAATACGGGTCAACATGGTTTGCCTTTACTTGGTTTTGCAGACTGGAACGATACGGTGAATTTGCCGACTGGTGCAGAATCTATGATGGTTGCCAATATGTACGGAAAGGCGCTGTTGGACATGTTGGATCTCTGTGACCTAAAACAAGATTTCGAGCTTAAAGCTCAGTATCAAACCCAGTATGAGCAGATGAAATCGACAGTCAATGAGTGTGGCTGGGATGGTGAATGGTTTATTCGTTATTTTGATGAAAAAGCTGCGCCAATAGGCTCAAAAGTGAATCTTCAGGGGCAAATTTATACCAATGGTCAAAGTTGGCCTGTGATCTCCGGCTTTGCGAGCCAGGAGCGGGCGACACAAGCGTTAAATTCGGTTTACAGCAAATTGAATACCGCAAATGGGATTAAGCTTTCAACACCAGGATATGATGGATTTGATCCAAATTTGGGTGGCGTCTCGACATACCCTCCTGGGGCGAAAGAGAACGGTGGCATTTTCCTTCATGCAAACCCTTGGGTCATGATTGCCGAAGCGAAAATGGGCAACGGTGACCGAGCTTACGAATACTATCGTCAGATAAACCCAGCGTCTAAAAATCATTTTATCGAAGTGTTTGAATCAGAACCGTACTGCTACCCACAGAACATCTTAGGGGATGAGCATCCGCAGTTTGGGCTTGGGCGTAATGCTTGGTTATCTGGGACGTCATCTTGGACATATATCGCTGGCACGCAATGGATTTTAGGCATTCGCCCTGAAGTGGATGGATTAACCATTGATCCTTGTATTCCTTCTGGCTGGCCTGAGTTTCGTGTTCAACGTCGCTTCCGTGGTGCGACGTATCATATTCATGTCACCAACCCAAATAGCGTTAGTAAAGGGGTATTGGAAATGCGAGTCAATGGCGCAATTGTTGAGGGAAATAAAGCGCCGATCTTTACCAGTGGTGAGCATATTGTTGATGTCATTCTTGGCTAACGATAAGGGGAGTTAACCTTCTCTCCTTAAAAGGTCATCTTTGAAAATAAAAGAATGAGTTAACGCATTGATATAAGAGATTGCTCGATTAAGCATTCAATATTGGACGTCGGACTATGACAAATAAAATTCCATATACCTCATATTTAGGTAAGTCTGAGGCACTTTGTAGCAAAGGAAATGCGGTTGAATTTATTCAACCTTGGTATGTCCCAATTTCGACAACACCTGAAAATACAGGTATGGCTGTCGGTGGTATTGGCAATACGTTCACACTGACACCTGAAGGGAAAACGCCTAATTTTAGTTTTATCCCTGGAATATTTATCGATTGTGAGCACGAGGATATTCATTTTAACGACTTCTATTGTTCTGTTATGGATGATATTTCGTTAGATAATCTAGAGATACTCGATGCCGATGAGTTGGCCTCATTCTTAAAGTTTTATCCTGCGGATTTGGGCTTCGATTGCTCGGCAATAAGCAGCAAAGAAGCGTGGCTAACCAACATTCAACACTCGCTTAAATCGGGAGAATTTTATCTTAATAACCAACGGGCTTTTGCACGTTGGAATGTCGAGTTCACAGCAAAGACTCAACGTGAAATTAGCGTTAACCCCAAATCGATGCAGACCCAGTTATTGGTCGCTCTGGACTTTTTTAATGGGTTATTGGTTAACGCGAGTGCAAGATCTCTGTCTCTAACGGCGGGCAATCGGCATTCTAGAATCGACAGTATTTCAGCAAATCAGATTGATTACCGAGCACTCTACCCTATTGCTGAATACGAGTATCAAGCATTTGAAACCGTCAAAATTACGCGAAATGTGATTTCACCTGTGGTTAAGGATGATCAGAAACTGTGCAGTTTACCGCTGCACTGGAATCACTTCTCGATGGTCAATCAGTCTGAGAAAACTCAATTGGTTACGTTGGTTCAGCCACTAAGAAACCTTATTGGTTCAACCTATCAAAAGGCGCGAGATGGTATACAGGATTCTTGTTGTCATTTGGTTCAAAATCCGATTGCACAACGTCATTGTAAAGTTGAAATAGGGGGAGAAGAATTTCAATTTTCAGGTGTGAGTCTCAGCTCTCAATCAAGATACGGGGCAGATATTGAAGGCGAAGTTGTGTATGGCGTGCATGCTGATACCCAATCGGTTTTCTCAAATACAGTCACGGTTTCGATGAAATCTCAGTTGTACGCTAGTCATACACAGCAGCAAGTTGAACGCGCATTGAAAACGGGGCGAACCAACGATCATTTTGATCATGGTATATACAGCGGTCGAGAACCCTTGAGTGCATTGGTGTGTGTCCAGATCGAATTACAAGCGGGCGAAAGCATTGAATTGCGCTTTGCTCAAGTGATGGATCATAGCAAGATATCGTTAAATGGTTGGGCATCAGAAAAAGCGTATTCACGTTATTATCCAGATGACAAACGAGCCAAGGCGATGCTAGAGGATGTGCTCCCTCAATTAGAAAGTATTGAAGAGCGTATTATCAGTCAGCAAAGTGAGTTTCGATTGCAAGCTGAAGCTGCCTTTGAGCACAGTGACAGTAGTGCTCGATATGCGACGATGGCAATGAATAGTTTATCCTTCTTAGCGGAGTCTACCGTATGGGATAAAGAGAATAAGTTTTTAGTGAAAGAGTGCGTCGACTACCCATTTTTTAACTCTCTTGATGTTTATTTCTATGGTTCGTTCTCATTGCTCTATCTACTTCCGGAACTCGATGGCTGTGTGATGACGCATTTTGCCGAGGCCATTTTATCCAGTGATGACACGGTTCGGCGATATTGGGAATACGAAGATAAACCCAATGCAGAATTAGTTGATGAGAAGTATCAAGGGACACGTGCCATAGAAGGCGCGGTGATTCATGACTTAGGCAGCCCTTATGACATTCAGCCAGATGCTTACAGTTGGCATAATGTAAAAGAGTGGAAAGACTTAGCACCGAAATACATTTTGATGGTGTATCGTCATTGGCAAAAAACGGGCAATCTGGATGTGGTAACACAGTGTTGGCCAGCTGTTCAAGCGAGCATTAGATTTCTAAATGGTTTGATCGAAGAAGGGGATACCTTACCTCTGACTCGTGGTACCGATGATACCTTTGATAACTTATCATCGCATGGTGTCTCTATTTACTGTGGTAGTTTATGGGCGGCAGGATTAAAAGCAGCGAGCGAGCTGGCAAGTTTACTCAATGAGCCGACATTGGCTCTAGATTTTTCTGAGCGTTCAGTACAAGCTATCGCAACGGTAGAACGTGGATTGTGGGATGAGAAGAACGGCTACTACCATTTCTTTATTACGCCGATTCAAGCAAAGCATTTAACCGGAATCGATTATCAATTACTTGAGCCTTTAGGGTTAACATTATCTGGAGAGGCCATTGCAGATGCGAGTCTTTTGAATCAGTTTTTAGATGATGTTGATTTGACAAGTTCAGTGCCCAAAAGTCAGCAGCGAGCTGAGAAAAAACAGACGTTGCTATCATTAGCCCCCAATGCCTTTAGTGATGAATTTACTAAGCTTGTGCCTGACTCTGATAACAGTTTTGGTGATGCCTTACTGGCCGATAGCTATCTGAAACTTGTTGGCTTAGAAGGACTATTTCCTGAAGAGCGTATTGATCGAACATTAGATTTTATCTACCGAACGAACTTTGAAATAAATAGCCCTAAGTTGGGAGTCGCCAATATGACTTTAGCGGATGGTCAACCTCATGAGGCATTTCAAGCTCAAGATGTGTGGATTGGCGTTCAATTTAGTGCTGCCACTGCGTTAAGGTTTGCAGGGAAGCAACAACAAGCTGAACGCTTAATTGATACGGTATATCATGCGCTTTATGGTATGGCGAAAATTCCGTTCGCAGCTCCTGAAGGTTTTAACTGCTCGGTGGCGGTGACTCAAGCTAGCTTAGCAGAGCAATTTCAATTGACGTCTGCGGTGGCAAGTGACTGGTATAATGACTTAATCAAGGTGGGTTACTTACTTGGTGATGGTCGAGTAAACCCTGAGTTGACCAGTGATATTTCGACCTTTAAGTGCCAGCTTGAGGCTTCGCGTGTGATTGAAGAGTCAGTCATGCTAGATCTGAATAAATGGCTTTTAAGTACAGGGCTAAAATACACCGCAGGGCGCTACTTTAGGCCAGGTATGATATTCGCCTATCTTTATGAGTCATTGTAGGCAAAATGACGAGCACTCCTATACATATAGGGGTGCTAAAGTTATCTTCTATCTTTCTATAGTTTGATAAGTGAATTCAATGAAAAAGCGAAGTAAAAAACAAATAACCGTTTACGATGTCGCTAAGCATGCTGGCGTATCAGCAAGTACCGTTTCACGATTTCTTAATCGAACCACTTATGTTTCTGATGACAAGAGTAAAAACATCGCTCGCGCCATAACGGATCTTGGGTATACGCCCAATTTTCATATGCAGGAAAACACCAATAGCCGTACTTTGACGATTGGTGTATTGGTTCAGCACCCAGACAGTCCATACACCAGTCGCATCTTAAACGATATGGAAAATGTATTATTAGCACAGGGCTACTCGTTGGTTTTGGCTAGTGGTCATTGGCAAAACAAGCTCGAAATGCACGCGCTTGAGTATTTGATGAAAAGTCATGTTGATGGCTTGGTTGTCGTTACCGGTACACTGAGTGAGGAGCTGATTTTAAAAACAGCAAAATCGATTCCTGTTGTCACTGTAGGATTTAATATTGAAGGCGATAATATACGTTCCCTTAACCTAGATAATGTTCTCGGGGGCTATATTGCCACGCTGCATTTATTGCAACTTGGTCACATGAATATCGCGCATATAAAAGGATTAGCAAGCCAACCCGATTCAGGCGCGCGTTTTGATGGGTATAAAAAAGCGTTACACGAAGCTGAGATAAAGGTAAATCCAAAACTCGTGAAGCAAGGGGATTTTGGTGCTGACTTAGGTTACGAAAAAACAGTTGAGCTGATTGAATCGAAAGTGCATTTTTCGGCGATTTTTGCCTCCAATGATCTTACAGCCTATGGTGCTATAAAAGCATTAACCGATAATGGATTTCGAGTACCAGAAGATGTGTCAGTTGTAGGGTTTGATGACTTACCTACTTCTCGATACTTCACTCCGGGGTTGACGACGTTACGCCAGCCAATTGAAGAAATTGGGATTGTTTGTGCGCATTCGATACTGAATTTATTGTCGGGGGAAAAACATGAAGCTAGGCTCCCACCAATCGATCTAATGCTTAGACAGTCGACAAAATCTGTCTATCGTTAGTAACCAAAGGTGGAAGCATATTATTTGTCTTCAATATGACGACTAAGAATTCTTAAACTCGAAAGAAACTCCTTGGTAGCGAAGAGACACTATGTAGATCTCTACTTTTTCTCTTCATAGCGATATGCCGCAACACGATTACTCATCATGTAAGGAACGAGCAACAGGTTGTGTTTCTCGTCCAGCCAGAAATCCGCAGAGGTTTGACCATAAAGCTCTCGGTCTACTATTTTTCCTTGATTGTTTAAAGTGAGGAGCTCCCCGGTTAAAAAGTCTGTTGCTAACCAGCCATTGGGTAAAGGGTGTAAGCCATCTAAGTTATTCCAAGAACGGTCATCAGGTAAATTTTCGATATGCTTGTCGCTCAGCGAAATGCGTTTTAGTAGGCCACTTTCTTCTGTGGAGAAATCTGGCTTAGGGTTCTTGCCCCAAGCCGCCACATAAAGGTAATCATCTTTGACTACAAGGCCATTCGGCGCCTCCAGTTCTTCGGTCTCCAACCAGACGGTTAATTCTTGGTTTTTTAGGCGATAAATACGGTTCCCCATCCAGTCGGAGACATAGAGATCCCCATGCTTGTCAAATGCTAAACCATTCAGAACACCAGCACCTGGAACTGGGTAGCGTGCTGAAATTTGAGCGGTATCGACATTAATGACGACGAGCTCTTTTACATCGGCGATATAGAGATACTCGCCTTTTTGCGCGAGACCTTTTGGCGAACTAAGTCCTGTGACCCATTCAACAGTATGACTTTTCCCATCAGAGCTAATGAGGCCAATGCTGCCATTCTCATCCTCTAACACAGGATCCATATTTATATTTGATACGTAAATCTGGTTACGTTCGTTATCGATCAGTACCGATTCTGGCATTTTAAAATCATCGTATTGCCATAATACTTCTGGTTCAGCAAGGGCAACTTGAGAGAGTAGTAGGCCAGCAATCAACGTGGTCTTTTTCATGTTGTTCTCCAATAGTGTGTAGTTAAGACTATGGATATGGAACACCTAAAGTATCTTTTTGTCATTAATGTAATTAAAAGGTACAATTTGTGTATCTAATTGGGTTGGGTAAGTACCATTAAATGGAGAAAACAATGCAACAGGCTGCTCCTCAAGAGATCACCACTGCTCTCAAATTGGCATTGAAAGCACAAGGTATTACTTACAAAGATGTGGCCAATCACATTGGTGTATCAGAACAAACGATTAAGCGATTATTTAAAGATCGTGACTGCTCACTTAGCCGACTGAGCGAGGTGTGTGATGCGATTAATATTTCCCTTTATGATTTGCTTGAAGTAGCGAAAGGGTACTCTGAGCCTTTGGTGCGCTTAAATGGTCAACAAGAAGAGTTTCTTGCATCCCATCCCTCACACTTCTATTTCCTTTTCTTTCTCGTCTCTGGCTATAGCCTTGATGCTGTTCAGGAAAATTACGAGCTTAATGACATCACTGTTTTTCGTTACTTACGTGATTTAGACCGGTATGGGTTTATTGAGCTATCGGCGAATAACCAATTCAAACTCAAAGTGGAAGGCAAATTATTAATGAGTTTGGATAGCAAGTTAGCCACTCTTGTGCGAGAGAGAAATCATAATTTCTTGGACCATGCGATAAATAACCACAGTGATCCTAAAACTTGGTTCTCTAGCTCATTTCGTTTTATGTCTCCAGACACGCTCAGTGCTTTAAATTCGGATATGGAAGCGTTAATGCAGCGTTATCGCAAAGCCGCTTATCAAGATGAGGCAATTCTACCTAAAGATCGCCTTCTACCAGTCAAATGGTCGACAATTGCAGCCCCTTTCAATATCTGTGGAGAGTGGCCACTTGAAAGAGATATTGAGTAGTTGTTGTGATGTGATTATTCATTGGGCTCACTATGATAAGTAAGCCCATTTGCGTATTAAACCAGATGAAATTGACTGTTCATTCCTTTCTCTCGTAATGGAACCAGTGCTTGATATGCTTCACTATGGTACCAATTTCTCGCGCTTTCCTGATTTGGGAATTCAATGACCGCTTTATTCTTATATTCAGAGTCGCCATGCAGTATTTCGATTTCTCCTTTAGCAATAAATTTTCCACCGTAAGCGGTAACGGTGTCAGCAGCTTGCGCGCTGTAAGCGGATAGTTGGGTTTTATCTGTTGGGGTTAGATCAATAATGACTAAGCAGGTCATAAGAAAGTTTCCTTTTGTTGATGGTGTTGACACAGAATAAAACTTACTGAATATTAAACAATAACCACAATATGTACGGACTGTTTAATAATATGAACGCAGTAAAGCTAGCACCATTGCTCCTTATTTTTGTCGAAGTTGCCAAGAAAGGCTCTTTTACCGCGGCAGCGAAAAAATTGGGTTTGAGCAAGTCGGCAATTAGCCAGCAAATTAAGCGTTTAGAAGAAGCCACCGGCCATCAGTTATTGGTGCGGAATACGCGAGGTTTGGTATTAACTGCTGTTGGAGAGACATTACTGAGTCGTAGTGAGTTATTAAGTGAGCAGCTCAGTCTGACACTCACTGAGCTCGAGAGTGAAAAAGAACAACCGAGTGGTGTGTTTAAGGTCGCTATTCCTCCATTTTTCGAAAAAGACATTGTTATTCCGGCAATTCACCAATTGTGTTTGGAATTTCCGTTTATTCAGCCAGATGTAATTGTGACGGGAAAATGGCAAGATTTAATTGAACATGGCCTAGATGTTGCGGTATTTGGTGGCGATCTTAAAGATTGTAATTATCGAGCTTTGTCTATTGGTAAGGTCGCTGAGGTCTTTTGTGCCTCTCCTCGCTATATTAAACAGCACGGCAAGGTGAAAGAAGTCGCTCAACTTTCTCAACATCGTTTTATTGCAACGCCGTGGCAAAATGGTGAGCTGCAACTTTTTGATAATCAACAAAAGAATCCATTTTCCTTCTCTATTGAACATTGCGCTAAAGCGAATTCGTTGTCCACGGTATTGGATATGGCGCGCTATGATATGGGAATAGTATTGTATCCTGAGTTTCTCGCTCAGTCGGCATTGCTTAAGGAGCAGCTGGTGAAAATACTACCTGCGGTTCAAGGAAGGGCCTGGCATTTCTATTTCTTGCACCAATACCAGAAGGATAAGCCAGCCCACGTCACTCGTTTCTATCAATTACTTTGCCACTATTTCAATCACGTCTCCTTAGCTGCACCTGATAAATTGTAATTTTATAAGCTCAGAGGGACTGCTTTTGCGCGAGTAGTATCTTTTTTAATAGTGCAGCACATTGAACTTTTTCATCTTCATCAAGCATTGAAAGCATTTCATTCATATTCATAACGTGAGCCTCAACGGCAAGGTTGATAAGGTTTTTTCCTTGTTCCGTTAAGGTAACCTTGCAGCTTCGACGATCTTCCGCACTTAAAATTCTTTCTATTAAACCACGTTGAACAAGTGCTTCAATACGAGTGCTCATTGCGCCTGAGGACAGCATAAGTGTTGTATAAAGATCTGTTGGTGTTAGGGGCATTTGGCTTCGACATAGAGTTGCAAGTATGTCGAACTCGATCCCACTCAACTTGTGATGCTTGAACACATGACTTAGTTGTTTCTTCCAGACCGATTCAACTCGTGCCAAGCGTCCAACGATGCCCATCGCAGAGCAATCTAGATCCGGTTTGGCTTCTTTCCACTGCTGTAAAATGAGGTCTACATGATCATTCATAATTAAAACCATAAAAGTAACTTTCTAAAAAGATACTTGATTTCTCTTTCATTTAACAATACTCTCTAAAAAGTATCTTTTTGGAAAGATAAATAATCGAGCAATAAAATAATTCTTATTGAGAGAGGGAAATGTGAAGAAAAATAGTTATCTTATGACTGTAGGATTAACCGCCATCGCGCCGATTATCTGGGGTAGTACCTATATTGTGACGAGCGAATTACTACCGGAAAATTATCCTGTTACAGCTTCTACATTGCGAGCATTGCCCGCTGGCCTAATTCTAGTATTGTTAACGAGATCATTACCATCTGGTCATTGGTGGTGTCGATTAGTGACCTTAGCTTTTTTGAATGTTGGTTTTTTCTTCTATTGTCTATTTTATGCTGCCACACACCTTCCTGGTGGAATGGCCGCGTTAGTAATGTCTATTTCTCCGATTGTTGTCATCGTATTAAGCTATTTTTTATTGAAAAATCAATTGAATATAAGGCAATTAGTGGCGAGTTTTTTTGCTATTGGAAGCATGGCACTGTTGCTTTTTAATGAGCAAGCTGAGTTAAATGTTGAAGGCGTTGTTATAGGAGTATTCGGTGCAATCAGCATGTCTTTCGGGATAGTACTAACCAAGCATTGGGGAAGTCCTCAAACCATGACTCTACTTGGTTTTACAGGGTGGCAATTGCTTTTGGGAGGGAGCATGTTGCTACCATTGGCATTATGGTCTGAGGGGGTGCCGAATGAGATCACGATTAAGAATACTATAGGATATGGTTATTTATCTATCGTAGGAGCAATACTTGCTTATGCACTTTGGTTTAATGGAATTAGTAAACTGCCAACGCTCACTATTTCCATTCTAGGTTTTTTGAGCAGCCTCTCTGCGGTATTACTCGGGTATATATTTCTCGGCCAATCGTTAAATCTTCTTCAAGGAGTTGGAATGTTAGGCCTTTTTGCTGCAATTGTTATGGTCAGTTCGCGTAATCGCGTTTCTGCTAAGCCCATTAATGTGCAGACTGAATAAGTCATTTAATTATTTTAAGGATACTTTATGAAACTCACGATTATTTCTGGTAGTCAGCGTGGTAACTCACAGAGCTTAAATGTAGCTCGTTATTTAAAAAAGATGAGTAGCAAAGGTTTTAAAGAAGTGCAGATCATGGATCTGTTCGATCTCAATTTGCCATTTTGGAATGAAGGGGTTTGGCAAGATACGGATGAATGGAAGCCATGGAAGGAGATTTCTCAGCAGCTTTCTGTCTCTGACGCTTTCGTTTTTATAACACCTGAATGGCATGGTATGGCGACACCAGCATTAAAGAACTTTCTTATGTTAACAACCGCAAATGAGTTGGCACATAAGCCCGCATTACTTGTAAGCGTTTCTGCCAGTGGTAATGGGGTTTATCCAATCAGTGAATTAAGAATGACAGCCAGTAAAAATAATCATGTTTGCCTTCTGCCTGATCATCTAATTTTTCGCCACATTGAATCCACATTAGACAGTGAACTCAATTGTGTTGATGAAGGCATGATGCTCCGTACGCAATATACATTAGAACTGTTAGCTTCATATGCGACAGCATTAAAACCTATTCATCATGCTATGGGTGAAAAAGGTCGACCTTTTGTTTATGGAATGTAAGTAAGTGCTCACCATGACTTGATAATACGGTCTAATTCGAATGTTTAGACCGTAATAATCATTGTTGTATTCGATTGAGCACTATTTCAGCAAATGTTCATAACGTTCATCGGTGAGCGTTTTTAAGAAGGCAACCAATGCATCGACTTCTTTATCGGTTAATGCAGGGGCCTTAAACTCTTTATCTTCTAACGCTAGGTTGCGGTTTACTTCTGGTTCACGCCAAGGCTGCCCAGTTTCAGGATTTAGCTTGCGCGTGCTGTTGTTGTATTTGTCATAAAATAGAATGGTAGTGCGAAGGTCCTGAAAAACACCGTTATGCATATAAGGTCCGGTAATAGCAACGTTCCGCAATGTCGGGACTTTGAATTTTCCCGCTTGTTTCTCATCGTCGATTCGAGGGTGCTCTAATAAACCTCTATCTACATAATCCAGACCCAATCCATTGGCTTCTCGAACAGCAATATTCATCGGCACGCCGAGGTTGTGGTATTCATAGTTCGAGAATGTTTCGCCTTGGCTATTACCAAATGCTTTTAATTGATGACAACTATTGCAGTTCGTAAATTGTTGGGAAAAGAACAGTGCTTCGCCCAAGGACTCTTGCTTGGTTAAAGAGACTTCTCCTTTAACGTAGCGATCGTACTTAGAATCAAAAGGGGAGAAAAAGTCGGTTTTCTCAAACTCGGCAATACTGTCGGTCATTGCACTATATGCGGCGTCGGTATCTTCAAAAATCGTATCACCATAAAGCTCGGCAAAGCGTGTTAGATAGAACTCATTTTCTTTTAATCGACCAACAACGGATGCTTTATCAGGCATTCCCATTTCGAGACCGTTGAGTGGAGGTCCACCTGCCTGACCGGCTAAATCCCGTTCTCGTCCATCGAGGAACTGGCCTCCCTTAAACTCGCCAGTTTCACTATTTCGAGTAATAACAGGAATGCGATTGGCGTATGCAGCGCTTGGAGCATTGCGATCACCAAATGAGTGACCATCATCACCCAGTGAAACCATGGCGTTGAGCGGATTTTTTCTATCATCAGCAAAGCCATGAGCTGGGTTGTGGCAGGTTGCACATGATTGAGTCCGGTTCTTCGATAAATTTACATCGAAATATAGGATTTGCCCAAGTTGAGTTTTTGCTTCTACTGGCGTTGTGTCTGCACTCGCGAATGCTGGTGGACAAAGCATGATCAAACATGACCATAGGATAGATTTACGAACCAAAACAACCTCCAAGTAGAATCGAATATTTTTTGTTGAATGAACGAATATTCAGAAACAATAACGCCCTTGATAATTATTCGTATTCTCATGGTTATTGTATATGACACGTATCAATATTGTGAGTAGTAAATTATCAATAGTGGTAAAAAATTGGTGTTTGGTTTGCAGTTTACTAAGTAGTGGGTGATGTAAAGAATCAGTAATTAGTATCCTTCTCCAGTCATATAGTGACCATTCACACCTGAATGGGTATTATTGTGTCCATAACTCACAAAATTACGCTATAATAGATATTACTGTATCCATTGAGGCTGCATATGAACTTTTCACTTTTAGATGATACCGATGTTAGTCAAGCTTTTGCTTCTCACCTGCGTGGCTTACGCAAACAAGCGAAGTTATCTCGAGAGGCACTGGCCCAGCGTAGTTGTGTACCAGCTTCGACCATAAAAAAATTTGAGCTCACCGGACAAATTTCATTTCGCCAGCTGCTGCTTTTATGGCAATCGCTGGATTCACTAGACCGGCTTTATCAATTGACACAAGTAACCGCTGACCGCACCGCTTTACCGACCAGCATCGAAGAGGTGCTTAAAGATGAGTTTTAAATCCATTCAAAAGCTGAATGTGGAGCGCACTCTCACAACGGGAGAAATCGTATCGGTAGGAATATTAGCGCAAAACCGTCAAGGTGTTTTCTTTCAGTACGATGAAAAATATCTAAGCAGGTTTGGCAATTTATCCCCTTTTACTCTTCAAGGCGATGTGCGATTGCAGCAAGCACCAAAAGAACCTCACCAAGGCATTCACGGTGTTTTTGGCGACAGTCTTCCCGATGGTTGGGGTTTGTTGTTGCAAGATCGTGTGTTTCGCCAAAAAGGTGTAATACCAGCGCAAGTAACGGCAATGGATAGACTAGCGTTTGTTGGCCAGCAAGGAATGGGGGCATTGTCTTTTACCCCTGTATCAGAGTTTTCATCGGATCAGCGATCAGATATTGATTTGGCAACACTCGGCTTGGAAGCACAAAACTTATTTGATCAATCCCAGACTGACGACTTAGACGGTAATACTCAACAGGTGCTCACTACCTTAGTCGCCGTAGGAAGCTCCGGCGGTGCTCGCCCTAAAGCGCAAATTTATATGCCTGCTGGCGACGCGACGCTATGCCGCACCTATGCACAACCTGGCGATGAAGCATGGTTAGTTAAGTTTACTTCGAAGAACTTGGCGCTGGGCCATGAAGAGGGTTTGTGTGAAGCGGTCTACTTACAAATGGCTGAGTTGGCAAAATGCCAGCCCCCGATGTGGCAATTAATTGAAGCGCCAGCAAGTAGCGGCGCTAAGGCATGGCTTGCGTTAAAACGCTTCGATTATTTACCCGCACAGAAGAACGCTGGACGTTTACATATGCACAGTGCCTGCGGCTTATTGGATGCTGACTTCCGAAGCCCGAGCCTAGATTACAGCGACCTTATTAAAGCCAGTCGCCAACTGTGTAAGTCACCTGCTGCTGGGCAACTTCAATTTCGCCGTGCAATGTTTAACTTATTTGCCGTGAACCAAGACGATCACAGTAAAAATTGGGGCTTTTTACAAGCCGATGATGGAAGTTGGGAGCTGGCCCCTTTTTACGATGTGACTTTTAGCCCTCACCCCTTTAATGAACATGCCACCGCCTTTGCAGGATACGGAAAAGCGCCACCACTCAAAGTGATGCAAAAGCTTGCGACCAGTGCAGGCTTTGCTACATGGAGGCAAGCGCAAGAATGCATTCAAGAAGTCGTTGATGCCATTAGTCAGTTTAGGCCGCTTGCCGAGAAACAAGCGATCAGTAAGACAACCGTATTCGCGATAGAAAAAACACTCGCAGAGCGTAAGCAAGAAAATGAGGCACTCTTAGGTTGAGATGATACTTTCTTAAGCTGAGGTAAATACTGTCGCATCTGATTTATTCAATGATGCCACCCCAGAATAACATTTGATGTAGGTTAGCTTTATACCTTTGAGTTTCATAAGTTTGGTAGGTGTTAAGCTTAGCTAACTATTTTTTAATGTTAACTCACAAACTACAAACCTTTTAGTCCTGGTCTTTTGCTAGAATTACTTTAAGATAATAATATCTATATGCAATTAAGTTTTAAGAGTATTTTTGTAAATGTCAGACAAATTGAATCAACGTAAAAAAGGCACTTATATAGACCTTTTCTCAGGGTGTGGCGGATTTTCGCTAGGTCTTGGTAATGCAGGTTGGGAGGGACTATTTGCTGTAGAAAAAGATTCAATGGCATTTTCTACTTTTAAACACAATTTGATTGACGGGGCTCATGCTCACTTTAACTGGCCAAGTTGGTTGCCAAAACAAGAAACTACAATCCAAGATCTTCTTGAAAATCATCTAGAGCAATTATCGGCTCTGAAAGGTGAAGTTGATCTAATTGCAGGGGGGCCTCCTTGTCAGGGTTTCTCCTTGGCTGGCAGAAGAAATGCAAAAGATCCCCGTAACAAGTTGTCTGACGAATACATCAAGATGGTAGAGATAGTCTCACCTAAATATCTGTTGCTAGAGAATGTCCGTGGCTTTAACGCATCTTTCAAGCCAGCTGAAGGTAAGAAGGCTAGAAAGCCTCATTCAATGGTCGTTAAATCTAAGTTAGAGAAGTTAGGTTACAAGGTATATACAGACTTTTTATGTAGTGCGGATTTTGGTGTTCCTCAGAAAAGAACTCGATTCATTATGATTGGAATAAAAAAAGAATTGGTGACGGAAAACTTTAAAAACCCTTTTGAAATTCTAGCCAACACAAAAAGAGATTTTTTGATTGATAAAAAGCTCCCATTACGTCATGTAAAGGTTAGTGATGCTATCGGTGATCTTCTAGTAAGTGAAAATGGACTTGCTTATCATTCTGGGAATGAAGTTAGTGGCTTTAAAGAAATTAACTACACTCAGCCCAAGAAGCAATCAAAGTACCTTCGAGTTATAAGAAAGAGTGCAGGTAAAAAGAAACCCAATAGTCTTCGTCTTGCTCGCCATAAAGATACAACTATACAGAAGTTCACAAGAATTCAGCAGATCTGTAAGCCGGGTGTGAGTTTGAGTGACGCTATGCGGCTAGAGATAGGTACGAAGAAACAAGCCATCACAGTACTCAATGCTAATGAGCCTTCCAAGACGCTAACTACCCTCCCTGACGACTTACTTCATTATTCTGAACCTAGAATACTCACTGTAAGAGAGATGGCTAGAATCCAATCTTTTCCCGATGATTTTGATATTTTAGGCAAATATACGACTGGTGGAGAAAGAAGGACTCAAGAGTGTCCTCGTTATACCCAAATAGGGAATGCGGTTCCTCCTCTTTTAGGTGAAGCATTAGGTTTACTATTAACAAAAATTTGATATGAATTGGTGATTTATGAGTGAAAAAAAGCAAGATCCACTGCATTTTGAAATAAGCTCTGCTCTCAAATCTGTAATTGGTCAAGATTTAATAACAAATGACTTTATTGCTATTTTTGAACTTGTGAAAAATTCATTTGATGCAAATGCTAAGAATGTTGATCTTGTATTTGAAGATAATAATGATGTTATAAATAAAATCCTTATTATTGATAATGGTAAAGGTATGAGTTATGAGGACTTAGTCAATAAGTGGCTCTTTGTTGCTTATTCTGCCAAAAAAGATGGAACAGAAGATAATAGTTCTAGCAGAGTATATGCTGGTAATAAAGGTGTAGGACGTTTCTCTTGTGATAGGGTCGGAGGGAGGCTTAAATTACAGGCAAAGTCAGTATCAGATAATCTTATTCATATATTAAATATTGATTGGGGTAAGTTTGAAGAAAATGCGAAGACTAAGTTTGAAAATATAGATGTGAAGTATGCAACATCTTCTGATTTTGATATTCCTAAAGGCATATCTAGTCCTAAGTCTGGCGTTGTTTTAGAAATCTCAGATTTAAGAGAGCCAAGCTCATGGGATAGAAAGAAGCTACAACGTTTAAAAGGAAACCTTGCTAAACTCATTAATCCTTTTGGTAGTTCAAATTCAAAAATAAAACTAAATATGATCTGTCAGAGAGAAAAAAAGGCGGATGAATATTTAGAAAAAGAATATGAATCTAATCCAGAGTTAGAACTTCCAGAACTAATTAATGGCTTGGTTACCAATAATATATTTGACGTATTGAAAGATAAAACGACGTCATTATCTGTAGTTCTGGATAAAAATGGACACTTCGTAACGACCCTCATTGATAGAGGAGAGTTGATTTATAAAATCCAAGAGAGTGCTCAGCTCTACCCTCTATTAGCTGATTCAGAGTTTTCCTGCCAAATTTTCAGCTTAAACCAATCGGCTAAATCGCTATTTAAAAGAAGAACCGGAATTCACTCAGTCTCTTTCGGTTCACTTTTCTTATTTAGGAATGGATTTAGAGTTATGCCTATTGGTGAGGAAGGTGATGATTATTGGGCAATAGATAGAAGGCACGGTCAAGGTTACGCAAGGACACTTGGTACTCGTGATTTAATGGGGCGTATCGATATTGCAGGGCCCGAATCAAAGTTTAAAGAAAAGTCCAGCCGAGACGGCGGTTTAGTTGAAACTGAAGCGTCTGAACAGCTTCTTGATTATGCTGTAACAAAGTGTGTTCGAAGGTTAGAGCAATATGTTGTGGGCGTTACTTGGAAGGATGCTATAGATAAAACCCATGATACGGCTCAAAGGTTAAGTTTAGATGAAAACAGGTCTAATATAATCAACCTGATTTCAAAGCTGTCAGGCTCAAAAAAAATTGAGCTATTAGATTACAGTCGCAATCTAGTTGACGTACTAAACGAAAAATCTTCGTATTTTGAAGAGTCTGTTGAAAGACTCTCTACTTTGGCCAACCGTTCTTCTGATAAAGAATTAATGGAGAATGTTCACCAAGCTAGAAAGCGCTTTGCAGAACTAAAAAAAGAAGAGGAAGAAGCTCGAAGAATAGCAAGTGAAGAATTAGCCGCCAGACTGAAAGCAGAAAAGAAGGCTAAGTTTGAAGCAGAACTTCGAAAAGAAGCAGAAAAAAATGCAAGCATTCAATCCCAAAAAAGGCAGCAGGCTGAGAATGTAGCAAAGGAACAAGAAACACTAAAGCAAGAGGCTGTTAAGAAAGCCGAGTCTTTAAATGTTGCGTATGAAGATGAGAAAAAGAGAAACCTCTTTTTGTTATCAAATGAAAGCAGAGATTCTGAACAACTAGAAAGCTTTCTTCACCAGATAGTCATTTACACATCTTCAGCTAAGCAAAAGATAACTTCAACGTTACTCAGCTTAAACAATAAAAATGATATAGATAGAGAAAAACTATCCACATCATTAAGTGAAATGCTTGAATCTGTTGAGAAGATAATGACTACATCACGCTTTGCTACAAGTGCAAACTTCAAGCTAGATTCTACGAGAATTACTGATGATATATCTTTGTATATTAAACAATACTTAGAAACGATATCTACAGCATATAACAGTCGAATACAAATAAAGGTGAATGTTAATACAAAACCTTTCATTTCAGACTTTACACCTATAGAGCTTGGTATGGTTTTAGATAACCTCGTGAGCAATGCTAAAAAATCTCGCGCATCCCTCGTTACCTTTGATGTGAGTACTGAAGCAAACAATGTACTAGAAATATCCGTACTTGATAATGGAAAAGGGCTTGATAGCTCAATTATCGAGCCAAATAGAGTATTTGAAAAGGGTGTAACTACCACACGAGGCTCAGGACTAGGACTTTTCCATAGTAAGAAACAAATTGAAAAGATGGGTGGAGAAATATTCCTACCTAACGATCAGCCACAAACTGGTTTTAAAATAAAAATAAGGCTTAGAAAGTAATGAAATTAAAATACAAAGTTCTTTGGTTTGAAGACCAGTTTGAGGAAGTTCAAGGAGACTATGAGCGATTACAAGACCTAGTTTCAGAGTATGGTTTTATTCCTGAGTTTACTCATAGAGATAGTATCACAGCTGAAGAAATTGAAGAGCTATCAAAAAAGCTGTCTTCTTATAACCCTTACGATCTTATTATTTTTGACTATGACCTCGGTGGTAAGAGTGAAAATGGCTTGAGCATTGCTTATCACTTACGAAGTAAAATTTTCACAGATATGATTTTCTATAGTGGTCAAATTCCAGATGAACTCAGAGAGAAATTATTTGATAAAAAAGTTGATGGTGTATTTATTGTTCATAGGCCCAGTTTTTTTGATGATATAGAGCCGATAGTAGAAGATCATATTAAGAAGATGTCTGATATGAATAATATGCGTGGGGTTGTGATGTCTGAAACAAGCAACATGGACTTAAAGCTGAGAGAAACATTTATCGATAAGTGCAAAGCTTTATCATCAGAGAGTTTAGACAGTTCACTTCAAGAATTGAAGGAAAGAATGACTCGTCAACTTTCAGAAAAGCAAGAAAAAGTAGACCAGTTAGCATCGTTAGAAGAAGCTATCTCTAACCACTTCATGACAACATTTGATCAAGTTCGTATAGCATTGAAAAGTGTATCTGGGGAGCTTGGTAATGAAATACTTAAAGAACAGTCTTTAGTGCATCAAGTACAGATAGAGAGGAATAAATTAGCTCATCAAAAGGCTGAGTTAACTGAAGATGGCAGAATGTTACTACATGGTAAAAAAGAACCATATGAATATAACTTTGATGAGTTTAAACGAATGAGAAATGAGTTATTGGAAGCCCATCGTCATATCGATAGGTTAAGTGAGTAGATATGTTATCACAAACTGTGATTGTAGATCTTGATGGGACTCTTGCTCTGAACCAGCACAGAAGCCATTTTATTGATAAGTCGAACGGCCAGAAACCGGACTGGGTTTCATACTTTGAGGCTTGCGATAAAGACTTACCTCATCTGCCGGTGATTGAAAGTGTGAATGCTCTCAAGAAACAAGGATATAGAGTGCATATTTTCTCTGCCAGAGGCGACATAGTTAGAGATAAGACGATTAATTGGCTTTCCGTACATGGCATTTTGTACGATGAGTTAACTATGAGGGAAATGGACACATATACAGCAGATGAAATATTGAAACGTTTTTGGTTACTAGACCTTTACCCAAACTATAAAGATGACATTCTTTGCGTGTTCGATGATCGAGACAAAGTAGTCAAAATGTGGAGAGAGCTAGGTTTGACTTGTTTTCAGATTGCGGAAGGAAATTTTTGATTATCGAGACTTGCGTAGATAGTCATGATTAGTAGGAAGAAATACGAAAGGTTTGTTGATGAACTGTGTTCAGAATATTATCAACCTACAAATATAACTTTGATGCTTAATTGTTCTTAATTGGCGTAGTTTGCCAAATTTTTGCAAGCTGATTTGGACGAAAAAAATAAAAAGCCCTGCATTTCAGATGCTTTCAGCAATGAAGTAAAGGGCCTAAGATGCTTGGAGTAGAGTTAAACCTACTCAATATTCTGGATCTGCTCTCTCATCTGTTCAATCAATACTTTAAGCTCAACGCCGGTTGCGGTGACTTCGGTATTGATCGATTTAGAGGCTAGGGTGTTGGATTCGCGATTAAACTCTTGCATCATAAAGTCTAAACGACGGCCACAAGCCCCCCCTTTCTTGAGGATGTTTTGAGTTTCTTTTACGTGCGAATCTAGGCGATCTAGCTCTTCAGCTACATCAGATTTTTGTGCCATCATGATCAACTCTTGCTCAATACGAGTTGGATCTAACTCCACTTTTGCATCATCAAACTTGCTGGTTAATCGAGTACGTTGCCATTCGATAATTTCAGGCATCAGTGCTCGAACTTTGGTGGCTTCGCTGCTAATGGCATCTAAACGCTGAACGATCAATTCTTTCATGTTCTCGCCTTCACGTCCGCGAGCATCAATAAAATCGGTGACAGCGATATCGAACGCTTCCATTAATTCTTTATTAATCGTATCGAAATCTTGCTCAGGGGTTTCCATGACGCCAGGCCACTGCATGACTTGAAATGGATTAATTCGGCTGGCTTCGCCGGTGAGTTCCATTACTTGATTGGCAGCATTGATGACTTGAGTTGCCAAGGTGTTATTGATAGTAAGGTCGCCTTTAGCTGAAGGGTTCGCTTCATAACGTAGATGGCACTCAACCTTTCCGCGTGCTAAGCGCTTACGGAATCGCTCGCGAAGCACGGGTTCTAAAGAACGAAACTGTTCTGGTAGGCGAAAATAGGTTTCTAGATAGCGTTGATTAACGGAACGAATTTCCCATACCGCGGTTCCCCAGTCAGCTTTGACTTCTTTGCGTGCGTACGCGGTCATACTGTAGATCATCAATTTATCCTTAGGTTCCTGACGTTCATAAATAACTCATAGTAACATAGTTCGAACTCGAGAGTCGCGCTGTAGAACCTCAGCTTGACTAGGAACATCAACGGATTTCCGCTATAATTCGCGCCCAATTAGACTCTTCATTAATCAAAGGTAGATGCACCATGCGTCCAAGTAACCGAGCAGCAGATCAAGTCCGTCCAATCAAAATTACGCGTAACTATACCGCTTATGCAGAAGGCTCAGTATTAGTCGAATTCGGCAATACTAAAGTTCTGTGTAATGCGACGGTTGAAGATAATGTTCCGCGTTGGTTGAAAGGCAAAGGGAAAGGCTGGGTGACGGCAGAATATGGCATGCTACCACGTGCAACTCATAGTCGAACTCGTCGTGAAGCGGCTAGCGGTAAGCAAGGTGGTCGTACGATGGAGATTCAACGTTTGATTGCTCGTAGTTTACGCGCTGTCGTTGACTTAGAGGCGATGGGCGAATTTATGATTACAGTGGATTGTGATGTTATTCAGGCTGATGGTGGGACTCGTACCGCTTCTATCAGTGGAGCAAGTGTTGCGTTAGCGGATGCATTTTCTCACCTGATCGAAAAAGGGCAGTTGAAGAAAAACCCAATGAAAAGCCATGTTGCGGCGGTTTCGGTTGGCATTCTTGGATCGGATATCTTGTGTGATCTTGAATATGTGGAA
The DNA here is from genome assembly GCF_054404255.1 of Vibrio phycocola. Taxonomy (NCBI): domain Bacteria; kingdom Pseudomonadati; phylum Pseudomonadota; class Gammaproteobacteria; order Vibrionales; family Vibrionaceae; genus Vibrio; species Vibrio phycocola. The sequence goes on from NZ_JBTAMQ010000018.1 coordinate 68,475, forward strand.
GATTCGTCAGCCGATACGGATATGAATGTCGTGATGACTGAAGAAGGTAAAATGATTGAAATTCAAGGTACTGCTGAGGGCGAACCGTTTAGTCATCAAGAGTTATTAGCACTTTTAGAGAGTGCGCAGAAAGGAATCGAAGAAATCGTCGTTGCACAGAAAGCGGCGTTAGCTGACTAAATAAGTCAGAGATGACCAGCGTGAGTTGATCGTTGGTCATGACATGTGGCAGTGATGCCAGAGTACAGCAATAATAAGGCGAGAAAATAATGAAAGCATATCAGCGCGAGTTTATTGAATTTGCAATTGAAAAGCAGGTTCTTAAGTTTGGTGAGTTTACTTTGAAATCAGGTCGTACTAGTCCTTACTTTTTTAATGCCGGTTTATTTAATACCGGTCGTGATTTGGCGCGTCTTGGTCGTTTCTATGCTGCGGCATTAGCGGATTCAGGTATTCAGTATGATGTGCTTTTTGGCCCTGCTTACAAAGGTATTCCAATTGCAACAACCACAGCAGTTGCGCTAGCAGATCATCACGATGTGGATACTGCATATTGTTTCAACCGTAAAGAAGCAAAAGATCATGGTGAAGGTGGTTCGTTGGTCGGCAGTGCGTTAGAAGGACGCATTATGTTGGTTGATGATGTGATTACGGCTGGAACCGCGATTCGTGAGTCGATGGAAATTATTCAAGCAAACGGCGCTGAACTCGCTGGTGTGTTGGTGGCCATCGATCGTCAAGAAAAAGGAAAAGGCGAACTTTCTGCGATTCAAGAAGTGGAGCGAGATTTTGGTTGCTCGATTATATCGATTGTGAGTTTAAGTGATTTGGTTATGTTCCTTGAAGAAAAAGGTGGCAATCAAGAGCACTTGGAAGCGGTAAAAGCGTATCGTACCGAATACGGAGTCTAAACATTCTTATTGTTTTAGCTCAATGAATACCAAAACCGCCTTTATTGGGCGGTTTTTTATTTGTGCTTATTGATATGACGAAGACTGTAATGGTTTATAAGGTATGATAATGCTTCATTTTTTAGCATGAAAGGAATTCTCGTGTGGCTGATAATGTAATTGCAAATATTCTTGTGTTTGATTCCGGGGTGGGAGGGCTTTCTGTTGTAAAAGAGATTCAGCAGTTGTTGCCTAATCTCAACTATACCTACCTTTTCGATAATCAAGCTTACCCATATGGAGAGTTATCCGTTGATGTGCTGCTACAACGTGCAACTACGTTAATTCGTAATATGGTGTGTGAATACGATATCGATATTGTTGTTGTCGCGTGCAACACCGCGAGTACAGTAATACTTACCGAATTAAGACAAGAGCTGTCTATTCCCGTTGTTGGGGTCGTGCCTGCAATAAAGCCAGCTTGTCTTGCTGCAAAACATTCCGTGGGCTTATTGGCTACACCTGCAACAATAAAGCGGGAGTACACGCGAGAACTGATATCTGCTTTTTCTTACAAGAAAGAGGTTCAACTCTTAGGCTCAACACAGTTAGTTGATATGGCAGAGAAAAAACTGCGAGGGATGGGTGTCGACAGAGAAGAACTTAATCAAGTAATGCAGCCTTTTAAAGGTCAAGTGGACGTGGTGGTTTTAGGCTGTACTCATTTCCCGTTATTGCGAGACGAAATACAAGAAGTGATGGGAAGTGATGTTTTACTTGTCGATTCAGGTGAAGCGATTGCTCAGAGAGTATTGTTTTTACTAACGGAAGAAAAACAAACAGTAGAAAGAACAAAAAGGTGTAATGACATGTTTGCTAGTGCTACTCCAAAGGATGAAGTAGCACTAGCTGGACATATTAGCGAGTTCGGATTTAATTCGATTACTCGTTATTTGAGTTCTGATCTTTAGGGTCGTTAGCCACACGTACCTTTAACGTACGCCCTTGGTAATTAAATTCATTTAAGTTGTCGATTGTATGTTGCACTGCTGAATCAGCAATGACAACAAAGCCGAAACCACGACGTTTTCCAGTCTTTTTATCTTTCATTAAACGAACGGCAAACACTTCACCATATTCAGAGAAGAGTTCTTTGACATTGGTTTCGTTGGCTTTATATGGAAGGTTACCAATATAAAGAGTTGTGGTGGAACCAGATTCTGATGATTCTTGCTCTGTTGCTGATTGAGTTTTGTTTGACGTGTAGATAAAAATAAGAGTCGTACCTATTACACCAATAAGAAATGATACTGCTGGTGGAAACGAAAGTACTGCTAAAACGATGGTGCCGATAACTGCAAAGATAGCGGAAGCTATTAGTGATTTATTTGAATTCATATAAGGCTGCTTATTAATATATTATTAAGGTGAATGAAAAATGCTAAATGAATAGGCAGACCGATTTTACGTGTAAGCTTCGGATATTTCCAACCTATTGCTGTGATAGCCCTCAAATGTTCAAAGATTAGTCAATATTGATGCATTTGAACTATTTTTAACCAAACAGATTTTAAATTTAAAAAAGTGCTTGTCAGCGAGTCATTGATCCCTATAATGCCGCCTACCCGCTGAGAAGTAAACGCTACTTAGTAAGGTAATGAAAATCGAATTCAATTTTTTATTAAATAATGGTTGACTAAGAATTTCAAAAGCGTATTATACGCACCCCTAGCGAGCTACGGCTGGCAGGCGCTCTTTAAAAATTTAGACCTATCAATCTGTGTGGGCACTCGTTGATGATAATCAATTTTACTTCTTAGAAGTAAC
>NZ_JBTAMQ010000019.1:0-66927 GCF_054404255.1 Vibrio phycocola
GAGTGGCCAAAGGGAGCAGACTGTAAATCTGCCGGCTCCGCCTTCGATGGTTCGAATCCGTCCCCCTCCACCATCTTATTTAAATAAAAAAATCCTGCTCAATGAGCAGGATTTTTTTATTGTCTGAATATTTATTGGTTAACTTAACCGAAATTCATTTCACTCGAATTACGCTAACAAATACTTCGGTACATCTGCAATGCTGTCTAACACGGCATCTGCCAGCTCCGTCCCGCGTTCAGTGATTGGTTTTCCGGTACGAACCAAGATTTTCGTTCCGACTCCAGCAGCCTGTGCAGCCATCATATCTTCCGCTTTATCTCCAACCATGACGGATTTCGCCATATCGATTTTCAAAAAGTCTCGAGCAGATAAGAACATCCCTGGTTTCGGTTTGCGACAATCACAATCTTGCTTATATTCACCAATGCCTGCTTCACTATGATGCGGACAGTAATAAATACCATCGAACTCCACACCATTATCTTCGAAGTTCCAATCCATCCATTGAGTTAAACTCATAAAGCGATCTTCGCTAAACTTGCCTCGAGCAATACCAGACTGATTGGTCACTAAGACCAAAAGATAACCGCGACTTTGTAGCTCTTGAGTAGCTTCAAATACACCCTCGACAAACTCAAAGTCATCCTCATTATGTACATAACCATGATCAATGTTTATTACACCATCACGATCTAAAAATACGGCAGGTTTCATGGTTAAAAATTCTCTTAAGTTTAATTAAAATGACCTATCCATTTACTGAGATTACATATTCAAAAGTTTCACCCCTTTGAACATAGCTACTTTAAGTGATCCCAAGACAGGTTTGAAACAATACGACACGAATCGCACTTAAAATGAAAAATGTCGTGAATTGGTTCTTCTAACCGCCATTCACCATGACATTTCGGACAACATCTCGCTTGCTCACTCGTCAAGCTTTGACCACCAACACGATATTGATAGTAATAGGTTGGAATCTTAGTGATATATTCAATTCGTCCTCGTAAGTCCCACCCTCGACGAAACAAGTCACTGTTCGCATCAGTGATTTCATCTAGCGCGGCATGCTCAGCACGACACCCTCCTGCCATTTGCAATTCATCACAAGCTTGCCATTCAGTTTGCCATTTAATGACGGCTTTATGATCACCATTTAACGTTGGTTGATTACGGTAGAGAGGGATTGGCTGAAAAGTGTCACCACTTCGAAGCGGAGAACAATTGTGCACATACGTAGTATATAGAATTTGCCATGAAGGCGTTAAATCGGATGCGGTTTCTTCAGAACTCAAGTCTCGTCCCAGCATTTTCACCTTAGGGCCAATCAATGAAGCCTCGTTCACCCGGCTCAAACAGACTTTGACATAATCAGAATGGTATCTAGGGTGTAAGCTGTCTTTCTCAGGGCAGATAACTCGAGCAAAGAACTCAGCATCTCCCATAATGATAGGAAATTCTCGACCTAGAATCTGGCCATTGTAGCGCAACGCCTCGAGTAATCCATTGATCGCCTTATCGACGGCTGTCAATGTGGTGTTATCAAAACACTCAAACTGAAGCTCCATTAAATACATCTAATTAGACTCTCGGTTCAAGTTGGTTAAGGAAATGAACAACATCTGGCGCTAATACATCTCGTTTATCGGTACCTAAACGTTCTAAAATCACTTCGCCGCTGAGATTGCAAATCGAAATAACATCAAGCTCTGCATCGGTTACCGCGATAAAGACCGTAGGCTTCAGTTTTAGTCGGCGTTGAGTTAAAAGATGACCCAGAATATTCTCTTGCAACATTGGGAAATCATCTTCACTCCAAACTTGGAGCAGGGATAACTCATTTTCATCCCAACTGCATTCCAGATCCGCACTAAAGACCGATCCGTAAAATGCTTTAATATCATCATGTAAAGTCAATTCAATTGCCTGTTCGACATTAGCGAAATTGGCTTGAACCTCTCGGCTAACACATTGCCATTCAACACCATCATCGTGCTGTTTAACAATACATGGAGATGGCATATCACTAAGTTCAGGATTGATTGGATTTGAGTTATGGCTCGCTTGATAAGCAATTCGATACCGTTCACTTAATGCTTCTAATGCTTGCTTAACCACGTGATTCATCTCTTCTCCGAAAATAGTCATCGAGTCTTTAATGACACGATGGATAGGATTGCGTAAAATTCACTGCATTCTAAACGAAAACTGTCACGATTATGAGCAAATATTCCAAATCACAACAACTCGACGGTCTAACACTCGGAAAAAATGTTAGCTACGTGAATAAATACGACGCAAGTCTTTTACAGTCGGTTCCACGTAGCCTCAATAGAGATGATTTGAACCTTGGCGAAGTGTTGCCATTCAAAGGGTGTGATATTTGGACACTGTATGAGATCTCTTGGCTAAATTCCAAAGGTTTGCCTCAAGTTGCTGTGGGGCACGTTACATTACCCGCTACGAGTCCAAACTTAATTGAATCCAAATCGTTCAAGCTTTACCTAAACAGCTTCAACCAAACAACGTTTGATTCATGGATCGACGTGACAGATCGCCTGATCAGTGATCTATCGAATTGCGCAGGTGAAAAAGTCGACGTTGAGCTCAAAGCAATCGAAGATTTTGCTCATCAACGTATTGGAACTATGGAAGGCGATTGCATCGACTACCAAGATATCGACATCAAAAATTACCAATTCGATGCTTCGTTGCTAGAAAATGCCATCAGTGGCGAAATTGTCGAAGAGACCTTACACAGCCATTTACTCAAATCAAATTGCTTAATTACCAATCAACCCGATTGGGGCAGTGTCGAAATTCAATATCGCGGTCATAAAATCAATCGAGAATCATTGTTACGCTATATCATCTCGTTTCGTGAACACAATGAATTTCATGAGCAATGTGTTGAACGAATATTTACTGATATCCAACGTTACTGCCAACCTGAATTCCTCGTCGTCTATGCACGGTATACACGCCGTGGAGGCCTGGATATTAACCCATATCGTTCGTCTGAAAATACGCATCCAGCTAACTTAGCAAGAATGGCACGCCAGTGAAGCAAAGCGCCTTATCCACCGCTCCAACAATCAACTTGAGTGCCGTGTTGCGAACACTTAGTCGAAATTTAGCACTCATATTAGTACTAAATTTACTGTTGATGTCTTTCTTACCGAAAGTATTCGCCGTTGAGTTTGCTTCGCCGAGTATAGAAGAAGCGCGTTTGATGCTTGATATTTCGCCCAAGCAAGCACAAAGGTTAAGTCAAGATTTTCTCGACAATAGAAGAATTTCAGGTCGGATCAAACAAAACGCTTCTGATGGCGTAAATAGCTCATCGACGAACCCAATTCGCACGCCAAACAACAGCATTGAAGCACTTGAGATATTGACGCAAGCTTGGTGGCAGCTTGGTGACAAAAACAAATCTCAACGTTATTTAGAGCAAGCAAAAGAAGTGGCTCAACGTTTTTCCCTTCCATTTAAAAAGCTTGAATTGGACCTTCTAGACGCACGTTTTCAATGGTTGAACTCTTATAATTCTGAACGCGCACTTGAACGATTAAGTCAATTAGCAGCACAGCTAAACAACTTTGATAACTCTAAAACGTTCACTCGCCGACTGCATTACCAAGCAGCAATGATACAAGCAGAAGTAGCCTCTCACGATGGTGATATGACACTGGCGCATGCATATTTCGTGATTGCAAAAGAATATACTGAAGATCAACTAGAGAAACAAAGGTTTATCAATTATCACCTCGCTGTAGGTCAACACTACCTAAATAATAAGCGTTACAATAAAGCACTGCCTGATCTGCTCATCGCCTATTGGAGCGCGGTAGACTCAAACTCTAGTGTTCAGCTTGCGAAAGCGAACACCTTGCTAGCAAAAGTATTTTATCAACGCAAAGTTTACGATCAGGCTCTGATTTATCTTCGCCAAGCTGCTGATTTTTACAATGGTTATCAGGATACCCCAGCTCTAGCGGAGATACTGAAACTAATGGGAGACAGCTACTATGAGCAGAAACGATTCAACCTTGCACTCGTTCACTACCTTAATGTGCTCGATCAAGATGAGTTAAGTTCCCATATTAACCAATATATAGAAATGCAAATCAAACTAGCGGGTACCTATTATCAGTTAGAAAATTATGAGCTTGCAAAGCAGTATTTAGATAATTCATTTTTGTTACTTGATAAACATAACGATACTTCGCTTAGAGCACGAGCTACGTTACTGCAAAGTGGGTTAGCTTTTTATCAGGGAAAACTTAAACAAGCGGCAACCTATGGCACAAGAGCACTCTCGCTTGTAAAAACAACCAAACAGATTGACCTTGAGTTAGAAACCTATGTTCTCTTAACCGACGTTAATGAACAGATGGGTGAGAACGAACAAGCCCTTAGTTTTGCCAAACGTTACAATGAACTAAACCAGCTTAATCAGGTAAAGTTAAATCAAATTGGCGAAGATACATTCCGCCAGCAAAAAGAGTTTGTCGAACAAACATTACACTTCACTGAGCAAGAGAAAAAGCTTAACTCTATCACTCAACGTACTAACACCTTACAGCACGTAACCGTTGCTTTAACTATTGCTGCTGTTGCTTTCCTGATAATTATATTTCGACGCGGTCACATTATTAGGCTTCAAGAAAGCGAAATCGATGGGATCAATAATCGACTCTTTGCTCACTCTCGTTCCAATTTAAGTAATTTAAGAATGCTCAATGCAAACTTACCGTCCTCGCTTCATAAAACCAGTCGAACCTACGAGCAGTGGCACATCGGAGAACTTATCCATGAGCCTCTTTCTGATCGACTGCGCTTTGCCATCATTGATGTGCCCTTTCTTCGAGATATGTATTTACAATATGGCTACACCGCTGGGCTTGAGTTAGAACAAAGCTTTGGTCAGTTTCTAACTGACAAACTGAATGACGATATGCGCTTATTTCACTTTACCGACGCGAACTTACTCTATATTGAAAAAAATCGAGATACCAATACCCCACCACACCAGCTGTTCGAACAAATAAAGATGTGGATAGACGAATTTCAACCGTCGCGAGATATCAATCGAGTAATTCGAATGGGGATTGCTGATTACCCCTTCCTTCCAAGAGCGTACATGATGATAAATGAAAGGGAGCTGTTAGATATTCTCTTAATGGCAACAAGTACATCATGTCACCTTAGCGACAATGAAGAAGCAAGTCATTGGGTTTACTTTAAAGCGATCGATAATGCGCCCGCTGCAAGCTTTGCTTCGGACAATATTCGAACCGCCTGCCAACAAGCGATTGATCAAGGAATAATAAAAGTTCACTCTTCTTGCAAGATTGAGGAGAACATCAAACATTCATTAAAAATGTAGAGAAATTAGTCGAAATTAAACGTGACCGCGTGACGTAGAGTGTTTATTTGCTATTATCGATAGATTCATTAATAGGAATTCCTGTTTTCTGCTAATCCATTCATTTGGTTCATTATGATCGCCTCCGACAATACGACTCAGGACGAATTACTTACGCTAAGACGTCAATTGGCGAAAGTGCGTTTGACACATCGCGATTCATCGCTCAAATTTACTAGAGAGCGCAATATCTTAAAACGCCTTTTAAGCTCGTTTACTACCGTTTATCAAAGTAATAACAAAGATCTGAACCTCCAACTAAGTGAGCTGCGAAAATCTCTCGAAAATAATTCTCTAGAAAAAAATGGCGAATTAGGTTCAGCTATTTCGCAAATGGCCGTTATAGAACGAGGATTAAAAAAGCAGGCGTTAACAATGGAGAAGCAGACTATCAACTTAGACAATCAGATCCGTCACAGTGGCGAAGCGTTGCTTCGCATACCCGGTTTGCCTATAAAGGTAAAACGGGATGTGCGCGATCTCCTAAGTCTTTCTGATTCAACACGCTTGCCACAAGGTGATCAAGCCTACCGCTTACTAGGATTGTTTGAACGTTCAGTTAAAATCATTTCAACCAATCCAGATCTCGCCTGTTCAGAAATCGAACAAGCGGCTGAGAAAGAGTTAATTCTTCGCCTTTGTGAAGAGTTGCAGAGTTTAATCACCGAACTTGATTTCGATGGTGACGCAGGCGATCAATTACTGGATATTCGCGCTAAGTTATTGATTGGAGTAGAGGCAAACCACCTCATAGAAATAACCTTGGATGTACTACGTTTAGTCATTGAAGGAACCAAGCATGAGCGAAAATCATCAGAAAAGCTTTTAGAACAAATTAATACATCACTCAAAACAAACCTTAAAAGTACAGCAGATAGTGTCGAGCAAAGCCAAAGTTATTCGATTCACCGCCAGGAAATGAATTTAGAACTCAGCCAACTCGTCACCAAAAGCCAATCAGTACTCAATCAGGGAACGGACCTTACTCAGATCAAACAAACGATTGATCCCATGTTCAATGAGCTTCAATCGCTAACTGAACGGTTAATGCACGCAGAAACAAGAGAACAAGCGTTAATCGAGCGCATGATATATACCCAAAACCAAATGGAAGCACTGCAAGAAACCACGTTAGATTATCGTCGTCGTCTTAATGATCAAGCCGAGCGCATGCTCCAAGACCCTTTAACCAAGGTATACAACCGAACGGCTTTCCATGAGCGTTTGGAAGTTGAATATCATCGTTGGATAAAGTCTCAGCATGATCTCAGAATCATCTTGTTCGATATCGATAATTTCCGAGAAGTTAACGAAAAGTTTGGTTTTACTGCCGGAGATAAAGCGTTAAAAATAATCGCTCGAACTCTAAGCAAAGAAATGTCGGGTAACGACACCATCGCTCGCTTCTCTGGTGAAGAATTTATTGTCATCATGCCCGAGCATGGCCATGATGAAACCTATCGACAAATTGAGCGAGTACAGTCGACCATTGCTAAATTACCCTTTAAATTTAAACAGCAAAGTCTCTCGATTACTCTTAGTGCTTCTAGCGTTGGGTTTAAGGAAAATGATACTCCTGAAGATGTGTTAGAGCGCGTATTTAGAGCGATGTCGGAAACAAAAAAACAAGGTCACAACACTATCAATTGGAAATAGAGGCAGTATATTATTTCGATAAAACTTGCCTCTGAACACCTGCCCTATATTAAATTACCCCCTGATTGATACTGAAAAATCAAAGTGTTAATTTAATCTTGCTATAATAATAATCGTGGACACTGATTTAATCGTAAATCAGGTTATATTCACTATAACAATCAATACTTGTTTATCTCTCATTTGATCAATTTGTTGTACTGCCTATTGCTTATGCAGTTCGAGAAGCAATCGGGTAACCAATAAGCTCGGAATTAACCGATAAAATGAGACATAAGTGGGGAGGAATGTATGAATACTATAATAAGCCCAATGGGCAGTATGGACCTGCTCTCTCAAATTGAAGTTGAGCGCCTTAAAAAAACAGCATCGAGTGATACCTTATATCAACTCTATCGCAACTGCACTCTCGCCGTCCTAAATTCGGGTGCTCATACCGACAATTCAAAAGAACTCCTCGATAAGTACAAAGATTTTGATGTGGATGTATTACGCAAAGAGCGAGGAATTAAGATTGAACTGATTAACCCACCGAGCCATGCCTTCGTCGATGGGAATATCATTAAAGGAATTCAAGAACTGCTTTTTTCGGTGTTGCGTGACATTGTCTACGTCAACATGCAAATTGCCGAAAACCAAAGACTGAATTTAACCAATCCTGCACATATTACCAATCTGGTTTTTTCCATATTACGCAACTCCGGTGCATTAATTCCAGGGGTGACACCTAATTTGGTCGTGTGTTGGGGTGGCCACTCAATCAACGAAATCGAGTATCAATATACGCGTTCTGTTGGTCACGAACTTGGGTTACGTGAGCTCAACGTTTGTACGGGAAGTGGCCCTGGAGCAATGGAAGGTCCAATGAAAGGTGCCGCAATTGGTCACGCTAAGCAACGTTCTAAAAGTGCTCGTTACATTGGATTGACAGAGCCTTCTATTATCGCCGCTGAGCCACCAAACCCGATCGTTAACGAACTGATTATCATGCCAGATATAGAAAAAAGGCTCGAAGCATTTGTTCGTTTAGGTCATGGTATTATTATCTTCCCAGGGGGCCCAGGTACCGCAGAAGAGTTGTTGTATATTCTTGGCATCATGATGCATCCAGACAATGCTGATCAACCTCTTCCAATTGTGCTTACAGGTCCTAAAGAGAGCGAAGCCTATTTCCACTCTATCGATCAGTTTATTCTCGATACGCTGGGAGAAGATGCTCGTAAACATTATCAAATCATTATCGATGATCCTGAAGCGGCTGCGAAAGCAATGGCCGAAGCGATGCCTAAAGTGCGCGCCTACCGTAAAGCCGATGGCGATGCATACAGCTTTAACTGGTCATTAAAAATCGATAAGCCGTTCCAATTACCCTTTGACCCAAGCCATCAAAATATGGCAGAACTCGATCTCCACTATGATCAACAACCGGAACAATTGGCAGCAAACTTACGTCAGGCGTTCTCAGGAATTGTTGCTGGTAATGTGAAAGCAGAAGGTATACTGGAAATTGAACGTCATGGCCCCTTTATGATTGATGGAGATAAGTCATTAATGGCCAAAATGGATAAGTTACTGCAGGACTTTGTTGATCAAGATCGAATGAAGCTACCAGGTGGGCAAGCCTATCAGCCCTGTTACCGGATAATGAATCAAGATTAGCCAAAGCTTAGGCTGTCAAAAACAATCGATTTGATTACAATAAGGGGCTCAGCCCCTTTTTTGTGATTACTATGTCTAACATTCATCTCGTGATTATCGATGCATTGAATTTGATCCGTCGGGTTCATTCCGCTCAGCCAGATCCCAATGATATCGCACGTACCACGACAACCACCATTCGAACCCTCACGCGTGTTATCAATGAAGCCCAACCGACTCATATTGTTGCTGTATTTGACCATAACCACGAAGACAGAGGATGGCGTGCTGAGCTACTACCAAGCTATAAAGAAGGACGTAAACCTATGCCTTCTGCTCTACAAGAAGGTCTTGAAAGCATTCAAGACGCATGGTGGGAGTTGGGGATAGATTCTCTGCTTTCCGAAGGAGACGAAGCGGACGATTTGGTCGCAACCCTAGCGGTAAAAGTTGCCTCTCATAATGAGAAAGTGACCATTATATCGACCGATAAAGGATACTGTCAGATCCTATCACCGACACTGCAAATCCGGGACTACTTTCAACATCGTTGGTTAGATGCTCCATTCATAGAAAAGGAGTTCGGCGTTAAGCCAGAGCAACTTGCCGATTACTGGGGACTAACTGGAATTAGCTCTAGCCAAATGAGTGGAATTCCGGGCGTTGGCCCAAAAGCCGCAAAAGAGATTTTAACTCAATTTCCGACTATTGAAGCGGCGTATGCCAGTGATGAAATTGCCGCTAAATATCGTAAAAAACTTGATGAACACATTGAAATTGCAAGAATATGTCGTCAGGTAGCGTCATTAAAAACAGACATTGAACTTGGCTTCAATTTACAAGATTTGCGCTTGAAACCAAGTTCAACAACATAAAACTATCACTAGAAAATAGCAATGAGATGTTAGTGAGGAGAGATGTTCGACAGTGACTGAATATGAACTGTGATCTCTTCTCTATCGTGATATAAGTGTTTCGCCTGCAGCTTGAATTTAACGTTATGCTCATTCAAGAAGGTTTTTAAGTTCTCAATATCTTGCCACACTTCATCAAAGCGCCCTTTCATCGGTAACTTCAAATTAAAGATCGCTTCTTGAGCCCAGCCTGCAATTAACCATTCCCCCATCAATTGAGCAACACGTGCCGGCTTTTCTATCATGTCGCACACAATCCAAGTAACATTTTTTCGAGGTGGTTCAAATTTAAAACCATCCACTTGATGATGCTTAACTTGCCCAGTATCCATCAGACTATCTGCCATCATGCCGTTATCAACCGCATGGACGAACATAGAGCGCTGCACGAGCTGATAAGTCCATCCACCTGGGCAAGCGCCTAGATCAACGGCCCACATTCCCGATGCCAACCGCTCATCCCACTCTTCTTTAGGAATAAAAACATGAAAAGCCTCTTCCAATTTGAGTGTTGAGCGACTTGGTGCATCCGCTGGGAACTTCAATCGTGGGATACCCATATAAAACGGGGAATTATTATTCGCGTAAGAAACCCCTGCATAACAATGGCCTGGTTTAATAAAGCACAAATGTAATACCGGTTTCTTTAGGTTTTCTTTTTTATACAAAATCCCCTTGCCACGTAACGCTTGGCGAAGTGGAACGGTAAATTTACGGCAAAATTTAAGCAGCTCTTTTGCTTCTTCATTATCAGGTGTCTCAATACGAAGGTCACCACAATTCGGCAGTCCTTCTACTTCGCTTAGATCATCAAGAATAGGAGAAATGCGATCGTCCTTAGGTAAATCTTCAAATTCAGCGCATATCGCAAACATTTGGCGTGCGAAAATCAATGATGAAAAATCCACTTCTTTAACAAGCTTCTCTGCATCACCATCTTGATAGCACTCAAAGATAACGTAACCACTTTTTTTAACCACACGAGGAAAACCAAACACCTCTAACCGAGTGGCTTTTTCTTGGATTTCGCTAGCACAATCATTTTCAAATCCAGTACGACAGTAGAGCATTAATTGCTTCACTCGTTCACCTCATCAAGTTTTGTTACGCCAAGTGCCATAAACACCCAACCTATAATAAATAACAGACCACCAAAAGGCGTGATCGGACCAAACCATTTGATTCCTGTTAGCGCCAGTGCATACAAACTGCCACTAAAACAAAAGACGCCGATAATAAAGCAAATGCCTGCACGATAAAAACAATTTTGCGCTTTTTCGCTTTTGGTCAACCGCATTAAAATAGCACAAGCCAAAAGCGCTAATGTATGAATAAACTGATAGTCAACGCCAGTATTAAAGACATCAAGATGATAAGCCGAAAGAGACGATTTCAAACCATGTGCTGCAAAAGCCCCTAAAGCGACCGCGACTCCGCCATAGAGTGTTGCGACGCTAAGCAATTTTCTACTTTTCATCCAACACCTCAAGAATAAAATGACTCAGCTTTTTTGCAGCATGGCTGAGGTTTTCTTCTTCGGTTAAACCCGATTTTTTTCTCGGCTTAAAACTGTGGTCGCCATCGGAGATATACTCGACAGTGATTGAAGAGCTCAGATTCATCTCTTCAACTTCAACACGGGGGCCAAACGTATCTCTCTCACCTTGCAAAATTAAGCACGGCTTGGTTAATTGGGATAAATGCTCGCCTTTGAATCGCTCGGGCTTTCCCGGGGGATGAAATGGAAACCCAAGACAGGCGATACCGGCGACGCGGTTATGTTCTTCCAACAACGAGGCCATACGACCTCCCATCGACTTGCCACCAATCACAACCGGCCCATCAACTGCAAACTCGTTTATCACACTTTCAAAGGCTTCAAGCAGTTTGGGGGCGCGATCGGGTGGTCGCCTTTTATTTTCTTCTTTTTGCCTAACCATATAGGGGAAATTAAACCGAATAACCAGAATATTGCTCTGCGCTAACTGTGATGCGATCGCCTCCATAAATGGGTGATCCAGACCTGCGCCAGCACCATGAGCAAAAATAAACGTTGCTCGATTCTGCTCTCCATTAATCTCGGTTGTTGTCATATCTCACCTTCTATTAACGCCATAGACTTCCGACCCTTTCCATCTCGCACCAGATAAATACTAATGCATTAACGCCAAGACTGTCGCCTATCAAGTATATAAACAATAAAGCCGCCTAATTTAAGGCGGCTTCGACAATGATTACGTTCTAACCATCAACACTATTGATGACTAAGGACGATAAACTTTTACGTTATTAAAACCCTGCTCTTTAAGATACAGAGCTTGCAAACGACTCATCACACCACGCGCACAATAGAGAAGATAGGTTCTTGATTGGTCCAAATCACCGAACTTCGTTGCCAATTTATAGAAAGGTAGATGTTGAACTTCAACACCATCAATCACAAGAGAGTTATCGTCTTCTTCATCTGGGCTACGGATATCCAATACGACCGCATTCGCTTCCACTTGATCGACCGATTCGACATCAGGAACTTGCTCCTGACTTTCTTCAGCAATCTTACGAATATCCATCTGACGAGCACTAAATACGACGTTCTCAAGAATGGAGAAATCGAAGTTATTTTCTTCTTTCTCTAGTTTTGCTTTAACTGCTTTCACGGTTGGATTTTTTGAAATCACACCACAGTATTCTGGCATGGTTTTAGCGAAATCTTCAGTGCCGATTTGTCTCGCAACATTAATGATATCTTCTTTATCCCAGTTAATCAGAGGACGTAAAATCAATGTATCAGTGACATTATCGATCATGCGCAAGTTCGTTAAGGTTTGGCTAGAAACTTGCCCCAGTGCTTCACCAGTGACTAAAGCTTGTACGCCAAGCTTTTCAGCAATCATACCCGCAGCACGCATAAACATCCGTTTGAGCACAACACCCATTTGGCCGTCATCGACTTTCTCTAAGATTTCTGCAACAACCGGTTCAAAATCGACAGAAATAAAACGCACCTTTGCCGATGACCCATATTTATTCCATAAATAATGCGCTACTTGCTTAACACCAATCTCGTGCGCAGGCCCACCAAGATTAAAGAAACAGTAGTGAACTTTCGAACCACGCTTGATATGTAGATAGCTCGACACACCGGAATCAAAGCCACCGGAAATCAAACTCAATACATCTTCTTGTGTGCCCAATGGGAAGCCACCTAACCCTTTGTAGCGCGCAATCACTTGATTAAGCTTGCCTTCTGCTATTTCAACATTGATGGTCACATCGGGGTTTTTTAGCTTAACTTTGGCACTTTCTACCGCTTGGTTAAGCCCACCACCAACATAACGCTCAAGTTCAATCGACGTAAAATCATGTTTACCACGGCGCTTTGCCCGAACCACAAACGTTTTATCTACGATTTTATCTTGGCTATGCGCTAGGACTTGTTCGTATATATTGTGAAGGTCGGTAAATTCAGACTGCAGAACTTCAAGTACCTGAGCGATACCCGGCGTATGCGTCAATATCTCTAACGTTTCTTGAAAAAACTCATCACTTTCAGAGGTAACTTCAATGTGGTCGCGACGATTAAATACCGACACCGATTGAGTACGACGTTTGACGATATTACGAATATTACCTTCAAGAATCTTGGTAAAACGTTTGCGAACAGATTCGCTTTTAACAAAAATCTCTGGATGGGGCTTAACAATAAACTTCATAGGAGTATTCGCAATGTTCCGGTTAATCAAATTAACAATAGTAGACACGATCTAATAGCGACCAGCGTGGAGGCGCAAGATTATACACGAGATTGAAACACTAAGGAAAGGACAAAAAAGGCAAGCCGAAGCTTACCTTTTTATTTCATTTTCTGCCTATTTATTGAGGTGATGCAATCGAGACTTCATCACTAAGAAGCGGTTCACCCTGGAGAATATTAATTTCAACTCGACGGTTTTGTGCTCGGCCAAGCGGCGTCTCATTGGTCGATACTGGCTCGGTATCTGCGACACCTCTCACTCGTAATCTTGCATGATTAAACCCGGGAACTCGTTCCATTTCCTGAGCAACAGATACCGCTCTTTGCGCAGATAGATCCCAATTCGAGCGGTAAAGCTCTGATTCCGTTGGCTGATTATCAGTATGACCTGAAACCATAACAACTCCTGGTACGTCTTTAACTAAATCGGCAATTTGACGAACTAAAGGACGAAATTTAGGTTGTAAGAATGCTGAACCTTGAGGGAACGCTCCCTTCTCTCGCAATCGAATAATGATTTGCTGACCTAAGTTATCAACTTCAATCGCTCCTTGTGCTATTTCTCTGTCTAGCGCTTTTCTGATACTTTCGAGCACCGTCTCCATCTCTTCGGTCATCGCTTCGGCCATTTGTTGAGCCTGTTGCTGCGTTTCCGATTCTGCCATTTGCTCAGTGGAATCCTGAGGCGATTGACCACCGTTTGCATCACCATCTTCTTTTTGATTCCCACCAGCACGATCAGAATCGCCTTCTTGAAACTCCAGAGTCTGCTGAGTGATATCAATTGTTTGCTGCATGATCACGTCGATCGGCGTCGGCTCTGGTCGCCCTGGTCTAAATTCTTGCGCAATAACACTGGTCCCTTTTGGGATATCTTTTACATCGAGTCTATTTTGCACACCAAATGCAAACTTCATCGAGCCTGCAATTTGTTTAAATTTCAACACGTCCATTTCAGAGAATGAAAGCAGTAACACGAAGAAGCACATGAGTAGTGACATCAGGTCAGCGAACGTACCCATCCATAGAGGTAAACCGGGAGGAGGACAGGTACAGTTTTCTTCATCAGACATGACTTGGCTCCTTTAGGTTAGGAGTGCTGGCTGAGGTTAGATTATTCACCATCAACACCTGCAGCTCTTTTGCCTTCATTGATGTAGTTTTGTAAGAATCCATCAATAACACGTGGGTTTTGACCATCTTGAATCGCTAAAACACCATCCATTATCAAACGACGATTCAATGTTTCTTCTCCACGACGTAAGGATAATTTATCGGCAAGTGGGAAAAAGACCATATTTGACAATATTGCACCATAAAGTGTGGTTAAGAGTGCCACCGCCATTGCAGGACCAATTGATTTTGGATCATCCATATTTGATAGCATCGCAACCAAACCAACCAGTGTCCCAATCATCCCCATCGCGGGTGCAACGTCACCAAATGCACGAAAAACTTCAATACTTGAATTGTGACGCTCATCAGTCAGTACAATATCTTTTTGCATCGCGGCACGAACCACATCACTGTCGTGCCCATCAACCAGCATATCGATACCTTTCTGCATAAAGCTATTGGTAATTTCCATCTCTTCCAATGCAAGAAAGCCCCCTTTACGCGCAGCATCTGCCATTTCAACCACTTTTGCGATTAAATCTTCTGGGCTGTCCGATTTAAACATAAACGCCTTGGCCGCGACTTTTGCCGATCCTAAGAATCCGCCGAGCGTAAATTTCATCATTACGACAAAGATAGAACCACCTACCACAATCAAAATTGAGGTGACGTCGAAGAACATCATTAAGCTTCCGCCTAAGATCATCGCCATAATTACGAAGGCAAAGCCGCCTAAAAGACCGACTAGTGTTGCTAGATCCACAAAGCACTCCTCATGCTATTCATTATTCTTCGAGATTAACCTAACCATAATTTGTATCGGCTGAGCCGAAAAAGCTTTAGTTAAATTATTGGTTCACATCGTAAATAAATTCAATATAACTCTATTGTAGGTCAAAAATTCCTACTTCACCGTGAACCCTTCTCATCAATGTTAGAATATTGGCAACAATTTTTTTATACGTTTAATAGCTTAGTCATAAAAATGGCTATTTGAATGAAATTATCC
The DNA here is from genome assembly GCF_054404255.1 of Vibrio phycocola. Taxonomy (NCBI): domain Bacteria; kingdom Pseudomonadati; phylum Pseudomonadota; class Gammaproteobacteria; order Vibrionales; family Vibrionaceae; genus Vibrio; species Vibrio phycocola. The sequence continues at coordinate 15,519 of NZ_JBTAMQ010000019.1, forward strand.
TCGTTAAATTTGACCAAGATAGCGCCCTAGGGTAACTTCCCACCATTATCTTAATGATGAAATGATTATGGCCAGTAAAAAACCAGAAAATATGTCCTATGAAGCGACAATTGAAGAACTCGATAGTTTGGTTAATCAGCTAGAGCAAGGAGAGCTTGCGCTTGAAGATGCACTAAAAACGTTTGAGCGTGGCATCGCCCTAGCCCGAGCAGGACAAGTGAAATTAAGCAATGCTGAACAACGAGTCCAAATATTGCTGAGTGAAAGTGATGAAGCTCCACTCGATGATTTTACACCTTCACTATCTGAGCCAAATAAATAAGATTGCCATGATTTCAGATTTAGCACTCTATCAGGAAAGAAACAGTCAGCAATTAAATAGCTGGTTAGATGAGCTGCCAATGCAGCAAGACTCGCTAACTCAAGCAATGCGCTACGGGCTATTGTTGGGTGGTAAACGAGCACGACCTTATCTGGTATATATTACCGGAGAAATGCTTGGGTGCAGTTTAGAACAACTGGATACCCCTGCAAGTGCCATCGAATGTATTCATGCCTATTCACTGATCCATGATGATCTTCCTGCTATGGATAATGATGAACTACGTCGAGGTCATGCAACTTGTCATATTAAGTTTGATGATGCTACCGCCATCTTAGCGGGCGACTCTCTGCAAACCCTAGCGTTCACGATCTTATCTGAGGGTATGTTAAGCGCAGATGCTGAACCTCAACGTATCAAAATGATTCAAACGCTTGCCAATGCTTCAGGTGCAAATGGCATGTGTTTAGGACAATCCCTCGATCTAAAAGCAGAGAATCGACTCGTCGAACTCAATGAACTTGAAACTATTCACCGCAATAAAACAGGTGCACTGATAGGATGTGCCATTCGCTTAGGCGCACTTTCAGCGGGTGAAAAAGGTATTAAGTTATTACCTTATTTAGATCGCTATGCCGCCGCCGTCGGGTTGGCGTTTCAAGTTCAAGATGATATTTTGGACATAACAAGTGATACAAAAACGCTAGGTAAACCACAAGGTTCCGATACTAAACTCAACAAAAGCACCTATCCTGCTATTCTAGGACTAGCCGGTGCTCAACAAAAAGCGAATTTGCTTCTCGAAGATGCTCTCGAAGCTCTTGATGCCATTCCTTTTGATACCAGTAAACTTGAACAATTCGCCCGATATGTCATCGAGCGCAAGAATTAAAAAGAATTTATAAGCGCGTAACTATGACTCTGAATATTTCTAAATATCCAACATTAGCTTTGGCCAATACCCCAGATGAGCTTCGCTCTCTGCCAAAGGAGATGTTGCCTAAACTATGCGATGAACTGAGAACGTATTTACTCAATAGTGTCAGTCAATCAAGCGGACATCTGGCCTCTGGACTCGGTACTGTCGAACTGACGGTGGCTTTACACTACGTCTATCATACCCCTCATGATCGCTTGATTTGGGATGTAGGTCATCAAGCATACCCTCATAAAATTTTAACTGGCCGACGCGATAAGCTGCCGACGATAAGGCAAAAAGGGGGACTTCACCCTTTCCCTTGGCGTGAAGAGAGCGAGTATGACACGCTGTCTGTCGGACACTCTTCAACATCGATTAGTGCCGCATTAGGTATTGCAATCAGTGCTGCCAAAGAAGAAAAATCTCGCCGTGTTGTGAGTGTTATTGGTGATGGAGCCATCACCGCAGGCATGGCATTTGAAGCCCTAAACCACGCTGGAGACATCCACAACGATATGCTTGTCGTGCTCAACGATAATGAAATGTCGATCTCTGAAAACGTGGGCGCATTAAATAATCACCTAGCACAACTGCTTTCAGGAAATCTCTACACCACAATTCGGGAAGGTGGCAAGAAAGTACTTTCTGGTATTCCACCAATTAAAGAATTGGTTAAGAAAACAGAAGAGCACATAAAAGGCATGGTGGTACCCGGCACTCTTTTTGAAGAGCTGGGATTCAATTATATCGGTCCAATCGATGGTCACGATGTTCTTGAGCTAGAAAAAACGCTCCGTAACATGAGAGACCTCAAAGGGCCTCAATTTCTGCATATTATGACCAAAAAAGGCAAAGGTTATGAGCCAGCAGAGAAAGATCCAATTGGCTACCATGGCGTACCTAAATTCGATCCGAGCCATTCGTCATTACCGAAAAGTAACAATAATCCCCCAACTTTTTCTAACATTTTTGGGGATTTCTTATGTGACATGGCCGCACAAGATCCTAAGCTAATGGCAATTACTCCAGCCATGCGCGAAGGCTCTGGAATGGTGCGTTTTTCCAAAGAATACCCAAGCCAATATTTTGATGTTGCGATTGCTGAACAGCATGCAGTGACTTTGGCAACAGGCATGGCGATAGCGGGCGATCATCCGATCGTGGCTATCTATTCTACCTTCCTCCAACGAGGCTATGATCAGCTTATTCACGATGTTGCGATCATGAACCTACCGGTAATGTTTGCCATCGACCGTGCTGGATTAGTAGGAGCTGATGGACAAACACACCAAGGTGCATTCGACCTTAGCTTTATGCGTTGCATCCCTAACTTGGTGATTATGGCTCCAAGCGATGAAAATGAGTGTCGTCAAATGCTTTATACCGGCCATCAACATCAAGGGCCAAGTGCGGTTCGTTACCCTCGTGGTTCAGGTAATGGCACCGTCGCGACTAACGAATTTACTGCTGTTGAAATTGGTAAAGGCCGCGTCATTCGCGAAGGAAAACAATGTGCCATTCTCAGCTTCGGTCCGTTACTGCACAATGCGGTTGTCGCAGCGGAACAACTGGACGCGACCGTTATCGATATGCGTTTTGTTAAGCCACTAGATAAAGAACTTATCAAAGAGATGTGCCAAACGCACGATGTGATTGTCACACTCGAAGAAAACGCGATTGCTGGAGGAGCTGGCTCGGCGGTGATCGAGTTTATGATGCAAGAAAAGTGCATTAAGCCAACCCTGACACTGGGTTTACCAGATGAGTTTATTCATCAGGGAACACAAGATGAATTGTACGAAGAATTGGGATTAGATGCAGATGGCATTATCAACGCCATCAACAGCTACCTCAACAGATAGTGACCATCGAACCCCGACATAACTTGTCGTATTAACCCTACAAAAAAGCGCCGTGTCTGGCGCTTTTTTATTGAGTCCCTTTTCAAATATTATCCAGCTCAAAAATCTATGAGCATTTATCTAACGGCCATTTAAATTGTTCAAATAAATGCAACCATACCTCATCATAGTTCGCTTTTAACACCAATTCTTGTTCGGTATAGGGATGTATAAAGCTTAGTTCAGCCGCATGCAGCAGTAATCGGTGAGCATCAAAATGCTCTCTAAACAATCGATTATGCTTTCCATCGCCATGATTGGTATCACCAATAATCGGATGGCTAATATGATGCATATGACGTCGCAATTGATGCTTTCGCCCAGTCTCTGGTTTCATCTCGACTAGCGAATATCGGCTGGTTGGAAAACGTCCAGTTGAAAACGGCACTTCAATATGGGCTATTGGTCGATAATAGGTCACAGCCTCTTGAGCAGGTTTATCTTGTTTGGCAAATTTGTCCGCGATTTTATCGAGCTTTTGGGTAAGCGGATAATCCAACCTTGCTTCTTCTTCAATCCAACCTCGGACCACAGCATAATAGGTTTTCTCCATTTGATGCTCTGCAAACATCGGCATCACCTTAGCAGCCACTTCGCTCGACAAAGCAAACACTAACACACCAGACGTAGGCCTATCTAAGCGATGTAACGGGAACACATGCTGGCCAATTTGGTCCCGCAAGGTTTGCATTACAAATTGGGTTTCATGTTTATCCAGCCAAGAGCGGTGTACCAACATTCCTGCTGGCTTATTCACCGCGACCAAGTAGTCATCTTGATAGAGTATTTCTAACATTATTGGCACACCTTATCGATCTGCTGAATGATATTGAGTAAAGACGAATAAGCCGGCTTTCCTTGCCAAACTTGTGCGAAATAAGGTTCTATCGAAAAACCTCGAGGAAGGTTATTCTCATTCAAAGCGTGACGCATTTTGGGAATAAAAATCCACTGCAGCCATTGTTCGGGGGCTAGTGTATCCATGGCGAAAGGAACCAAACTGCTTAATGCTTCTTCATTAGGAGGGGTCGTTTGCCATAAATTTAGGCCATTCAATTTCATTTCGAGTTGGTCTAAAAGCGAGATAAGGGGAACAATTCTGGTCATCGAGCGTGCTTAATTTTTTTGTCGGACTTGAAAACGTGCTATAGAGTACCATCTATTGAAGAATAACTGATAGAGTCAAACTCCCTAAAGTGTGTGCAAACCCAATCATAGACGCACATGGCCTTAGGAACTAACTGATTCAAATTACCCCTTTTCATCGGATGATATATGCAAACCATAGATACTCTTAGCCAACTCGTTAGCGAAAGTGAATGCGACTACATGGTGTTCGACTTAGGCCGCCGTATTCAGCTTATCGACAACCAGCAATTCGCCAGCGTTGAACAAGGGCAGCAACCCTATCCTTATCCGCTTCAACGCCATGCTAAGTTTGCTATCGTCTATTGGAATGAATCTAAGCAGCCTTGGTTCTGGTTTCTTAACTTCGAACTGGATGAACGTGGATTACTGATGCCTGCCAACGTGGGACAATTCATTCGCTATGTGTTAGAAGCGATGGGCACACGTTTAACCAATAATTTAAGCGAAGAACAACAAAACAAACTGGCAAACAACCCTTTCACGTTTAAGCCAAACGAAGAAAAAATGGCGGTACTCCACAGCCTAGTGCGTGCGAAGCTATCACATCCAGCAAGCCAATATTACGAGCACGCCCAACACTACTTTAAAGGCGAACTCGGATGGGACAAATGGCAAAGTGTCGGCTTACAAGGTATTACTGATATGGCGGCTCGATTATCTGATGAACAAAATCATCGCCATTTCATACGCTCACTCAAGCACCTACCAAGCCAGCCTCTATACGGTTTACTTGGCGCATTGGAACATGTCTCTCTAACCAGTGATCTCAGCAATAAACTGGCTGAATTTACCTTAGATGAGATGCAAGGTGATGAACCCGATTTGTTTTTACTCTCAGCATTGATCAGAGCATTATCAGGTGGCGATAACCAGCATTTAACCGATGTTGTTCAACAGCTATTGTCTCAAGCTCAGTTATGTCATCCAGAAATATTGGTCGCGCTGGCAGGCCGAAGCTGGCAAGCCCTTGCAGAAACCGCTAAGGCGGAGTTATTTCTAGTTCGACTTGCTCAAACCCAAGATCAAAACTTGTTTAATCAATTGTTTGCCGATCTGGTGATGATTCCACAGCTACGGATGATTATGTTACCGCTGTTACATTCAACACCATCGCCACAATTGGTCGACGCACTCACTAATTTGCAGAAAAGTACTTTAGGGCAAACTCAATGATTACCGATTTGTATGCCATTATATTTGCAGCATTGGTCTGTTTTCTATTTTGGCAACAGCGCAAGCAATCTGAATTAGCGAAACAAGCGATCCAACGTAAATGCAAACAGATGAACTTGCAATTGGTCAGTGTTGCCTTTTCGACCCATAAGTTTCGCACCAAGGAAAAAACGTGGCGCTGGCACACCATCTACCATTTTGAGTTTTCTTCATTAGGAGACGATTGCTACCAAGGTGAATTAATTATGCGAGGGTTCTACATCAGTAAATTTAACCTCCCTCCTCATCGATATGTTGAACAGGAATAACATTCATACCGCATGATCGTTAACGTAGCACGAGGACGCTTTCGTTCTAACACCGTTCAGCGTAGAATTCCCGAATAATGAAGTAAGGACACCATATGATTACCAAAGACGTAACTGAAGAGTTAGAAGCGGTACTAACCCAGTTAACCAACGAAGGGAAAGAGCCTTCTGTTGCACTGGTTAAAGCTCGGTTATCTCAATCAATTCCAATGCCTGCGATCATTTCCACGATCAAAAGCTGGAAAGCATCGAAGCGCGTGCCAAAAATTGAAGTTGCAGCCGAAGTAACAACCTCTTTAGATACTCGCGTTGAACAGTTAGAAACTCAGGTTGAACAGTTATTAGCGCGGATCACACAACTTGAAACGCAATTAAGTGAGAAATCATAATGAAGCTTTGGGTTGACGCCGATGCCTGTCCTAAGGTCATCAGAGAAGTGATTGTACGTGCGGCTGAACGCACGGGAATAGAGTGTATTTTTATCGCCAATCATACAATTCCTTTGCCACGACGAAATAATATCCACTTTCAGCAGGTCCAAAGCGGATTTGATATTGCAGATAACGAAATTGTCCGCCGTACTGAAGCGGGTGATCTTGTTATCACTTCCGATATTCCTTTGGCAGATGAACTGATCACCAAAAACGTCATGGCATTAAGCTCTCGAGGTGAACTGTTTACCAAAGAAACCATAAAATCTCGATTGAATATTCGTGACTTTATGGAAACAATGCGCTCCAGTGGTGTGCAAACGGGCGGTCCAGCCAGTTTATCTCAAACTGACCGACGCGAGTTTGCCAATCACCTTGACCGACTTCTTGCGAAACACCACCGTTAATTCATGTCTTCATTCTCTATCACACCGATTGCAGAAATTGAATCGCCTTATAAAGAGAAGTTTGCGGTACCACGCCAGCCAGGGTTAGTTGCCGCTAAATCTCGTCTCAAATTATTAGGCGAATCGAATTGTGCTGAAGCTATTCGAGGTATCGAGCAATTTAGTCATCTTTGGTTACTATTTCTGTTCGACCAAAATCTCGCGGCTGGATGGAAACCAACAGTGCGCCCTCCTCGTCTCGGCGGCAATGAACGCATTGGTGTGTTTGCTTCTCGCGCGACATTTCGACCGAACGGGATTGGTATGTCAGCCGTCGAACTAAAAGGTGTCAGCAAAGAAGGCAATCACTTTTATCTCGAGCTCGGTGGCGTTGATTTGGTGAATGGCACTCCCATCATTGATATCAAACCTTATATTCCCTACAGTGATGCGATTCCTGATGCGCTCGCGGGCTACGCCCAGAATGTTCCCGAGTTATTAGAAGTCATCTTTTCTGATTCCGCTAAGCACTCTTTAAGCAACCACCCTGAACACGATTATCTTTACCGCGTGATTGAACAAGTACTGGCTCAAGACCCGCGACCCGCGTATAAAAAATCACAGCATGATAACCGAGAATATGCGGTAAATTTGTTCGACTTCAATATCAAATTTCGTGTCGAAGGCAGAAAGGTTCTCATCACAACAATAGAGGACTTTTGACAAAGCCAAATGGCTGATATGATTAGCGGCTAAACTCCCTAGTCACGCTTTCTCACCAGAGATGCTCACCTACGGGATTACTCAATAACTTAATCAACGGATAGAACCCATGCGTACCAGTAAATATCTTCTTTCTACGCTAAAAGAAACACCAAACGATGCCGAAATCGTAAGCCATCAGCTCATGTTGCGTGCCGGAATGGTCCGAAAACTTGCATCTGGTTTGTATACTTGGCTGCCTACTGGCCTGCGTGTTTTGCGTAAAGTAGAAAATATCGTTCGAGAAGAAATCGACAATGCAGGGGCCGTTGAAACCTTAATGCCAGTGGTTCAACCGTTTGAGCTATGGGAAGAAACAGGCCGCTCTGAAAAAATGGGACCTGAGTTATTACGTCTTACTGATCGCCATTCGCGCCCGTTTGTTCTTAGCCCAACGGCGGAAGAAGTGATCACAAGTCTTGTACGCAACGAAGTCAGTTCTTACAAACAACTTCCGCTCAACCTTTATCAAATCCAAACTAAATTTCGTGACGAACGACGCCCACGTTTTGGCGTAATGCGTGCACGTGAGTTCTCGATGATGGATGCCTACAGTTTCGACATCGACAAAGATGGATTGCAAAAATCCTACGACATCATGCACGACGCGTACTGTAAAGCATTCGACCGTATGGGTTTAGATTACCGTCCAGTGCTTGCCGATAGCGGCGCAATCGGCGGCAGCGGTTCACAAGAGTTCCATGTATTAGCCGAAAGCGGTGAAGATCTTATCGCCTTCTCGACCGAATCTGACTACGCTGCCAACATCGAAAAAGCCGAAGCAACGGCTCCGACTGATGAATGCGCAGCACCAACTCAAACAATGGAAATGGTCGATACACCAAACGCCAAAACCATTGCAGAACTGGTTGAGCAATTCGATCTTCCAATTGAAAAAACCGTTAAAACACTGTTTGTTAAAGCGTCTGATGACGTCGATGCCGACATCATTGCGCTTATTATCCGTGGTGATCACGAGTTAAATGAAGTGAAGGCGGAAAACTTAGCGCAAGTTGCTGCACCTCTCGAAATGGCAACAGAAGAAGAAATTCGTGCTCTAATTGGCGCAGGCCCAGGCTCACTTGGTCCCGTTGGTCTAACCCTACCGTTTATCGTCGACCGCACTGTTGCTGTAATGAGTGACTTCGGCGCAGGCGCAAACGTTGACGATAAGCACTACTTCGGCATTAACTGGGGTCGTGACGTCGAGCTAGGCCAAGTTGAAGATCTTCGCAATGTCGTTGAAGGTGACCCAAGTCCATGTGGAAAAGGCACTTTAATGCTGAAACGTGGCATCGAAGTCGGTCACATCTTCCAGCTTGGTAAAAACTACTCAGAGAAAATGAACTGTGGTGTCCTTGGGCCTGATGGCAAAAATACCATCCTAGAAATGGGTTGTTATGGTATTGGTGTTTCTCGTGTTGTAGCGGCTGCTATCGAGCAGAACAACGACAAATACGGTATTATCTGGCCAGATGCAATCGCGCCATTCCAGGTGGCTATTGTGCCAATGAACATGCATAAATCTGAACGCGTTCAACAAGCCGCTAACGACCTTTATGCAGAATTAAAAGCTCTTGGCATTGATGTTCTGTTTGATGACCGTAAAGAGCGCCCAGGTGTTATGTTCTCGAATATGGAATTGATCGGCGTTCCACACACCATCATCATTGGCGACCGCAGTATGGACGAAGGAAACTTCGAATATAAAAACCGTCGTAGCGGCGAAAAATCGGTAGTTAAGATGGATGAGGTTGTTGAGTTTGTTAAGGGCGCTTTAGCGTAAGTTATAGCAAATAACTCAACTACTTAAAAAAGAGCAGCAAACACGCTGCTCTTTTTTGTTATATAATTACAGCAGTTAAAATAACAAGGCTTTGGATATGAAGTTAATATCGATCATCGTTCCTTTTTATAATGAAGGAAAAGACAGCGTAAACAAATTTCAATTTGAAATAATATCCAAAGTTATAAATAAATCGTCAATGAACTTCGAGTTAATCTATATCAATGATGGCAGTGAAGATGACACACTTGAAGCACTACTCAACGTAAAGGAATCATGCAAGATTCCAGTTAAAGTTCTAGATTTTAGCCGTAACTTTGGTAAAGAAGCTGCATTAACAGCAGGTTTAGAATACTGCAAAGGAGATGCAGCAATTCCTATTGATGCCGATCTACAAGATCCCCCAGTCTTAATTCTCGATATGATACAAAAATGGAAAAATGGGGCATATGTGGTGGCGGCTAAGCGCACTAAAAGAAACACAGATACATTTTTTAAAAAGCATTCTGCGAATATGTTTTATAAAGTACACAATAAAATTTCGCAAATTAAGGTAGAACCTAATGTTGGTGATTTCCGGCTCATTGATAGAAAAGTCATTGATTGTATCAATCAACTACCTGAATCCCAGCGATTTATGAAAGGGTTATTCGCTTGGGTCGGGTTTCCAGTAGAGTTCATCGAGTACGAGAGACCCTGTCGATATACAGGCAATACAAAATTTTCTCGATGGCGACTGTGGAACTTTGCTCTTGATGGACTTACTAGTTTTTCAACTTCGCCCTTGAAATTATCAACTTATGTTGGACTAACTGGCGCTATCTTTTCGCTATCTTATGCAATGTACATTATATTCATTACTTTATTTAACAACGATAGCGCATCAGTTCCTGGTTATGCTTCCATAGTCGTACTTATTATATTTTTTGGAAGCTTACAATTAATCAGCATTGGTATATTGGGAGAATATTTAGGACGAACCTATTTAGAGAGTAAAAATAGACCCAAATATATAATAAAAGAATTTCATGGTGATTAAATGGAAAAACAAGCCTATACAGAAATGGATGAAGTAGAAAGCAACCATTGGTGGTTCAAAGCAAGAAGAGATATATTGAGTAGAACTATCAGTCATTATTCCTATAAAAAGCTAGATAATATACTTGAGATAGGTTGTGGTACTGGTGGAAATATAGCTATGCTACAGTCTCTAGGTAAAACAGATGCAATAGAAATGGACTCTTATGCCATAGAACTCTTAGAAAAAAAACATAAAATAGATATTATCAATGGTGCAGTTCCTAAAGCTATAGACCATTGTACTAAAAAATATGATTTAGTATGCCTTTTTGATGTATTAGAGCATATAGAAGATGACATAGAGACATTAAATAAAATTAGAGAAGTTTTAACACCAGATGGCATGATAGTTTTTACAGTCCCAGCATATCAGTTTTTGTTTGGACCTCACGACAAGTTTCTTCATCATAAAAAAAGATACAGAAGAAGTGAACTTTATAGCATTATAAGTAATTTAAATCACCATTATTCCATAGTAAAACTATCCTATTTTAACTTTATTTTACTTCCTTTAGCTATCGTTGAGAGAATTTTAACGAAATTTTTAAATCTTAATAAAAAAGAAGTAAAAACACCAAATAAGTTCATCAATAATATATTCTATAATATATTTTCATTTGAGAAAAAAATTATTAATAATTTTAACATACCTTTTGGACTCTCCATTATTTGTATTGTTAAAAACAATACTATCATTGAAAAATAATAACAGCACTATCAGAACTGATACTATACATCTGATAGTTGTTATTTTTACTAAGAAGATTTTCTTCACCATTAAATTGATAATCTTTTAGATACTCTATATTAAGATTCTCTGTTAAAGGATCTAATTTAAATAGATATGTACTTGGGTATACTTTCTGCTTTATTAGATATCCATATTTAAAATACTCCCTAATTTGGATATCAAAATATGGATGATTTTTTATTGCTGACCTTATAACTGGAGTACGCTTTAAATCTCCAACAATATATAGTAAAGATATATTATTCTCTATATCACTCAAGTCACGTCCAATATCATGAACTGTATCAATATAAAAGTCATATTGCCTTGAAATGGCATTTGTATATGCAGATGCGGTGAAATAGTTTGACAATAATACAAATATAAAAGCAAAGGTTACTAATTTTTTATTAAATGCTTCCCATGAAAGAAAAAACAAATAGGCCAAAACACCTGAAATTCCTACTAACACTCTTGGTTTAAATGTAGGATGCTCTAATGGTAAGTAGAGTATAAAGCTTAAAATAATGACTATAAAAGGCGAAAATAATAACCCATACCCTAATAAACGATTATAGTTTGACTGATGTCTCATCCTATTATCAATCACAAATGCGGCTATCCCACCCATGATTGCAACAAAAATATACGAAATACAAGTTGGCGAGGTCAATACACTAATTATCAAAGTAGTAAAATAATCTATATTTCTGACTATTGTATTGAATCCATTTTGATCAAGTTCAATTAATTTTATATGATACAAAGCATAATCATTTGTTATACTTGTTTTATAAATTATAAGATATAAGATATAAGATATTAAAAATGATATAATATTTACAATGATTATTTTTGAAAACTTTTTATTATTAATATAACGACTAATAACATTAATTGACAGAAAACAAAGGTATAGGTGTATTGATGGTTGATACATAGACCAAATAGAGAAAAGAATAGCAATAGAAAAAATGAAGTAATAACTATTAATTTTATTTAAATTAAAACTTGAAGCAATAATAGCGAGCGACATCGATATTAACATTGTAAGAATGTCAAAATGAAATGATACATTTTCTAATAAAAATGGTGAAGTCAACATTAATAGTGGAAGTAATATTATTTGATATTTATTTTTATTAAATAAAATATCAAATCTATACAGAACATAAATAAATAAACCTATACCCAAAAATAAAGTTACAGGAAATATATCATATACATTTTCACCATAAATAAATCTATATATATATTCAGAAAATGGCCTTGCATGAGAAGACCATTCAAAGTAATTTCCATCTACAGATCTAATTAAATCATCAACATAATAAAAATCTTTAGTAATAAATCCCCAAAAGTACAAAATCAAAAAAATAGAAACAATTACTAAATAATCTTTAATTGAAATGTAATTTTCTTTTTTCAAAACCAACCAACCATCGAGTTAAAGAAAAACCAATAAATGAATTAAATATAAGTATACTAAATATAGATAGATAATGGCCTGATAACAATTCGCAAATATATGATGTCACTGTATATAAAACCAACATAAATAAAAAATAAATTAAAAATAATGAAGCTCTAATTGTAGAGGAAAATGTATAAATAGAATTTAATATATATGATATGGAAACAGAAATCGCAAAAGAACATACATTTGAAACTACTAGGTTAAATCCAACATATTTAAATAACATAAAAAAACACAACATATGAATTAACGTATTTAAGGCACCAATTAAACAATATTTAAAGTATGTATTTTTCATTCTATCATTAACATTATGTATCTCCCCATAATCATAGCACAACTTTCGTCAATACTAAGAGACATGCTCAAATACTAGATATATACTTTAGGCATTTATAAAATTGAGAGAGATAAATGAAAGTATACGATTGCTGTCCACTAATAAAAGAGCTCTACTCACAAATTGGGAGTGGTGACCAAGGGTACATCCCGCAAGCGATAACCTGTGTCGTAAAGACCTTAAACGATATCGCCGCTGATGAAGGCTTACCAAAAGATACGCGTGATCGTGCTGCGTTTGCTGCTGCCAACCTATTAATATCTGACTTTGAGGATTAATGATGGATTTAGCCAACTATTTGAAAATGGATCCCATCATGTTGTTTAGCCTAGTGAATACTAAACTACGTGATGACTTTGATGGTGACTTAGATCGCCTCGTATCCTCATTCGATTTAGACAAGGCGAAACTGATTGAGTGCCTCGCTGGAGCTGGGTTTGAATTTCTCTCTGAAGTTGGCCAGTTTCGTTAATCAAGATTGGACATTACATTCGTTGTAAAATCATCTTCAGTACAAATAGTAAGAAGGCCTAACATTTCTGTCAGGCCTTCTTTTTTACGCTATACCATCTTCCAAAATACGCTGATTAGCGATTAACCCACATTTTTGCGTGCGTTTTGGAACATACGCATCCAAGCGCCGTTTTCACCCCATGAATCTGGGTGCCACGAGTTTGCAACCGTGCGGAATACACGCTCAGGGTGCGGCATCATAATCGTCACACGACCATCAGCTGTAGTTAAGCCAGTGATTGCATTTGGTGAACCATTCGGGTTGTTTGGATATTGCTGAGTCGCGTTACCAAGGTTATCGACATAACGAAGTGCAACCGTACCTGATTGTTCGATAGACGATAGATGAGCATCATCACGAACCTCAACGCGGCCTTCACCGTGGGAGACAGCGATTGGCATGCGAGAACCCGCCATTTCATTGAAGAAGATAGAATCTGACTTCTGTACTTCAACAAGGCTGAAGCGTGCTTCAAAACGCTCTGATTCATTGCGTACGAAACGAGGCCATAGGTCAGCTCCTGGAATCAGCTCTTTTAGGTTTGATAACATCTGACAACCGTTACACACACCCAAAGAGAACGTATCTTGGCGGTTGAAGAATGCTTCGAACTGATCGCGAGCTTGAGCATTAAACAATACTGATTTCGCCCAACCTTCACCTGCACCCAATACATCACCATACGAGAAGCCACCACAAGCCACTAAGCCTTGGTACTCATCTAATGCCGCTTGGCCAGTAAGAATATCACTCATGTGAATATCAACGGCTTCAAAGCCAGAGCGATCAAATGCCGCTGCCATTTCAACGTGAGAGTTAACACCTTGCTCACGTAATATCGCCATTTTCGGCTTCGCGCCTTTGGCAATATATGGCGCCGCAATATCTTCATTGACATCAAAGCTCAAACTGACGTTCAAACCTGGGTCTGAGTTATCTTTCTTCGCTTCAAACTCTTGGTCTGCACACGCTGGATTATCACGTAAACCTTGCATCTTGTGCGTTGTTTCTGCCCAGATAGTACGAAGCTCAGTACGATTACGCTCAAGAATCGTTACACCATTTTGCGTAATCACGATCGAATCGCTTGCTGCAACCGAACCGATAACATGTGAACATGCCGCTAAGCCGTTATCCGCCAATACGGAAAGAACCGTATCCACATCGCTGTTAGCAACTTGAACAACCGCGCCCAATTCTTCATTGAACAGAGCCGCTAATGCATCATCACCGAATGCATCAATCGCTACATTAACACCACAGTGACCGGCAAAAGCCATTTCAGCCAATGTTACGAACAAACCACCGTCGCCTTTATCGTGATAAGCAACAAGTTTGTCTTGAGTCACCAATGCTTGAATTGCATCGTAGAAGCCTTTTAACTGTTCAGCACTATCGACATCAGCGGGTTTATCACCAAGCTGTTTGTATACTTGAGCAAGTGCTGTCGCACCTAAACGATTTTTGCCGTTACCAAGATCAATGGCTATTAAGCTCGAATCACCTTTATCGGTGCGAAGCTGTGGCGTGACCGTTTTACGAACATCTTCCACGCGCGCAAATGCCGTAATAACCAAAGAAAGCGGAGACGTAACTTCTTTTTGTTCACCGTTCTCTTCCCACTTGGTCTTCATCGACATCGAGTCTTTACCTACCGGGATGGAAAGCCCAAGTGCAGGACATAGCTCTTCACCAACGGCTTTTACCGCTTCGTACAAACCCGCATCTTCACCTGGGTGACCCGCTGGAGACATCCAGTTTGCAGAGAGTTTGATATGTTTAATATCACCAATTTCGGTCGCCGCAATATTGGTTAATGACTCTGCAACCGCCAAACGAGCTGACGCACCAAAGTCTAATAATGCAACAGGTGTACGTTCACCCATCGACATCGCTTCACCATGGTAAGTATCAAAACTCGCCGCGGTCACAGCACAGTTCGCCACAGGCACTTGCCAAGGGCCTACCATTTGGTCACGAGCGACAAGCCCGGTTACCGAGCGGTCACCGATGGTAATCAAGAAGGTTTTTTCAGCAACAGCTGGTAAACGAAGAACACGATCAACCGCATCATTCAACTCAATTCCTGAACGCTCTAGCTCACTACCTTGCACTTTTAATGTCGTCGCATCACGATGCATTTTCGGCGGCTTGCCTAACAGAATATCTAACGGCATATCGATAGGACGATTATCGAAGTGCGAATCATCTAACGATAAATGACGCTCTTCTGTGGCCGTACCTACCACGGCATAAGGTGTGCGCTCGCGCTGGCAAATAGCATCAAACACTGGCATATTTTCTGGTGCGACAGCCATAACATAACGCTCTTGCGACTCGTTACACCAAATTTCAAGAGGGCTCATACCCGGCTCATCATTAGGTACATCGCGTAATTGGAATTTACCACCACGCTCACCATCGTTCACCAATTCAGGTAATGCGTTAGAAATACCACCAGCACCGACATCGTGAATAAAGGCGATTGGGTTATCGTCGCCAAGCTGCCAACAACGGTCGATCACTTCCTGACAACGACGTTCCATTTCTGGGTTTTCACGCTGTACTGAAGCAAAATCTAGGTTTTCTGCAGATTGACCAGAAGCCATTGAAGAGGCTGCACCGCCACCAAGGCCGATGTTCATCGCTGGACCGCCCAATACAATCAGGCTAGCACCAACTGGGATTTCTTTTTTCTCTACGTGCTCTTCACGAATGTTACCTAAACCACCGGCAATCATGATTGGCTTATGGTAGCCACGAACTTCTTCACCTGCATGTGAGGTGACTTTTTCTTCGTAAGTACGGAAATAACCAAGCAAGTTAGGACGACCAAATTCGTTGTTAAATGCAGCGCCACCTAATGGCCCTTCCAGCATAATGTCTAACGCATTGACGATTCGACCGGGTTTACCAAAATCAGTTTCCCATGGTTGTTCAAATCCAGGAATACGCAAGTTCGATACAGAGAATCCAACCAAACCTGCTTTCGGTTTACCACCAATTCCGGTTGCGCCTTCGTCACGAATTTCACCACCACTACCGGTCGCAGCACCTGGCCATGGAGAGATCGCTGTTGGGTGGTTATGTGTTTCCACCTTCATCAAGATATGGGCTGGCTCTTGATGATAAGTATATTGACGAGAATCAGGGTCAGCAAAGAAGCGCCCAACTTTCGAACCAGTCATAACAGCTGCATTATCTTTATACGCAGACAACACATAATCTGGCGTATTTTCGAACGTATTCTTAATCATCTTAAATAGCGATTTTGGCTGGTCGACACCGTCTATCGTCCAATCTGCATTAAAGATTTTATGTCGACAGTGCTCTGAGTTCGCTTGAGCAAACATCATCAACTCAATATCGGTAGGGTTACGACCTAAAGTTGTAAAGCTGGTCACAAGATAATCAATTTCATCTTCAGCAAGCGCCAAACCCAAAGCGACGTTCGCTTCTTCAAGTGCTTCACGGCCACCGGCAAGAATATCCACTGGTGTAAACGGCGCAGGCTCTGCAACGGTAAACAGTGCCGATGCTGCTTCCATATCCGTAAACACGGTTTCCATCATACGGTCATGAATTAAGGCTTTTACCGCTTCAACTTGCGCTTGAGTTAACTCAGAAGCACTTTCTATATAGTAAGCAGTACCACGTTCTAGACGCTTTACACTAGCCAAGCCACAATTGTGAGCGATATCAGATGATTTAGAAGACCAAGGGGAAATAGTCCCAGGACGCGGTGTCGCAAGAAGCAGTAAACCTTCTGGTTGATGGCTTTCAATCTTCGGTCCATAAGTCAGTAACTTTTCAAGCTTGTCTAACTCTTGACTAGTAAGCTCAGCCGTAAGATCGGCAAAATGCATAAATTCTGCATAGATACCAGTAACGGGTAAGCTTTGTTCACGACAAAGTTCAAGAAGTTTGTTAATACGAAACTCTGAAAGAGCTGGGGAACCGCGCAAAATTCTCATGTGCTTAGGTCTCTATTTAATGTTGATTAAGGTGACATTGGAATGACTTTAACGGCAGCCAAGGCTTCATTCCAATCTCATCTCGGATTTGGGGCGCATTATAAAGGAATTGCGAGTGTGATGTAACACCCAACGCAACCGTTTGCGTCATTTTTTTTGAAAACAGTGGCAACAGAATATCAGTACGTAAATCGAGTTTTTCAGCTTTATTTGCTCGAAGATATAGTTGTCAGTAGAATGACTCTATACTGAAAAATAATAATCTAACCTCGAGATGACTAATTGATGACAAAAATAGTTCGAAACTATGCGAGAAAATTCGTTGTACTCGCAGGGATTGTCACGCTTCTAGCAGGGTGTCAAATTGACTCAAAGCCCAAAAGTGAACTCGATAAAATACGAGATCGTGGCGTATTACGAGTCGGGACTCTGAACAATCAACTCTCTTATTTTATCAGTCCCGATGGTCCTTCGGGTTTAGATTACGAATTAGCGCGTGAGTTTGCTAATCAACTAGGCGTTAAACTTGAAATCACGCCAATCTATCGAGTCTCTTCGCTCTTTCCTGCATTAAAAAATGATGAAATTGATCTCGTTGCCGCTGGACAAATTCAAACACCGGAGCGAATCAAGGAATTTAGACCCGGCCCTGCTTATTACTATGTCAGTCAGCAATTGGTGTATAAAAAAGGCACATTAAGACCACGGAATATGGCCGACCTTATAAAAATCCAGAAAGAGTCATTAGCTGAATCTCATAAATTGAAAGACATCTTTCGCATCGTAGAAAATAGCCATTTTCAACAGACCTTAGAGCCATTACATCAAAGCAACCCAGAACTGAGTTATGCCCTAGATCGTAACGCCGATGTTAACGATCTTTTAAAGCAAGTCTCATTGGGAACATTGCGTTATACCATGGCAGACTCTGTTGAAATTTCTCTGGCTCAACGCGTACACCCTGACATCGCGCCTGCATTTGAATTAACCGAAGATCAGTCAGTTTCTTGGTTTATCCGTCGGTCAGATGATGAAAGCCTTTATGCAATGATGGTTGAGTTTTTTGGGCAGCTAAAGCAATCAGGTTCTCTCGCTTCTCTTGAGGAAAAATACATTGGGCATATTGGGACATTTGATTATGTTGATACCAGAGCCTTTATTCGGGCACTCGATTCAACACTTGAAGAATGGCAAGATTTATTCCAAAAGTATTCAGATGAATTTGATTGGCGCCTTATTGCAGCAATTGGGTATCAAGAATCTCATTGGGATCCCAAAGCAAAATCGCCCACCGGTGTTCGAGGCCTTATGATGTTGACACTTCCTACAGCGAAAAGTGTCGGTGTTGACGATAGACTCGACCCAGAGCAATCAATACGTGGTGGTGTTGCTTATTTCCGCCGTATGTTTAAAGCGATTCCTGACTCAGTTCCTCATCACGAAAAAACGTGGTTTGCTCTCGCGTCATATAATATGGGACTCGGACATGTGATTGACGCACGTAAATTAACTAAGGAACTGGGTGGCGATCCGAATGCATGGAACGATGTAAAAGAACGTTTACCACTTTTGCGAAAAAAGAAATATTACAGCACAACGAAATATGGGTTTGCTCGGGGTGATGAAGCACTCTCTTATGTCGAAAACATTCGTCGCTATTACCAAAGTATTATTGGTCATATTGATGAGAAGCAAAAAAGTAACAGTGACAATAACACCGACGATATCGCCGTTATTCCTGTCGTAGCGCCATTTTATGCAACGAGTGTCCCGAAAGATGCTTCTGTTACATTAGTCACAAATGAAACAGAGAGCACATCTACAGCCCCAGATGATTCGGCTGCATCTGAGTCACAAGAAAAAGAAGAGAAAGCTAAAGAGAGCAAAGCATCAACCGATGCTAGTAAGCCCAAATCAGAAGCAACTCAAAAAACAAAGAAAAAAGAGATAACAGATAAAACAGCTAAGGCAACTAAGGACAGTGCAACTAAAAAAGCGGCAGCACAAACAGACTCGAAGAAAGCTGAAAAAAAAGAAGCCGTAGAAAAAGTACAAGACAAAGTTGAAGAAACAAAAGAAGAAGCTAAAAGCACCGCTTCAGAAAACTCAAAATAAGAGACGAGAATTGAACTTATGATCCTAGCCAAAGTTAAAATGGCTAGGATTCATTACTACTTTCATCGCTGTTGGTTGTCGCTCTGACCTGACGTTTTTGTTCTTTTTTCTCTTTACGCCGGCGCTTAAAAAACGCCTGCAGTTGCGCTCGGCATTCTTGCTCTAGAACTCCTCCCACAATATCAGCATGGTGGTAACTAGCCTCACTACCAAACAAGTTAATCACGGTTCCTGCCGCGCCTGCTTTTAGGTCTGGAGCACCATACACAATGCGTTTAACCCGCCCATGAAGCAAGGCTCCAGCGCACATTGGACAAGGCTCCAAGGTAACATAGAGAGTGGTATCTGTTAGACGATAATTTTCCAGAACACGTCCAGCTTTGCGCAACACATCAATTTCAGCGTGCGCTGTCGCATCATGCTTTGAGATCGACTGATTCCACCCTTCGGCAATCACCTTGCCATCTTTCACTAGCAAGGCGCCAACTGGAACTTCACCTTCCAATTCAGCTTGGTGTGCTAGCTCTAATGCGCGCTGCATAAAACGGATATCTTCTGTCGCTTTACACTCTGTAGACACTATGTTCTCTCTCAATTTGTTGGGTCACTATTTAAAACACAACCACTATAATAATGGTCAAGGTACTCATCGGCTATTCATTTTATCGTATGTTGAATAGTGTTAATCAAACTCACTGTATTTCGCGATCATGGTTGTCGCGGATATTGAGCCAGTTTCACCGCTGCTTAATTGCCAGCGTCCTGTCGCCTCAACTTTCTTGACGTTACCTGCAACCAATAGCTCAATCACTTTGCTTTCGAGCTCAATACCATCAGGATAGGATATTGTTTTTGAACCAATACCGGTGTCAAAATCGATAACCGCGGCTTCTGATATTTCTGAATTGGCGCCACGTGTTCGCAGAGATTCAAAATAATTATCGATATGGTTAGCGGCTTTCATTTTATACTGGCCGTGTTCAAATTTAACCAATAAACCCTGTTCAACTTGAATTAGCCCTACCACAACAAGACTCAATAACATCAGTGAAACAACAACTTCAAGTAAGGCAACACCGTAACTGGAGCGAGGTCTATATCTATTCACTGGTGGCATATTCATCTCCCCATGAACCAAATACCCAACCAACAGGGCGGATATGAGCTAAAGGCCTTGCAATCAGATCTCGCTGATATTGAAAATGCAGTTGGCCTTTAATAACCGCATAAGTATTGTTGGAACTTAGGACTAAACCACCCACAGGATTGAACCGCCCCACTTGAAAATAACTAATCTGATCCGGCCCGATTAAGTCAGGATTGGAGGAGTGTGCCATAAAATCGATAATATCTTGATTTACTTGAGTCGATGCCCAATCCAAAGCGGTTGAAAATGTACTACCTGGTGACGTGAATTGCATAACCAGTCCAGGAAAAGTTTGCTGACTTTCGACCGCTAAGATCCCGTTATGAACCACTAAGATAATTCCAGAGTCAGTAAATTGATTTTCAATGGCGTCGCTGATTTGAGAGACATCACTTTCGTTTAGTTCACAGCCGCCATAGACCCAGATAAGGTCTTTTCCTTGGTTGATACGAGCTTCAATATCACTGGCACAATGGGTATTCATTTGAGCGATTGGTAGCTTTTCGGCAGATGAAACCGATAGAACATTGTGACTGTCTAGCGAGTGAGGAACTCGACCGACGGCTGTATTAGAAAATACATTAAACCAATTTGATTCTGATACACCAAATAAGTCCTCAAATGGGTTGAGTTCGCTATCATGATAGAAATCACTCTTTGCATTGCTTATAGTACGGTCAACGCTATGATGACTATCGGTGCAGCGCTGCTGTCGAACACTGCTCTCAGGGAAGCCTTGATAAGGTAAAAGCCCTAATTCATAAGGGTGTAACGTCGTGATAGAAGAGGCCGAAAAGTCATGCCGATACCGAACTGAAATACACTCCCAATCTAGATCTTCATTTAGCTCGCCGGGATCGGGAGCAAAAGTCGATTTATCGGTTAGCACCAAATTTGCGCTGGTTTTGATTGCGCCAAAACTATCTGCAGAAGGTAAACTAAAATGTCGAGTTAGCGTCGAAAAACCATTCGTTGCCTTAATTTTTCTGACGACTTGCCCTGTTACATCAAGAGTATCCACGCCATCGGTGCACTCTTTTACATCCAGTGGAAATAAGTGGCCAATTCGAGACTTAGCAAACACACACTCAATCGCCCCTTCCACTTCCCAGTCTTGCTGCATTGTCGTAATTCTATGCTCGACGATGCGCAGATACTGATACATGCTTCGAGAAGTACTCATGGTGACAACCAAAATAATCAGCAAAACAACGGTAGTTAACAGCAGAGTCGTGTAACCGCGAACGCTTTTCACATCCAACTCCTAATCGTCACTTGAAACGATAAACTCTGACTCACCGTATTATCCATCACCGATGATAGAGTGAGTTCAACACTAACAACTTGGCTCCGTGTACCATCACTATTCAACGTTAATATATCAGCTTTAAAGCTATCGGCTTTAATCTGTTTACGATCAAAAAGCGTAAAACACGGCGCTGAACGTGTTGATTCTACTGCACTCTCGGTACTAAGGGGCGCACTGGTAAACTTATCACACAGCTTTATATTCTTATTGGATGAATCATAAAGGAAAACCAAGTTTCGAAACGCTTCATCACCAGATGGTTCTACTTGGTAAACCATACCAAGTTGCGCTCCACTCTCTCTAACATCGATGACGTTATCGCTATCACTAAAATGAATAGCCAATGGCTGGTTAATTTGATGCCCGGCACGCCGTAATTCTTGATACATAAGTTGATGAGTGTCATTCAATTTTCGTGCTACTAATGTTACTTGATCTAGTTGCCTTGAAGTATGTAAGCTATTCATTAATATATAAAATCCGCATAGAATCACGATACTACCCAAAGATAAACCAATGAGTAGTTCGATTAATGTCAACCCTCGCTGTCGTCTAACATAATGGAATGCCATCCAGCTTCTCCTCTAGCGAACACAATCGGATTCTCCCAGCACCATACGACGTAATCACTTTTAAAACAGGGCTGTTAGATGAGGCACTGCTGAACTTTAAGGAACCATTACTGACCTTTCCTTTCAGCCCATCAATCAAGATCTTATCGTTGAGGTACCCTGAATCAAGTTTTAAAGAATGCTCTCCTACTAGTTGCTGAAGAACGTTACCCATCGTTGTCGTATCAGTTGACGTTCGCAAGCGTAAATACCAGCGTGAGCTTGAGTCTGCACTACCTTCATAAACTTCTATCCATAACGCTTGATTGCGCATCCGTGCCAATGACTTAGCATCATCAATAAACTGCATCACATCTCGCGCCGTCGATGCGACCTTTTCAACTTCAAGACTTGGTGCCATCTGCGGAATTGCGGCGTACAAAGAAGTCATGATGACCGCCATAACGGTCAACACTTCAATCAAAGTAAAGCCATTCTTTTTATGACCTTTTTTATGGCTCGTTATTAGATAATGACTGATAACACTCCCCCCATAAAAAACAGAAAACTAAATCCAGAGTAGCAAGCTAATAAAGAACAAATAGAGGGAATTAGGGTGAAAAGATGTCTCTAAAACAAATGTAAAACATCACGACTGTACATTTCATGACTGGGTGATTGCTCTCGCATTTGGTGGTCGATTAGGTGGATACTGATTTAGTTGAAAAAAGCATTTAAAAACAAAAAGGCCTGCATAATGCAGACCTTAAAATTTGAATGACAGTTCAATTCAAATTAGCTAGTTAAGTCATCAAAAAACTTCTTAACACCGCTAAAAAACCCTTCTGATTTAGGGCTATGCTTACCTGCCGCTTCGCCACCACATGACTCTTCAAATTCACGCAATAGTTCTTTTTGACGAGAGCTTAATTTCACAGGTGTCTCAACCAATAGCTTAACAATGAGATCGCCCATTGCACCACCGCGTACCCCTTTCACACCCTTACCACGCATGCGGAACATGCGGCCAGTTTGGGTTTCTTCTGGAACTTTTAAGTTAACACGGCCATCCAATGTCGGAACTTCAACATTGCCACCAAGAGCGGCGAGTGCAAAGCTCACTGGAACTTCACAGTACAAGTTGTTGCCATCTCGTTCGAAAATATGGTGCTCTTTCACATGAACTTGAACATATAGGTCACCCGCTGGTGCTCCCATATCCCCTGCTTCACCTTCACCAGACAAACGAATACGGTCGCCAGTATCAACGCCAGCCGGAATCTTAACGTTAAGAGTTTTACTCTTCTTCTTACGCCCTTGACCATGACACTCATTACAAGGGTTCTTGATGATCTTACCTTTGCCATTA
Source organism: Vibrio phycocola (assembly GCF_054404255.1). Taxonomy (NCBI): domain Bacteria; kingdom Pseudomonadati; phylum Pseudomonadota; class Gammaproteobacteria; order Vibrionales; family Vibrionaceae; genus Vibrio; species Vibrio phycocola. The sequence continues at coordinate 39,262 of NZ_JBTAMQ010000019.1, forward strand.
CAAGTTGGACAAGTTTGCTGAACAGCAAAGAAGCCCTGACGCATCTGTACTTGGCCGTGCCCATGACAGGTTCCACAGGTATCTGCAGATGTACCTTTCTTCGCACCTGTTCCATTACAGCTATCACAATGAACTAAGGTTGGAATTTCAATTTCTTTTGAACAACCACGAACCGCATCTTCAAGACTCAGTTCCATGTTATATCGAAGGTCGGCACCACGTTGAGCTCGAGCTTGGCCACCACCTCGTCGGCCACCACCAAAGATATCGCCGAATACGTCACCAAAAATATCGCCAAAATCAGCGCCACCGCCACCGCCGTAACCACCGCCGCCATTTTGAGAGAATGCCGCATGACCATACTGATCGTATGCCGCTTTCTTTTGCGGATCGAGTAAGATCTCATAGGCTTCTTTTACTTCTTTGAATTTCGCTTCTGCTGAATCATCATCAGGGTTACGGTCTGGGTGATACTTCATCGCCAGGCGCTTATACGCCTTCTTAACATCACGCTCAGAAGCGTCTTTAGCTACACCTAATACTTCGTAATAATCACGTTTTGACATAGTCGTCGTCACCACTTTTATCTACTGCTAAACGACCTAGCGTCGCTTACAAAATGTATCGATTTAGAAAATCCGTCTATCTCTTAATCAAAAAACGATTTATCTAAATCGAAACGTTTGGACAAATGAACGGGCGTTAGAGTTTCCTCAAACGCCCGCAAACACCTAAAAAGGTTAACAAGTTAATCGATGAAAAGTATTCAACGATTATTTCTTGTCTTCTTTAACCTCTTCAAATTCAGCATCAACGACGTCCTCATCAGCTGATGTTGGTTGCTCTTCAGCACCCTCTTCAGCTTGAGCCGCTTGAGCTTTTTGCTGTGCGATTTCCATCAACACTTTAGACGCTTCCATAAGAGACTGAGTCTTAGCATCGATTTCTGCTTTGTCGTCACCTTTACGTGCCGTTTCTAGCTCAGTAACTGCAGCTTCAATTTTCTCTTTCTCGTCGGCAGGAAGTGCGTCACCCGCTTCTTCAATTTGCTTACGAGTAGAGTGAACGATTTGGTCTGCTTGGTTACGTGCAGAAGCAAGTTCTTCAAACATTTTGTCTGCTTCTTTGTTCGCTTCCGCTTCTTGAACCATTTTCTCGATATCTTCGTCGCTTAGACCACCAGACGCTTGGATAGTGATTTTTTGCTCTTTACCAGTTTGCTTATCTTTCGCGCCAACATGCAAGATACCATCGGCATCAAGGTCAAACGTTACTTCAATCTGTGGCATTCCACGAGGAGCCGCTTGAATGCCTTCTAAGTTGAACTGACCAAGAGACTTGTTATATGTCGCTTGCTTACGCTCACCTTGAAGTACGTGAATCGTTACTGCATTTTGATTATCTTCAGCGGTAGAGAACACTTGGTTCGCTTTCGTTGGGATAGTCGTGTTTTTCTCGATAAGCTTAGTCATTACGCCACCCATCGTCTCGATACCAAGAGATAGAGGAGTAACATCAAGAAGTAGTACATCAGTAACGTCACCCGCAAGAACACCACCTTGAACTGCAGCACCAACAGCTACCGCTTCATCAGGGTTTACATCTTTACGTGCTTCTTTACCGAAGAACTCAGCCACTTTAGATTGAACCATAGGCATACGAGTCTGACCACCAACAAGGATTACATCAGTAATTTCGCTTACCGCTAGGCCTGAATCAGCAAGTGCCACTTTCATAGGCTCAAGAGAACGTTGAACCAAATCTTCAACAAGTGATTCTAGTTTCGCACGAGATACTTTGATGTTTAGGTGTTTAGGACCTGTTGCATCTGCAGTGATGTACGGTAGATTCACATCAGTAGATTGAGTTGAAGAAAGTTCAATTTTCGCTTTCTCAGCACCTTCTTTTAGGCGTTGCATTGCCAAAGGATCTGTTTTTAGGTTGATACCTTGGTCTTTCTTAAATTCGTCTACTAAGTAGTTGATTAAACGAGTATCAAAGTCTTCACCACCTAGGTGAGTATCACCGTTAGTTGCAAGTACTTCGAAAGTCTTCTCGCCATCTACTTCGTCAATTTCAATGATTGAGATATCAAATGTACCACCACCAAGGTCATAAACTGCGATAGTGCGATCGCCACCTTTCTTGTCTAGGCCATATGCTAGAGCAGCAGCGGTTGGTTCATTGATAATACGTTTAACTTCTAAACCAGCAATACGACCAGCATCTTTGGTTGCTTGACGTTGAGCATCGTTAAAGTAAGCAGGAACAGTGATAACAGCACCTGTTACTTCTTCACCAAGAAAGTCTTCAGCTGTTTTTTTCATCTTTTTCAAGATTTCAGCAGAAATTTGTGGCGCTGCTAATTTTTGGTCTTTTACTTCAACCCATGCATCGCCATTGTCTGCTTTTACAATTTTGTAAGGCATGATTGAGATATCACGCTGTACTTCTTCGTCTTCAAAGCGACGCCCGATTAAACGCTTAATCGCAAAAAGCGTATTTTCTGGGTTAGTTACAGCTTGACGTTTTGCTGGTTGACCCACCAAGATCTCACCATCGGTATAACCGATGATAGAAGGAGTGGTACGTTCCCCTTCTGCATTTTCAATTACGCGAGGTTTGTCACCGTCTAATACAGCAACACATGAGTTTGTAGTACCTAAGTCAATACCAATGATCTTACCCATCAGGCTATCTCCGAATTAATTCTATGTTCGTTTTGCATATCCCCGATTTGGGGGCTGGAGAACAAGGTATCAACCCTTATTCTCTTTGATTAACAAACGATGTTTGCTTCTCTATGCCCCATAGATAAGGGCATAAAAACCCTTTTCAAGGGTAAAACGAAAAAAAATCCATTTTATTTTCCCAAAAATTAAGCAAATAAACGCCTACGAGAGGAAAAGCCTAAACAGGCAATAACCTCACGCCAGTAAGGCTTTAAGTAATAATTTGAATGTCGACAAAGGTATTTAAATTCAAAAAGTTAAAGTCAAATCAACTTTTATACTTAACAGGACATCTCTTTTCATTAGTAATGAACACAGCCTTCAACCACACTATTTTTGCAACCAATTAAAGACTATTTTGTAAAAGTGCGAACAACACATTTCTTACTTTACGCCAAGTTGTGGTACAAAAAGCGAGTGCCTTAACTATTAATTTCAATATTATCAATAACAAAGCCAATCAATAACCTTCTTTAACATCACTATTTTCCATCTTTGTTATATCAAGGGTGGTTAACTAAAAATTGGGCGTAAATGGAATTTGGTATTCGGCACTCTGTCACTCATCAATCGGAACAATAAACACTAATGGAGTTCTACTATGTACAAGGTTGTAAAACATGCACTTATCGTGCTTAGCCTAGGCTTGACCCTTCCAGCGACAGCCATCGCTGATAACTACACCATAGGAACTGGAAGTCAAAGCGGCACTTACTATCCATTTGGCGGAACACTAGCCAAAATTTGGAATGAGAATATCCCTGGTTTTACTATGCGCGCCGAAGTTACCGCAGCATCGGTAGAGAACATCATCAAAGTTTCTTCCGAAAAACAGCTGGTTGGAATTGCAATGGGTAACGTAGTACAAAAAGCCCACAATGGTATTAAACCTTTCCCACGCCAAATGCCAGCAAATGTTCTATTTGCTCTTTACCCGAATGTGGTTCAATTCATTGTTCCGGCAGATTCAGATGTTCAGTCTGTATCACAGCTAAAAGGTAAGAAAGTATCATTAGGCGCACCGGGGTCAGGTACTCGAGTAAGTGCACAGACCATTTTATCTGCTCTTGGAATTAATGAAGATGATATCGAAGCGCAGTCATTGAATTACACGGCAACAACCAGTGCGATTGCAAATGGTCAAATTGATGCAGGCGTTATCGTAGGTAGCTTAGGTGTTGGTGCTATCACTGAACTTGCATTAACAAGAGATATCCGCATTTTATCGTTTAGCGACGAAGAAATCGCCACAATCACTGAACAAACGCCAGCGTATCAAAAAATTGAAGCACCGGCAGATAGCTACAAAAACGTTCCTGCGTTTAATGCGCCTGCAGTTTGGAACGTCTTAGTTGCGAGTGAAAAAATGAGCGATGAAATGGCTTATAACCTCACGAAGACGGCATTCGAAAATATCGATCAAGTACGTCAAGCCGTTGGTGTCGCACGCTTTACTACTGTGGAAAACATGAACAAGCTGTCTGGTGTTCCACTTCACCCTGGCGCTCAAAAATATTTTGACGAACAAGCAAAGTAACCCATAAGTTGTATATTAAGTTAACTGGGAGGACATTCTCCTCCCATCTTATACAAGCTAACAACCCCCAGCGTTTACATTGATGTAAGCGCTGTTCTTCTCTTATGTACATCGGCGAATGAGTACATAGGCAAAATTAGTACGTAAGCAAAATGGAGTTTTGCATGACTCAAGTTTCATCCAGTCAAGAAAAACTGACGGATCTCATTACCTGGATCGTCAGTTTGGTTGCAGTGGCACTAACTGTATTTCAAATTTGGCAAGGCATCACGGCCGATCTCTCCGCAACGGTTTTTCGCCCCGCTCACTTAGGTTGGGTTTTGGTCCTTATTTTTCTCGCGTTTCCTCTCGTAGGGCCTAATCGCAATAGTTCATTCTTTTACTTTTTAGCTCGATCTGTTGATTTAATTTTAATCGTGGCAACATGCTGGGCAGCTTACCGCGTCGTTCAATTTGACTACGACGATATCAGTTTCCTCCTCGACGGATTGCAAGCCCAAGACCAACTAGCAGGTTTGATACTGATGGTTGTGTTGCTAGAAGCGACCCGACGCTCCGTTGGAATGATTATGGTAGGCGTTGCATTAATATTCCTTTGTTATGCACTGTTTGGTGATGTCTTACCTGCTTCCTTTGCCAGCAAAGGGTTTTCCATTGAAGAAATGGTCCGTTTCCATATTTTCTCGACCAATGGAGTGTTTGGTGCACCGCTTGCTATCGCCGCCGGTGTAGTCTTTATTTTTGTTCTATTTGGTGCATTTCTCCAAGTCACGGGCGCAGGTCAGTTCTTTATTGATAGTGCTTTTGCGATTGCAGGAAAGTCTCGTGGCGGCCCAGCAAAGGCAAGTGTTCTTGCGTCGGCAGCTTTAGGCTCTATTTCAGGTTCAGCCATTGCGAATACCGTAACGACAGGCTCACTCACCATTCCAATGATGAAAAAGCTGGGTTATAAACCAGAGCAAGCCGCTGGTATTGAAGCGGCAGCCTCAACAGGTGGTCAAATTATGCCTCCTGTTATGGGTGCCGGTGCTTTTGTTATGGCTCAGTTCACAGGTATTCCATATAGCGAGATTATTCTCGTTTCGATCGCTCCAGCGATTCTCTATTTTGGTTGTACTTTACTGTATGTCCATTTAATGGCTTGCAAACTTAACCTTCAAGGCATGAGCGAAACAGAAAAAATCAGCGTTATCTTGAAACAAGGTTGGCACTACTTACTGCCTCTCGTGATGATCACAATACTCCTTGTTATGGCCTACTCACCTATATTGGTCGGTATTGCTGGGTGTGCTGCTATATTGCTTGCCGCAGTTTCTCGAAAAGGCAGTAAAATGACTTTCGCTTTAGTGCTTCAAGGTATGAAAGAAGGAGCAATTCTTGCGTTACCCATTTCTATCGCATGTGCAACAGCAGGAATCGTGGTTGGTGTGGTTGGACAAACAGGAATTGGCTTACAGTTCACTCAGTTCCTTACCACGCTATCCGGTGGGCATTTATGGTCAGCAATGTTATTTATCGCCTTTGCAGCGGTAATCTTAGGTATGGGACTTCCCGTAACCGCGGCCTATATTGTTCTTTCCGTTATGGCGGTTCCGGCTTTGATGGATCTCAATGTACCGTTACTCACTGCACATATGATTGTATTTTGGCTATCGCAAACCTCAAACGTCACCCCTCCAATTGCTCTCGCAGCCTTTGCTGGAGCTGGGATAGCCAATGCCTCGCCGATGAAATCGTCGGTACAAGCGTTTAAACTGGCGCAAGGGTTCTTTTTGATTCCAGCGATGATGGCTTTCTCAGGCTTGATTTGGAGCCAAAATGAGTCATCGTTTGAGTTCATTGAATCGATTGTTGCTTGTGTGGCACTGATTGTTTCATTTGCCGGTGCAATTGAAGGCTATTTATTCAAAGCGCTATCGCAGCCAAAACGCATTGCTCTACTTGGGTTAGCATTAACGACATTATTGCTTCCGAATCCATTCCGCTTAATCACGATAGGACTTATCTTTGTCTTTGTGTTGCTGGAATATCGAAATAGCCGAACGTTAGCTAAGGCAGTTTAACAGCCAAAAAAAAGGTCTAGCATCACGCTAGACCTTTTTTAATTAGCTGTCCTGAAAAAATTAAATCTTCGCTTCTTTCTTCGTCATGTTAAACGATGAATTCGACATACGAACATCTTCAGGGTACTTGATCTGATCATCTGGTAAGAATGGAACACTCTCAGCACACTTATCACCAAAGATATCAGGACGACCTTCAGGGAACATGCGAGGGAATGGTACTGGTAGTTTGTAAAGCTTAGCGGCAGTACCACCCATAATCATGTTGATCTCATCTTGAGTGATGAAGTCACCAACACGGTCGATAGTGCGCATACCCCAACCATAGAAATCTGGCTGATAAGTAGGAACAGCTGGCCAACCTTCGTAGCCAAAACACATCATTGAGAAGGTATCACGATACTCTAGCTCTTTAACTTTAGGTCCATACTGTTCAATCTTCTTAGTAACAATATGTTGAGGAACGTTACCGTAATCGTGACCCCACATTAATTGGTTAGCAGTAACACCAGCTTCAAATGCGATGCGGAACTGTTCAACACCCCAACCACCGGTTTCCATGTAAATGTTCTTGATGCTACCAACAATTTCATACATTTCACGGATAGCTTCCATACCACGGACGTTTTCATCTTCAACACAACCGTGAGATTGAATCAATTTAAGAGTTGGGAAAGTCTCTGCAACTTTGCGCAACATATCAACGTTTTTCCAGTCTTTAAAATGAATAAACTGGTCATGGTTAATTACAGGTACATCGTATTTAATGGCGAGTTCTGCAATCGCACACCACTCTTCAAAGCGCTTTTCAAATGAAACGTTACCTTCAAAACCAGGTAGCTGACGGTGGTAAGCAGAAGAACCCGGTGCAAATTCACCGATACCAACAAACATGTTCGTTTTTAGAGCCGTTTCCACTTCAGTCATTGCATCTTTGAAGCTGTACTGTTTTTCGCCGCGAATTGCTTTCAATACTTCTTCTTGATCACAACAACACGCACGGAATTTATCAGGGAATCGCTTAACTAATTTTGCTTGAGAAGCGTTTGTCGTACCTGGAATACTTGGCAATAAAACCGCCATATCAACACCGTAGCGCTCCATATCGTACAAAGTTAACGGGCTGTTATCGAAACAAGCGATCTCTTGCGAAAGACCATTCCATTCGTGATTGTCGACACTGTCCCAACCTTCTTGAGTTGCAGGCTGATAGAGAGACGTAATATGACAATGGGTATCTACGACAAAGCGTGCGATATTTCTCATGATTTACTCCAATTTGATTTAATAATGACATTGTTCCCAGCAGGGAAAATCTTGCAGTTCTGCGCTCAATCGAGTTCATATCAAGTGGGCAATGAGGCATCACCATGGATAAACAAGATTAACAAACTATGTTCCAAGGATACTATATAGTTTCCATGGAACATATATATCTTTTGGTCAATTTGTTTTATATTTAGTCAAGTTGTGAGCCAAAACACAGGAGAGAACGCCGCTCTTTACCATGAATATTAAGGCATTGATCCTAATCAAAATGTGGGCTGATTTTTGTTATTAATTTTGGTCGTTCTTAGTGGTTAAATAGCCTTCGGATAAAAACTTCAACTTGAGATGACTTAAGAATAAAGGCTACTATTGCTGTTCGAAAATAAGGAAATGTATGAAGCCAAAGAAGAATAAAATTGAAACCCTTTTTGCTGAACGAAGTTGGTATAACAGTGACTCGTCGGCTCCTCCGGTCGATCTGCTGATTCGTTCGGTGCATGAAACTCTAAAAACCAGTTTTATTCAGGTTCTTAATCCTTATGGCGTGCAGTTTTCTGAGTGGTTGGTACTCACCGCCCTTCACTCAAATAAGCCTTCTTTTACTTTGACTGCAAAAGAGATCAATAGCGCCATGCTATTCACGGCAGGTGGAGTAAGTAAAGTAATCGATAGACTGGGTAAATTAGGACTGATTGATCGCATCGACAACCCTGAAGATGGTAGAAGTAAGCTGGTTCACCTTACTCAGAAAGGACTTGAGACAATCGAATCAATTCACAAACAAAAACTCGAGTGTGAGCAACGAGAGTTAAGTGGTCTCGATGAATCAGAGCTTGCCACGCTGGTAACGCTTCTCAGAAAATTGATTCAGCATTCAAATTCAAATAACGGCTAGCATTACCCCATAATCCAAATAAAAAATCCCCGAACCAATTAGGTTCGGGGATTTGTCTATATGAGCAAAATAGAGCCGTTATCACTCTCTATCTAGTTTGCTAGGCGAAAGATTATTTCGATACCATAACCATTGCAGGGCGAATCACTCGACCATTCAATTCATAACCTTTTTGCATCACAAACATAACCGTATTGGGTTCATGATCAGGGCTTTCTTGAATCGACATCGCTTGATGGTATTCAGGGTTGAACGCTTCGCCTTCTGGGTTAATCACGGCTAAACCGAATTTAGCAATCGTATCAACAAACGTTTTATGCGTTAGCTCAATACCTTCTAAAATAGGCTTAATCACCTCGTTTTCACCGTCTGCGGCTTGAATTGCGCGCTCTAGATTATCAATAACTGGCAACAACTCTTCTGCAAAGCGACCTAATGCGTATTTACGCGCTTTATCAATTTCTTGTTCGCTACGGCGGCGCATATTTTCGACTTCCGCTTTCGCACGCAACACGCCTTCTTGTTGATCTTTTACTTTTGCTTCACTAGACAGCAGGGCAGCTTCCAGTTGAGCAATCTTATTCGCTTGCTCGTCGAGCTCTAGTTCTTCGCTTTCATTCCAATCGATATCAGCGTCACTACCAACAACGTCGGCCTCTGCTTGCTCTTGCTCCACGGCGTCTTGCTGTAGTTCTTCATCTTTGATTTTGTTTTCTTCGTTGCTCATGATATCTCCAGAGTTGCATGTTCTTTTTTGTGTCTAGTATTTCAAAATTATTTTACACGAAACACATAAAAATTCGCTTTAAAGCATAACTTGCCTTTATTATGGGGGCGATGACTCTCGATTCAAGCCGACTTGATTGGAAAAACTATGAAAAAAGCCTTCAACGTTATCGCCATTATTGGCAAACCCCGTAATAAAGTCGCAATTCAAACTCATAATGAATTATATGACTATCTAACCGAACAAGGGTACGAGGTTATTATCGATGAACGATTACAAGGCTTACTCAACAATATTCCTCAAGATCATTTTACACCCTTACTCGAATTAGCAGAAAAAGCCGATCTTGCCATCGTGGTTGGCGGTGATGGTAACATGCTTGGCGCTGCTCGTGTGTTATCTCGTTTTAATGTGAAAGTTATTGGCGTTAACCGCGGTAACTTAGGCTTTCTTACCGATTTAAATCCTGAGGAATTTCATCACGAGCTCTCGTTGGTTCTCTCAGGGAAGTATACCGATGAGCAACGTTTTCTTCTCGAAGCCGAAGTTCATCGTCACGGCGAGGTGAAAAGTCATAATACAGCACTCAATGAAGCGGTATTGCACCCCGGCCAAATAGCTCGAATGATCGAATTCGAAGTCTATATTGATGATGTATTCGCATTCTCTCAACGCTCTGACGGCATCATTGTTTCCACACCAACCGGTTCAACGGCCTATTCGCTATCTGGTGGCGGCCCGATTCTTTCCCCTAGCTTAAACGCGCTGTCATTGGTTCCTATGTTTCCACACACCTTATCTTGTCGACCATTAGTGGTAGACGGAAACAAGCGAATCAAGTTAGTAGTTTCTCCTGATAACCCGGGTATTCAACAAGTGAGTTGTGATGGTCAAGTCTCTCTTCCTGTGACTCCGGGAGATGAAGTTCATGTATATCAAAGTCCAAATAGCCTGCATTTGGTTCACCCTGAAAACTACAGTTATTACCATGTTCTACGGAATAAACTCGGGTGGTCAAACAAACTCTTTTAGAGACAGCAATCCCATATTAATCGCAAAATAGAATAAATTTCACTCACCTTCTTTACTGTATAAGTAAACAGTATATACTGATTACTTATACAGTATTGTTATTATATACAGGGTGAGAACATGCTAGCACATCTAAGTGTCAATAATTTTGCTATCGTTAAGTCATTACAGTTAGAGTTATCTCAAGGGATGACCACCATTACTGGAGAAACCGGCGCAGGTAAATCCATTGCTATTGATGCTCTTGGGCTATGCCTTGGAGGCCGTGCTGAAGCAAGCATGGTACGTCAAGGTGAAGAAAGAACGGAAGTTTGCGCAGCATTTTTATTAGAAAATAATCTTCATGCTTCTCGCTGGTTAGAAGACAATGAATTACTCGATGGCAACGAATGTATATTACGCCGAGTGATCACCCGCGAAGGTCGCTCACGAGCTTTCATTAATGGCAGTCCTGTTCCACTTGCCCAACTAAAGGCCCTTGGTCAACTGCTGATTAATATTCATGGTCAACATGCGCATCAGCAATTATTAAAGCCAGAGCATCAAATGTCGATGCTTGATCAATATGCGGGTCATCACTCTCTTATTACGAAAACCCGCGATGCTTATCAGCAATGGCGCTTAGCTCGCAATGAACTCCAACAAGTCAAAGAGAATAGTGAAACCAACCAAGCTCAGTTACAACTGCTCGAATATCAAATCAAAGAACTCAATGAGCTCGCGATTGGCGAAGAAGAATTTACAGAGCTCGAGATAGAACATAAACGCCTGTCTAATAGCGGTGAATTAGCGCAAAACTGCCAGCAAGCGCTCGAACTCTTATCCGACAATAACGATGTGAACGCACTGAACTTACTGCAAAATATTAACCAATCGTTAGTGAACCTTGCCGAGCTTGATAATAGCTTAGATGCGCTGCCTTCCATGCTTAATGAAGCGATAATTCAACTTGAAGAGACCAACAGCGAATTACGCGGCTACTTTGATAATATCGAAGTCGATCCCGCTCAAATGGCCTACATTGAAGAACGCTACAGCAAAGTAATTTCACTGGCGAAGAAGCATCGAATTTTACCTGAAGAACTGTATAACCATCATCAATCACTATTGGCAGAAATTCAAAAGCTCGATTACTCCGATGAAAAAATTGATGATTTGAAGCGAGATGTCGACGCGAAACATGCCAGTTTTATTCAACAAGCCGAGAAACTGCATAAATCCCGTTTACGCTACGCCAAAGAGCTCGACAAGCTTATTTCTCAAAGTATGCATGAATTAAGTATGGAGAACGCAAAGTTCCATATTGACCTCACCTTTGATGCTCAACATATGTCACCTTTAGGTTGTAACTCTGCTGTTTTCACTGTTTCAACCAACCCGGGGCAACCATTAGAGTCGATCGCTAAAGTTGCATCGGGTGGCGAGTTATCACGGATTTCATTGGCGATACAAGTCATTACCGCGCAGAAAGTAGATACCCCGAGCCTAATGTTTGATGAAGTCGATGTCGGTATTAGCGGACCAACCGCCGCCATGGTCGGAAAATTATTGCGTCAATTGGGAGAATCAACACAAGTGATCTGTGTGACCCACCTTCCTCAAGTTGCCGGCTGTGGTCATCAGCAGCTCTTTGTTAGTAAACATATCAAGGCAGGAAAAACTGAAACACAAATGTCGACACTGGATACTCAAGAGCGCGTAGCAGAGTTAGCTCGTTTGCTTGGCGGCAGCGAAATTACCGAAACAACGCTCGCCAATGCCAAAGAACTTTTGCAAATCGCCGCTTAATTTATCAACAATTACGCGAAAGCTTGCAACAAACTGTGAAAATTGTGGTCTTAACTGGCTCAGATGATGAAGAGTGTTTTTACTTCTGGTCTGAGCTTGTTTATTATCAGTCCAGTTAATTTTTAAATTAGATGTCCAATTATGCAGTTAAAGAAATGGCTTATTGTTGTTCCCCTTTCGCTTACGATGCTAAGTGGTTGTTCACTTGTTGAACGTTTAGTCTATCGAATCGATATCAATCAGGGTAACTATGTAGAACAACCCGCTGTCGAGCGTCTGCGAGTGGGTATGACAAAAGAACAGGTGCGCTTTGTTCTCGGTTCACCCATGCTGGTAGAAACCGGTTATCCCAATACTTGGTATTATATCTACCACCATACTCCAGGGCATGAAGAGACCGATCAGAAAGATTTGATTGTTCACTTTGATAACTCAAGCCAGTTAACCAAAGTCGAGGGCGACTTCCCAGTGAGCAGTAACTTTAACGACAGCCTGCTATAACTCTACGGTGTTCCCAAGACAAAAAAAGCAACCTCTTCTAAAAGGTTGCTTTTTCGCTTTATGGTCGTTGGAAAAAACCAAATGATCGTCGCGATCAGTTTTGTTTTGCGGCTTGTTTGGCTTGCTCAGCGCGTTTACGGCGGATCTCTTTAGGGTCCGCTAATAATGGTCGGTATATCTCAATACGATCGCCATTATTAACTGTCGCATTAAGCTTCACATTACGGCTGAATACACCGACTTTATTTTTTGCCAAATCAATTTCAGGATACATCGCAAGTACACCTGACTGTTGAATAATATCTTCGACACTGGATTGGCTATCCACCATCAAAGCCAATACGCGCTGCTCGTCTGGCAATGCGTATATCACTTCGACCTGTATCATTTCTGCTTCAGTACTCATCGTTCTAGTACACCTGCTTTGCTCGTTGAGTAAACGCATTAACCATGTTGCTGGTTAACTCATTGAAAATTTTTCCAAATGCCAATTCAACCATTTTGCTAGAAAACTCAAATTCCAGTTTCAATTCGACTTTACAAGCCTGTTCATCAAGTGCGGTAAAGTACCACCCACCACCAAGTGATTTAAACGGGCCGTCTACAAGTTCCATCAAAATAGATTGGTTTGCGTTGAGCGTATTTGAAGTAGTAAACGTCTTACTGATTCCTGCTTTCGATACATCTACAGAGGCCACCATTTTGTTTAACGATGATTCCAATACTTTACTTCCCGAACACCCAGGAAGAAACTCGGGATAATTGGGGACATCATTCACTAAGTTAAACATTTGTTCAGCGCTAAATGGCACTAATGCTGAACGACTGACCTGCTTCATAATCACTCCTGTATCACGCCTAAAGTAAAAGGCTGCGCCAATTGTACTTTTATACCCAAGTAACCTCAATATGCAGCTATCAATCCTGCATCTTGAGATCACTTGGGTATATTCTTATCCGACGCAAATAAAAGGATTTCCTATCGAGAGTTCAAGTCGTATAATGCGCCACTATGGCTAAGAAAAAATCAAAATCAAAAGTAGGAAGTAATACCATTGCTTCCAATAAAAAGGCTCGTCACGAATACTTCATCGATGATGAAATTGAAGCGGGTCTTGAACTCCAAGGCTGGGAAGTAAAATCTCTTCGCCAAGGAAAAGCAAATATCGCAGAGAGTTACGTTTTCATGCGTGACGGAGAGGCGTTTGTCTCGGGTATGACAATTACCCCACTAACACAAGCGTCGACTCACGTGGTTGCCAACCCTACTCGTGTGCGCAAGCTTCTATTATCTCGCCGTGAACTCGACAACTTGTTTGGTCGTATCAACCGTGAAGGTATGACTCTGGCAGCTCTTTCTCTTTATTGGTCACGCTCTTGGGTGAAAATCAAGATTGGTGTGGCGAAAGGTAAGAAACTTCACGATAAACGTGACGATTCAAAAGAAAAAGACTGGCAACGTGAGAAAGCGCGTGTGATGAAAGGTTCACTGCGTTAAAACTAACCACTTGATTGTGCAAAGGTAGACAGGACGTTGTTTTCTGTTACTATGCACGCTCTACCTTGGGGCTGATCCAGGATTCGACGGGAATGCTGAAGTCTGAGGTGCATGCCGAGGTGCGGTAGGCCTCGTTAATAAACCGCAAAAAAATAGTCGCAAACGACGAAAACTACGCACTAGCAGCTTAATACCCTGCTCAGAGCTCTCTTGCCCTAGCTTCCGCTTGTAAGACGGGGAATAACAAGAGATCAAACCCAAACTAGCTAGCCCGGATTCTCCCGCCTGAGAGGTGAACGGCGAATTTTAATTCAGGATAGTCACTTACTAGCGTGTCGGTTCGCAGGTATTTGGTGAATGTAAAGATCGACTAAGCATGTAGTACCAATGATTAATGGTTTTCGGACGCGGGTTCAACTCCCGCCAGCTCCACCAATTATAAGTTTAAAGACGTCTCAGGACGTCTTTTTTCTTGTCTTCTAAAGCCAACAATCAACAACTTACATTCAAATAGCGTTTATTTAAGTCTAAATTAGAATTGTAAAATCCAGAGTTTTTGGTAACACTATTAGTAACACAGCTTCCAGTGTTCTATTTCAGTGTTACTAAAAGGTGATTCTATGGCCAGACAGGTAAAACCCTTAGCCGCTACACAAGTCAAAGAAGCAAAGCCTAAGGATAAGGAATACACTCTCTCTGATGGTGGTGGGCTACAATTTAGAATACGCCCAAATGGTTCAAAGGCTTGGCTTCTAAACTACTATCACCCTATAACCAAGAAGCGAGCGAACTATAGCTTAGGAGTGTATCCCGATGTCTCTTTAGCCAATGCTCGAAAACTAGCAATGAAAGCCCGAGAGTTAATAGCTCAAGGTATCGATCCCAAGGAGCATAGAGACACTAAGAGAATTAATGAAGCGGCAGAGATAGAACATACTTTAGAGAAAGTAACCAAAAAGTGGTTTGAAATAAAAAAAGACAATGTAAGCCACAATCATGGTATCGATATATGGCGCTCTCTAGAGATTCATGCTTTTCCAACTCTAGGTAATATTCCAGTTAGTAAAATCACTGCTCCAAAGGTTATCGAGGCTATAAAACCAATAGAAGTACAAGGCAAACTAGATACGGTAAAGCGCGTTAATCAACGATTGAATGAAGTTATGGATTATGCGGTAAACACCGGTCTTATTCACGCAAACCCAATATCTGGTATCAAGGCAGCTTTTAAGAAAGCAACCAAGCAAAACAATCCCGCTCTCAAACCTGGCCAATTGCCTGAACTTATGGCCACCTTATCTCACTCTAATACAAAGTTGGTGACGAAACTCCTTATTGAGTGGCAGCTGCATACTATGGTTCGCCCCACTGAAGCAGCCGGTACACGTTGGGAAGAAATCGATTTAGAAAATAAAATATGGGTGATACCACCTAGTAGGATGAAGAAGAAACGAGAGCACAGAGTACCATTAACGACACAAACCCTTGCCATATTAGAAGCCATCAAACCAATCAGTGGCCATCGAGAATTTGTTTTCCCCGCAGATAGAGACCCAAAGAAATGTGCAAATAGCCAGACGGCCAATGCTGCATTAAAAAGAATGGGGTTTAAGGATAGAACAACAGCACACGGTCTTAGATCGTTGGCCAGTACTACTCTAAATGATCAGGGTTTTGACTCCGATGTAATTGAAGCGGCCCTAGCCCATGTCGATACAGACACGGTGCGCGGTGCATACAACCGAACAGACTACCTAGAAAGACGCAAGAAAGTAATGAGTTGGTGGAGCGATCACATAGAACAAGCAAGTATAGGTAACCTTTCAGCCACAGGAATGAAAACTCTTAGCGTAGTTAGTATGTAGTCTTTATACGAAGCATACATACTCATGTGAGCTTCCTTGGGCAAATTTAAATAGACATTTGAAAAAAAGTGATCAATAATTTCCCAATCATGAACAGTTGCGTTCAAAAAAAGCCGCCTTTTTAGGTGGCTTTTTTTATGCCTGAAATTCATGGAATCGTGAACAGCCCACTCCTTAACCGGATTGGGCTTTTTTTATGCCCGAATACCGGAGAACTACCTATGAATGGCGAATTAATAGATAAAGTAACTAACGGACATGTAGAGCTTATTAAACTAGAAGAAGTTATGAGTAGTACAAAGTTATCAAAGGCTTCTATTTACGAACAAATACAAAGAAATACGTTCCCACGCCAAGTGTCCTTAGGCTCCAGATCTGTAGCTTGGGTAAAAAGTGAAGTAGAGCAATGGAAGTTAGAGCGAATAGCGTTGCGAGATAAAGAATCGGCGTAATAAGCACTATTGGAGAACTAATTATGAAAAATAGAAACGCCCCGGCAAGGGCGATATCGATCTTAGATAACGATTTAAATGTTAACACAAACCGGTACATTGAAGTAACCGCACTTAACCCCGAAGAACCAGTAATGAGTAGTCGAGAAATAGCGGAGGTCACCGAAAAAAGACATTCTGATGTAATGCGAGACATAAGAAATATGCTCGATGGCCTAAAGTTTGAACAAAACGCATTTTTGCGTTTTGATAATTCAGGCGCAAAAAACAGAAGAATTGAGTATTTTGATTTAAACAAAGAACTATCTATAACTCTGGTTTCAGGATATTGCGTCCAGATGCGTTACGCCATTACTAAACGTTGGAATGAATTAGAGCAACAGAGCGCAATTCGTACCCCAACCACAATGATAGAAGCTCTAGAGCTGGCATTAGCTCAAAGCAAGCAATTAGAAGCCCAACAAGCATATATATTTAAAACCCAAGACGATGTTGAGTTCGCTAAGGTTGTACATTCATCCAAGACCGGAATTAAAATAGGAACTTACGCAAAATCAGTAGAAATTGGACCGAACATCTTATTCCGCTGGTTGCGAAATAATAAGATTTTGATGGCCGATTCAAGTATTCCTTTTAGCAAAGATCACAATGTTCCATTTCAACGATACCGGAAAGCTGGCTACTTTATAGTTAAAGAAAAAATCGTTGAAACTAGACATGGCTCCGAAAGAACCTATACAACACTAATAACTGGTAAAGGAGAAAAGTGGCTTACTAAAAAGCTTATCGATGTTGGTCTTATCTCTCCCAAAGCTCCCCTAGCCCACTAGAAACTGGAATCAAACATGAACAAATCAATATATGCGGTATATCCGCAGGGCCTCGGCTTGCCCAAATTCAGAGAAATTCCGTTGACAGTGTTAAATGAATACGTTTATTCTGGCCTCGCTGTAGCAAAATCTATAGCCGGGATTGAGACCCCGTTTACCCCAAAGGCGCATAGACGCCAGCTTGTTATTGCTGGTTTTTTTATGCGAAAAATCTGTGTACACCTAAGCAAATCCCTCGGGTTTTTGCATCTAAATTATGGTGGGCTGGATGAGGCTGCTTCGGCAGGCCGTTTCTTTGGGGCGGTAGTCTCAACCTTGTTCAGTTCACCACCAGTTATGAGATTGAGACCTCTTGGTGGTGATTTAAAGTTACCCAAAGAGGCTGTCATCATGACTACTACCCATACCCAAGCTGCACCCGCAGCAATGATCTACACATTCCTAATAGCTGGTGGACGTAAGAAACTATCAGAACTCAAACGATCTCGTACCGTATCCACTCTTGCCGGTAATGAGTTAGAAGCCCGGATTCAACTATGTGGCTTGCCATTGGTGTTCATTAGCCGCTCTCCAATTACAGGAGGTGACCTATGAAACCAAGCCAAGGGCTAGAGTTTGTTCAATACATTAACTTCGTTGCTGAAGTGATGCCAGATAACAAGCATACACCGGAGAATACCAACAATCTAAAAGCCATTATCGCTAGTTTTTGTGAATCAACGAAAATTCCAAAGCCTCAAGCCTATTTGCAGGTGTGGTGTGCCTCAGATGATGGTGATGGTCAGTGTGAGAACATCGAAATCTTCTTTGGTGATCGGTCAATGGTGAAGTTTGAGGATGATACTGTTCAGTTGTTTGATACCCAAGTAACCAAACAGATAGCTTGAGAGCACCAGCAACGCGTACTGGGTACATTACCAGGTACTTGCTGATGTCCATAAAACACGGACTTAGCTATGACTAGAAAAAGCAAAAGACAAAATAATGGCCGCTTTGCTGGACTTCCTATTTGGCTATTGGAAAGCATGGCCTATGTATCTCTTCCCCCTTTATCAAAAGCCTTACTTTTTGAGTTAGCAGGCCAATACAACGGCCGTAATAACGGATATCTGAGTCTAACTAGGGAGGATTTAAAACGTAGAGGGTATACAACCCCTGCAAGTACCCAAAAGGCGATTCAGTGCTTGTTGAATTGTGGTTTTCTTTCTCGGACTATTGATGGTGGAATCCATAGAGGAAAGCATGCGTGCCACCTGTATTCCATAAATTGGCAACCATCAGACGAACTACTTGATAGACCTTTCCAAAATCAGCCTATGGAACCGCTAGCATTTAAAGACTTGTTGTCTGAGTCCGGTAGAGAACCGATGTTAATTAGAAGTTCGTCTTAAATTTCATGCGTTCTGATTCAGAACACGGTGGAGGCTTTTACGGTTCTGATTCAGAACACGGTGGAATTTTTAGGGTTCTGATTTAGAACACGGTAAAAACTACTAAAACTTGCCGTAAAGCCTTACGTAGCAATGGATTGAGCAAGACAGGAAGCCAAAATGGAAAAACTCCCTTAGGGTTCTGATTCAGAACACCTTTATATATAACCATACCTAGTAATAAAAATTCATAAGAGGGATATGGTAAACGGCCATTTCACTAAACCAGTAGTGATTGGAATCATCATATCTTGTTCAACGACCCTAAGATATTACTTGCATATGGTCTTTAAAATATTAAATTAGCTTAATCTATATCTGACTCTAGCAAGGAATCAAACTAAATGAATGAAAAACTAAAAGACTACATATTTGGCAACCTAGCATCTGTATTTTGGACGGCATTCTTAGTTATCGGTGGAGGAGTTTTCATCTTCTTCTATGCGAGTATAGGGTATATGCCTGATTTTGATTTCAAATCATCAGTTACTATCCTTTCTGCAGTATCAATTACTACAATTGTCACCATTATTGCATTAGCCACAATATTGATAATGCCTGGCGTTATGTGGACAAAACTGTGGGCAGATAATTCAAAAATAAGAAGTAATTGGGAAGATGGAGAATCGAAACAAAGTTTTATAAAAACCTTACTTTGGTTAGGGGCTCCGATTCTGTTTTTTTTCGGGTTGCTTCTAATAATCACTAGTGATAAATGGCAATGGTGGTATGCCATACCCTATGTATTGTCCGGATTAGTAATCTCATATTTTATAATTCGCAAACTCTCTGAACTAAAAAATAAAACTATATTTTTTGAATTAGTTAAGATGTGGTTTACTTCTTTGATTTGTTCGTTGTTAGCTATATATCCTCTACTTCTAATATTAAAGCTATTGTCCACCGAGGTAGTAGTGAAGGATGCAACATATTATATCCTTGGATTTACAGTCATATTTATTATTGCTTTAATAAATGTAATAGCTACAGTACCCCCAAAGAATACTAACAAATTAGGGTATTATTTGGGATTAGGGACCAGTTCACTCATTATAATCTTCGCAGTATTTGGGGCGTTTGGAAAAATACCGACACAAGTGATGAAAGCCTATAAACTTGGATCGATTGATACTGAATCAGTAATATTTAAAAGTGAAGCATGTGGCACTCTAGAGCTTCTTGACGTATCCATAATCAGGAAAAAATTTCAGCTACCAGAGCAGCCGAAGTTGTCAAAGCAGTGTTTGGTTAAAAATGTAAAAATATTATCTCGTTTGGGAAGTGATATGTATTTGGAGATAGGTGATTTAAAAATAGCCATAAAGAGCTCAGAAATTCTATCTTGGTCAATAAAGGAAGGTTCTAAGTAATAGAAGGATACCCGGCGGTTTGACAAAGACCTTTAAACTAGACATAACAAAGCGTAACTAGTAACAGCTATAAAATTGGAATGGTACTTGTGAGTTTCTCAAACACAGAAAAAAGCCTAACTACAACAAACAGAAATAGCAAAGGCCGCTTTATAAAAGGGAACACTGCCGCAGCCGGTGGAAGAGGTAACCCTAATCCACTTAATCAATTTCCACCAGGTAATCAAACCGCAAGGACCAATGGAGCCTATTCCAATTCACTTCCAGGCCATATGTTTGAAATGGCTAAATTTGCTACCCTACAAGATGAATTAGATTTGGCTCGGACACGGCTTCAGATGAACCTAGAGCTCATGGGTAAGTTAGAAAGGGACATAGAACATGCTGAGTCAGAAGAACTCAAACTACGTATGTTAGATATTCATCACAAGATGAACAGCCAGATAGATGTTTTAACTTTCAGGATAGAGTCGCTTACAAAGACGATATCGAAAATTGGTGTTAGTTCCTGTCAACGAACCTGTAACAAACTAATAGAACAATTGTCTGAATTTGAAGAAACCGAAGTCGGAAGTGTTACTAGAGAAAAACCACATCTTAGCTTGTTGATTGCTAACGATAAGAGTAATAATTGCGCATAATGAAAGTGCGCACTTTCAAGCTTGAGAAGTGCGCAATTTAGAGAAAGACAACACCGATGTGATTAGACACCTTTAGTTTAAATCATACAGCTTAACTATCCGTAGAAAGCGAGCTTTATACTGGTCTTGGTTTTGAGGTGGTAGCCATTCATTTATACCTTTATCTCCCTTCTGACGGTTTAGAGAGGCTTCTACAGCTAACAAGTTACGTTGGTCATTAGCAAACATCTCTCGTTCATCTTGGGACCATTTAGCTGCACCATGCTCCCACGCCCAATGCAAAGGCACTACATGGTCAATATCAACCTTTGAAGCATCAACTAGTACTTTACCGCTATAAGCAGATATCCAACGCCCACGAATTACACGCCCTTTCTCATTGAATACCAGGTTACCTGTACTCTGCGATATCAATATTTCTTGCCTGGTGTTTTGTCTGTCATGATCGGTATCAGCCCAACCATGACCAAACTTTGACCTAGAGTACTTTTCATTAGGCGTATTTACTTCTAGGAATGAATCACTACTAGAGCTTTTACCTAAAGACGGCGCTGAAATAAAGATGAGAGAGTAAGATCCAGAAAAGATCGGAGTGCAATTTCATACTATACCAGTGTGATAGGCGGCTACTCTATAGTGGATATTTCCCTTAGATTATATTTGTCTAACCTTTGGCTGATACCATGTATCTTTACATGATAAGTCCGTAGTTTTAAGGTTCCCAAATCCAGTTTTCTCAACGTAAATGTAATTGCAAAGATGTTAAAATTAGATCTGTAACGATAAAAACGTCATATAAACCTACATTCATTATGAATTTAATGTTAGATTTGTAGAGAATGCTTACTTAGAACGATAATGTCGTCATAAATGGTGGAAGCCTAAATGTTGATACAATTTGCAAACAACAATTATAAATCGATAAATGAACCTATCGCATTAAACTTAACTCCATCAACTAATGTTAGAAGATTCAAACATCATGTAAATTCATTAGTGGGGGATTCTATCTCTACCCTAAGAGGGAGTATCATTTATGGTGCTAATGCTTCAGGGAAGAGTAACCTTTGCAGTGCAATAAGCTTTGGTAAAGAAATTCTTACGTCTAATTCATTTGGTAAATTAAAGAGCGAGCTTGATACGTTTAATAAAAACGAAAATAGTACTTTTGAATATGAATTTGTAAAAAATGACGTGATTTACAACTATGGTTTTACACTAAACAGTAAGTTAATAATTGAGGAATGGCTAAGTATTAGTAATGCTAATATCACAGAAGAGACAGTATTATCTATAAATTCGGATGGTGTTGAAAAAAAAGCCAGCTTTAATAAAAATATGCTAGAAGAAGTAGCTGATAAAGATAAACTTTATCTTGAGTTTATTAATAGAAGTCGAGAGGGTGATAAATTATTTATCTCCGAATACTTGAAAAAAAGAGAGCATTCATTTGAAGGGACTGACTTTGATAGATATTTGAGTGACGTCTACTCTTGGTTTGATGAAGATATATTTGTTATTTCTCCTGATAGTCAATATTTAGGACTTGGTGAAGATATTATTGAGGATCCTAAAGCAAAATCATTTTACTTAACTTTTCTTAAGGCATTTGACACTGGAATTAGTAACATAGATGAAGTTAAAATTAATTTAATGGATATTCCAGAACGTATTAGGGAAACAATAGATAATATAATTGAAAGTGAAGAACATGATAAGAATTCAAAGTTCGTGATAAAGTCTAATCTCGTTACATATATAATTACTCTTGACGAAGATTCGGAGTTGAAATGTGTTTCTGAGTTAGTGTTCTTTAATAAGAATTTAAAGTGCCAAAAAAACAAATTTAAACTATCGGATCTTTCTGATGGTACAAGGCGTTTGATAGATATAGTTCCAGCTCTTTATGGTGCAATTAACGAAAAAAAGACATTTATTATTGATGAAATCGATAGAAGTCTCCATCCTTTGATCTCTAAGTTAATGTTGGAGTTTTTTTATGATGAAGATGTCAATCCCAAAGGTCAATTCATAATCACAACACATGATACAGGTCTTATGGACCAAAAACATCTGCGCCAAGATGAGATTTGGTTCATCCAAAAAGAACGTGATTGCAGTTCGTTACTTTATTCGTTGGAAGAATATAAGGATATTCGCTCAGATAAAGCTCTTGATAAAGATTACTTAAATGGAAGGTTTGGTGGTGTTGTTAACTACAATACAGCAAGAAACATGCTTGAGGGGTTAAAAAATGCCGAAGCTTCTTAAAGGGCGAGAAAGAACAAGCCAAATAATAAGTGCTGGAAAAGTTATTATTGCTCCAGAAGGTGTTTCAACT
The DNA here is from genome assembly GCF_054404255.1 of Vibrio phycocola. Classification (NCBI taxonomy): domain Bacteria; kingdom Pseudomonadati; phylum Pseudomonadota; class Gammaproteobacteria; order Vibrionales; family Vibrionaceae; genus Vibrio; species Vibrio phycocola. The sequence goes on from NZ_JBTAMQ010000019.1 coordinate 62,233, forward strand.
GAAGTTGACTATTTTAACGGAATTCAAGAATACTTTGAGGGACTGAAAGAAAAAGTATCAAAACGCTATGAGCAGTTGATTGACGTTGTTGTCGTAAAACGAGGTGAAATAGAAAAGACTGAGGAGGATAAAGCATTTGCAGTAGGGAGCAGTTCTCCTACTTTTGTTGCAAATTATGTGAAAAAATACCTAAAATGTAGGGAGATTGACTTAGAAACTATAGATCAAGTATTTGTTTTAGTAGATAAAGATAATTGGGAAGATAAAAATTTAGCTAAGGCACAGCAGGAATGTAAGAATAACGATTTTAATTTTATAGTTTCAAGTCCTAGTTTTGAAGTTTGGTTGCTTCTTCACTATGTAGATATATTTTCTTTGGACGATGAACTAAAAAACTTGATTAGAAGTAATAAAACACCACCAGGAAAGCCGAGTTATTTGAAGATTAAGCTAAAAGAGGTTATACCTGGCTTCAATTATAATAATTTAAACATAGAAAACTTCGATAATAATATTCATCAAGCAATTAAAAATTCAAATAAATTAAAATTTCCTGATGTGGGTTGGTCTGACGATATCGGAACTCAGATACCAAAAGTATTTATAGATACAAAATTGTTTTCTCAGCTAGTTTCATCGACTGAAATTGACTAAATTTTAATATTAAGCGTGCCGGTATAACACCTTATTTTGTTAGTTGTAGTCACATATTAGAATATGTTAAATATTATAAAGTTTTCATTTATTATTTAGATATAGTGCTAATCCATATTCTCCATAACATAAGTTTAGTTATCTATTAGGTCAATTTACCCACGAGACACAGCTTACCTAACAATACTTATCCCATTCTTTCCAACTAAGTACTTCACGTATCTTTCTAGTTATCAGCTTCACTTAACTAACGAGGCATCACCATGAAAGAGTATCTAGTTACTTTAATCAATAAGGCCATGACCCAACCGGGTCTAACTCAAAATACTTACCAGGCACTTTGTACCCTACTTCTAGAGTGTGAATACTATGAAAAGCAATTTAACCAATTTGATATGAATATAGAGGACGACTTAGATGCGGCTATTGACTTGCTTTGCTGTATGCCAATGATCGTAGATAACATAACCAAGAAAGAACGTGAAATGATGAAGGATGCAATACGAATCCAAGTGCCATTATTTGCCGCAACAATGGAGTATAACCGTATGATTACGAGTCAGAATGATATTAAATTTTTGGCTTAAAGGAGTGACTCTAAATAAATGTGGGTGTAAATGGCTGTGTGTCATTTCAATTGATTAGATAGAGCCCCATTTAAGGGGCTTTCTTTTTTACCAGGTTACTTCATTCTAAAGCATCTAAGTTCTCTATGGTTAATATTACTATTGAATAACCTCATTTAACGATTTTTTCAGTGAGCTATAGTAATTCCCAAAACCTTTAGTAGGGAAATGAAAAATCCAATCTGGAGAGTTTTCATAAGGAATCACAAAAGTGATAGGTCTATTTCTAAACCTTTTAAATTCAGTTAACACATACTGCTCTCCAGCAGCAGAGACAGGGTATACGTTTAACCATTCCTTCTCATAACAACTCATTGCAAAAGAAATTTTCTGATCGTTAACCCACAACTCACTCACATGTTGGAACTTATCACCTTTATCAGAGCAATATTCTTTGTGGCTCATTATCATTCTAAATCCAATATATGGATTGTCAGTATTGAGTCCATTTCGTGTAATAACTGCCTGAAAATTGCTGTCCGTGCTATCAGCATGAGCTTTGTAATAGTCGTCAGCATCGCGCCACCATACATCCTCACTTGCTTGGACACTAATCGATGTAATACCAAACATAAAAATTAATATGGATAGAATTTTAAATTTCATAATTAACCCCAACTTACGTATTTTAAGATTTTTACTTATAGGACTAACAGTAATTCTTAGCATATCTAGTACTTGCTAATAACTACTGTATTAAAAACCACTGGTTTTATAGCCAGCTCTTTGGGATGTTAACTTATCTGTTTTTCAAATAATAACCACACAAACGAAAACATATTTTGCATTATTTCCGAGCATCAACCTGTTCCGAACCTCTGGGGTCCTTATTCCGCTTAATGTCTTTTGATGACTAACGATAGTGATATGCCCAGCCTTATTAACCCGTACTAGTCTGAACACTGTGTTGCCGCAAGTTTTATTCTGAGTCGCTTTGCTCATTGTCCCACATGACAAAACATGAGAATCGGTTTAGTATACTGATTACTTGGTAGGGAAGTGGCTCTCCTTGGGCAATTGGAGCCCTTGCACCCGCTCCTCGACTAAGTCTAGCCTTGTTGTAGAAGGTGCGCTCCTTGGAGAATTGAACTCCTTGCAAACGCAGTTACAACAGGGCTTTTTTATTGCTGGTGGAAAGTCATTCATTAAAGGTGAATGCTATGTGTGGACGATTAAACATCACTGACGATCCATTCTCTCAGTACGTGTGCAAAATACTAGGAGTGCATTTTTCGGCTGAACAAAACCCTGATTTATACCCTAGTCAGTTAGTATCTACCGTTGGCACATCTGCTAGTGGATTGGTTCAGTTAAACCTGAACTGGGGAATAAAACCAGATTGGGCGAAGAGGCTTATCATAAATGCTCAGGATGAATCTGTATCCGATAAACCAACATTTAGATCAGCCTTTTAAAACTCGCGAGTAGTTGTTCCTTGTGCCGGTTGGTATGAATGGAAAAACGTTGGTAGTAAGAAGGAAAAGTTTCTGTTTTCTCATTCAGACAACCAACCGCTTTTTATGGCTGGTATTGCTTTCCACGACCACCAGCTTGTAACACTCACCACGAAACCAAGTGAACAGTGTGCCGAGTATCATCACAGAATGCCGTTACTAATACCTGAAGATGCAATTAGCCAGTGGGTGAACGGTGAAACGCCTATGGCTTGCCAGTTACTCAATCTCCCATATGAGAATAAGTTAAACATCAGTCAATGCTAGCTTGGAATGAAACTATGATGAATTTCGCTTTAGCTATTTTTATTGTATGTGTGCTGACTTATTTGGTCAGAAGACTCGTTTTGGGTGTAAAGAACACAGAAGAAAGAAACACTGTTGAAGGTAACATTGAATCTACTGATGAAGCCACAGAGTCATCATCCGAAGGAAAGGGGTACGTTAATGGCGTCTATTATCTAGATCTTCCTTGTATTTGTAGGCGTCCTCGGAAAAGATAAACTAACAATATGAACTTAGATTAATTTACGAGCAAATGACAAACCTAATCTATCAAGACTCTAAAAGATTTCGCAAGGCAATGATAAGTATTATTCCAGATGAGTATGACTTTTCCTTACTATCAAATTTTCCTAATGGATGCTGCGAGTTTACTTCATACCTCTTAGCAAAGTTTTTTATTGAGAAGCGTGCCATTAGTAGTATTCAAATGATTCATGGTGAGAACAAATATAAAAATTCACAAAGACACGTTTGGCTAAAGGTAATGGAATATGACGTTGATATTACCGCAAACCAATTTACGTCAACAAATAGAACTATATTTTGTTCGCAGGGAAGTATTTGGCACGCATCTCGCTTTAAAATATTAGAATCCCATCACCCGAATGTTAAATTCGATCACTTTCATGATGAATATCGAGAGCAACTATTAAGTGACTACCAACAAATACTCGAAAGAATGGTGCTATTATTTTGATTTTTCTTCACCGTGTTCAAAGGTGAACTTTTATTTTAGTAACACCACTAGTAACACAACACCAACAACAAATAAAATTAACAACTATTAAACAATTACTTAAAAAACAAATTCAGATGACGCCAGCCCACCAATTCAACATCTAAAGACGTCCTAGGGCGTCTTTTTTTGTGTCTAAATCTCTCTAAATATCAATAAAGTATTGTTTTATAGCTACTTAAGCGCTCTCAGGGCAACTCTAAGCGATGATATTCCACGTAGTTTATTGAGTTAAAAATACAGTCTTTTTACTAAGACTACGCACGAATACGATACTTAACCATCTATAAGGTATTGATTAATAGATGACTAACTGAAGGTTTCAGGATGATAACGTGCCTAGGATAAGTCGCAATATGTGCTTGCACGATTTTTCACTAGAAACTTATGACGATACTATATTATGCTCATATGATTCCGTTGGTTAGCAGGGATTCTTTAGATATACTGAATGGGCGAAATTGTGCTGGCACGATATTAAAATATTAAGTTAATTGACGATGGTAGCGTCTTATCAAGTTTTAATTAGAAAAAGGAAGATGTAATGGATGAATTATTAGGTGGTGGGTTTGGTCTTGTTGTATTTTTATTTTTGTTTGTTTTGGCTATTCTTTGGTTCTTATTACCGTTCGCAATATTTGGAACAAAAGATAAATTGAGCGAATTGATTGCTGAGTCAAAAAAAACAAATGAACAACTAAGTGCATTGAGAGCAGAAGTTGCTGAAATAAAAGGTAACGATGATCCAATAGTTTCCCATACAAGAGACTAAGGCTTCTAGATACTTTTTAGTTTTTCAGAATCATTGCCATGGCTGTAACTTATTACTGTCCAGAGACGTGCCAGCGAGATCGCTGCTAGCACATTTATGCCCGTGCGACCTGAAGTCGTATGAAGCGTTGTTCACCGCTTTATGAGTGAACCATCTGTATCACCAGAT
>NZ_JBTAMQ010000020.1:0-46587 GCF_054404255.1 Vibrio phycocola
TTCCCCCTTAGTTCAGTTGGTAGAACGGCGGACTGTTAATCCGTATGTCGCAAGTTCAAGTCTTGCAGGGGGAGCCACATTAAAAAAGCCCAATCAACAGATTGGGCTTTTTTTTACAAAAACGAACAGTGCAGCAACGGAACTATTTAAAGCCTTTCTCTTGCTTAATCAAGTCGTACGCTTTTTGAATTTCTTGAGACTTTTCCTTCGCGACAGTCATCATTTCAGGTGGTAAGCCTTTAGCCATCAACTTATCTGGGTGGTGTTCATTCATAAGCTTTCGGTAAGCACGTTTGACTGCTTTACCATCGGCTTCAGCATCAACGCCAAGAATACTATAGGCATCTTTGAGTTGATCAGCACTCGAAGCTGGGCCACTCCATTGTCCAGAAGAGCCTTGCCCACCTTGGCCACCAGCAAAACCACCTTGATGTTGAAATCGAAACGCCGCTTCTTGCATTCGTAATCGTCGTTCAAGTTGCTCAGCGGAAAACCCTAACCCTCTTGCTATACGGTGCAATACCTCTCGCTCATTCGGGTGTAGGCTGCCATCAGCAAAGGCAGAGGATATTTGCAATTCAAGGAAGAATTGAATTAAATCATGACGTCCACCAGTAGACTGGCGCAACCCCTGAAGTACTTCATCTAACGGAAAGCTACTGGATTTCCCATCGCGAAATGCATCTTGAGCCATTTGACGTTGCTCTTCGTTGAGCTTCATCCGCTCCATCATCACGCTAGCAAGTTTAATTTCTTGCTGAGTCACTTGCCCTTTCGCCTTAGCAACATGCCCCATAACCGAAAAAGCTGCTTTAAAGAACTCTTCCTGACGCTCTACTTGGCTTCTTGAACCACCAAATGAACCAGAAGAAAAGCTAAAATTGCCTCTCGCTTTCGCTTTATCGAACTGATGACCAATATAAAAGCCAACAATAGCACCAAAGGTTCCGAGCAAAGAACCAAACAAAGTGCCTAAAATTTTCCCTACAACTTGCATTATTTAATCTCAATATATGAATTTTTTAGGAGTTAAGCAGTCAATTAGTGCCGACGAGCTAAATTTCCATTATCATTAGGAACCTTTTCGCTTATAGCGACGTCTTATCATTCCAATCAGATATAAAACAGGACCTTTACATTTAATGGCTCGTCAATCTCGATTTTCTTTTTCATTGTACACCGGCTTAGCACTTGTATTTTCGCAAGGCGTTGCTGCTGATGAGGTAATAAATGATAAAAAACCTCAAGTTCAATTCGACCAATGTAAAATCAACGAGCAAGATACCGAGAATTCAGACTCACAGACTATCAATGTGGAAGCCGATAATCTAGAGGTCGTGGAAGGTAAAAATGCTAAATACACTGGCGATGTAGTTGTCACTCAAGGATTAAATAGCATTGTGGCCGACTCAGTTACTGTCGACCAATCTAGCAATATCGTCACCGCTGAAGGCAATGTTAACTTCTCCAATGGTGAAATTAAAACGATTTCCGACAAAGCAACCAATGATTTAAATAGTGAAGAGATAGTCATTGAGCAAACTCAGTACTCTTTTCTATGTGAATCAGGACGTGGTGAAGCAGCCTACATCAAAAAAACAGGACAAGCATTATATAGGATTGAAGACGGGTCTATTACTTCATGCCCTGAAGGTGACAACGCTTGGCGGCTCACAGCGTCGAGCATCGACATTGATCAAAACGAAGATGAAGCAACCTTCTACAATCCTGTTTTACAAGTACTCGATGTGCCTGTTTTCTATCTACCTTATTTAACGGTTCCTATTGGAGATACTCGAAAAACTGGCTTTTTGTATCCATTGATTTCGTACGATACGATCAATGGTGTTGAAATAACCATCCCGGTGTATTGGAATCTAGCTCCAAATTACGACTTGGAGACTGAATTTAAATATATGGAAAATCGAGGTACCCAATTTAATGGGAAATTCCGTTATTTAACATCAGCATTCGGTAAAGGAGCATTAGAATATGAGTATCTAAATGAAGATGCTCTAAATACCGAATATGGTGAACGCTGGGGCTTCCAATATACCCACTCAGGTATATTCAATAACAATTGGAAACTCTCCGCGGACTATTCAGAAGTTAGTGACATTAGCTACTTTTCTGATTTCGACTCAGATTTAGGAACTCGCTCCGATGGGCAATTAGTTCAAGAAGCCTCTCTAAGCTATCGTGATACCAACTGGGATGCCACGCTATTGGTACGTGATTTTCAACTTCTTCTTGATGATGACAGCGATACTCAACCATATAGAATGATGCCACAGCTGGCGTTTAACTATTATAAACCTGATATATTACCGTACGTTAATTTTGACACCATAAGCCATATTACCAATTTCAAGACCGATGAAAGTGGAAAACCTTCCGCAATCAGAGTGCATGTCGAACCTGGCTTAACCGTACCGCTAAGCACCCCTTGGGGCACGCTAACAACAGAAGCTCGCTTACTTTCAAGTTATTATGATCAAGATCTCGATGGTGTGTCTTCTGACGACTATGAAGAAACGGTTGTGAGGACATTGCCACAGTTTCGCTCTCATTTAGGTTTAGTGCTAGAGCGTGAAACCACCTTACTCGACGGTTACACACAAACGTTGGAGCCGCAATTCCAATATCTCTATATACCGCATCGCGATCAATCAGCCATTTATTCTGAATACGATACGACCTTACTGCAAACCGATTATTATGGCTTATTCCGCTCTCGCCGCTATAGCAGCGTTGATTATATAGCGGAAGCTAATCAAATCAGTTTCGGGGCGAGTAATCGCTTTTATGACGAGAATAATAAAGAAAGAATGAATATTTCTTTTGGTCAAATATTATACCTCGATGGTGCATCTAACGATGGTAACAATAATAGCTATTCTGCGTGGGCACTCGAATCTGACTTTAACTATGCCGATAATCTGTTTTTCCATGGTTCTCTTCAATACGATGTGACATCGAGTAACATCCAGCTTGGAAATACCTCAATTGAATATCAATTTAATAAAGGAACCATTCAAGGAAACTATCGCTATGTCTCTCTAGACTATATTGAAGATACCGTTGGAGAAACCCTCACAGTTGATGAATTAACCGAAGAAGGTATTTCTCAAGCAGGACTCTATCTGACTTATAAACTATCAGACCGATGGAATACAAAATCTCAATATTATTATGATTTGACGACAGATAAGACATTAGAATGGCAATCGACATTAACTTACCATTCAGATTGTTGGTACATCGGCTTTACTTTTAGTCGAGAACTAACGGGTTGGTCTCCAAATTTTGAGTCTTACCCAGATGCCGACGCTGAATACGAAAATAATTACGGCATTAATTTTGGTATTGTTGGATTTGGCACCAATGGAGTGACTGGTTCATCATACTCTACGGCTTCTAGTTCAATTGGTTACACTAGACCATTCTTTTTGAATAATTGATCACTTACTTGCTCGATATAATTAGGAATCTCAATGAAATTCTGTAAATACCTCATCGTTTCGCTATTGGCGTTCAATCATGCAGCCACCGTTGCGGCGCCGATTGAATTAGATCGGATTTCGGTCATTGTTAATAATCAGTCGATACTCAAGAGCGACATCGACAATGCTATCAAACTGGTTAAAGTGAACGCACAATCAGAAGCTCAATCCTTGCCAGATGACAGCGTGCTCGAACAACAAGTAATCGACAAGTTAATTAGTGACTCGTTACAAAAGCAAGAAGCCGATAGAATCGGAGTCAAAATTGATGATTCGCGCCTCAATCTAGCACTTGAAAATATTGCCAAGAACAATAATCAGTCTATCGATCAACTCATCGCTTCCATTAATGATGCTGGTGTTTCCTACGAAGCGTATCGAGATGGTATTCGCAATGAAGTTGCCGCATCAGAAGCGCGTAATGCCTTAGTTCGTCGAAGAATCAATATTCTTCCCGCCGAGGTTGACTCTCTTTCTGATATGTTGTCACAAAAAACCTCAGCAACAACTCAATACAAAATAAGCCATATCTTATTACGCCCAGAGAGCGAGCAAGATTTTAGCGATGCCGAAGCATTGGCAAAAAATATCCTCAAGCAATTAGACTCTGGCACGAGCTTTGAAACTCTTGCACTCACTTATTCAAAAGGCCCAAAAGCACTCAATGGCGGCGAATGGGATTGGATGAGAAAAGAAGAGATGCCGACGATTTTTGCTGACCAGATTAAGGTTCAAGGAAAAAACGCTATCATTGGCCCATTCCGCAGTGGTGTTGGTGTTCATATCCTTAAGGTTAAAGATGTACAAGGACTTGAAACAGTCGCAGTGACTGAAATTAATAGCCGACATATTTTAATCAAGCCATCAATCATTCTAAGCGATGAGGGTGCCCAACAAGAGCTCCACCGTATTCGTGGTGATATCATGTCTGGCAAAAGTACCTTCGCTCAAATGGCTGCTCAATACAGCCAAGATCCAGGTTCAGCAGCAAAACAAGGTGAGTTGGGGTATCAAACATCAAGTATTTTTGTACCTGAATTCAAACATAAGATCGAAACATTAGCCGTTGGCAAAATTAGCGAGCCCTTTAAGACTGTTCACGGTTGGCATATCGTTGAAGTCTTAGGACACCGCCAAGTAGATCGAACCGATTCCGCACTTAAAAATAAAGCGTATCAGATTTTATTTAATCGCAAATTTAACGAAGAGTCAGAAGCTTGGATACAAGAGCTGAAGGCAAGTGCGTTTATTGAAGTGGTTGAAGGCCAAGAAGATGACAGTTAAAAGAATCATTGTTACCGCGGGAGAACCTGCTGGGATTGGTCCTGACTTGGTTCTCGCGTTATCTCAGGAAAACTGGGCACACCAAATCGTCGTTTGCGCTGATCGCGATATGCTTGCCCAGCGAGCAGCTGTACTTGGGATCACGGTAGATCTAGTTGACTATCATGCTTCAATACCTGTTACGCAACAAACTGCCGGGACTTTGTTGATTGAACACATTCCGCTTGCAACCCCTTGCTCTGTTGGGTTACTAGATGAAACCAATGGTCAGTATGTTTTGCGCACTCTAGAGCGGGCAGCACAAGGCTGTCTACAAGGCGAATTTGATGCTGTAGTCACAGGACCGGTACATAAAGGTGTCATCAATCGAGCAGGTGTTCAATTTAGTGGGCATACTGAATTTTTTGCTGAGCAGTCTAATACACCACTTGTGGTTATGATGCTTGCAACGGAAGGATTACGAGTTGCATTAGCCACCACTCATTTACCCTTAAACAAAGTATCCCAAGCTATAACACCAAAGTTATTAGAAGATATTATTCATATTTTACACGCTGATCTCGTTAATAAATTTGGTATCAAACAGCCCAATATTTATGTGTGTGGACTAAACCCACATGCAGGTGAAGATGGTGTTTTAGGAAGCGAAGAGATCGATACAATTCAACCGGTCCTAAATACACTGCGTCAACAACACGGTTACCAGTTAATTGGTCCCTTGCCAGCTGATACTATTTTTAATCCTAAGTACTTGGAACAAGCCGATGCCGTGCTGGGTATGTATCATGACCAAGTATTACCCGTACTCAAATACAAAGGGTTTGGTCAATCGGTGAACATCACACTTGGCCTGCCCTTTATTCGAACATCGGTGGATCATGGGACAGCTCTCGACCTTGCAGGCAGCGGGAAAGCGGATACCGGAAGCTTTAAAACCGCATTACAATATGCTATTGATTTAGTCGATAGCAAAGCACAATAATTTGGAACTAAAATGAGAAATGATGTCCACCAAGGGCACAAAGCACGTAAACGCTTTGGTCAAAACTTTTTAAACGATCCCTATATTATCGATGGAATCGTTTCAGCAATTAATCCACAACCAGGGGAAAATATTGTTGAAATAGGCCCTGGATTAGGTGCATTGACTGAACCCGTTGCAAAACAAGTCGATAAGTTAACCGTCGTTGAATTGGATAGAGATCTTGCTGAGCGCCTACGCCAGCACCCAGACCTCAAAGATAAATTGATTATCAACGAAGGTGATGCGATGAAGTTTGACTTCAACCTTTTGGTGAAGCCAAATAACAGGCTAAGAATTTTTGGTAACTTGCCTTATAACATTTCAACGCCCTTGATGTTCCATTTATTTGAGTTCCATAAAGATGTGCAAGATATGCACTTTATGTTGCAAAAAGAAGTCGTCAATCGTCTTTGTGCAGGACCAGGAACAAAAGCTTATGGACGTTTAACCGTCATGGCCCAGTACTACTGTAAAGTCGTTCCTGTGCTAGAGGTACCACCGAGTGCATTTGTGCCACCGCCTAAGGTCGATTCAGCTGTGGTTCGCTTAGTTCCTTATGAAACTCTGCCTTACCCTGCAACAAACCTTAACTGGCTTGAAAGAGTATGCCGTGAAGGATTTAACCAACGCCGTAAAACTGTAAGGAACTGCTTTAAAGGGTTAATTTCTGCTGAAACACTAGAGGAACTCGGTGTCAATACATCACTTCGACCAGAAAACCTCACTTTGCAACAGTTCGTTGCCATGGCAAACTGGTTAGATGCCAATCACAAACATTAATTAAGTGGAGGTAAACACCTCCCTTTTCGTTTTGAGGATATGATGCCTAACTCAATCCCATGCATAAAGATTCAAGTACGCACTAAATATATTGAAGAGCAATCTCAACCCGAGAAAAGCCGATATGTCTTTGCGTATATGATCACAATTAGAAATCTAAGCTCACAAGAAGTACAACTCCTGAGTCGTCGTTGGTTAATTACCGATGCAGATGGAAAGCAAATCAGTGTTGAAGGTGAAGGTGTTGTTGGAGAGAAGCCCATTATTAGCGCTCACGATGACTATAGCTATACCAGTGGAACAGTGATTGAAACTCCTGTAGGTGCGATGCAAGGTCACTACATTATGATCGATGAAGCTGGAGATGAGTTTACCGTTGCTATCGAACCTTTTCGACTTTCTATTCCTAACATCCTGAATTAATGGAGCAAGTCATTGGCTAATTACATTGTTGGCGATATTCAAGGTTGCTTTGATGAATTGGAACGCCTACTTGATCGCGTCGACTTCTCCCCCAGTTCAGATACGTTATGGCTTGCCGGTGACTTAGTCGCTAGAGGACCAAAATCACTAGAAACCCTAGAATTAGTTATGTCTCTTGGTTCCTCAGCTAAAACGGTGTTAGGGAATCACGATCTTCATCTACTTGCACTCATTCTTGGGCTCTATAAAGCACGTAAGAAAGATAAAACAGCCTCTATTATTCACTCTCCAAAGCGAGACAAGTTTGCGGAATGGATTCGCTTTCAGCCGCTGTTACTTGAGCACCCTAATTTTATTCTCACTCATGCGGGAATATCGCCACAATGGGATATACCGACAGCAAAAACGGCCGCAAAAGAAGTGGAATCGATTTTACAAAGTGAGCGATGGGCGTGGTTGATAGAGGGGATGTATGCCGATGAACCTTCCTTATGGCGAGAAGATTTAGAGGGTATTGAACGCTATCGCTACATAATTAATGCCTTTACCCGAATGCGGTACTGTTTCCCAAATGGCTCACTCGATATGGATTGTAAACTACCACCAAAGGATTTGGAGAAAAGTACTTTAGTACCTTGGTTCACATGGGAAAAGCGAATTCAGCTACCCAAAACTCTGCTATTTGGTCATTGGGCTGCATTAGAGGGCTATCAAGGGACCGATGTCATCGGGCTCGACACAGGCTGCGTCTGGGGAGGTGAACTCACGATGCTTGAATGGGAAACCCAACGCTATATAACTCAACCTGCGTTAACTCAATAGCGTTGCTAGGTAAATCTTAAATTAGCCTTCTTTGCATCACTTTTCGAGTATAACGAAATCCATGGCGTAACTGTTTTTCTCGTCAACAGAGTAATACTCACGAGACGACTCTTTCCACTCACTCCCCCACTCTGGAAATTGAGTATCACCAGAAATATCGGCATCGATAAATGTAAGGTACAGTTTCGATGCAAGAGGAAGGCAAGAGGCGTAAATACTCCCACCACCGATAATCATAACTTCCGGTTCATCGGTAAGTAAGGTTAACGCTTCATCAATCGATGCAACGACACTCACCCCTTCAATATCCAACGTCGAATTACGACTAATAACGATATTTTTTCTACCAGGTAAAGGTCGCCCAATTGAATCGAAGGTTTTACGCCCCATCACAATCGGCTTTCCCATGGTGCAACGTTTAAACCAAGCGAAATCGGCGGGAAGATGCCATGGCATCGAGTTGTCTTTACCAATAACGCGTTGTTTCGCCATTGCGGCTATCATACTAATAATCATAATAAAATTGACTCACTTGCTTTACAACATAGGTTAAACAATTGGCTTACGACGATAATACAGCAAGCCTGGTACCGCAAGGCCGATTGCTAACCCAGCAACAATAAACATCGCTTTGAGAAAGTTTTCCATTAATACCGACATTAATTCAGGAGAGAACCCTACATGGTTAATTTCCACCATCGCAATCATCGCTTTATAGGTGTAAACACCAGGCACCATTGGAATCAACGCCGCAACCGTAAACACCTTCGGATGAGCTAATACTTTATGAGACCAATGAACACCAATCGTTCCAACAGTTGTCGCCGCAAAAAAGGTTGCCCATTCAATTGGCATTCCATAGTGCATGAGAAGGTAACGAGTGCCATGCCCAATAGCCCCACCTAATGCACAGTACTTTAACGCATGAGGGGGAACATTAAATACCAAGGCAAACCCTACTGCAGGAATTGATGCAAAGAACATGTCATCAATCAAACCAAGCAATAATTCGATAAAACTCACTTCTACCATCTCCATACCCCCGTCACAAACATCGCTGCGACAATACCTAAACATGTAGCCCACGTCAGCAATGTTGCCATCATAAAGCGAGCAATCCCAGTATTCAGATATCCCTTCAACATATCAGCAACCGAATTAATCAGAGGAAAACCGGGAACGAGCATTAAAACAGAACAAGCCATAACGAGTGATGGTTTATTCCCCAATTGATAAATAACCGCCTGAGCAGAAATCAGAGAAGTAACAAAAGCAGTCGCGCAGAAGTTGAGGAGTGGATTGAAATGACGGTGACCTATTTCCAAACGCACACACATACCTGCAGCAGATGCGACAAATGTCGCAAGAAAGATGATCCAATCACCTCCAGCCAAGTGCGCAAATGAACCACAAGAAAGACCGATCATTAATATCACGATCCAGCGATCATAACGCTTAGGGCTAATACTATCGAGTTTTGCTTGAGCCATTGAAAGATCAAGAATGCCTTTTTCCAACATGATACAAATCCGTTGAATATTGATCACTACGGTCATATTAATTCCACGATCTTGGCAACGGCGAGCGGTTGTAATGCAGTGTTCATCGGTTACGGTTGTAACCACGAGGGAGTTTGCAGTAAGCGCAACTTCGACTTCATCCATATGCAGTGCCAATCCCATGCGCTGCATAATTCCAGCAACTAAAGTACTTTCTGCACCATGTGCTAATAACATTTGGCCCGACTGAGCAATCAAACGAGAAACTTCTCGTTGTTTGGTGGTCATTATTTCATTCCTAACGAAAGCTTAATAAAAGGTAAATTGAGGTAATTTCGTGCTTCAGTGTGCCTGAAGTCACCAACGGAAAAAATGACCTCGATGAAAAAAGCCGCAATTAATATTGCGGCCCAATTATTTTATGGCTAACTATTCGCGAACATAGATAACATGACCGTCATCTTCATCATCGTCATCCCAATCATCATCAAGATCATCCCAGCCTTCTTCGGTAATGACATTTTGGCCCGTCATCGCATCTTTATGATAATCGTCCCACATAAATTCAACTTTTTCACTTTCCTCAGGGGCCGCCATTTCTTTTGGTAATGACTCCATAAAGTCAGCAAGTTCTCGGCAAAGATCACTCGTGCCTTGTTTATTAACTGCAGAGACTTTGAAGTACTCGCCTTTCCAATCCAGTGCTGTGAGAATAGATTGAATGATCTCTTCAGCCTCATCTTCCAACATCAGATCAACTTTATTAAAGACGAGCCAACGAGGTTTCTCCGAAACTTTCTCGCTATATTGTTCAAGCTCTTCAATGATCACTTTTGCATTCTCAACTGGATCACTTTGATCCGCTGGCATAATATCGATCATATGTAACAGAACTCGACAACGCTCTAAGTGTTTAAGGAAGCGAACACCTAAACCAACTCCATCAGAAGCACCTTCGATCAAGCCAGGAATATCGGCAACAACAAAACTCTTACCAGGAACAACACTAACAACCCCCAAACTAGGGATCAGAGTCGTAAACGGATAATCGGCGACTTTCGGCTTGGCCGCAGAAACCGCGCGAATGAAAGTGGATTTACCCGCATTAGGCAAACCAAGCATTCCAACATCAGCTAATAGAAGAAGCTCAAGGCGCAGCTCTCGCACTTCACCTTTCGTTCCCATAGTTTTTTGACGAGGAGCGCGGTTCACTGAAGATTTAAAGCGAGTATTGCCGAGTCCATGCCAACCGCCTTTTGCGATCATCATTCTCTTACCATGCTCGGTAACTTCACTCACAACCTCATTGGTGTGAATATCGATAGCTCTCGTACCAACAGGAACCTTTAACGTAATGTCTTTACCACGTTTTCCTGTACAGTTGCCACCGCTACCATTTTTTCCACGCTCAGCGGTATAAAAACGCTGAAACCGATAATCAATCAGTGTATTAAGGTTCTCATCGGCTTCGATATATACATCACCACCATCACCACCATCACCACCGTCGGGGCCACCTTTGGTGACAAATTTCTCACGCCAAAAGCTAACGATTCCATTACCACCATCGCCTGCTTCGACTTTGATTACCGCTTCATCAACGAATTTCATTTTTTACTCCGCAATAAGTGCGTTGCCAAAACCATCACTTAAGTTCCTAGTCTAGCAGATCTTACCATATTGGCTGTTTGCTGCTATCTATAGATCAAATGATCCGCCTTAGGTAACACACCTAAGTTCCTACTTTTATTTTTAATATACAAATAAAAAACCCCACCGAAACGGCAGGGCTTTTAAATTCAGATTGAAGCTAAATTATTCAGCTTCGATACTAACGAATTTACGGTTCTTAGGACCTTTAACTTCAAATTTCACTTTACCGTCAGATAATGCGAAAAGTGTATGGTCTTTACCAATACCTACGTTATTGCCTGCATGGAATTTAGTTCCACGTTGACGAACAATGATGTTACCTGATAATACAGATTCACCACCAAAACGCTTAACGCCTAGGCGTTTGCTTTCTGAATCGCGGCCGTTACGAGTAGAACCACCAGCTTTTTTGTGTGCCATTGTTGGACTCTCCTAATAATTACGCGTTGATACCAGTAATTTTCACTTCTGTGAACCACTGACGATGACCTTGTTGCTTGCGAGAATGCTTACGACGACGGAATTTAACGATTTTAATTTTATCGCCACGTCCGTGTTGTACTACTTCTGCAGTAACTTTGCCGCCCTCTACTAGAGGAGCGCCAACTTGGATGTCTTCACCGTTAGCAACAAGTAAAACAGAATCGAATTCTACAGTTGCACCAGTTTCTACGTCTAATTTCTCTAAACGAAGGGTTTGACCTTCGCTAACTCGGTGTTGTTTACCACCAGATTGGAAAACAGCGTACATATTTTACTCCGCTTTTTCCGCACAGCCGTTAGCCTGTTTATGGCATATAGGGTGTACGCTAAACTAATCATAATAGGGCGCAGATTCTACGTGAATGAGTACCTTATGACAAGCCATATTTGAAAAAAAATGGCGAAAATATTATCGCCCTATAAAAGTGCTCGGATCATGCCCTTAAGTCATATGTTTATCAACGTTTTATAGTGTATTATTGAACAATTCTTAGGATTAGAAGTCCTTATAAGCATTGATACTAGCCGGATTTACCATGGATTTTAAAGCTATCCAAACACTAACTGCCGATGATATGGCAAAAGTGAATGAAACGATTCTTAAGCAACTCAATTCCGATGTCTCTTTAATCAACCAATTAGGATTTTATATTGTAAGTGGTGGTGGGAAACGAATTCGGCCACTAATTGCGATTTTGTCGGCTCGCTCTCTAGGATATGAGGGAAATGATCATACGACGGCATCTGCCTTTATTGAATTTATTCATACGGCCACACTTTTACATGATGATGTTGTCGATGAATCCGATATGCGTCGCGGTAAAGCAACGGCAAACGCAGCGTTTGGAAATGCAGCAAGCGTATTAGTCGGAGATTTTATCTATACTCGTTCATTTCAAATGATGACTCAGATTGGATCATTAAAGATCCTCGAGCTAATGAGCAATGCCGTCAATGTGATAGCAGAAGGTGAAGTATTACAATTGATGAATTGTAATGATCCTGACACCACTGAAGAAAGCTATATGCAGGTTATCTACTCTAAAACAGCTCGACTGTTTGAAGCCGCAACACAGGTTGGAGCGATCCTTTGCGATGCCCCTGCTGAAGTGGAAAGTGCTCTGCAAGATTATGGTCGCTATTTGGGTACTGCTTTTCAGCTTATTGACGATGTTATGGACTACACCTCAGACGGTGATGAGATGGGTAAGAATGTTGGTGATGACTTAGCCGAAGGAAAACCTACTCTTCCATTACTTTATGCGATGCATAATGGTAACGAGCAACAATGCGAAATGATTCGAGAAGCAATAGAAAAAGCGAACGGTATGGAACGCTTAACCGAGATTCTTCAAGCGATGGAAGAAACCGGGGCATTAGAATATACCCGTAAGAAAGCGATGGAAGAAGCTGATAAAGCCATTGCGTCTCTATCTATCATTCCAGACAGTGAATACAAACAAGCCTTGATATCACTCTCGCATCTCGCGGTTAATCGGAATAAGTAATCTAAAGTGATACAAACAAAAAAAGCTGGCTTTAAGCCAGCTTTTTCATTTAACGCTGTGTTTATTTTACGAAATCAACACCGATCTGAATATCACCGCGTAAAGTATCTAGCATGCTCTCCAATGCATTTTGTTCAAATGCACTTAGCTCACCATAACTCAACACTTCTTCAATGCCATTTTTACCCAATTTAATTGGCTGAGCAAAGAATGGGGCTAATCCACCATCGCTTTCCACATAAGCACATTCAACGATGTTCTCTTCACCAGAAAGAGCTTTCACGAGCGATAAACCAAACCGACATGCCGCTTGTCCCATTGAAAGAGTCGCACTACCACCACCCGCTTTAGCTTCAACAACTTCTGTACCCGCATTCTGAATACGATGCGTCAATGCGGCAACTTCTTCATCACTAAATTCAACACCCTCAACTTGAGATAGTAAAGGTAGGATCGTTACTCCTGAGTGACCACCAATAACAGGGACATTCAACGATAATGGATCTTTACCTTTTAGTTCTGCGACAAAAGTTTCTGAACGAATAACATCAAGTGTCGTGATACCAAAAAGTTTGTTCTTATTGTAAACACCCGCTTTTTTTAGAACTTCCGCAGCAATAGGAACTGTCGTGTTAACTGGGTTTGTGATAATCCCAACACAAGCAGTAGGACAAACTGCCGCAATTTTTTCAGCTAAGCTGCGTACGATTCCAGCGTTAACATTAAATAGATCCGCACGATCCATTCCTGGCTTACGAGCAACACCCGCCGAAATAAGAACAACTTCGGCACCTTCTAGCGCAGGAGTTGGGTCTTCGCCACAATAACCTTTAATTGATACAGGTGTTGGGATGTGACTAAGATCGCAGGCAACACCAGGAGTAACTGGTGCAATATCATATAAAGCAAGATCAGATCCTGCTGGTAAATTATTCTTGAGTAATAATGCAAGGGCTTGGCCGATACCACCAGCGGCGCCAATAACAGCAACTTTCATAGGGCATTTCTCCATGAGATTTTATTATAATGTGGTACAGAACACTCAAAGTGCAACCCAAAGACGTTATATTAATTACAAACTGATTACAATAAATTAACTTCATGTTTGAGACATCTCTCATAAGTAAATCTCCATCTACTTTTCCACTCACAAGTCATTATAAATTCCTATTGAAAACAGAGCGTTGTACATAGCAAGTTATCATTAAAAATACATAGATTTTTAAAGGAATAGTCTATAGAACGACAATAGCTTGGTGTCTAATGCATAATTATGCGAAAATATGCACTAGAATAGTCATTCTCAATAAAGATAGCCCTAAGTGATGAAAAATATGGATAAACAAGACAATCTAGTCCGTGCGTTTAAGGCGCTTTTAAAGGAAGAACGTTTCGGTTCACAAAGCGATATCGTTGAAGCTCTGCGCGTCGAAGGTTTTGAAAATATAAACCAATCTAAAGTGTCGCGAATGTTAACTAAGTTCGGAGCAGTTCGAACTCGAAATGCAAAAATGGAAATGGTGTATTGCTTACCAGCAGAACTGGGTATGCCAACTGTTTCCAGTTCATTGCGTGAGCTAGTTTTAGACATAGATTTTAATGAAGCATTGGTCGTTATTCATACCAGCCCAGCAGCAGCACAACTTATCGCTCGCCTTCTTGATTCTTTAGGAAAATCAGAAGGCATTCTTGGTGTTGTTGCGGGAGATGATACGGTGTTTATTACTCCAACATCAGGCATATCAACAGAAACCCTTTTTAATGCAATTTGTGATTTATTTGAATATGCAGGTTAGCCTGACTATTCTTCTCATATAAGACGTACCATAGAGGAGTGCTGAGTTATGGCACGATTAATTGGGTTGTATGCAATTGCAACATTGTCTCTTATTCCCTCCCATTCAGCCTGGAGTGATACACGTTTTATCACGATTGGAACAGGGTCTGAAACGGGCGTTTATTACCCTAGCGGTGGTGCCTTGTGTCAAATAGTTAATCAAGAAAGAGGTCAACACAACCTTCTCTGCTCCATCGAAGCTACTGGTGGTTCCATCTACAACGTGAACACACTAAGAAGGGAGCAGTTTGACTTCGCTATTGTGCAATCTGACTGGCAATATCATGGTATTCAAGGAAGTGGACCGTTTACACAACGTGGTGCTTTCAAAGAAATGCGAAGTGTTTTTTCACTCTACACTGAACCATTTAATATTATCGCGCATCCAGATAATGACATTCAAAGCGTACAAGACCTGTTCCAAAAGCGTATCAACATTGGTAATTCAGGCTCTGGTGATAGAGCCACAATGGAATTCGTAATGGATGCTTTTGGTTGGAATAAAGAGAGTTTTCAACTTGCTTCCGAGCTAACAGGAGCAAAACGCTCACAAGCCTTATGTGAAGATAAATTAGATGCATACATTTATATGGTTGGACACCCTAGCTCTTCGATTCAAGAAGCAATCACATCCTGTGACGCTAAAATAGTGCCAGCAACAGGACAAGAAATTGAACGCATTGTTGCCGAACACCCTTATTACACAACCACCACTATTCCTCCCAATACATATCGAGGGCAAACTACGCCAATCCAAAGCTTTGGTGTTGCCGCAACATTGATCACAAGAAGTAATATTTCCGAAGAGGTTGTTTATAAACTGGTGAAAGCCATTTTCGAAAATTTTGAGCAATTCAAAAACAGTCACCCTGCTCTCGCAACATTAGAAAAACAGCATATGATTAAAGATAGCTTATCCGCACCTCTTCATTCTGGAGCCGTGCGGTATTATCGTGAGATTGGGATAATGAAGTAACAACGATATGAACGCGGTAAGTCGCATCATGAAAAACATTTCAGTATGTTGTTCTTATCGCTCTATCGAGAAATGGCTCACGCATAAGCCATGGCTTAACCCAATTAGGCATTCATAATTTTGTTCATCGAGTTCAATTGCCAGAAGATAAAGATCATCTTGGTGTGGATCATTAACATCATAGTACCTAGGAGCATCAACCTGAAAAATAGCGCGAACAGAGTTCTGCCGCATGTCGATCGGTAATGTATAGGTTAAACCGTTAAACTTTATGTTTGCAGCCACTAGCCCTGGAGATAAAAGATCAAAATAAAGATTAACGATCACTTCACAGCCGCCACCATGATGCCAAACTTGTTCAGTTGAAATATGATTGAGTCGTACATGATTGATCAACTGTAGGTAAGGTTCTTTCCAAATCCCCATCCGTTGATCGTGAATTGTTTTTTTCGTTGAAGTAAGTAAGCATAGCTCATCGATATCTTCTTCAAGTAATAAGCTTTCTTCTTCCTCAAGAAAGAGAATCTCAAATCGATTTCGGCCTAGCTGAAGCAAAGAGCGAATATCCTTTCGATAGCTATCTTTTGAATTATCACAATCAAAAATAGCAACACCATTGAGACGAACCTCGGCGTAATAGTCAACACCCTCAATAACCAAATCAATACCAGGGTATCGCAGAAATGCCTCGTCCACTTCAATATCGTGCATCAAGTGCCATTCTTGCTCTGTAATTTCTGATTCTGTTAACTCTTGAGGTAAAACCTGACTAAAAGGCGCAGGAAATACAATGTCATCCTGAGGTAATGATAGATCAGTTAATGGAGATAATTGCCAATAGCCTGAGAGAGAGAATTTCATGCATTTATTGTCTTAGATCAATTTTTCACATTATACGCACAGGATCGATAGAAAAGGAAAATAAAAAACCAACTGTGACAGTTGGTTTTAGTAAACATCAATTCGGGTTTATTTACTCTTCATCATCGTCTTCTTCAGGATAGAGTGCATCTTCGCCTTCATAATACGTTCCCCATCCGTCATAGATAATGTCGAATTTTTCCGCTAAGTCGATCAATTTAGAAACTTGTTCATCGATTGTTTCTGGATCAAGTGTTGATTCAACAGTCGCATCAAAACAAAACAATTGATTTCCATCTTCGTCTTCAGTCTCTTCTGCTTCTTGAACCTCAAACCCCATTTTAAAAGCTTCTACTGCTGCTTTTTCAAGTTTTTCGAAGCTTTCTGCGAAAAGGTGATGCTCAATATCATAGAGTGAATCAGCTTCGCTACCATCCTCAAGCAACGCTTGAATAATTTCGCGAGTTTCTTCTTTATGGATTTCAATCAGATCGTGTACTGATACATATTCATCGTTTTGAGACATTCTTCAGGCTCCAGACTAAGCTAAATGACAAGGTGCAATTTTTGTGGCGCAACTATCGCACGGAATACTTGAAAATACTACTCTGTTCCACCAACAGTAAGCGCATCAAGTTTTAGTGTCGGTTGCCCAACCCCAACTGGAACGCTCTGTCCGGCTTTCCCACACACCCCAACACCTCTATCGATCGACAAATCATTCCCTACCATGGAAACTTGCTGCATCGCTTCAATTCCTGAACCAATTAATGTCGCTCCCTTAATTGGGGCTGTGATTTTACCATCTTCGATTAGATACGCTTCCGATGCTGAAAATACAAATTTACCTGAAGTAATATCAACTTGCCCACCACCAAAGTTTGGCGCATAAACACCTTTCTTCACAGTAGAGATAATCTCCTCTGGCGAGTGTTCTCCTGGTAACATATAAGTATTGGTCATTCGCGGCATTGGTAAATGCGCATAGGACTCACGTCGACCATTTCCAGTCGGTGCCACTCCCATTAATCGAGCATTCAACTTATCTTGAATATAACCTTTCAAAACACCATTTTCGATCAAGGTGTTATATTGACCATTGACTCCTTCATCATCGATATTTAAAGAGCCACGTAAATCTTTTAGAGTGCCATCATCCACGATAGTACAAAGCTTAGATGTCACTTGTTGGCCTACTTTTCCAGAGAAAACCGACGTCTCTTTTCGATTAAAGTCCCCTTCCAATCCATGCCCTACCGCTTCATGAAGTAGAACGCCAGGCCAGCCAGCCCCTAAAACTACTGGCATTGTGCCTGCAGGTGCCGCAATAGCTTCTAGATTAACCAGTGCTTGGCGAACCGCCTCATCAGCAAATTGAAAAGCAATTTTTTGTCCTTGTTCATCACTCAAGAAATAGTCGTAAGAAAAGCGACCACCACCACCAGCGCTACCTCGTTCACGACGATCGCCTCGCTGTGCTAGTACGCTAATAGACAAGCGAACAAGTGGGCGAATATCGCCCGCATAGGTGCCATCCGTTGCAGCCACTAAGACTTGTTCATATACTCCAGATAGGCTAACCGAGACTTCTTGAATCAAAGGCTCTTTCGCCCGAATGTAGGCGTCTAACTCTTGAAGTAATCGGCTTTTTTGCTCTTTCTCCCATGACTCTAGAGGATTAGTTGCTTGGTAATAAGCCTGATTATCATGTTTTACAAATGCCTTAACTTGTGCGTTTTTCCCCTGCTGAGCGATCCCACGAGCCGCAATAGCGCTTTGTTTTAGTGAATCAAGCGTAATCTGATCTGAATAGGCAAAGCCTGTTTTCTCACCAGTAACCGCTCGAATACCGACGCCTTTGTCGATATTAAACGAACCATCTTTAATAATACCGTCTTCAAGTACGAGAGATTCATGCCAGCTCGATTGAAAATAGATATCCGCGTAGTCAACGTCTCGACTAACAATACTTGATAGTGTCCCAGCAATATCTTGTTCAGTTAACCCAGTTGGATTCAATAAGGCTTGCTCTATACGTGTAACGGTCATAATTTGTTCTTCTTCATTTAATTACATTTTAGCTAAAAGGTCAGGTGTTCAGTGCCTTAAGCATCTCTTTAGTGACCAGAGTAACGCCCTTCTCCGTAACACGGAAGCCGAGATCTTTATCTTTAGCATGATCGTAACCAATTTCCATCCCTTCTGGAATAGTACAATCACTATCAACAATCACTTTCTTCAGTTTAGCGCCTTCACCAACATCACAGCCAGGTAACAAAACTGATTGCTCAATCATACTTCGAGAATGGGTATGAACACGAGAGTACAACAAAGAATTACTAATGTGGGAGCCCGAAACAATACAACCACCAGAAACTGTAGAGTCTACAGCCATACCGCGACGATCATCATCGTTAAAAATAAATTTGGCAGATGGAACCATTTCTTGGAAGGTCCAGATTGGCCAATCCCTATCGTACAAGTTTAAGGCTGGAGTAGGAGAAACAAGTTCCATATTGGCTTCCCAAAAAGAGTCCAATGTTCCGACATCACGCCAGTACGGCTGTTCACCAGTCTCAGGATCTTTGAATGCATGAGCGTACACGTTGTGCTGTTCGATAATTGAAGGAATGATATCATTGCCAAAATCATGGCTGGAATTCGAATTATCCCCATCTCTTTCTAGCTGTTCAAATAAGAATTCTGTCGTAAATACATAGTTCCCCATCGATGCTAAACATTTATCAGGGTTACCTGGAATTGGATTCGGCTCAGCAGGCTTCTCATCAAACGCAACCACCTGTCCACTTTCATTGGCTGTCATGACACCAAATGCGCCAGCCGCTTCCTCAATATCACACTCCAAACAACATACGGTCATATCAGCACCATTTGAAACGTGCTCAGCAATCATCAAACCATAGTCCATTCGATACACATGATCGCCAGATAGAATAAGTACGTATTTCGGATTTTCTGCGCGAAGAATATCAAGATTCTGACGGACAGCATCAGCCGTCCCAACATACCAATCATCCCCCATACGCTGAGACGCAGGCAAAACATCAACAAACTCTGAAGTATCAGCTTTAAAGTGTCCCCAACCACGCTGAATATGACGAATTAATGAGTGAGATTTGTATTGTGTAGCAACACCAATACGGCGAATGCCAGAGTTAATACAATTCGAAAGTGGGAAGTCAACAATACGGTATTTACCGCCAAAATAAACAGCGGGTTTTGCACGCCAATCTGTCAATTCATGTAAGCGACTACCTCGACCACCGGCCAATACCAATGCGTACGTTTCTTTGGTGAGGTTACTAATAAAACGATCTGTAGTTTGAACCATATGATTTCTCCAATGAGACAATATTCTAGTTATTACAGCTGTTTTTTTTATGCTCGTGAAAATACTCCAAACTTGCGATACAAAAGTGAACTGAAGTGCTAAACGAAAAACAGATTGCTGTATATCGACTAAATTAAAACACCTTAACGAATCTAGCACATCAACGTCTTGATCAATATAAGATGTCATTGGCTTTAATGTGACCAACTCAAGGTTTCCGCATAGTGATATAAATCAATGTATCACTATGTGACCAAGAGCTAAGTATGATCAAATCGTCTCGATCTCAAGATGGGACTTTTGGCAGGAAAAGAAAAGTGATGAATACGCACTGACAAGTGCAGCTTAACAAGATCCAGAATGGTTCCTTGTTGCAATAATTTGGCTACTAAATCGGCAATGTTGTTCTACCGGCATGGCACTTCGGATACTGCCGAGTGTATTAAGGTCGAGTTCAGCAATAACGTTTTCAGCTTGCGAGCCAGCTTGAATTATCACTTCTCCCCAAGGTGAAATAACCACTGAATGCCCCCACGTTTCACGTCCACCTTGATGGGTTCCCGCTTGATTCACGGCAACAATCCAACATTGAGCTTCAATCGCCCGAGCTCGCAGTAGTATTTCCCAATGGGCTTTTCCGGTTACAGCAGTAAAAGCCGCTGGAACCAAAATTATATCAGCCTGCTGGCGTCTTAATTCTGTGTATAAATGAGGGAAGCGCACATCGTAACAAATTGATAAACCGATACACCCATAAGGGGTTGTCACAGTTTTCACTTCATTTCCAGGAGTAAATGTTTCCGATTCACGATAGCGTTGATGGCCATCAGACACATCGACATCAAACATATGAATCTTGTCATAGTGTTCAGCGATTTGGCCTTTATTATTAATGACCACCGTTGTTGTGGTCACCAAATTATCAACAGTTAAAATCGGCATACTGCCAATAATAAGCCAAACATTTTGGCTTTGTGCTAGGGTCGCGAGTCGAGAAATATATTGATTTGATTCAAGAGGTTCAGCCACATTGTGATAGTCCGTCTTCGTACCAAATACAATTGAGTTTTCAGGCGTAAGTACCCACTCAACACCTTGCTTTGCTAGAGTGGTAACTTGTTGTTCAATATAGTTTATATTAACGTCAACATCAGGTCCTGACGTCATCTGAATCAAACCAACCTTACTCATTTACGCTCTCCTTGGTTCTTAACTTGCTCACGCATATTTTCCGGTAACGTAAACTCCCCTGTAGTACGTGAAATTTCTTTCACTTTCGGAGAATCAATTGGACCAGTCACAGAGTAGTTAACCTCTGTAAAGACTTCAACAACCGGCGCAATAACTGCCGTAATAGCAAACACATACAAGGCGGTAATTGGTGTTACTGCAAATGCACTTAGAACAGGAATGCCAGACGTTATATCAGGAACAAATTTTACTTCAGAATCAATCATTCGCTGATTAAGGTCCACCAAACCTTTAATCGTCATTTCACCAGCAACCGCATCCATAGTGATATTGTTGGTGACAAAAACCCCGTCAGTTAAATTGCCACTACCCTCGATCGAATTAAATGCCATACCTGTGTCAAACACATCACTAAAATCTAGCTGCATCTTGCGTATAATTGAATCTAAGCTAAATAAACCAATTAAGCGAGCAGCACCACTTACATGGGAAACAACACCTTTTCCTAGCTCTGTATTCACTTTTCCGGTCAGCGTATTTACTTTCATGGACCAAGGAGAGCCTTGCCACTGTAAATTACTCGAAAGGGAAAATGGCGCTTTTTGAATACCTGACGTAATTCCAAATCTCCGCATAAGATCGGTACTGTTGTCACCACTCATACGCAAATCTACATTGGTGAACGAACTCTCGCTATTTAGCGTCCAATCTCCACTCGCATGAATTTCATTCGAACCACTAATCACATCAATATTTTTCCAGACTAGCGTGTTACCTTGGCGCTGGAAGTCCATATTTAACTCACCAACTTTATACCCTTGCAACCAAAAATCATCCACATGTAATGTTAGATTGGGGATTAACTCATGAAAATCACGATCAAATTGAGAAACCAATGGTTTATCCAGAGATGGTTCCGCACTAGTAGTCTGACTATTTTCGTTGCCTAGACTCTCGAGATCTGAGCTATAAATGTGTAAGCGCTTCAACGCAACAGAAAGATCATAAGGTGCAATATACGAAGCTTGCCCTTCAGCTTCTTGGCTATTGATATCGATCGACCAGCCAACATTTTGCTTTTTAACAACGAGGTCGGCGTCATGCCACTCCAATGTTCCAGCCGTAAGTTCATTGGCTTCGATTTGTATCAATGTCGGATCTGGTATCACTGGAAATAAAGAGGCTTCAGTATCACCGTCGGTACTTGCAACTTGTGCCTGCTTAGAAAAAACAATGGGAATCCAATCATCCATATTGTATTTGTCGGTTCGAATTGCGACTTGATGGCCAGAAATGGGACTTGGTTTAAAGCTACCATCCCCGATAACCAAGTTTGTGGCTGTTAATATCGGTCTTTTCTCAGAAATATCGATTTCAACTTGGTATTTCGCGTTTGGCAATTGAGCTCTTGCGGAAATCGTTTGCTGATTACCCGATGCTTGCACCGAGATACTACCTAAGTCACCGACATGTTTATTCAATGGATAAGGGTAACGGCTTCTCACTCTAGTCAAGTCACCTTCCAAATCAACTTGATAGTTCAGCCCTTGCTGATGGAGGTCGAGATTAATCCCTAACGTCCAAGGACCATCGCCACGCAATGGATCTATCCAGAACTTTCCAATATATGGTTCAAGCTTTGCGACATCCCAAACCCCTTTTGAAGAGATATTAACGTTATAACTTTTATTTTTTGTTTTACCATTAAACCCAAATGAGATCGGTTGTCCCAATAGTTCTCCGGACATTTTTTTCGCCGTGATAACATCGTCATTAAAAGAAACATCCCCAGACACGTTTTGGATGTTCATTGATGGCGATTGAATCTTAACGTTATTGTTCTTCAGTTTCGCTTTTCCAGACACTCGAACATTCTGTTTACGTAAATCAAACGGAATATGTAGCTGTAAAGTAGAGTCAACATTTCCATGAATTTCAACACTTGTTAATGCCGTACCTAGCGAATTAGCCAACGGTGAAGAGTTCATTAAATCACGTATCGCAATGCCGTCTCCCTTTGCGTTTGCAGAGATATCCAGATGCCCTTTACTCACCAAACTAGGAATGGTCCCAATCACATTCAAGGCTTTAACATCCATTAGTTTGGCAGTAGAAGCTTCGTAGTTAAGTGATAGATTTTCAAACAAAGCTTGAAGCTGGATCTCCTTAACATCAGGCCACTTTTCACCAAACCGATATCGACCATTCTCCAAGTTAACCTTAGCTTGGAAGACACCACTGTTATCCGAATAAGGAAACTGCTTTAATCGGCCATACCAAAGAATTTGAGCACTCTTCGATTCGCCACCCTGTAGAGCAGAAGAAAGGTATTTAGTTAGCGGTACACCTAAGGCTCGGGTTGGTAAATAACGCCATGTTTGACCAACATCAGACACATCTCCTTCACCATAAATAGAAAGCAATGGACTTTGTTCATGGCTATATTCATGAGGAAAGTCTAAACGAAATTCACCAATAAATGAAAGTTCTGGAGTCTTAAGTGAAATATGATCGGACCAAATGCGCCAACCACTGTTATCTTTTTGCCAAACAAAAGTAATTTCCCCATTTTCAATGACTAACGGAGCCTGAAAGACATCCCCATATGGCAACTCGTCATCGTTTAATGTCGCATGAATAATGGCATGACTCTCGTCTCCACTCACGCGCGCCTTGAGTTTATGAACTTCTGGTAGCAATGCCCATTGGTCAGTCGAAATATTATCCAGCTGAGCAGAATACCGAAATGATTCATTATTGGTGTGAGCTATACGAAACTGATTTACTTTCCCTGAAGGGCTTAGTCCTGCTATCCAACGTTTAAGCATTTCAGCTTGTGGAATAATATCAATGAAAGGTGTCAAGCTCGCAATGTTCGCTTGAGCTAATTCGGCTCTCCAACCCTTATTTGATAATAAAGCATTAATATCCAACCCAGGCCATTGATGGCCATCTGTAACTAAAGCAAAGGAATGACTTCTTAGCTGCCAAGAGCGCTCCATATCGGTTTCAATTACAGAGGACTCGATAATACCTTTCTGGATAGTCGCTTCATGCCCTTCTCCCCATTGTATAGTGGAAGGACGAAAGTCAAAGTAAGTTGAAGAGGCAGCATTATGTTGAAGGTCAATCCACGCATCAAAACTGACTTCACCACCTCTGATTCCCATATCTTGTTTTAAATAGTCCCCCAACCAAGGGCCAAGCTCGATCTTATTCGCCTGTAAATAAAACTGCCCAGAGAGATCGGTAAAGCTACCATGATCATAAAACTCTGCACCGACATGAAGAGAGTTGACCCCAGTTCCAACGATACTAACTCGCCCTTCAGTAAAATGTTTCTTACCTTTATTTTTCCATCTGAGCTTTTCGACTGCTAAGACGTGAGTTTCCCCTGTTATCGATTGATATTTTATTGCTGAATCAACAACAGAAAAATATTCAAGCTGACGCAGAAATATTCGGTCTAACGTATCGATGAGGAACTGATTATATGAAGGAGGTCGATCTTTGGGTTGTTCAAATAAAGGAATAGCAATCGAGCTCGCATCCAACCCTAGCTGATAAATAGTCAGATCAGCAATAACCAACTGCCCTCTGACTATCGAGCGGAGCAAGTCGAATTCAATATCAACCTGTTTTGCGTTTAAATTTAATTCCTCACCATCTAGATTCAGAACATTCAAACCACTTAACGAGATTGAAGGATGCGCATTGCGCCAGAACCCATCAACATGCTGAATGGATAAGTTGGCTTGAGTTTGCTGGTTAATCCATTGAATAATTTCAGATTGATAACGATCAATATGTGGAAGAGTTATGCGTAAAGTCGTTACAAAAATAGCGAGCAATAGTAACAGAAGGGTCAATGTCCAAAGCGATACTCGCCACAACCGACTAAGCATAAATAAACGCCATTCCAACTACATCATAACAACATCGAATTGCTCTTGAACATAGAGCGGCTCCGATTGAATGCAAACTTGTTTTCCGATGAACACTTCAAGCTCTGCCAAAGCATGATATTCATCACCTTGTAGGCTATCAGCAACGGCTGGAGAAGCATAAACGACAAACTTATCTGAATCGTAAGCTCTATTTACACGAGTAATTTCACGTAAAATTTCAAAGCAAACCGTCTCGATAGTTTTAACTCGACCACGACCTTCACAAGCCGAACAAGTTGAACAAAGAACGTGTTCGATGCTTTCTCGAGTGCGTTTACGAGTCATTTCAACCAAACCGAGTTGGGTAAAGCCGTTAATGTTTGTTTTCACTCGATCATTGTCTAAAGCTAGCTCTAATGACGTTACAACCCTTTTGCGATGAAGGTCTGATGCCATATCGATAAAATCAATAATGATGATTCCACCTAAATTTCGAAGGCGTAGTTGTCGGGCAATAGCTTGTGTCGCTTCAATATTGGTATTAAAAATCGTTTCTTCAAGGTTACGTCGTCCAACAAAAGCTCCGGTATTAATATCAATCGTTGTCATCGCTTCGGTTTGATCAATAATGATGTAACCACCTGATTTAAGTTCGACTTTTCGCTCTAAACAACGTTGGATTTCATTTTCGATATCATGCATATCGAACATAGGTTTATCACCGCCGTAAAGCATTAGCTTTTCGGTGAGCTCTGGAACATATTCTGAAGTAAACTCTTTCAAATTCTCATATTCGAGGCGAGAATCAATCAAGATCTTGTTAAGGTCGGTGCCAACAAAATCTCGTAAAATACGCTGTGATAAGCCCAACTCACCGTAAAGCATTGAGCGAGTTTTATAGCGCCCTCGTCGTTCAACAACCTTACTCCACAAACGTTTTAGAAATGCAGCGTCTTGTGATAGTTCTTTAGCATCAGCACCCTCAGAAGCCGTTCTAATAATAAAGCCGCCAAGATCATCACAATGACCAGCGACCGCTTCTTTTAGTCGCTCGCGTTCCGCTTCACTTTCTATTCGCTGTGATACACCGACATGGTTCGCTCCAGGCATAAAAACAAGATAACGCGATGGAAGGGTGATATCAGTGGTCAGGCGCGCTCCTTTGGTACCGAGCGGATCCTTTACGACTTGGACAACAATATCTTGCCCCTGACGCACCAGTTCAGATATATCACGAACTTTGAATTTCTGTTTTTCAGTTTCAGCCACACACTCGGTATGAGGGATAATATCGGAGGCATGCAAAAAAGCCGCTTTTTCTAAACCAATATCAATAAAAGCGGCTTGCATTCCAGGAAGGACGCGACTGACTCGGCCCTTATATATATTACCGACAAGTCCACGCTTTGCTTCGCGTTCGATGTGTATTTCTTGAAGTATTCCATCTTCAATCATTGCAACCCGCGTTTCACTCGGGGTCACATTTAACAGCAACTCAGCACTCATTCGCGCACCTTGGTAAAATGACTATGAAAATTCAAGCAACAGCTGTTCTGTTTCAAACAGTGGAAGCCCAACAACAGCATGATAACTACCTTCGATTCGGGTAACAAACTTCCCCCCAATGCCTTGAATAGCATAGCTACCTGCTTTATCTTGTGGTTCACCGGAGTTCCAATACTCTATAATTTCTTCCGAACTCAATGATTTAAACCATACATCAGTTACGACTATGATTGTTTTAAATTTCTCATCCTTAACTAGCGTAACCGAGGTCATCACTTGGTGAGATGCATCAGACATTAATGTTAATATCCGCTGAGCATCTGCCAAATCTTTTGGTTTCTCTAGTATATGCTGACCGGAAACGACAATGGTATCTGCGCCAAGAAAAATGAGATCTTTCGCGTTACCATCTCTTTTCTCAAGCAATGCTTGCGCGGCTAATGCTTTATCTTTTGATAAGCGCTCGACATACTCTTTCGCACTTTCACTCGAGAGTCTCTTCTCTTCAACGTTGGGTACCAAAATATCAAACTGATAACCAAGTTGTTTAAGCAGTTCACTACGTCGAGGAGATCCTGAAGCCAAAACCAAGTTTTTCACTATCGTCACCGGATATTCCAGTAACGACGAACCCGCCGCAATAATAAAAACATCCAAGGCCATAGAATGAAACTAATCACACCACCCCATAACGAAATGGAATTGAATTCCACTTCCCTTAACATGTATTCACCAAAGAAAATCATCAGATCAAGTAGAATCGTCATGATCCCCATGACAACAGCTTGCTGCCACAGCGCCATATTACGTAATACTAGGAAATTCATCGCGACAACATACACAACAATAGACATCATCATGCCACGAATGCCAAGCGTAGAACCGAGAATCAAATCCCAAATCAACCCAAGGATCAAAGCAGATCCGACATTAACTCTATGGGGTAATGCTAATACCCAATAGCAAGTGATCAGTAATAACCATGAAGGGCGAAGAAGATCCAACGTTCCCGGCCAAGGCGTCGTTTGCAAAATGAGAGCGCATATAAATGAAAACCAAATAACTAGCCGACCTCGAAATAAGCTATTTTTCATTTATCACCTCTTCACTACCAAGTAATTCAGGAGTTGAGAGCACCGCTTTTTGCTGACGATCTTCATTCGGCCAAATCAATAGTAGATAGCGTAAACGGTCAAAATCGACGACAGGCTCGACCTCAATCACGGCGAATTCGCGGCGAGTATCACGGTCAACCGTTGAAATGGTCCCTACAGGATAACCTTCAGGATAAATACCACCTAGGCCTGAAGATACAAGAAAATCGCCAACCTTAATATCTGTACTACTCGGAATATGTTCGAGTTCAATATGGTCAACTTTGCCATTCCCCGATGCAATAACTCGAATATCATTACGGAGGTTTTGGACTGGAATAGCACTCGTATCATCGATGAGCAGTAAGACTCGGCTGTTATGTGCAGCGACAAAAGTCACCTGTCCGACAATACCCTTCTCATTGATAACGGGTTGACCTTCATAGACCCCATCTGTGTGACCTTTATCGATGACAACTTGATGAGTATAAGGAGAAGTATCAACCGCCATCACTTCAGTGACGACCTTTTTCTCATCTCTAACAAAAGAAGAGCCCAATAATTTACGTAACCGTTGGTTTTCTTCTTTGTACTGATTTAACAAGACTAAGTCACTTTTCATTTCAAGTAACTCTTGCTTCATTCGTTGATTGGTATAAATCAAACTTTGATGAGAATTGAGGCGAGTGTACAAATCATCAAACATAATACGCGGCAAATCAGCCGCATATTGAATCGGAGCGACAACGCTGTTCAACAAATATCGAACTTTTGAAAATGCATTTAAGCGAGTATCAGCCAGTATCAAACCAATTGATATTATGAGGGCTAAAAAGAGACGCAAAGGAAGAGATGGGCCTTTTCCAAAAATAGGCTTCATCTGACTTCCCTCCACTCGTGAGTGGGATTACTCTTCACTGAATAGATCACCACCATGTATGTCAATCATTTCAAAGGCTTTTCCGCCACCACGAGCAACACACGTTAATGGTTCATCCGCTATAACCATCGGAATTCCAGTTTCTTCCGTTAATAATCGATCAATATCTCTTAGTAATGCGCCACCACCTGTCATAACCATACCATTCTCTGAAATATCAGCAGCCAACTCTGGAGGACACTGCTCTAGTGCAATCATGACGGCAGATACGATACCAGATAAAGGCTCTTGCAATGCTTCGAGAATTTCGTTGGAGTTAAGCGTAAAGCTGCGTGGCACACCTTCTGCAAGGTTGCGACCGCGAACTTCTATTTCCTTAACATCGTCACCAGGATAAGCAGAACCAATCTCATGCTTAATTTTTTCAGCGGTTGCTTCACCAATTAAACTGCCATAATTACGGCGAACGTAATTAATAATAGCTTCATCAAATCGGTCACCACCAATTCTAACTGAAGACGAATACACCACGCCATTTAACGAAATAACCGCAACTTCGGTTGTACCACCACCAATGTCTACGACCATCGATCCTGTTGGCTCGGAAACTCGCAATCCAGCGCCAATCGCAGCGGCCATTGGCTCATCAATCAAGTAAACCTCACGAGCTCCAGCTCCAAGCGCTGATTCTCTAATCGCTCGA
This sequence comes from Vibrio phycocola, assembly GCF_054404255.1. Taxonomy (NCBI): domain Bacteria; kingdom Pseudomonadati; phylum Pseudomonadota; class Gammaproteobacteria; order Vibrionales; family Vibrionaceae; genus Vibrio; species Vibrio phycocola. The sequence continues at coordinate 29,267 of NZ_JBTAMQ010000020.1, forward strand.
CGCTCTACCTGAGTGGATCCACAAGGCACACAAACAAGTACTCGAGGGCTTGGTTTAAGAAAACTATTGTCATGGACTTGTTTGATGAATGTTTGCAGCATCTTCTCAGTCACATAAAAATCGGCAATAACACCATCTTTCATTGGACGAATTGCTGAAATATTCCCTGGAGTTCGACCCAGCATTTGCTTAGCAGCATGACCTACAGCTGCGACACTGCGTCCTCCGCGGCTTTTATCACGACGGATAGCGACGACAGAAGGTTCATCAAGAACAATCCCTTGACCTTTAACATAAATAAGAGTGTTAGCGGTACCTAAATCAATTGAAAGGTCATTAGAAAACATACCACGAAGTTTTTTAAACATATTCTTCGTTCATCCTGAAATAAATAAAAGAAATAGAAGACAAAAATTGCCTTAAATGTACCAATGCCACGCCAACACAGCAAGGCATTGAAGCATAAACATGATAGGAAACATGTAATTTCTTACACATTTCTAACTATTGGAAAAAAAAACAGACCTTAATGGGTGAAAAAACATCATAACGTAAAAATAATGGCGCTTAAAATGCATTTGTATTCAACGCTTAAATTTAAACTACTTTTTTTTCCAACGCTTTCTTGGGCCTGCTTTTACACTTGATAACAACTTCTGCTTTGGTAAAAATAGCGCTTCGCTGTCAAAAAGACGTCCTTGAGCTCCAAATATTCCCAACTCCTGTAAAGTGGCTAGTTCCTGCTTATTTTGTACCCCAACCGCAATTACTCGAGTTTTCGTCCCACTACACACCCCAATCACACTACGTATAAACAACTGATTTTCATGGCGCTTCTCAATTCTCTTTATCAAACTACGATGCAATTTCAAATAGTCGATATTGAGATCTTTAATGTAATGGGTTGAAACAATCGTTCTACCGGCTTGCCCTATAATTACCTCACAACCAAAAGCAGAGATCATACGAATTACTGGTCGAATATAGTCCAAGTGCTCAACCACATGCCCTTCTGCAAACTCAAAAGATAGCTTGGCACGATATCGAGATGGGAGTTGCATTAATTCATCTCGAAACCATTTAAAGTAAGAACGGTTTTCAAATGGCGTCACATACAAATTTATCGAAAGCGATTTAGGATCATCCTGTGCACGACAATAAGCCAAGACTTTGGTTACAACCGCCTTATCAAGCAGTGTTTCATACCCTAATGTTTCAATCGCTGAACTAAAGCGAGACGCCTTAAGAAAACGATGAGGGCGCTCTTCAATTCGGGTGAATAACTCTGAATGAATTAACCGTGGAGGATGATTTTCCTTACTTTCAAAACAATCTTGCTTATACAAATGTAAATGCTCTTGAGTAAAAGCATGTTCAAACAAGGTGCGCCAACGTACATTTCCGCGCTCGTCTGAGATTTGATTACTCTTGTTGAAACTATCCCATGCGTTAACCCCCTCACGCTGGGCACCTTTCAATGCCTCTTCAACCTCACCGATAATCCGGCTATGAGATTCACCTTCTTCGAACATACTAAAGCCAATATGACACCAATTGTTTTTATCTAATGGTTCAGGTGGGGTTAAACGTTCAATAATGCTGAGGCATTGCGTAGAAACTTTAGACAATTCTCGCGCACTTTGATGCGGAATGAGAACAGCAAATACGCTGTCATAATACCGTGAAAGAACAACATCTGGGTAACGCTGAATCACATTTGATATGAGCTCACCAAGTTGTACTATCAATTCATCCCCAGCGGTCTGCTTAGTTTCTTCTTCAACTTGGTCTAGATCTTCAATTGCAATAAAAATCACGCCGCCACGAACCCCATTCTCCAACAGAAATGACTCTAATTTACTATCAAAAAGCACTCTATTGGCGGCACCAGTCAATTGATCCAGAAAAGCATGTGAGCGAATAAAAGTATCAAATCGACTTCGCTCCTGACGAGAATCTCTCAGTTCATCGATTAACTTATCTAATGCTTCACTTGCGGTATAAGGCCACTCTCTATGGTCCCCTTTCGCATAACCTTCAACGCGTCCGGCTAAAATCATACGACCACGTTCTTCTAATAGCTCCGAGCCAAGGAGTTGGGCCTTGAGCCATTTCACCCCACGCATAAGACAAAAAATCACCAAGATTATCGCAAACGTAATCGACCACATGGCACTAAAAGAATAGGTAAAACCAACATAAGGAGGAATGGCTTCAAAATACAACGTCAAACCTTGGTTACGTTTAAGTGGAAAATGAGTTTTATATAAACGAGAGGCTTCTACTTTAGAATTGGTATCTCGGAAGCGATAAATAACACCAGAGTCAGAACTCAAGCTCATCTCAACAATACTCGATGCCTGAAGTAAGTTAGGCATCCAGCGCTGCATCGAGTTCGATGTATCGTGTTGATCAAGCTCCTTATCTACTACCTCAACAACCCCTTGGAGATAGTGATTAAGGTACTCCTGGCCGAGGCGCTGAAAAGAAAATGTCCCCCCTATAAATAGGATAAACATTGCACTAGTCACAATAACCGTTACAAATGCAACCAGTCTAGTACTTAGCTTTAGCGAAGGGGTGTAGCGCATGAATATTCAATCCTTTCATATTCAGCAGGTGACGATGTTCTTTAATGGTACCCTTAACCATTAATAAGTCTAAATAAAAAATAAAAAACCCAACAGAAATGCTGGGTTAATTGGTATATTCCAATTTAAAAGTGCTTATTCTTACACTAATTATAAAAATTCCAGTCTAGAACGGAATATCGTCATCAAAATCCATTGGCGGCTCATTATATTGTTGAGCGGGCTTTGGTGCTGGTGCAGATTGAGGTCGTTCCTGCGCAGCTGCTGGTTGTTGAGGCTTACCCCAGTTACCAGATTGGTTATCTGATGCACCTTGGCCACCAGAACGACCACCAAGCATTTGCATAATACCGTTGTAACCTTGAACCACAACCTCTGTTGTATAACGATCTTGTCCACTTTGGTCTTGCCATTTACGAGTCTGCAATTGGCCTTCAACATAGACTTGAGAACCTTTACGAAGATACTCACCAGCGACTTCAGCTAACTTTCCAAACAGTGCAACTCGGTGCCATTCTGTTTTTTCACGTTGCTCACCTGTCGCTTTATCACGCCATGATTCTGACGTTGCAATCGTGATGTTAGCCACAGCACTGCCATTAGGCATATAACGAACTTCAGGATCTCCACCAAGATTTCCCACTAAAATTACTTTGTTTACTCCACGGCTTGCCATAGATTGCTCCGTCTTTAACTTATACAGTTTCGTTTAGCTCAATAGAATACCACGCTTTATTCTCCACTCAACCACCTTGATTGATCCAATCCTAAAACTAAACCAATAATGTGCAACTTTCCCTGATATTACGAGAAAGCTCTCACTAAAAAAGAGAAACAATTTAGCACCCAAAAATTTTCTTTGAGTTCTCTCGAATTCCATAGGTAAAGAGAATGAACTTAGGTCAAAAATTAGGCAGCGTGATCGTCAATTCACACAAAAGGAGATGATCATGAAAAAGTCTAACTACGTTCGCACACTATACGCTACCTATTGTGACAACTTAATAAGCCAACATAATATGGTTAATATCACTCAAGACTTTGACCTCAACATTACGACTTGCCATATAGAACAACTTTTCCAACATAAATCTGACGATAAACATAAAATTGTCATGTTTGACTATCAAGATCGGCAACATCTTATTCCCTATATGTCTCAATCTCACCAATTTAATATGGCTGTAGAAACAATCGTAATTAATGTTCCTCACCGCATACACACCGAAAAACTGCTGGAGCTCGGAAACTTAAAAGGCGTTTTCTATCGTCAAGATTCAACAGAACAAATACGGCTTGGACTGTCCGAAATACAGAAGGGACAAAACTGGCTCCCGCGACATGTCACGAGTCAATTAATTCACTACTATCGCCATCTATTTCGAAATCAAGCACTAAAAGCCGCTATTGATTTAACCTCCAGAGAAATTCAAATCTTACGTTCTCTTCAAACAGGCGCAAGCAATATGCAGATGGCAGAAACCCTCTTTATTAGTGAATTCACAGTGAAGTCGCACCTATATCAAATATTCAAAAAACTCGCCGTTAAAAACAGAACACAGGCAATCAGTTGGGCAAACAATAACTTAGTCTCATAAATGAGCCTGCTAGCTTTTTCGTTTTAAAATAGATATAGATATAAATAAAGATAGTTAGAAATCCCCCAAGAACATGCTAGAGTTAAATGACTAAGTTTCGCTCCAGATTTATTATAAAAAACGGATCAAAGGTTTTATCAATGATTAAAAAATGTCTTTTCCCAGCTGCTGGCTACGGTACTCGCTTCCTTCCTGCAACAAAATCAATGCCAAAAGAAATGATGCCAGTCGTCAATAAACCTCTAATCGAATACGGCGTGGAAGAGGCTATCCTTGCCGGAATGGATGGCATGTGCATAGTTACTGGACGTGGTAAACACTCCATCATGGATCACTTCGATCTTAACTACGAGCTTGAACACCAAATTAAAGGCACTAACAAAGAAGAGCTTTTAGGTGATATTCGCGAAATCATCGGTAAGTCTAACTTCACCTTTATTCGCCAGCGCGAAATGAAAGGACTAGGTCATGCAATACTAACTGGGCGCGAATTAGTTGGTGATGAACCGTTTGCTGTTGTCCTAGCGGATGACCTTTGTGTAAATGAAGAGCAAGGCGTTTTAGCTCAAATGGTCGCTCTATTCAAACAGTTCCGTTGTACTATCGTTGCGGTTCAAGAAGTGCCTGAAGACGAAACTCACAAGTACGGTGTTATCGCAGGTGAGATGATTAAAGATGACTTATTTAGAGTCGATGATATGGTCGAGAAACCAGAACCGGGTACAGCACCAAGTAACTTAGCTATCATTGGTCGTTACATCCTTACTCCAGATATCTTCGATCTAATTGAGCAAACCGAACCTGGTAAAGGTGGTGAAATTCAAATCACCGATGCACTACTAAAACAAGCTCAAGCGGGTTGTGTTCTTGCTTATAAATTTAAAGGCAAACGCTTTGACTGTGGTAGTGTTGAAGGTTACATCGAAGCAACAAATTACTGCTTCGAAAATCTTTATAAGAAAGACGAAAAGAAAGTTGAACTTGGTAAACATTCAACTGAAAAAGCTCAAAAATAATTAGCAAAAAGTCACAATCAAAAAACAGTACTGGTAATACTTACTAGTACTGTTTTTTTATCCAGTACATCTTTGCAGATACTTCACTCTATGTAATACTTGATTAACTTATCATTTCGTAAAGCATAAGAGCAAAGTTGATGGATAAAATTGAACTAAGGGGTGCTCGCACTCATAACCTAAAAAACATTAGTCTCACTTTGCCCCGAGACAAGTTAATTGTCATCACCGGGCTATCTGGCTCCGGCAAATCCTCTCTCGCTTTTGATACTCTTTATGCTGAAGGGCAACGACGCTATGTCGAATCACTGTCTACTTACGCTCGCCAATTTCTATCTTTGATGGAAAAGCCCGACGTTGATCATATCGAAGGACTATCTCCTGCTATTTCAATCGAGCAAAAATCAACATCACATAACCCTCGTTCTACAGTAGGCACCATTACTGAGGTATACGATTATCTTCGTCTGCTTTATGCACGCGTCGGGGAACCTCGTTGCCCAACTCATAACGTTCCTCTTGCTGCACAAACGATAAGCCAAATGGTTGATAAGGTTCTAGAGTTACCTGAAGGGGATCGCATGATGCTTCTTGCCCCTATCATTAAAGAACGAAAAGGCGAACATGTTAAAACACTTGAGAATCTCGCCGCACAAGGTTTTATCAGAGCTCGTATTGATGGTGAAACCTGTGATCTTACCGATCCACCAACATTAGAGTTACATAAAAAACACACGATAGAAGTGGTTGTTGACCGATTCAAAGTACGTACTGGTCTCGATCAACGTTTGGCAGAGTCATTTGAGACCGCATTGGAGCTTTCTGGTGGTATCGTCGTGGTCACTTCAATGGATGAGCAAGGAGAAGAAATCGTATTCTCATCAAACTTCGCGTGCCCTCATTGTGGTTATAGCATGAGAGAATTAGAACCTAGACTTTTTTCATTCAACAATCCAGCGGGGGCCTGCCCTACCTGTGATGGACTCGGTGTCCAACAATATTTCGACGCTGAACGAGTAATCCAAGATCCGTCATTAAGCCTGGCTCAAGGAGCAATAAAAGGATGGGATCAGCGTAATTTTTACTACTTCCAGATGCTGACATCTTTGGCTGAGCACTATCAGTTTGATCTTCAAATGCCATTTAATAAGTTAAGTAGCCAAATTCAAAATATGGTGTTAAATGGCTCGGGTAGTGAATCTATTGAATTTAAGTATGTTAATGATCGAGGAGACATTCGAGTTAAGCGTCACCCATTTGAAGGAATTTTGCATAACTTTGAGCGCCGTTATCGAGAAACAGAATCTAATTCTGTGCGTGAAGAACTGAATAAATACATCTCGAATAAACCATGTTCAACGTGTGACGGCACAAGATTAAAAACCGAAGCGCGTCATGTTTTTATTCAAGATACATCACTACCTGAAATTGTCGAACTAAGTATTTCTGATGCTTTGCTGTTCTTTGCATCTCTTCAACTTGAAGGACAAAAGGCAAAAATTGCTGAGAAAGTCATGAAAGAAATCAACGATAGACTGAATTTTCTCGTCAACGTTGGTCTGAATTATTTAAACCTATCTCGAAGTGCAGAAACTTTATCTGGAGGAGAAGCGCAACGAATTCGACTGGCAAGTCAGATTGGTGCAGGATTAGTTGGCGTGATGTACGTGTTGGATGAACCTTCAATTGGCTTGCATCAACGTGACAACGAACGCTTATTAAAGACTTTGAATCATTTGCGTGATCTTGGCAATACCGTAATTGTGGTCGAACACGATGAAGATGCCATTCGTACCGCTGACCATGTTATTGATATAGGCCCCGGAGCCGGTGTTCATGGTGGCCAGGTCGTAGCACAAGGTGATATCAACGATATTCTCTCAAGTGAGCATTCAGTTACAGGGCAGTTTTTAAGCGGAAAACGCTCTATTGAGATTCCTAAAAAACGGATAAAGCGTGATAGCAAAAAAGTTGTTGAGGTTCGTGGTGCATCAGGCAATAACTTGAATAATGTCAATTTATCTATCCCTGTAGGCTTGTTCACGTGTGTCACTGGCGTATCTGGCTCAGGAAAATCAACATTAATCAACGATACGTTTTTCAAGATTGCTCATACCGCATTAAATGGAGCAACCACATCCACACCTGCCCCGTATAAAAAAGTCAAAGGGCTAGAACACTTTGACAAGGTCATTGATATCGACCAAAGCCCTATCGGTCGAACTCCTCGCTCAAACCCAGCGACTTATACTGGTATTTTTACCCCGATTCGAGAACTGTTTGCTGGCACTCAAGAAGCTCGATCTCGAGGGTACAAGCCGGGACGTTTCAGTTTCAATGTCCGTGGCGGTCGTTGTGAAGCCTGCCAAGGTGATGGGGTAATTAAAGTTGAAATGCACTTTTTACCCGACGTATATGTCCCATGTGATATCTGTAAAGGAAAACGCTACAACCGTGAAACATTAGAAGTGCACTACAAAGGTAAAACGATCGATGAAGTACTTGGAATGACGGTTGAAGATGCACATACCTTCTTCCAACCTGTTCCCGTTATTGCTCGAAAATTGCAAACCTTAATGGATGTCGGGCTTTCTTACATTCGATTAGGGCAAGCCGCAACAACGTTATCAGGCGGTGAAGCCCAACGAGTTAAGCTTGCTAAAGAATTATCCAAACGCGACACCGGAAAAACTTTATATATCCTAGATGAACCCACAACAGGCCTTCATTTTCACGATATTGAACAACTGCTTTCTGTACTCCATCGCTTACGCGATCATGGGAATACAGTTGTAGTCATTGAGCATAACTTAGATGTCGTTAAGACCGCAGATTGGATAATTGATCTCGGACCAGAAGGAGGCCAAGGTGGAGGCGATATTATTGCTCAAGGTACACCAGAACAAGTATCAAAAGTTGAACATTCTCACACCGCCAGATTCCTAAAGACTATGCTAAACTAGAATTAAATTTCTATTTGCTTGATGATAGAAACAAGTAAATAATTCTGACGGACACGATGGCACAATTACTGGTTAGAGGAACGCAACTTCAAGACAGCCCAGCAAAGGCACCGCTTAATAAACGGTTCATCTTTGCTTTAGGGGTCATTTACCTGTTTGCTATCCACCTACCTTGGCCTGTATTTTCATTGGTTGAGCGCCCTACCAATAGCGCAATGCCAACGAACCTTATCACTTGGATGTCGATAAGCCTACTCATTAGCCTTGGCTTAGTTCAAGTAATACGTCATCGTTATTTACGCTACTCAAAGCTCACTATCGGCTTCTTTGGTTGCAGTATTTTAATGACACTGCCTTTACTTTACAGCAACCCTCAAATAGATGAATCAAGTCCACGCCTTATAGGTTTTTGGGCTGGTTTTCTCTTGTTTGTTTTACTGCAGCAATTTCATTTCAGTAATCAACACAAACAGCGGATTATTTGGTTTATTGTATTGGCAGGATGGATTGAAGCTATTCGAGGTTACCTATTATTTGATATTCTTCAGCTCAACTTGCCACAGCTGGCGCAAGTTTCCGTTTGGCTCAGCAATAATCAAATCGTTACCACATTTAGTGACTCTAACTCCATAGCCGCTTTTTTAGCCACTGCGGTCGTTGCTTCTGGATACTTGTTATCACGAATAATTAAGCAATACAGTCAGTTTAGCATTGTAGCCTTACTTTACCTTACCCCTGCACTGATGCTGCCACTGATTTTTATGCATTCGCCAATTATCGCGACATCAACCACCATTATTGGCTGTATGATGATATTGCCTTACCTATATAAGTTTGCCAGCCTCAAAAGGCTAAAGGGGTGGACGGTATCGTTGTTTATTGGTGTCACAATTAGCCTTGGAATGTTCTATCAATCTAGCGAAGAAGTTATCTCAATAGAGCGCCAACATGTGAATAGCTATATAACAAGCATCAAGCAAGCTTCGAATATGCTTATAGAAAAACCATTTACAGGATATGGTTATGGGCGTTTTGACGAAGAATACGTCTTATATAGTGCACGACAACATCAGTTAAACCCAACGTTTCCACCAGCACTGACCGATCATATTCATCCACAAAATGAACCTATCTATTGGGCTGTCGAAGGAGGAGTATTAACATTATTATCGATGATTTTAGCGGCAATAATGGGAACAGGTCGAATTATATCGGCGAAGAATGGCACCCGTTTAGCGAGCTTTGCTTTGCTTTTACCTATATCGATACAAGCTCAATTTTCATCACTATTCTACGTTTCAAGTATTCATTGGATTACGTTGATGATTCTCTTTTTCTGGGTTGATCAACGCGTAGCTCGCTATAAATCAATACCAATAGTGAAATGGCAAAACAAAATCATAACATTGGTCACCGTATTAATTCCGATGATTACTATTTTTACCATCGTTGGAATATTACACGACCAACAGCGCTTAACTCAATACCGACAAACGCTAGATAACCTCACACTAAACCAGCTCATCTTGCCTTCACTTTGGCAAGATGAGCTAAAAGAGTTTTCTTTAGTTTATGCATTAGAACATTCGAAGAAAAGCACACATACTGAAACGGATGTTCAGTGGTTACTCAATAAAATAAAATTACACCCTCGTCCATACTACTATCAATTATTAATCGATATGTACCATCAACTTGGTGATGAAAACCGAGCTAAACGAACACAAACAGAAGCACGTTATTTGTTTCCAACAGAGTCTTTTATATCAAAATACAGTGATACTGCGCGACTTAATTAGTTACGGTTAAATATCAACGGGCTTTTTCTAAGGCTTGCTCTAGAGCACTTAAACATAGTGCAATATTTTCTTCACTTGCACTGTAGCCCATTAATCCTATTCGCCACGCTTTACCCGCTAATGCCCCTAGGCCTGCTCCGATCTCTAAATTGAAATGCTCAAGAAGGTAACTTCTCACTTTGGCATCATCAACACCATCTGGAATATAAACCGAGTTAAGCTGTGGTAAACGAACACTTTCTTCAACCACAAATGTTAACCCAAGAGCCTCAAGGCCATCACGTAATTGATTGTGCATATGACGATGTCTAGCCCAAGCTGTTTCAAGTCCTTCTCTATGAAGTTTTAATAACGCCTCGTGTAACGCGTATAAAGCATTAACTGGAGCAGTATGATGATAGCTGCGTTTTCCTTCCCCACTCCAATATCCAAGCACAAGACTTTGATCTAAAAACCAACTCTGTACTGGAGATGTTCGTGACTGAATTTTTTCAATCGCTGCACTCGAAAAAGTGAGTGGTGATAATCCAGGTACGCACGATAAACATTTTTGGCTACCAGAATAAACGGCGTCTAATTGCCATTCGTCAACCAATAGAGGCACACCACCTAGTGAAGTTACCGCATCAACAATCGTAAGCATGCCCTTCTCTTTTGCCATGCGAGAGATCGCTCGTGCATCACTTAATGCGCCAGTAGACGTTTCTGCATGAACAAAGGTGACGATTTTTGCATCTTGGTTAGCATTTATTGCAGCTTGGACTTTATCTAGACTAACTGCCGTTCCCCATTCATCATCAACGACAATGGCTTCACCACCGCAACGAAGAATGTTTTCACGCATTCGCTCACCAAACACGCCATTCCGACAAACGATAACCTTATCACCAGGCTCAATTAGATTGACGAAACACGCCTCCATTCCAGCGCTACCGGGTGCTGAAACCGCAATGGTAAAACTATTCTCCGTTTGAAATGCGTATTTTAGTAACTCTTTCAATTCATCCATCATTCCAATAAACAATGGGTCAAGGTGCCCGACAGTCGGGCGACTAAGTGCTTGCAATACCTGCGGAGAAATGTCCGATGGACCTGGTCCCATTAAAATACGTCGTGGTGGCTGAAAACTTTCGAACAACATAGCAATGCTCCTTTATTTATTATCGTTCTCGAGCCTAACGAAAAATTGAGCTTAGGACAATTCGACTCAAGTCTAGTGCATCTAGCATTTTTAACGTTTTTTGATGAAACACACCAGTCGTAATAAATTTCCCGTTGACAAAAGTCACACAAAAACGTTCAATACACTCGCTATAAAGCAGAAGAGGAGCACTGCCTAGGTAGATGTTTTGTGGAGCCTCAACTCCGATACAAAACATTAATGGGGAGCAGTGCCGAGGTAGGTCTTATTTGTGGGTATGACTTATCGGGTGATTGGGCTGAATCCCATCAACTGTCATCAGTTCTCAGCTGATGAGGGGCTTCTGAGGTATTGGTTAAATTCACCTCTAAACTCGCTCTAGAAATTCTCTCTTCACAAATATTAATCGTTGTGACCCAACATATTTTTTCATTTCATAAATCGTGGGAGAAATGCCGTGAGTGCATTCAATGTAGCCAAATTTGGCGGAACTAGTGTCGCAAACCATGAAGCGATGAGCCGCAGTGCCGACGTGGTTGCTGCAAACGAAAGTACTAAACTGGTTGTTAGTAGTGCTTGTTCTGGAGTAACGAATTTATTAGTAGAACTCGCCAATGGAACAAAAGATACAGAGCGACGCCAAGAGTTACTGTCTCAACTGGCGGAGATTCACTTCTCGATAATTGAGAAACTCAATGATCAACAAGTAGAAATTAAAGCTGAGATTCAAGCAATATTAGATACCATATCGAGTTTAGCAGAAGCCGCATCATTCCAATCAAGTGCAAAACTAACGGATCATTTAGTCGCGTGTGGTGAGCTAATGTCTACATTTCTTTTTGCTCAAGTCATGCGAGATAAAGGAATGGATGCAGTCCGCTTTGATATTCGCGAAGTATTGCGCACCGACGACAACTTTGGTTGTGCAGAGCCTCAAGTTCAGGAGATTTCAACTCTAGCCAAAGAAAAACTAGAACTACTTTGTCAGAAGCACATTGTTGTAACTCAAGGTTTTATTGGTTCAGATGTAGAAGGTAACACGACCACACTAGGTCGGGGTGGAAGTGATTACTCTGCAGCATTAATAGCTGAAGGCGTTCAAGCCGCAGGGCTAGAGATTTGGACAGACGTACCTGGTATCTATACAACCGATCCTCGCATTGCTCCCGAGGCGCGAGCCATTCCAGAAATCAGTTTTAGTGAAGCGTCAGAGATGGCCAATTTTGGTGCTAAAATTCTTCACCCATCAACATTGTTACCCGCATTACGCCACGGTATTCCTGTTTTCGTAGGCTCCTCAAAAAACCCAGAAAAAGGCGGCACGTGGATTCGTAAGCGTGTAGAAAGTGCACCTTTGTACCGAGCATTAGCACTCCGAGCTAACCAGACAATGGTGACGATCCGAAGTGCAAAAATGTTCCATGCGTATGGTTTCTTAGCTAAGGTTTTTGAAATTCTGGCAAAACACAAGGTATCTGTCGACTTGATCACCACTTCAGAAATCAGTGTCTCACTTACGTTAGATAAAACTGATACGTCAGGCGGAGCCCCAGAACTGCCACCTGCAGTTCGTGCTGAATTAGAAGAGCTGGCAAATGTAGAAGTAGAACGTAACTTGAGTTTGATTGCGCTTATCGGCAATCATATGGAAACAAAAGGATATGCTAAAGAGGTATTTGGCACTCTTGGTGATTATAACCTGCGTATGATTTGTTATGGCGCGAGTGACCACAACTTATGTTTCCTCGTTGATGCCGACGAAGCAAAAGGGGTAATTCAGAAACTTCATTTGGATCTATTCGAATCAGAGTAATGACTCTCAATTTAGTTTCAAAAAAAAGAGGTTAGCTTAATGCTAACCTCTTTTTTATTCACGAATACCGATAATACAAGCTGTTATCCGATATTTGGACCCAACCATTTCTCAGCTACAAGCATATCCCAGCCTTTACGTTGAGCATAATCTTCAACCTGATCTTGTTGAATCTGAGCAATGGCAAAATAACGACTCTCTGGATGAGAAAATATCCAACCAGAAACTGCGGCACCTGGATACATTGCATAACTGGTTGTTAACTGCATACCAATTTCTTGCTCAACATTCATCAGATCCCAAATAATTTGCTTTTCTGTATGCTCAGGACAAGCAGGGTAGCCAGGCGCTGGGCGAATACCTTGATATTTCTCTCGAATCAAATCGTCGTTGCCTAAGCTCTCATCCGCAGCAAAGCCCCAGTAATCTTTACGGGTTTGTTGATGTAGATACTCGGCAAAGGCTTCAGCTAAGCGATCGCATACGGCTTGAACAAGAATGGCATTATAGTCATCATTATTCGCTTTATAACGATCCGCCACTTCACGCTCACCGATTCCACCTGTAACAGCAAAAGCAGCTATATAATCAGCAACACCCGACGATTTGGGCGCAACATAATCCGCAAGACAATGATTGATGAAAGGTGGCTTTTTCTCGGACTGCTGACGTAATTGATTACTCACTTGTAATACTTCTGAACGAGACTCATCGCGGTATATTTCAATATCATCGCCCACACTATTTGCAGGGAAAATACCTACAATACCCGATGCAGAGATTTCACCTTCAGCTTCCACTGTGTCCAACATTTTTAATGCATCGTTAAACAAGCGAGTCGCTTCTTCGCCAACAACCTCATCCGTTAGTATACGAGGATATTTACCCGCTAACCCCCATGTCATAAAGAATGGTGTCCAATCAATATATTCTCGTAAAGTTGTGATCGACATATTTTTAATTACCTGCACACCTAGTTTATTCGGTTTAGGTGGCTGATAAGATGTCCAATCAATTTGCGCGGCGTTGGCGCGTGCACGTTCTAATGAGATAGGTTTACTACGAGGACGCTTATTCGCATGTTGTTCACGCACACGTTCATAGTCGGTATTTAACTTAGCAACAAAGTCAGGTTTTGTTTTTTCATTTAGCAATAACTGACAAACACCAACGGCACGAGAAGCATTTGAAACATAAACCACAGGTTCATCGTAGTTTTGTTCAATTTTTACAGCGGTATGTGCTTTGGATGTGGTAGCGCCGCCAATTAATAATGGCAGCTTCAAGCCTTGACGTTGCATCTCTTTGGCAACATAAACCATTTCATCTAATGATGGAGTAATAAGTCCGGAGAGGCCAATCATATCAGCATTTTCAGCAATCGCTGTTTTAATGATCGTTTCCGTTGGAACCATAACCCCAAGATCAACAATCTCATAGTTATTACATTGTAAAATAACTCCGACGATGTTTTTGCCAATATCGTGTACATCACCCTTTACGGTTGCCATCACGATTTTACCATTGGTTTCACCTGCCTGCTTGGTCGCTTCAATGAAAGGATTTAAATACGCGACGGCTTGCTTCATTACTCGTGCTGATTTAACAACCTGTGGTAAAAACATTTTCCCGGCACCAAACAGATCACCAACAATATTCATACCATCCATCAAAGGCCCTTCGATCACCTCGATTGGCATATCTGCATTTAGGCGAGCCGCTTCTGTATCCTCTTCAATGAACTCTGTAATGCCTTTTACTAATGCATGTGCAATTCGCTCATTGACAGGCAGTTCGCGCCACAATAATGCAGATCCATCATCAACCTTTTCTTGCCCTGCATCTCGATACTTATCCGCGATATCAAGCAATGCGTCGGTTGCATTAGGGTTTCTATTGAGAACAACATCTTCAACGGCGTCTTTTAACTCTTTTGGAATGTCATCATAAATCGCGAGTTGCGCCGCATTAACAATGCCCATATCCATACCATTTTTAAAACAATAGTAAAGGAACACAGCGTGAATCGCTTCACGCACAGGGTTATTACCACGGAAAGAAAAAGAGACATTGGAAACACCACCCGAAATCATCGCATGAGGAAGGTTATCTTTAATATCCTTTACTGATTCAATGAAATCTACCGCGTAGTTATTATGTTCTTCAATACCCGTTGCAACGGCAAAAATATTCGGGTCAAAGATAATATCTTCTGGCGGGAAACCCACTCGATTTACTAAGATATCGTAGGATTTTTGACAGATTTCAAATTTGCGTTCTCGGGTATCCGCCTGACCAACCTCATCGAAGGCCATAACAATAACAGCAAAACCATAGCGACGAATTAGCGTTGCTTGCTTGATAAAGTTATCAACTCCCTCTTTCATACTGATAGAGTTGACAATACCCTTACCCTGAACACATTTAAGTCCTTCTTCTAAAATTTCCCATTTAGAAGAGTCGACCATAATGGGCACTTTACAGATATCAGGTTCTGAGGCGCATAAGTTTAGGAAGCGCTTCATAGCAAATAATGAATCAAGCATCGCTTCATCCATATTGATATCAATAATATCAGCGCCTGCTTCCACTTGATGTAACGCAACGTCTAATGCTTCATCGTACAGTTCTTCTTTAATTAAACGCTTGAAACGTGCTGATCCGGTTACATTGGTACGCTCACCCACATTTTGAAATAGCGAGTCTTTACTAATTGTTAGTGCTTCTAAACCACTTAAACGACAGGCAACTTCGATCTCTGGTAACACACGAGGCTTAACACCTTCAACGGCTTCATACATTGCTTTGATATGTGCTGGCGTAGTACCACAACAGCCACCCACCAAATTTAAAAAGCCGCTTTCAGCCCACTCTTTAATATGGCCAGCCATTTCATCAGCTTCTAAATCGTATTCACCAAATGCATTAGGCAAACCCGCATTAGGGTGAGCAGAAACATATGTTTCAGAGATACGCGACATTTCTGCAACGTATTGACGCAACTCATCAGGACCCAATGCACAGTTCAAACCAAATGAAATTGGTTCAATATGACGTAGCGAGTTGTAAAAAGCTTCTGTGGTTTGTCCGGATAACGTACGCCCTGAGGCATCCGTGATGGTACCTGACACCATTACAGGTAATTTATATCCTATTTGCTCAAACACACCACTAATCGCAAAAACAGCAGCTTTAGCATTGAGTGTATCAAAAACCGTTTCAACGAGAATTAAATCACTGCCACCTTCGATTAGGGCTAATGTAGATTCTGTGTAAGCTTCAACTAATTCATCAAAGCTCACATTACGAAAACCGGGATCATTTACATCAGGAGAGATAGAACAAGTTCTATTAGTTGGGCCTAAAACACCAGCAACAAAACGTGGACGATCTGGTGTTTCCGCTGTTTTTTCATCTGCAACTTTTCGAGCAATACGTGCAGCTTCCAGGTTTATTTCTGCAGAAAGAGATTCCATCTCATAATCTGCCATTGCAATCGTAGTCGCGTTAAAAGTATTCGTTTCCAGAATATCAGCACCGGCATCTAAGTATTCTTTATGAATATCTCGAATTATTTTCGGTTGGCTTAATACTAAAAGATCATTATTACCTTTAAGATCACAATGCCAATCAGCGAAACGTTCTCCACGATAATCTTCTTCTTGAAGCTTATAATTTTGGATCATAGTTCCCATCCCGCCATCGATAAGCAGGATTCGTTCTTTTAGTTGCGATTCAAGCTGATCTTTTACATTCTTTACCACGTTACAGCCTCGTTCTATTAATTTTCTTTATACTTCTAACAAACAACACTAGAAATCTAGACGTCTAAAAAAGCACACATACTAGGCATTTTAACATGAAATATACAAGTCACTCTATTAAAGAAAAACATAATAAAGATGAAAGATTTTCATGAACACATTACCTTCGGTCTAGTGATATTAGATAGGAGAAATTTGATAAGTATTCAGCGATATTAGATTTGTTATTCTCCAAAGAGAAAGTCATAGCACAAAAAAACAAAGATACTCTATTTGACAAAGAGTTGCGCTTCCCACATAACCACTAACCAGCTGAACTGCCGCTCCAAACTTACTAACACAGTCACTACGCTTCCAGCACCATCTCTAACAAACAAACACAAAAAAGCCTTAGCATTTCTGCTAAGGCTTATGTGCTCTATTGTAAAGTATATGGCGGAACGGACGAGAGTTCCTATGTTGCAAGATACAGCGGTCCCCGGCGTGACAGGTCCCTTTCTCTAAACAAATAAGCTAACCAACTGAACTTCCGCTCCACTTTCACTAACACTGCGACGAAGCTTTTAGCACAATCGCTAACAAACAAGCACAAAAAAGCCTTAGCATTTCTGCTAAGGCTTATGTGTAAATGGCGGA
>NZ_JBTAMQ010000021.1:0-32004 GCF_054404255.1 Vibrio phycocola
AAGGTCTACGTTTCGCGATTCGTGAAGGTGGCCGTACAGTAGGTGCTGGTGTTGTAGCTAAAGTTATTGCTTAATAACTTATCTATACATTAGAAAAAGAGGAGCTTATGGCTCCTCTTTTTTATTGTCTAAAGTAAATGAAATGTGAATGGTGATAAGGGTTTTCTTATTATTTGTGTTAGGTGAAGATCTATTCTCCTCTGCAGCGCTTTTTCATCATCTTTCTACTTGCTTATTATGTCGGCATTCTATATTATTCGTCGTCCTTAATTCTCGGTTCTATTTTTTTTCGTTCCTTGCTTCCTCTGGATAACCGGGCCTATTGTGGAAGCTGAATAATCCGTAAGGAGCAATAAATGCGTCATTACGAAATCGTATTCATGGTGCACCCTGATCAAAGCGAGCAAGTTGCTGGCATGATCGAGCGTTACACTGGTTCTATCACTGAAGCTGGCGGTGCTGTACACCGTTTAGAAGACTGGGGTCGCCGTCAATTGGCTTACCCAATCAACAAACTTCACAAAGCTCACTATGTTCTTATGAACGTAGAATCTGAGCAGGCTGTGATTGATGAGCTTGAAACTGCTTTCCGTTACAACGATGCAGTTCTACGTAACATGATCATGCGTACTAAAGCTGCCATCACTGAACCTTCTATCGTGCTTAAAGCTAAAGATGAGCGTCCTAAGCGTGAAGAAGTGAGAACTGATGGAGACTCTGAGTAATTTAAGACCAATTCAGTAGAGAATCAGTAGTCATACTAAACCTCTATTGTGATTAGTAGTGTAATAAGAATGGAATCAAATTTGATGTTCAATTTTATTTGCACTCATTGGTCATTATTAAATTCTCATTATTTAGTATAGAGCAGCGGTATAGAGACTTTATAGTGTTTGTACCTGATGCTACTAACATCACTCAAATTTAAGATCAGGAGATAGCCCATGGCTCGTTTCTTCCGTCGTCGTAAATTCTGTCGTTTTACTGCAGAAGGCGTACAAGAGATTGACTACAAAGATGTAGCAACTCTAAAAAACTATATCACTGAAGCTGGTAAAATCGTACCTAGCCGTATCACTGGTACAAGTGCTAAATATCAGCGTCAGCTAGCTCGTGCAATCAAGCGTTCACGCTACCTAGCTCTATTGCCTTACACTGACAAACATCAGTAATCGGCACCGTTATTAAGAAAGGAGATTAATCAATGCAAGTTATTCTACTTGATAAAATCGGTAACCTAGGTGGTCTTGGCGATACAGTAGCTGTTAAATCTGGTTATGCACGTAACTTCCTTATCCCACAAGGTAAGGCTGTTATGGCAACTAAAGCTAACATCGAAGTATTTGAAGGCCGTCGTGCTGAACTTGAAGCAAACGTTGCTAAGCAACTTGCTGAAGCTCAAGTACGTGCTGACCAAGTTGAAGCATTAGAAGCAGTTGTTATTGCATCTAAAGCTGGCGAAGAAGGTAAACTATTCGGTTCTATCGGTACTCGCGATATCGCTGAAGCGATTTCAGCAGCTGGTGTTGCTGTTGTTAAAAGCGAAGTTCGTCTTCCAGAAGGCGCACTACGTAATGTTGGCGAATTTGACATCAGTGTTCAACTACACTCAGATGTATTTGCTACTGCTAAGGTTCAAATTGTTGCTGAGTAATTCAGTAATAAAATGATATAGGACACCAGCTTAGGCTGGTGTTTTTTTTGCTTAAAATTCCTCTTCAATTACGAATATCGCTCGTTTCTAATTTTTTATATGCGGTTATAATGGCTCTCATCATATTTTAGTTGAGTTAAGTAATGGCCCAAGTAAACCCAGAATTCTCCAATCATAAACGCGATGCTCAAGTCGAAGCGATTAAAAGCCCGCCACATTCACTTGAAGCTGAGCAGTCGGTTCTTGGCGGCTTGTTATTGGATAATGAACGCTGGGACACTGTGGCCGAGCGAGTGATCAGTAATGACTTTTACAGTCGTCCTCATCGGTTAATCTTTGATGGTATTAAAACCATTTTAGAATCAAATAATCCACTCGACTTAATTACCTTATCGGAACACCTAGAAGTACGCGAACAGCTAGAAGATGTTGGCGGTTTTGCCTATTTAGCCGATTTAGCCAAAAATACGCCGAGTGCAGCAAATATCAATGCGTATGCCGAAATAGTGGCAGAGCGTGCACTGGTGAGAAACCTTATTGGGGTGGCAAATGAAATTGCCGACGCGGGTTATGATCCTCAAGGTCGTAATTCTGAAGAGTTATTGGATTTAGCCGAAAGTAAAGTCTTCGCGATTGCTGAAGCAAGAACCAATGAGAACGAAGGCCCACAAACCGTTGATTCTATTTTAGAGAAAACCTTAGAGCGAATTGAGACGTTATATAAATCGCCTCAAAATGGTGTAACTGGTGTCGATACTGGCTTTACCGATCTCAATAAGAAAACTGCAGGCTTGCAAGGATCAGATCTGATCATTGTTGCTGCTCGTCCATCGATGGGTAAAACAACCTTTGCGATGAACTTATGTGAAAATGCGGCAATGGAGCAAGAAAAGCCGGTATTGATTTTCTCTCTAGAAATGCCAGCAGAACAGTTGATGATGCGTACACTTGCATCACTATCCCGAGTTGACCAAACCCGAATTCGTACTGGGCAACTTGATGATGAGGATTGGGCTCGAATTTCAGCGTCTATGGGGCGACTCATGGAGAAGAAGAACATGTATATTGATGACAGTTCTGGTTTAACACCAACGGAATTGCGATCCAGAGCTCGCCGTGTCGCGCGAGAGCACGGTGGCTTATCAATGATCATGATCGATTACCTTCAGTTGATGCGCGTGCCATCACTCACCGAAAATCGAACATTAGAAATTGCCGAAATCTCTCGTTCATTAAAAGCCTTGGCGAAAGAACTGAATGTTCCTGTTGTTGCACTTTCTCAGTTAAACCGTTCATTGGAGCAGCGAGCCGATAAGCGCCCTGTAAACTCAGATCTACGTGAATCAGGTTCGATCGAGCAGGATGCGGATTTGATTATGTTTATCTATCGTGATGAGGTTTATCACCCTGATAGTTCGATGAAGGGCACCGCAGAAATTATTTTGGGTAAGCAGCGTAATGGTCCGATTGGTTCTGTACGTCTAACCTTCCAAGGCCAACATTCTCGTTTTGATAATTATGCTGGCCCAGCGTTTGATGACGATGAATAACACTCGCATAAGGTAGCTATGGGAGGAGAATCATCAGCCTCCTATTATTCACCTTGAATGGTCACGACGAGCCGACGGTTACCACCATGATCTCGATGCTCACCTAAGTAAATACCCTGCCATGTACCTAATGCCAATTTTCCGTTGCTGATTGGTATTGAAAGATTGTTTCCTAACAATGAAGACTTTATATGGGCTGGCATATCATCATCACCTTCATAGGTATGTTGATAGTAAGGAGCTCGCTCGGGAACATAGTTATTGAAGTGGCGTTCCATGTCATGACGTACGGTCTCATCGGTATTTTCATTGATCGTCAGACTCGCTGAGGTATGTTGGATAAAAAGGTGCAATATTCCAATATTAATCTGCGTTAATTCGGGTAATTGGCGCTGAACTTCATCACTGATGAGGTGAAAACCTCGGTGACGTGCTTTGAGTGTTATGATTTTTTGTTTCCACATCTTCAGCTCAACCTTAATCTGTGGTGTATAGTGAATGTTCTACTACACTAGCATTTAGATTTTTAGATAGGAAATTGTTTTCTATTTGAACTTAAACGTAAATTCGCTTCGAAAATTAAGTATACTATAACGCAGTAATTTTGGTGTAATTTGAAGATAGCTTCTAGATATATTGGTTGCTAGAGTGAATGCTTTGGCACAGTGTTAAAAATAATATTAGATCGGGATAGACGATATGACCATGTTGAAGAATATTAATCCAACTGAAACTCAAGCTTGGAAAGCGTTAACACAGCACTTTGAATCTGTTAAAGATACTGATTTGAAATCACTCTTTAATCAAGATGCCCAACGTTTCGACAAATTTTCTACGCGCTTTGGCGATGATATCTTAGTTGATTATTCAAAGAACTTTATCAATGAAGAAACGATGTCTTTGTTATTCAAACTGGCTGAAGAGACCGAAGTATCGAGTGCAATTAAAGCCATGTTTAGTGGCGAGAAGATCAATATAACAGAGGGTCGTTCGGTTCTGCACGTTGCACTGCGTAATCGTAGTAATACACCGATTTTGGTTGACGGCAAAGATGTCATGCCCGATGTGAATGCGGTACTGGATAAGATGAAGGTTTTCTCTGAGCGCGTTATTTCTGGCGAGTGGAAAGGGTATACCGGTGAAGCGATCACCGATATTGTGAACATTGGTATTGGTGGGTCAGATCTTGGCCCATTCATGGTAACTGAAGCGCTTAAGCCTTATAAAACTCGATTGAATCTGCATTTTGTCTCCAATGTTGACGGTACTCATATTGCGGAAGTATTGAAGAAAGTAAATCCGGCAACAACGATGTTCCTTGTTGCATCGAAAACGTTCACGACTCAAGAAACCATGACCAATGCACATACTGCGCGTACTTGGTTCTTAAATGAAGCTAAAGATGAGTCACAAGTTGCAAAACACTTTGTTGCTCTATCAACAAATGCTCAAGCTGTTTCCGAGTTTGGTATTGATACAGACAATATGTTTGAATTCTGGGATTGGGTCGGAGGTCGATACTCACTATGGTCGGCAATTGGTCTTTCAATCATTCTTGGTGTTGGTTTTGATAATTTCGTAGAACTATTAACAGGTGCTCATGAGGTAGATAACCATTTTTCTACCACGCCATTTGAAAAAAATATTCCTGTGATTCTTGCGTTGATCGGAATTTGGTACAACAACTTCTATGGCGCAGAGTCGGAAGCAATTCTTCCTTACGATCAATATATGCATCGTTTTGCGGCTTATTTCCAGCAAGGTAATATGGAATCCAACGGTAAGTTTGTTGATCGCGATGGCAGTGCGGTGGATTATCAAACAGGCCCTATTATTTGGGGTGAACCTGGAACAAATGGTCAGCATGCATTCTATCAATTGATTCACCAAGGTACTAAGTTGATCCCTTGTGACTTTATTGCTCCAGCGATAACGCATAACCCAACCGGTGATCACCATGAGAAGCTAATGTCGAACTTCTTTGCTCAAACTGGCGCATTGGCGTTTGGTAAAACTAAAGAGCAGGTTGAAGCTGAGTTTGTTGCTGCTGGAAAAACGAAAGAAGAAGTGGCGTCTTTAGTACCATTCAAAGTGTTTGAAGGAAACCGTCCAACCAACTCAATTCTCGTCAAACAGATCACACCGCGAACTCTCGGTAATTTGCTTGCAACTTATGAGCACAAAATCTTTACTCAAGGTGTTATTTGGAACATCTTTACATTTGATCAGTGGGGTGTTGAGCTTGGTAAGCAATTGGCGAATCAAATCTTACCAGAGCTTGGGGATGACAAAGCGATTGATTCTCACGATAGCTCGACCAATGGGTTGATTAACGCATTTAAAGCACTACGCTAGCGTATCCGTTGTGTACGGCTTAATTGTTGAGTCGTACACATTGAGAAAATAAAAAAGGTTGATGGTAACCATACCATCAACCTTTTTTGATCATGTAACTTAAGCTACTGCCTATTCGAAACAAATCTCGATAAAGGCATTACCCCATTCTGAATTAAAAGGCATGATAATAATCGAGCCTTTACATTTATGGCGAATCGTATGACCTTTCCCTGAAACAACAACAGGAGTCGCCATATCAAAATCAAACCCACTTTCTGCGAGAATACGTTTTGCACCCCCAGCGACCATGTTGGTGATTTCACCTACCATGTCAGTGATTTCTTCGTTGAGGCCATTTGGGCGTTCGCCCAACATGTTTTGCATTATTTCAAGTGCGAGGTTTTCATCGAAAGTGATCGACATTGAGCCGCGACTTTTATCGCCGATCATACCAATTAAGCCTGATATATCGCCACGAGCGATCTCATCTTTTTTTACTCTAGGTTTCTCAGGCTTTAAGTCTAAAGAAGCCATTGTTTTAAGTACGTTTAGCAATGATGCTAGAAATGGGTTTACAAATTCTGCGCGCATATAATCGATCTACTAGTTAAGCTCTTGATTAGAGGAACATGACTGACAGATACCATGGGATTCAATAACATGGTTTGTAACCTGAAAAGCATGCGTCTCTGCGTTCTGTTCCAACAAAGCAACCAATGATTTATCTTGAAGTTCAATAACATCATTACATTTGTCACATATTAAAAGGTGAAAAAAGTGTTTATGAGCATTACATGAACAACAGGAAATAAAACTGTTTGTTGATTCCACTCTATGAATAAAGCCTTGATCCATCAAAAAATCAAGTGCTCGGTAAACCGTTGGTGGTTTAGCTTGTGGTTCACTTGTTTTTAACGCTTCTAGTAACTCATAAGCACTTGAAGCTTTTCTATTTGAACAAATTATTTCAAATACTCGTCTGCGTTGTGAAGTGAGTCTAACCCCTCTCTCAACACAAATCCCCTCAATTTTTTCAATTAAATTTTGGTCCAAAATTCATCACCATAACCATTGGACGTACTTATTAATATACTACTTTTTACACATTTTCGTTTAATTTTTCACGAGTTTCTACATTTTATGAGGGGTACAAATGATTTATTACTAATATTATAGACCGAAATTGGAAAATGACATGGTAGGTGCTTTAGGAGATATTGGTTTTTAGGGTAAGAAGCCACTACAATTTGTTGATATAAAACGTTAACTTGAGCGAATTGAACCTTCAATACCATATCAAGTTACCTTGTAGGAGTTGTGATAATGGAACACCAGGATACAAATACCGCGATTGAATTGGTTAAAACATTGGTGGCTGAGTTAGAGGAATATTTTAATATTACTTTTACAGATGTGAGCGAAGAGGATTCTATTAATTATCTTCGTTTTGTCTTTTATTATTCTCCTGGTGAATGTTTAGAAATCAGTGCTCCTATCGGTGGTGAGCCTTGTATTATCCATAATCAGGATAAAAACAACCGAGTGCCTATTGGGCGTGAAGATGAATTCTACCAAGGGTTTCGCGAACGATTGTTCCAATTTTTAATTCGGATTAAAAAGCTGCATCAATTTTAATACTATGAACTTCTTACGATTGAGCTGTTTGTCTGAGGGGAATTAAGAAGATAACTGAAGAAGTGTTACACCACAGGGCTGCTAGGATCCTTTTAGCAATCCCTTGTGATATCTAAAAATTAAGAGAAATATTACTTAACTTAGCGTAAATAAGACTGACAGGACAATAAAAGCACCAAGGCTGATTCTTTCTAGAAGACCAAATACAGGTTGTTCTGCGCTATTAAAAAATATTTTTTGTAATTTCATGTGCGGTTTCCTTATAGTTTTTAGTGTATATACATTGTACATCTATTTGATAAACTTTTTCAAGTTTAGTTTGATCTAACTTTTACATGATGCTTTTTCAATTCTATCTGCTTGGTGTGATTTTTATTTCTTAAATATCAAAGTATTATGATTATTTCCATTCAAGGTAAAATAATATCTCACCATCCTCACCACATCGGTTGATGACTAATTAAATTGTAGTCAACAAATTCACCTATCTCCATTTTATATCGCGATGAAATGTTTTATTAAAAAAACTGTCATTGTTCTGAAACATTTCCCTGATGAAATCAACCTCGTTCAAGGATGAACCCAAACCAAATATTCTTGATACACCATTGGGTGTGATGACTAAATAAAACAATCGACTTGGAGGTTGATGTGAAAGTTAAAGCGTTAATTGCTGCAACAACTATGGCTGTAACAATGGCTACTTCTGGTGTTGCTAATGCTGCATCTCGCGATTACATAAGTATTGTAGGTTCTTCAACAGTATTTCCATTTGCGACTGTTGTAGCTGAGCGATTTGGCCGCACTACATCATTTTCAGTGCCAAAAATTGAATCAACAGGTTCTGGCGGTGGTCTAAAATTATTCTGTTCAGGTATTGGTGAGAATACACCTGATATCACAAACGCATCGCGTAAGATCAAATCTTCAGAAGTTGAGCTTTGTGCGAGCAATGGTGTAAACAATATCGTAGAGATCAAGATCGGCTATGACGGTATTGTTCTTGCGAACTCGAAAGAAGCAACTCAGTTTGAGCTTTCGTTACGTGATGTCTATCTTGGTATCGCTAAAATGGTTCCAGATGCAGATGGCAATCTAATCGAAAACCCATACAAAACTTGGAATGAAGTTAACCCTTCACTTCCAGCAACAAAAATCGAAGTTCTAGGTCCACCGCCAACATCTGGTACTCGTGATGCATTTGCAGAACTTGCATTGGAAGGTGGTTGTAAGACTTTCGATTCAATCAAAGCTCTTAAAAAGACAGACAAGAACAAATACAAAGCAGTATGTCACTCTGTTCGTGAAGATGGCGCATACATCGAAGCGGGTGAGAACGATAACTTAATCGTTCAGAAACTGGCGGCGAACCCTAAAGCTCTAGGTGTATTTGGTTACTCTTTCCTTGAAGAGAATGCGGATAAAGTTCAAGCATCAATCATAAATAACGTTGAACCAACGTTTGAAGCGATTGGTTCTGGTGACTACCCAGTATCACGTTCACTGTTCTTCTATGTTAAAGAGGCACACAAAGATACGATTCCTGGTCTTAAAGAGTACGTAGATGCGTTTACTTCTGAGCAAGCGATTGGTGAAGAAGGGTATCTTGCAGACCGTGGTTTGATTCCACTGCCTGAATCAGATTGGAAAGCAGTACGCGCTGCTGGTTCTAACCTGACACCAAACCTTTAAGAATCATTATTTCTACTAACAAAACGGGGTGGCTATCAAAAGATAGCTGCCTCGTAATAAGTTCAGAGGCTCTATGAATTCGTTGCTTTTGGTCTTGTTGCTAGGTATCTCGACCCTTGCTTATATCATGGCGAAAACTCGCTCAAGAAAGCTGGCACAAGCCAATGGTGGTCTAAGATATCTTCACTCCCGACCTTCTTACTATGGTTCGCTTGCGGCTGTGTTATCTGCCGTACCAGCGCTTATTATTTTTGTTCTGTGGAGCATGTTCTCACCAAGCATTGTTGAATCAATGGTCATGGCAGAACTACCCGCAGATATTTTGGCTAGTGGGACCGATCATTCTCTCTTGTTTAGTCAGATTTTGCATGTTGTGAATGGGATAAAATCAACAGATCATAACTGGCTAACCGAAGCGGCAAGCCACTATACCCGCCTAAATGAGCTCGGCTCGAACATCCGCTTTGCATCGTTAATCGCACTATCTGCGGCAGGGCTTGCTCTTGGTTGGAAATTGGTTCGCCCAAAGGTACGTGCTCGTGTTTATGTTGAATCGATTATGCAGACATTTCTGCTTATCTGTTCAATCATCGCCATTCTTACCACGGTAGGCATTGTTTTATCGGTGTTGTTTGAAGCGGTTCGTTTCTTCCAAATTATTCCAGTTACTGACTTTTTATTTGGGCTTGAATGGTCACCTCAAGTAGCGATACGTGCCGATCAACAAGGAGCAAGTGGGGCATTCGGGTTTATCCCATTGTTTACTGGTACCTTGATGATTTCATTCATCGCCATGGCTATCGCCGCGCCGATCGGTTTGATGAGTGCTATCTACCTAGCGGAATACGCTACGCCAAGAGTTCGTTCAATTGTTAAGCCTATTTTGGAAGTACTCGCGGGTATTCCAACAGTGGTATACGGTTTTTTCGCCGCGTTAGTTGTTGCTCCGATGATTCGCGACTTCGCCCAATCCATTGGTATTGAATCGGCGTCATCTGAGAGTGCATTAGCCGCAGGTTTGATTATGGGAATTATGATTATCCCATTTGTTTCCTCTTTGTCTGATGATGTGATTACCGCCGTTCCGCGTACATTAAAAGATGGTTCGCTCGCGTTGGGTGCAACCGAGTCGGAAACAGTCAAAAAAGTAATATTACCAGCAGCGCTTCCGGGTATCGTTGGTGGTCTATTACTTGCGGTTTCTCGTGCAATTGGAGAAACCATGATAGTGGTGATGGCGGCAGGAATGTCGGCAAATCTAACGGCGAATCCATTTGATTCTGTTACGACTATAACGGTACAGATCGTCACGTTACTGGTTGGAGACCAAGAGTTTGATAGTCCGAAAACACTGGCCGCATTTGCGCTGGGCCTATCACTCTTTGTCGTTACATTAGCGCTTAACTTTGTTGCATTGCGCATTGTGAAGAAATATCGAGAGCAATATGACTGATATATTAGTAGAAATGTCAAAGACTAAGAAAGCGAAAGTAAAAGCAAGCTTAGCGAAACGTAAGTCTAAGGAGAAGCGCTTCCGCTCCTTTGGTGTTGCGTCTATTTCATTTGCGATCCTGTTCTTAGTGATCTTGCTTGGCTCTATTATCTCACAGGGCTATACCGCATTTTACACTACAGAGATTCGCTTAGAGGTTACTCTAGACAAAGAAACCTTAGGCCTTTCGAGCGAAGAACCATCGAAAGATGAGTTATTTAGTGCCAACTATATGAAGGTATTACGTGACGCTCTCAGAGAGGAAATAGAGGTTTCAAGTCGTAAAGATCGTAAGGCACTTTATGCGTTCATCTCCAATGGGGCTGAATACGATTTGCGTGATTTGGTGGTAGAAGATCCATCTTTGATAGGGAAGGAGTTCACCTACTGGGCGTTAGCGGGTGATTTATTTAACCAATACAACAAAGGCAACTTCTCGAAAGACGTACCAGAAGATTCGCGTAAGTTTAAAGACAAGCACATCGGCTGGTATGAACAACTTGAAGAAGATGGCAATGTACGCACGGTGTTAAATAAGAACTTCTTTACTAACGGTGATAGCCGAGATGCTGAGCTGGCCGGTATTTGGGGAGCAACCGTCGGGTCGTTCTACACATTGCTAGTCTGTTTTTGTATCAGTTTCCCTATTGGGGTAGCAGCGGCAACCTACCTTGAGGAGTTTGCACCGAAGAATAAGTGGACCGATTTAATTGAAATTAACATCAATAACTTGGCTGCAGTTCCTTCGATTGTATTTGGTCTTTTAGGTCTCGCGATCTTTTTGAACATGGCGGACTTACCGCGTTCCGCTCCGCTTGTGGGTGGTCTGGTGCTTTCACTCATGACTTTACCGACCATCATTATTTCAAGCCGTGCTGCAATTCGAGCTGTTCCTCCTTCAATTAAGGATGCGGCACTCGGTGTTGGTGCGTCAAAAGTGCAGTCTGTCACTCATCATGTTTTGCCATTGGCAATGCCAGGTATGCTTACTGGCACGATCATCGGTATGGCACAAGCCTTGGGTGAAACCGCACCATTAATTATGATTGGTATGGTTGCATTTATTGTCGATGTTCCTCAGGGACCTTTCGATGCATCAACATCATTACCAGTACAAATATACTTATGGGCAGAAAACCCGGAGAAAGGCTTTGCCGAAAATACTTCCGGTGCAATTATGGTATTGCTCGCTTTCCTTGCCTTTATGAACTCATGCGCAATTATGCTGCGTAAACGTCTAGAACGTCGTTGGTAGGAGTTTTTTGAAAATGACACAAGTAATGCAGAATATGAACGTTGAAAACGTAACTGAAGTAAAAAAGACTGGCTCTGTTCACCATCGTGAAGATGAATCACGCGCGACGGTCGGCGTTAAGTTTATTGATAACCCACGCATGTGCGCGCGTGATGTTGATGTTTTTTACGATCACGGTGAAAAACAAGCGATCAAGAAAGTCAGCCTCGATATTGGTGAGCGTGAAGTACTCTCAATGATTGGGCCTTCAGGTTGCGGTAAGTCAACATTCCTACGTTGTCTAAACCGAATGAATGATACCGTCGATGGCTGTGTTATCAATGGTTCCATCACCCTTGATGGTAGCGATATCTATAGCCCAGAGCAGGAAATTGTTGAGTTGCGCTCTCAAGTTGGGATGGTATTCCAGCGTCCAAATCCATTTCCTAAGTCTATCTACGAGAACATCGTATACGGGCCTCTTTTACATGGTCTTATCGAACGTAAGACTGATATGGATCTGGTTGTGGAAGAGTCATTAACCAAAGCAGGTTTGTGGAATGAAGTGAAAGATCGCCTCGATCATCCAGCAACAGGGTTATCGGGTGGTCAGCAGCAGCGTCTTTGTATTGCCCGAACTATTGCAATCAGCCCTGAAGTGATTCTAATGGATGAACCGTGTTCAGCGCTTGATCCAATTGCTACTGAGGTCATTGAAGAGTTGATTCATGACCTTAAGAAGAACTACAGCATTGTGATCGTAACTCACTCAATGCAGCAGGCACTGCGCGTTTCCGATCGCACGGCGTATTTCCACCTAGGTGATTTGATCGAGGTTAACTCGACCAAAGAAGTGTTCCATAACCCACAACACCGTTTGACTCGCGATTACATCAGCGGTCGTTTCGGCTAACCTTCTGCGTCCAAGCAGGCTTAGCTTCTACGCTAGCCTGCTTACTCCTTTCTAAAACCTCTCTCCATCTTCTTGTATCTCTTACTTCTTATCCGAACGCTAGGTGAATATTTGTCTCCAAATTTAGCTTTGGGGTTACTATGATCTAAAAGCCTACTATGATCTAAAAGCTATCGGTCTACTATGATCCAAAAGCTAAAAGAGCTACTCATTAGCTCGAATTAGGATATTTTAGGAACGCTTTCTTTTTATATGTCTTCAATTCTCAGTGTATAATCCGCAGATTCTTTTTTAATGATTCCCGTGTTGCTGGTATTTACATCGGCTCGGTGATTTTTGATGTATTAAATCTGAGGTTTTTCAATGCCTACGCTTGATTCCACAAGTGCGTTCGACTCAAATCGCTTCTCTGTTGCCCCAATGCTCGATTGGACGGATCGTCATTGCCGTTACTTTCATCGCTTATTGTCATCTCAAACTCTGCTGTATACCGAGATGATTACCACAGGCGCGATTATTCATGGCAAAGGGGACTTTCTGAAATACAGTGAGGAAGAGCACCCAGTATCGTTGCAATTGGGGGGATCGAATCCTAAAGACTTGGCGCATTGTGCAAAGTTGGCTGAAGAGCGCGGTTATGATGAGATAAACCTCAATGTCGGCTGCCCATCGGACCGAGTACAGAATGGACGCTTTGGTGCTTGCCTAATGGGAGAAGCGGAGCTGGTGGCGGAATGTATTGCGGCGATGAAAGCAGAAGTTTCGATTCCCGTCACGGTGAAAACCCGCATTGGTATCGATGAGCAAGACAGTTATGAATTTCTGACCAACTTTATTCAGGTTGTCTCTGAAAAAGGAGGCTGTGAGCAGTTCACCATTCATGCCCGTAAAGCATGGTTAAATGGTCTGAGCCCAAAAGAGAACCGAGAAATTCCTCCACTCGATTACCCAAGAGCTTACCAAATTAAGCAAGACTTCTCACACTTGTCGATTGCAGTGAACGGTGGGGTTAAAACCTTGGAGCAAGCCAAAGAACACTTGCAACATTTGGATGGCGTGATGGTCGGGCGCGAAGCCTATCAAAACCCTTATTTATTGGCGATGGTCGATCAGGAAATCTTTGGCTTAGATACTCCGGTTAAAAAGCGCAGCCAAGTTGTGCATGAGATGTTGCCGTATATTGAGTTTCAGTTGGCTAATGGCGCAAATCTGGGGCACATCTCTCGTCATATGATTGGTTTATTCCAAAGCATGGCAGGCGCGAGACAATGGCGTCGATATATTAGTGAGAACGCGCATAAAGCAGGAGCGGGGGTTGAAGTGATCGAAGCAGCACTAGCGAAAATTCCAACCGAACTCGATGTATAACATAACCAATATTTGGCGAATTTAACCAGAGACTTTGTGGGTTAGAATATCTCAATATATAAAATTCAATAAATTCAGATGGTTACACTTGTTTAATAATGGCCTCTATCTTGCAATCTTTCTTCTATAGCTCAGTTTTGCAACTAAAAAGTTTTACGCCGATGGAGGCCCTAATATGTTCGAGTTTCTATTTCTGATTTTCTTCATTATATCGTTCGCGATATTTGGTATTTCATTTCTTTCCGTCACCGTTGCGGTGATAGTTGGCATTGCCTTTATGTTCATCATGGGCATGTTGGGGTTGATTGTGAAAATGCTGCCGTGGTTAATCGTTATCGGCTTAATTATCTTATTAGTACGTCATAAGCGCGTGCGTTAGTTCTCATTTCTGATTGAATTATTCTTCAATATGGTGAAAGTGGGTTACGTCTAATTAATTGATTAATATACGTAACTGACTGTTTTCTATCTCCCTATTCATTCTGTGTATAACGTCTTTCGTTATTTCGATTGGTAATTTTAAGTCCCTTCGATACCCTCCAATGAGTGATTTTACAATTGTCATGACGACATTGAGTTTCACAAAGGTGCTCATGGATGAGTAAATGGTGTTTCAACTTTTGTTTACACCATCTTCAGATACTTTTTAATCGCATTAAAGTATCAGTGCTAATCGACGACCACCTGCCTCACATTTTCATGATTACACCAGCTTCAATTTCAATAAATGGAGAATTAGAATGAAACATAGGCTGTTAGCATTACCTCTAGCTATCATGGCGGCGACCACATTTGCTGCATCGGCACAAGCAGCAACCACGTTTGTTTACTGTTCAGAAGGGAGCCCAGAAGGATTTAACGCAGCGTTTTATACCTCTGGTACCACTTTTGACGCATCATCAAAAACCATGTTCAACCGTCTGCTTGAGTTTGATGTCGGCACAACGACCGCGAAACCAGCATTAGCAGAAAGCTATGAAGTGACGGATGATGGGTTGGAATATACCTTCCATTTACGTAAAGGCGTTAAGTTCCATTCAAGCAAAGAATTTACTCCAACTCGTGACTTCAATGCGGATGATGTTGTCTTTACATTTGCACGTCAGTGGGACAAAGAGCACCCATATCACACGGTTTCTGGTGGTTCATATGAATACTTTACCGGTATGGGTATGGATGCACTCATCAAAGACATCGTGAAAGTTGATGATTACACGGTTAAGTTTGTTCTAAATAACCCTGAAGCACCCTTCCTTGCTAACTTAGCCATGGATTTTGCTTCTATCTTTTCTGCAGAACAAGCTGACGTCTTAATGGAAAAAGGCACTCCCGAGCAGATCGATATTAATCCTGCTGGTACCGGTCCTTTCCAAAAAGTTCAATATCAAAAAGATTCACTTATTCGCTATACCGCGTTTGAAGATTACTGGAAAGGCAAAGCAGAGATTGACCGTCTTGTATTTTCAATCACGCCTGATGCATCAGTACGTTATGCGAAAATGAAAGCGGGTGAATGTCATTCTATGCCATATCCAAACCCAGCGGATATCGAGCAGATGCAGAAAGATGAAGATATCACTGTAATGTCTCAAGAAGGTTTAAACGTCGGCTATTTAGCGTTTAATACTCAGAAGAAGCCATTTGATGATGTTCGTGTTCGTCAGGCATTGAGCCTAGCAACGAACAAGCAAGCGATCATCGACTCGGTATTCCAAGGCGCAGGTAAAATTGCGAAAAACCCTCTTCCGCCAACAATTTGGTCGTACAACGATGCTGTGGTTGATTACAACTATGATCCAGTGCGTGCTAAGCAGCTGTTAAAAGAAGCGGGTTACGAGAATGGTTTTGATACCAACATTTGGGCAATGCCAGTTCAACGTCCATACAATCCGAATGCTCGCCGTATGGCAGAAGTTATGCAGGAAGATTGGAAACAAGTGGGTGTTAATGCGGAAATCGTTTCTTACGAATGGGGTGAATACCTAAACCGCTCTAAGAAAGGTGAGCACGATACTGTTCTGCTTGGCTGGACCGGTGATAATGGTGACCCAGATAACTTCCTTTATGTCCTACTAAGCTGTGATGCGGTTGGCGGTTCAAACCGCGCACAATGGTGTAACGAGTCGTTCGATAAACTCCTAATCGATGCGAAACAAACATCGGATATCGAAAAGCGTACCGGGCTATATGAAGAAGCTCAGGTTTTATTCAAAGAGCAAGCTCCTTGGATTACCGTCGCGCACTCAGTGGTTTACGAACCAATTCGTAAAGAAGTGAAAGGTTACAAAATTGACCCACTTGGCGGTCACTACTTCTACGGCGTTAGCTTAGAGAAGTAATTCAATACTAAGTGATAAACGGCACTCTGGCTGGTTGGATGCAGTCTGAGTGCCGTAATTATGAGGTCGTTTGGCATTTAGAAACTGAATGATCAGAATCATCACTTTTCGCAACAGAGAGCTTATCTTTATATGTTTCAGTTTATTTTTCGTCGACTAGGGTTGGTTATTCCGACCTTTCTAGGCATTACATTATTGACGTTTACGCTCATCCATATGATTCCCGGTGACCCAATAGAGGTGATGGCCGGAGAGCGAGGAGTATCGGCAGAGCGTCATGCCGAGCTTAGTGCTCAGCTTGGTTTTGACCAACCATTGTACATCCAATATTTCCGCTATGTCGGCGGTGTGTTACAAGGCGATTTTGGCAATTCATTAGTAACCAAAGAGCCTGTTTTGCAAGAGTTTTTAACGTTATTTCCAGCCACTATTGAGCTCGCAGCCTGTGCCGCTATTTTTGCGGTTTTAATTGGCTTACCCGCCGGTATTATAGCGGCGGTGAAACGTGGAACCATTTTTGATCACTCAGTGATGACGTTTTCATTAACTGGGTATTCGATGCCTATTTTCTGGTGGGCGCTGCTATTAATGTTGGTTTTTTCCGTCAATCTAGGTTGGACGCCGGTCTCGGGACGCATCGATGTGGTGTATTGGATTGATGACGTCACCGGATTTATGTTGGTGGATGCGTTGTTATCGGGAGAAGAAGGGGCATTTTCTTCGGCAGTATCACATCTTATTTTGCCTAGCATTGTTTTAGGCACCATTCCAATGGCGGTGATTGCGCGAATGACGCGCTCTTCGATGCTCGAAGTGTTGAGTGAAGATTACATTCGTACTGCTCGCTCAAAAGGGATTGCACCTTGGCGTGTCATAGTCATTCATGCTCTGCGTAATGCGCTTATTCCAGTGATTACTGTGATTGGGTTGCAAGTCGGTATCTTGTTGTCCGGCGCGATTTTGACCGAAACGGTTTTTGCTTGGCCAGGGATCGGGAAATGGTTGATTGAATCGATTGGTCGACGCGATTATCCCGTCGTTCAAGGTGGCATTTTGATTGTTGCAACCATCATTATCGTGGTGAACCTGTTGGTGGATATCACCTACGGTATTGTTAACCCACGTATTCGACATAGCCGATAAGGAGGCGCAATGACAACTGAAACTATTAAAGCGCCACAGCCTAGAACGCCATTACAAGAGTTTTGGTTCTATTTTAGTGGCAACAAGGGTGCCGTTATTGGCCTCGGGTTTATTATCTTAATTTGTTTAATGGCCATTTTTGCCAATGTAGTTGCGCCACATTCGCCTTCTGATCAAGTTCGGGACGCACTTCTGCTGCCTCCTGCTTGGTTAGATGGCGGCAATTGGTCTTATATTTTAGGCACCGATGATGTTGGTCGCGATATTCTTTCTCGTCTTATTTATGGGGCGCGTTTGTCACTCTCGGTCGGTATGGTCGCGGTAACGGCTTCGTTATTTTTTGGAATTTTAATGGGGCTGATTGCTGGGTACTACAAAGGCATGATCGATACCATCATTATGCGGATCGTCGATATCATGTTGGCGATGCCTAGTTTGCTATTAGCCATCGCGATTGTTGCTGTGTTAGGACCAAGTATCGTCAATGCCGCATTAGCGATTTCGGTGGTCTCTTTACCACACTATGTTCGTTTAACACGAGCAGCGACAATGGCAGAAATGTCACGCGATTATGTGACCTCTTCTCGAGTTTTGGGCGCAAGTTCGTTCCGTTTAATGTTTGTCTGTATTTTGCCAAATTGTCTTGCACCTTTGATCGTACAAGCAACGTTAGGGTTCTCTTCTGCCATTTTGGATATGGCGGCACTTGGCTTTCTCGGGTTAGGTGCTCAACCACCGACACCAGAGTGGGGCAGTATGTTGGCGGACGCATTGCAATTTGTTCAGCGCGCTTGGTGGGTTGTTACGTTCCCAGGTTTGATGATTTTGCTGACGGTGTTGGCGTTTAACTTAATGGGCGATGGATTGCGCGATGCGCTCGATCCGAAATTGAAGCAGTAAGAGGTCGATATGGCATTGTTAAAATTAGAAAATTTATCTGTGACGTTTGCTCAATTTAAAGCCGTCGACAACATTAGTTATCAAGTAGAGGAAGGCGAAGTCCTTGGGATTGTCGGAGAGTCAGGATCGGGGAAAAGTGTTAGCTCCCTTTCCATAATGGGGTTGATCGATTATCCCGGAGAAGTCAGTGCGAACCAGTTAAGTTTTAATGGTGAAGATTTACTGTCGATGTCGGAGGCAAAGCGACGCCAGCTAACAGGCTCTGATATCGCAATGATTTTCCAAGATCCTATGACCAGCTTAAACCCATGCTTTACCGTGGGCTACCAAATTATCGAAGCGTTAAAAACTCACCAAGGTGGCAGTAAAAAAGAGTTAAAAGCACGCGCGATCGAGCTATTGAATCAAGTGGGTATTCCGGCACCAGAATCTCGCTTAAAAAACTATCCGCATCAACTGTCTGGTGGAATGAGCCAGCGTGTAATGATTGCCATGGCGATTGCATGTAACCCTCGTTTATTGATTGCCGATGAACCGACAACTGCACTCGATGTGACCATTCAAGCTCAGATTATTGATTTACTGATTGAGTTACAGCGCAAAGAGAAAATGGGACTGGTTTTAATTACTCATGATCTCGCGTTAGTCGCGGAAGTGGCACATCGTGTGATTGTGATGTACGCCGGGCAAGTGGTTGAATCGGGGCCAGCAAGTGAAGTGTTTACAAATCCGAAACACCCTTATACTCAGGCTTTGCTTGCGTCTTTGCCAGAATCTTCAGCAGGAAAAGCACGGTTGGAAGCACTGCCGGGTGTCGTACCTGGATTATTCGATAGGCCAAAAGGGTGTCTGTTGAGTCCTCGTTGTCGTTATGCAACGGAACGGTGTCATACCGAAGCTCCAAGCAATCAAGGGCCAATTGAGCGCCAAGTAAAATGTCATACTCCATTGAACAGTGAAGGGAGAGCGACGGCATGAGTCAGCAACCATTAATTTTAAAAGCCGCTAACCTTAAGCAGCACTATCAAGTCAAACAGGGAATGTTTAAACCTGACGCGGTTGTGAAAGCGGTAGACGGCATTAGCTTTGAGCTTGAAAAGGGCAAAACTCTCGCCGTGGTGGGAGAGTCGGGGTGTGGAAAATCAACGTTGGGACGAATGCTAACGATGATCGAAACACCCACCTCTGGTCGTTTAAATTTTCATGACGATGATTTACTTGCGCTTTCCAGTGAAAAACAGAAATTGCTTCGTCAAAAGATTCAGATTATCTTTCAAAACCCATATGGGTCGCTTAATCCGCGTAAGAAGATAGGCGCGATTTTGGAAGAGCCTCTCGTGATTAATAGTTCAATGAGTAAAGCTGAACGCAAAGCCAAAGCGACGGAAATGATGGAAAAGGTTGGTTTAAAACCAGAGCACTACGATCGCTACCCACATATGTTTTCTGGTGGTCAACGCCAGCGAATTGCCATCGCACGTGGTTTAATGCTTGATCCTGAAATCATTGTGGCAGATGAGCCAGTGTCCGCTTTGGATGTGTCAGTTCAAGCTCAAGTATTGAATTTAATGATGGATCTTCAACAAGAATTTGGGTTGAGTTACGTGTTTATCTCTCATGATCTTTCCGTTGTCGAGCATATCGCTGATGATGTGATGGTGATGTATTTGGGGAAAGTTGTTGAGCAAGGGCCGAGTGAACAGATTTTTGCCTCTCCTAAGCATCCTTATACACAGGCGCTTCTGTCGAGTACGCCACAGCTCTCTCCAGAAAAACGGCGCGTACGTATAAAACTGCAAGGAGAATTGCCATCACCTTTAAATCCGCCAAGTGGTTGTGCATTTCATGGACGTTGCCAATTTGCGAATAATCGTTGTCGTAATGAAATCCCTTCATTAACAATGGAGCAAAGTGGTCATCTGGTTGCTTGCCATGCCGTGGTGGAAGAGCGTTTGTCAGAACAGGTTACTGATGTTGCCTAATAGCCTGAAGTGAGAGCGAGAAAGGGTTTTTCGATTCAGTTCAACCAAATTAATGCGATTTAGAGGATCAGTCGTAGTATGCTTTGAAACGACAGTAATGATCACCGAATGGTTTACATGCAGTAAGCCAATATAGATACAGTTTCAAGGATGGAACGATGCTACGGCATAAATTAATATTTATTGGATTAATCTGGCTCACAACCCTAAGTTCGTGGAGTCAAGCGACGACCATTAAAGTCGCGCTAGACTCCGAACCTGTGTCTCTTGATCCTCATGAGCAACTTTCTGAAGGCGCATTACTCTATTCGCATACCGTATTTGATTCTTTAGTGCGTTGGCAACAAGATGGTACTTTTGAACCTCGGTTGGCCACATCTTGGCAGGTGCTTAGTGACACTTCTTTGCAATTATCGTTGCGGAAAAATGTTGTTTTTCATTCAGGGAATACCTTCACGGCAAATGATGTCGCCTATACTCTTGAGCGATTAAAACGTTCAACTGACTTTAAAGCGTTATTCAATGTGATTAGTCATAGTGAGGTGGTGGATGATCACACCATCATTATTCACACTCGCTACCCATTTCCTTTGTTACTAAATATCTTGGCTTATGTTTTTGCCATTGATTCTGACTATTACGATGGTCGAGATTCTATTGTTAAATTTGGTCACTCTTTTGCATCAAACAATGAATCGGGCACAGGACCTTTCGTCGTTATGGAGAGAGTGCCCGGTGAAAAGATTGTTTTTCAGCGAAACCCAAATTATTGGGATACGGAAACGAAAGGCAATGTCGATACCCTTGAGTTACTTCCGATTCGTTCAGATTCAACCCGTTTGGCGGCGTTGCTCACTGGAGATGTCGATATTATTTCGCCAATCGCGTCGATTGATATCCCTAGAGTGAACGAGTTACGTGATGTTCAGTTGGTCAATTTACCGGGCACTCGAATTATTATGTTGCAGCTCAACCAAGAGCGCCGCCCAGAGTTGAGCGATCTCCGAGTTCGGCGCGCAATGAGTTTGGCGATCAATCAGGCTTTAATCGTTAATAAGGTACTCAGAGGGTATGGAAAAGAAGCCGGACAGCTTAGTGCGTCGTTTTTTCTAGGGCATATTCCGAATCTTGAGCCTAAATATGATATTGAGCAGGCTAAGCAATTGATGAAGGAAGCGGGATACTCAGAAGGATTCAATTTGAGTATGATGGCGCCAAACAATCGTTACATGAGTGACGAGCAGATTGCTCAAGCAGTCGTTGCGATGTTGGAGAAAATTAACATTCGTGTTGATTTTAAAACCATGCCCAAGGCTCAGTATTTCCAACTATACGATCAGCGAGCCGCGGATGTAATGATGTTAGGTTGGCAATCGGATACTCAAGATTCCAATAATATTTTTGAGTTTACAGTTGCTTGTCGCAATATTGGTTCCGGGTTGGGGGTTTATAATGCGAGTGGCTACTGTAACCCAGTGGTTGATCAGTTGATTACACAAGCAAACCAGACGATGAACCTAGAAAAACGCCAAGCTGTGATGCAAGCGATTGAGGAGCAAGTCATGAATGATGTCGCCATCATCCCATTGCATTGGCAGAATCGAATTTGGGCAAGTAAGAAAGAGCTAAATTTGCCGGATGTTTTGAATATTCAAAATAACCCTTATTTTGGTGATCTAGTGGTACAGGAACCGTAAATGATGATACGAGCAAACGCGGGTGTGACGTACTAATGCTTTCGTTTATTCTGCGCCGATTGCTACAAGCAAGTTTGGTACTCCTTGCCATTACTTTGGTGGGATTTGTTATTCAAACGCATTTGGGCGACCCTGTACAACAGATGGTTGGACAAAGCGTGTCACTGCTCGAAAGGGAGCAAATTCGAGAAGAGCTCGGCCTCAATCAACCATTATTGGTACAATATGGTCAATTCTTGCTAAAGGCGGTTCAAGGCGATCTGGGGACTTCGTATTACTACAAACAACCGACTCTTGAGGTGATTTTTAGCAAGCTACCCGCGACATTAGAATTAACCTTATGCGGCCTAATTTTGGTTGCTCTTATTTCCATTCCATTTGGGGTGATTGCTGCAATTCACCCTCGCCATATTGTGGCACGTGTGACTCTATTTGTGAGTACTCTTGGCCTTTCGGTTCCAGTTTTTATTTTCGGTATTTTCTTGGTGTACTTTTTTGCGATCGAGTGGCGCCTATTGCCTAGTTTCGGTCGAGGAGAAACTACGCTCATTTTCGGTTTTTGGAGAACGGGACTTCTCACTCAAGATGGGCTGTTGCATCTGATTATGCCCAGTGCTTCATTAGCGTTTGTGTTAACGCCTATTTTCGTACGTTTGATTCGCGCCGAAATGTTAGAAGTTCTTCAAAGTGATTACATTCGGTTTGCCTGGTCTAAAGGGATATCTTCTTCTCGAATTTACTTTATTCATGCCCTTAAAAATACCATGTTACCCGTCATTACTGTGGGTGGTATTCAGGTGGGAACC
The DNA here is from genome assembly GCF_054404255.1 of Vibrio phycocola. NCBI lineage: Bacteria > Pseudomonadati > Pseudomonadota > Gammaproteobacteria > Vibrionales > Vibrionaceae > Vibrio > Vibrio phycocola. The sequence continues at coordinate 22,743 of NZ_JBTAMQ010000021.1, forward strand.
GTGGTCGCTTATACGCTTCTTACGGAAACGATTTTTCAATGGCCGGGTCTAGGACGTTTATTTATGGAGGCGGTTACCCGAGTCGATACGCCTTTGCTTTCGGCTTATTTAATTATGGTTGGTTGTGGTTTTGTGTTGATCAATACGTTGGTGGATTTAATTTATATTATGGTGAATCCGCGAGTTAGAATTTCAGGGTATGGCATATGACTGGCCGCTATGCTCCTCACATTGAACCGAATCGTTTACGTCACATGTGGTACGCACTTCGCGGCGACAAGCTGGCATTATTCGCCTCAGGGATTTTTTTCTTCTACTGTTTAGTGGCACTTCTTGCGCCATTGCTCTCGCCTTACAATGTACATTCAAATCAATTTATGGATTTGATGAATGCCGAGATCGCCCCATATTGGCTAAGTGGCGATGCGCGTTTCTTACTCGGAACAGATACGCAAGGGCGCGACCTTCTTACGGTTATTCTTCATGGCACTCGACTGTCACTCACCATAGGTATCTGTGCCGTGGCAATCCAATTAATACTCGGTATCTGTATTGGCTTGTTGTCGGGTTATATTGGGGGGCGCTTAGACACCTTTCTAATGCGCTGTGCCGATATTCAACTCTCTTTTTCAACAATGATGGTGGCGATTGTTGTTTTGGCACTGTTTCAAGCGATGTTTGGGAGTGTCGCTTACCAGCAGTTAGCCATGTTAATGTTAATTGTGGTGATTGGCATTGCAGAGTGGCCTATTTTTGCACGAACAATTCGAGCCTGTGTGCTTGCAGAAAAAGAGAAAGAGTATGTCGATGCTGCTCGAATTCTTGGGGTCAGTAATACCCGTATTATGTTTCGCCATATTATGCCCAATGCAATTTCATCATTGTTCGATTTAGTGACGATCCAAATAGCAAATGCCATTGTGGCGGAAGCGGCTCTTTCTTTTCTTGGATTAGGAATGCCACCGTCGCAGCCGTCGCTTGGTGCTTTGATTTCTTCTGGTTTTGCTTATTTGTTTTCCGGCGCATGGTGGATATGTGCGTTTCCAAGCGTAACGTTAATTGTGCTGATTTTTGTTATGAACTTGCTTGGTGATTGGTTCCGTGACCACCTTAATCCACAAAAAGGGGAGTTGAGTTAATATGGCACTGCTTTCTGTGGACAACCTTAATGTGAAATTTCGTCACCGTGGTGGCGATTTACACGCATTACACGATATCTCTTTTTCTATTTCAGCCGGTGAAAAAGTGGCGATTGTCGGCGAATCCGGTGCAGGGAAATCACTTCTTGGGTATTCAATTGTGAACCTTCTGACCAAACCCGGATACATTTCTTCGGGTTCAATTCGGTTTGATCGTCGCGAACTGACTGGATTATCGATTAAGGAGTGGCAGAAAATTCGCGGACATCGTATCGCTATGATATTTCAAGACATGATGATGACATTGAATCCCGTTCTTACCATTGGTATGCAAATGGTCGAAGCGATCCGCTCTCATCAGAAAATGTCTCGTCACGAAGCGCAGAAGTTGGCTATTCAAGGTTTAGAAAAAGTACGTATTTCTTCACCAGAGCAACGGTTTCATCAGTATCCTCATCAGCTTTCTGGTGGTATGCGCCAACGCGTTATTATCGCTATTGTCTTGTTGTTGAAGCCAGAGTTAATTATTGCCGATGAACCAACAACGGCGCTGGATGTAACGATTCAGGCAGAAATCCTCAAGTTACTCAAAGAGATCTGCGATAGCGAGCAAGTCGCGTTGATTATTGTCAGCCATGATTTTGGTGTGGTCTCTCGAATCAGTGATCGTACCTTAGTGATGTATGCTGGAAAAATTGTCGAACAAGGGCCAACCCTCGAGATTATCAATGATCCTCAACATCCTTATACTCAAGGTTTATTGAACGCTCTGCCTCAGATGGCGTCGCCTGGTCAGAGGCTCAATCAAATTGAGGGAAACATGCCCTCATTGAGAGATCGCCCAAGTGGTTGTGCATTTCACCCTCGTTGTCGATACGCTGAGCCTCGTTGTGGTTACTCTCAGCCGTCATTTATTTATACGGGTGTTTCAAGTTGTGCCTGCTTTTTAGTGGAAGACATGATTGACGCAAATGACACTAAGGAGAATGACATTGACTAAAGAGTTGATTCGTTTTCTGAATGTCGAAAAGTCATTTGTGACCAGTACGAGTTGGTCAAATGCGTTGAGTGCGAAACGTGTAGGCTTTCGCCATAAAGAGCAGATTCACGCACTAAATGGCGTTGATCTGACGGTCTATAAAGGTGAGTGTCTTTGTGTGGTCGGAGAGACTGGATGTGGCAAGTCGACGTTAGCCCGAGTATTGATGGGACTTGACTCTCCGACGTCAGGTGAAGTGCTCTATCGAGGAGAGCGCATCGATACGTTATCTGACAAGCAACGTATGGGTTATCGCAAAAAAATGCAGATGGTATTTCAAAGCCCACATGCGTCGTTAAACCCTAGAATGACGGTTTATCAGATGTTAAAAGAGTCGGTGACATTACATCACCCTAGCTTTGGCTTACAGGAAACCGACGAGTTCATTGCAGGGTTATTGGCCTCAGTGGGTTTAGATCGCGATGCCGAGGATAAATACCCTCATCAATTTTCTGGCGGGCAGCGTCAGCGTATTTCATTGGCTCGAGCCTTGTCTGTCGAACCTGAGTTTATCGTTGCCGATGAGCCACTGGCTGCACTGGATGTGTCGGTTCAAGCTCAAGTCCTTAATTTGATGATGGATAAAAAAGATCATCTCGGCCTGACTTACCTTTTTATTACTCATGATTTGGCGGTGGTGGAGCACTTTGCCACGCGTGTTGCAGTGATGTATTTAGGCGTGATTTGCGAAGTCGCTCCAAGAGAGGTGCTGTTTCGTTCGCCCAAGCATCCTTACACCAAGGCGCTTCTGGCCTCAACGCCTCGATTGGATAATCTTTCACTTAATCCGATTGAATTAAAAGGAGAAGTGCCCACTCCGACAGAAAAACAGAAAGGTTGTGCATTTGCAGGTCGTTGTCCGTATGCGAATCAACGCTGTTATGATCAGATACCTCAAAGCCAAGTTTCCAGCGATGGCAGCCATGTTGCTTGCCATGCAGTCGAAGAAGGAAGGCTGTTATGGAAATAAGATGGTTAGAAGATTTTATCGCGTTAGCTCGTACTCGACATTTTTCGCGGGCAGCGGATGAGCAGAATGTTACTCAGCCAACATTTAGCCGCCGAATCAAATTGCTTGAAGAAGAAATGAAAGTCACTTTGGTTGATCGAAACTCACTACCGCTATCTTTGACACCAGCAGGAGAGCTATTTTTACAAAGTGCAGAATCGATCACGCGTGAACTCCGAGAGACAAAAGCTCGCTGTTTAGAAATTAAAGATCATAACCAGTCACAATTGCGACTTATTGCAACTCAAGAGCTGTTTTTAAATTTTTATCCACACTCCTTTTTACCGTCATGCCATCGAATTGGTGTCGATATTGACGTCAATATGAAATCGAGTACGTGGGAGCAGAGCGATTTTATTAATTCGATGATGCGTCAGGAGAGCGATCTATTGCTCTGTTTTTGGCATCCGGGAATGAGCTCTTTGGAACAATTGCCCACCGAAGAGTTTGATCATTTGGTACTGGCACAAGAAACGCTCCTTCCTTGTTGCTTACCATCTGAAAATGGCGAAGCGCTCTATCAACTTCCTGGCGTGAAAAAAAGCCCGCAGCCATATATTAGCTATGAACAGGGTTCATTTTTGGCCGATGCCGTGACATACCATCTCCAACGTCAGCACGACATTGCTCAACTTGAAGTAGTGACCTCCGACTTTAACGCTGTCGGCATTGCGGCTTTGGTTAAACAAGGGTTTGGGCTCGGTTGGTTACCAGAAACAATGGTGAGTAATGCTCTGGAGCAATCTCGTTTGATTGTTGCTGGTGAACACCAATGGGCTATCTCGATGCAAATTCGGTTATATAAGGCAAAAAGTAATCAAAATCCGCTTTTACAAACACTTTGGAGTAACGCTGTTAAGCTAATTACCTAACTTGTTTGTGTAGTAATAACGTTATCGAATAAACAATCTATTAACATCTGCGTTAATTTTAACCATAATGGCTTTGTGGTTGGTAAATGGAATTATCGCTGGAGGTAAATGATGACGTTAGAAGAATTACGCACGATGTATCGCGCCAATCTGCTAGTCGAAGCAATTGCAGAACCTTTAGAAGAGCAAGGTGATTGGCTTATAGAATTTCGCCATATTCAAGGAGGTTTTGTTGTTCTGACTCACTCTAATGGTGAAACTTGCCATTATTCTGATCTACATTATGCGTCGCAAAGCGCACGCGAAGTCGGCTTTAAACAAGTCAGAGTTGAATCAATATGCCATTAATATAATGGTCTTTAACATCCTTACTTCCAAAAAGTTATAAAACATACTCATCTATTCTTTCTTGTTATTAGAGATAATGGTTAACCTATAGTTACGCAATGAATAGGAATGTCGTGACTATGTCTTCAGCAAATAATAATCCAAACGAGCTAGCAGCACTTTCTAGCCCAGTAAATGACAGTCAGCTAAATCAGCTGCAGCAAACCGTTTCTCAACTTTCTCCTCAGCAACTGGCTTGGGTCAGTGGCTATTTTTGGGGCTTAAGTCAATCTCAATCGGGTGTGGCACAAGCACCTGCAGTATCCGCTCAACCAGCAGGTAAGCTAACCATTATCTACGCGTCTCAAACTGGGAACGCAAAAGGGGTTGCCGAAGCTTTAGAGCAAGATGCTGCCGCGCTCGATATCCCTGTGCAGTTATTTGATGCAAGCGATTATAAAGGTAAAGACCTTGCCAAAGAGACTCATGTAGTCATCGTTGCTTCTACGAATGGTGAGGGTGAGGCTCCTGATAACGCGATTGCTTTACATGAGTTTTTACAATCTAAGAAAGCACCTAAATTGGACTCTCTCAAATATGCCGTTATTGGTTTAGGTGACTCTAGTTATGAGTTCTTCTGCCAAACTGGTAAAGATTTTGATGCGTTTTTGTCTAAGCAAGGTGCAACTGAGTTATTAGATCGTGTCGACTGTGACGTTGATTACGAAGAGACTGCTGCTGAATGGCGTAAACAGTCTCTTGAATTAATCAAAGAGTCATTAGGATCAGCACAAGCTGTTGCTGTGTCATCATCTGCACCAGTGGCATCGGGTCATTCTCAATATACGAAGCAAAACCCGTATAGCGCGGCGTTGTTAGCAAGCCAAAAAATCACAGGTCGCGATTCCGACAAAGATGTACGTCATATCGAAATTGATTTGGATGGTTCAGGGTTGACTTACCAAGCTGGTGATGCGCTTGGCGTTTGGTATGAAAACAGTTCTGATTTAGCCAATGAAATCTTAGCGAAAGTAGGTCTGTCTGGTGTTGAAAGCGTGGATGTAGATGGTGAAAGTTTATCGATTCACAGCGCACTAGTGACTAAGTTTGAGATCACAGCGTCAAATCCGCAGTTTGTCACTAAGTATGCAGAATTGTCTGGTAGCAAAAAGCTGCAAAAGTTGGTGGATGATAAAGATAAGCTTCGCAGCTACGCAGGTGAGACTCAAGTTGTCGATGTACTAGCTGAGAAGAAAACCAAGCTATCGGCTGACGAGTTGGTTGGCCTGTTGCGTCGCTTAACACCACGCTTGTATTCAATTGCTTCAAGTCAAAGTGAAGTCGATGAGGAAGTTCACTTAACGGTCGGTCTAGTTGAATATAAACAAGGTGATCAATCTCGTCTCGGTGGTGCGTCAAGCTTCCTAGCTCAACGCTTAGAAGAAGGTGGCGAAGTGAAGGTGTTTATTGAAAATAATAATAACTTCAAGCTACCACAAGATGATAATGCCCCAGTGATCATGATTGGTCCAGGTACTGGTATTGCACCGTTCCGTAGCTTCATTCAAGAACGTGATAATCGAGATGCAGAAGGGAAAAACTGGCTGTTCTTTGGTGACCGTACTTTCACTCAAGACTTCTTGTATCAAGTTGAATGGCAAAAATACTTGAAATCGGGCTTATTGACTCAACTCGATGTCGCCTTTAGTCGTGACCAGCATGAGAAAGTCTATGTTCAGCACCGAATTTTAGAAAATGCAGAGCAAGTGTGGCAATGGCTACAAGACGGCGCATATGTCTATGTATGTGGTGATGCGACCCGCATGGCAAAAGACGTTCATGACGCGTTGATTTCTGTTGCTGAACAGCAAGGTCAATTGAGTCGTGAAAAAGCAGAAGAATTTATTAATGAATTACGTAAAGCGAAACGTTATCAAAGGGATGTCTACTAATGAGCACAAAAATTGAAAACAACGTCCAAGAAGTATTAGGCGAAGTGCTAGGCCCCCTAGCTGATAATGAGCGTTTAAAACGTGAAAGTAATTTCCTTCGCGGGACGATCGAACAAGATCTACAAGACCGTATTACTGGTGGTTTTACGGCGGATAACTTCCAGTTAATTCGTTTCCACGGTATGTACCAGCAAGATGATCGCGATATTCGTAATGAACGTGCGAAGCAAAAGCTGGAGCCGTTGCATAATGTTATGTTACGTGCGCGTATGCCAGGCGGTATTATAAAACCAGAGCAATGGTTAGCGATCGATAAGTTTGCAACTGATAGCACGATGTATGGAAGTATCCGTCTTACCACGCGTCAAACATTTCAGTTTCACGGTGTTTTAAAGCCGAATATCAAACTAATGCATCAGACATTGAATAGTATTGGTATTGATTCAATTGCAACGGCGGGTGATGTAAACCGTAACGTACTTTGTACGACGAACCCTGTTGAATCTGAGCTTCATCAGGAAGCGTATGAGTGGGCGAAAAAAATCAGTGAACATCTATTACCGAAGACTCGCGCCTATGCTGAAATCTGGCTCGATGGTGAGAAAGTAGAAGGCACAGACGAAGAGCCAATTTTAGGCAGTAACTATTTACCACGTAAATTTAAAACCACTGTTGTTATCCCACCGCACAATGATGTGGATGTTCATGCCAATGACTTGAACTTTATTGCGATAGCTGAAAAAGGTAAGTTGATCGGATTCAACGTTCTTGTTGGTGGTGGCTTAGCCATGACTCATGGTGATACTTCAACGTATCCTCGCCGCGCAGATGATCTTGGTTTTGTTGCTCTAGAGAAGACGTTGGATGTTGCAGCCGCTGTTGTTACTACACAACGTGATTGGGGTAACCGCTCGAATCGTAAAAACGCCAAAACTAAGTACACATTAGATCGTGTTGGAACGGATGTATTTAAAGCTGAAGTTGAAGCACGAGCGGGTATTACTTTTGAAGCCAGCCGTCCTTATGAATTTACGTCTCGTGGTGATCGTATCGGTTGGGTTGAAGGTATTGATGGGCAATTCCATTTAGCGCTCTTTATCGAAAATGGCCGTTTATTAGATTACCCAGACAGACCATTAAAAACGGGTGTTGCTGAAATTGCCAAAATTCACAAAGGTGATTTCCGAATGACGGCAAACCAAAACTTAATTGTTGCGGGCGTTCCGGCTGATCAAAAAGACGTGATAGAAGCAATTGCACGTAAGCACGGTTTGATGGATGACAGTGTCAGTGAGCAGCGTAAAAACTCTATGGCATGTGTAGCCTTTCCTACATGTCCACTGGCAATGGCTGAAGCGGAACGTATGCTTCCAAACTTTGTGACTGATGTAGAAGGCATTCTGGCGAAAAACGGTTTGGCTGTAGATGACAATATCATTCTGCGTATTACCGGGTGTCCAAATGGTTGTGGACGAGCAATGTTGGCAGAAATCGGCTTAGTAGGTAAAGCACCTGGCCGTTATAACCTCCACCTTGGCGGTAACAGAGCCGGTACTCGTGTTCCAAAAATGTATAAAGAGAATATCACTGAGAAACAGATTCTTGAAGAAATCGATCAGCTAGCAGGCCGTTGGGCTAAAGAGCGTGAGAGTGGAGAGTGTTTCGGTGACTTTGTTATTCGTGTTGGAATTATCGAAGAAGTAATCATATCGAAGAGAGATTTCCATGGCTGAAAGCGTGTTGTATAAGCTGCAGCTTTCCGAGTTACTTCTAATGACTAAGGTGGAGCAATCGCTTCACTTAGCCGAATTGAATGGTTACTTAGAAAGTTTATCTGCTCAAGAGCGAGTAAGATGGGGGCTTGAAAACCTGGAAGGAACTCATGCAGTATCCTCTAGCTTTGGAATTCAAGCTGCGTTGATGGTTCATTTGGTATCGAGAGCAAAGAAAGATGTACCTGTTGTCTTAACCGATACTGGATATCTGTTCCCTGAAACCTACCAGTTTATTGATGAGTTAACTGAAAAGTTGAATTTAAATCTGAAAGTATACCGTTCAGACTATTCACCAGCTTGGCAAGAAGCTCGTTATGGAAAGTTATGGGAACAAGGTGCCGAAGGTCTCGATAAGTACAATCGAATTAATAAAGTGGTACCGATGAAAAAGGCATTGGAAGAGCTTGGTGTAAAAACTTGGTTTTCTGGGCTGCGTCGGGAACAGGCACAATCGAGAGCAAATCTTCCGATTCTTGCGATTCAAAATGGTGTGTTTAAGTTTCTTCCAGTTATCGATTGGACAAACGAAGACGTTGAGAACTATTTAGCAGAACATAACCTGCCATATCATCCATTACGGGATCAAGGCTACTTATCTGTTGGTGATACACATACAACGAGTAAGTGGGAAGAAGGAATGAAAGAAGAAGAAACTCGCTTCTTTGGTTTGAAACGAGAATGTGGCCTTCATGAAGATGATCATGAGACAGATGGCTCTGGTATCTAATTCAAATCTACAATATTAAATATGAAAGCTGCTTCGGCAGCTTTTTTGTTGTCTGTAAAAGAATAACTCTGTGGATAAGTTGTAGTTTAGCTCTTAGTAAAGTGGGATAAATAAGGCTTTGTTGTGTATTTCGCCAAACGAGTTATTTTTTTATAATTTTGATGAAAAAACACTTGCTAACGTGAAGCGGATCTCTATAATGCGCTCTCGTTGACACGGCAGCCCGCCAAGGCGGTGAAGCAAGTATCAACAAGGCTCGAAAGCAAAAAAAAGAAAATTCTAAAAAGTGTTTGACACTAAGAATTATCTCGCTAGAATAGCCGTCCACTTCTCGCACGAGAAGTTGCTCTTTAACAATTTAGACCTATCAATCTGTGTGGGCACTCGTTGATGATAATCAATTTTACTTCTTAGAAGTAACT
>NZ_JBTAMQ010000022.1:0-30021 GCF_054404255.1 Vibrio phycocola
TAAAATTCAATCTAGGAAAAAACCATCGGGTAGCTCTCGATAAGAACGGGATTAGAATTGGTACTACAATACGCTACTCCAGTGCTCGTTTAGCACGATATTTTGGTAGCCAAACGGGTAGCAATCTAAAAAGTGTACAAGTGCGCATTAAGTATGATCCCAGTTGTCTGGGAAGGATTTATGTACTTGATGAAGAGCGGGAAGAGTTCTTTTATGTTGAAGCTATCGATGCTGACTATGCCTATTCTGTTTCAGAATGGTTGCACAAAACCTGCTGTAAATACGCAAGGCGACATATTAGAAAAAACTACAACCATAAAGACGTAGTTAAAGCGTGGCGAAAAATCCTCGATATTATCGATGACGCAATCGAAAAAACAGGGCAGAGCAAAAAGCGAAACTCTTTAGGCATAACTACAGCGTCAAGGGTACAACGAGTAAAAGAGCATTCAGAAAGAGCAACTTCTCAAGCAAAGAAACAACAATCGAATGTTTGTAATATCCCTAACCTTGATGATGAGTTAGATTGGGATATTGAAGTTAATACTACTGGTTGGTCCATAGAGTAAATTATTTTAGAGGGGATTGATCATGGAGCGTTACGAAGTCGAGAAAACCGCCGATAAAGTCAAACAAATTTTTATACAAAACCCCCAAATTACTGACATCATTGACGATATTTCAGACTGCCGAGAGTTTAGTGATGGTATCCATGAACCAGATTGTATGATTGTCGTAGGAAATACGGGAGCCGGTAAAACAACGTTAATTGATAAATATTTAGCTAAAAACCCTCGTTCTGAGACAGATTATGGTTCTGTCATACCCATTTTATCAACATCACTTCCTCCGAATGCAACTCCGATAACAGCTTCTGAACAATTGCTATCTGATCTCGGAGACCCGCTAGCTTTCTCAAGAGGAAATGACCCTGTCAAAATAGCAAAAGAAATGAGTGACTTAATGAAATTGTGTGGAGTCGAATTAATTATTATTGATGAATTTCAGCACATGATTGACAGGAAGAACAAACAAATCTTACATAGTGCAGCAGATTGGCTGAAAATGCTCATCGTTCGGTCTAAGATTCCAGTGGTCCTGTTTGGTATGCCATACTCGGTGTTGATTTTGGAGGCAAATAATCAATTAGCGGGACGTTTCGAGTTACAATATACTCTTGAGCCTTTTCGATTGAACAATAAAGAAAATCGTAGTCTATATAAGACTTTTCTTACGTTGTTGGATGAAGCTCTTCCGTTTCGCGAATCTTCAGATCTTGCATCACCTGAAATGATGAAGCGTATATACGCTTTTTCCCAAGGTAATTTGCGACGCATAAGAAAGCTAATTAATAGGTCTAGCCGTCTCGCATTGCGAGATAACTCAAACAAGATTCAACTCGAGCACTTTGCTAAAGCTGCACCAAAAGTAAGCAAGGCTGCATGCGAAAAGCAAAATCCTTTTCGAATAAACGTGAACGAGCTAAGTATTATACAGCCGCCTAAAGATATCGGGTGGGAAAACTACCTTAATCAGCAAGAAAAGGACATCTCACCTAGAGACATATTTTAAAGTTTCCTTTGGTGCTTGGCTCGTAAAGGAATATTACGCCTATGGTAGTAAATCTCGGATATCACACTCCAACACACGAGCTAATTGGTAAGCCTTCTCGAGAGTAATATTTACTTCCCCTCTTTCAATGCGCCCTAGGTAGCTCCGGTCGATATCTGCTGCTAGTGCTAGCTTATCTTGAGAGATTCCTTTGTTTTTTCGAATGCAACGTAAATTGTCACCAAATTTTTTTGCTAAGTCTTTCATTTTATTCGCTGTTTAAAAAGAAAGACTATCCTGTATTGATGTATATATAACCACGGATTATAATCCGTATTTTGAGGCCGGGTTAAGCTACGATGAGCAAAGTACTGAAACTAAATAAATATATGCATACTCTACTCATATCTAGGAAGCTAGATGGCTTTTCTGTGCTAACTATTCGAGATGAATTGCTAACTATCACTGATAGCTTTAGTGATAACGTCGACGCTAGAAAGTATATTTATCGTCAGTTACTTCAAATGGAAAAACGCGGTTTGCTTAATACTACGGGAAGTGGAAGGAATAAAACCTACCATAAAACAGAGTATTTCGATGAAGTGTCCTTTGCTCCAATACAATTAAGAACAGAAAAAGTCAGAGCACAAAGCCCTTCCAAATTAGAACAAGAAGACTTAAAGGAATTAGTTAATGAGAAAGCACATTGCACCGCTGAGCTTGAAATGGCGTTAGCTGGAATCGACGAATATAGAAATTTAGCCTCGAGATTGCCAAAATTTGAATCAGAACTGCTTGCGAAGTCAGAGCAGGCGCGAGAACTCTCCGTTCAATATAACGCGAAGTTGGAAGCTCTCATTTATGCAATCGAGCTTTATAAGGAACAAGAAGCAGCATGCTAAGGGATTGGCAAGTTGAGAGTGTAACCCTCGCAATTAAAAACTATCTATCCGGTAAGCGCCATTTTCAAGTTCAAGCGACACCGGGTGCCGGCAAGACAGTTATGGCGGCAGAAGTTGCAAGGAGGCTACTTGAAGATGACGAAATCGATTTAGTTCTCTGTTTCTCTCCCTCTTTAACTATTGCTCAAGGTATACAAGGAACCTTTGCCTGGAAACTAAATTGTGAATTCCACGGCGGCTTAGGTGCACTTGGCGCTTCTTTTACCTATCAGTCAATGAAGTATCAGAAAGAGAGCTTCTGGAATACGTTAAAGAAATATCGTGTGTTGGTTGTATTTGATGAAATTCATCACTGTGCTGGCGATGAATTAGAAAATTCAAACGTATGGGGAGAGCAAATCCTTTCACAGGTTCACGGTATTGCTAAATTCACTTTGGGATTGACAGGCACGCCATGGCGTTCGGATTTAATGCCAATAACATTGGTTGAATACATTTACCCCGACGGAGATATTAAGTGTGACTATCAATATGGTCTTAAACAAGCGGTCAAAGATAATGTTTGTCGGGCACCAAAGATCGTACTCATCGACAATGAACACCTTTCCGTTTCAGACGAAGGCCAAACAAAAAATTACTCTTCCATCTTAGAGCTACTGAAACAGTCAGCCGTATCCTATCAAAGCATCTTGCATAACAATGAAGCGATGACTTATATACTGGGCTTAGGCTGCCAAAAGTTAAAGGAAATACGGTTTGATAATCCTAATGCGGGCGGTCTTGTCGTAGCGACATCCGTTAATCATGCCATTGATATACAAAAAGTCTTATCAAAAGTATACAACCAGTCTACTGAAATCGTTACTTATCATCATGATAAGCCACTCGACACTATAGACCAATTTAGGCATGGTTCAACGCAATGGATAATCAGTGTTGGAATGATAAGTGAAGGGACTGATATTCCGCGTTTACAGGTGTGTTGCCATTTGAGTGCCGTAAAAACAGAACTCTATTTTCGGCAAGTTTTGGGCCGGATATTACGCACAAACGATGAATTGAACCAGCAGGCATGGTTATACACGTTTGCTGAAGAAAGTTTGGTCGTAATTGCCGAAAATATTGAATGTGATATTCCGGATTCTTGTCTATATATCAAAGCAAAGAATGCAGACATCTCTATGTCAAAGGGTACAACGCTAGACAGTCCTAAAGCGTCCAACCTAATAGCTACAGATCTACCAGAGCCGGAAAATGAAATATTCTGGATCCCAGATACATTATTGCCAACAGGAACCAGTATAATTCGCGATATAAAGAAAAATTCTCCCATAGACTCAACTGAGATTAACCTGGGCAAATTTCGAGAAAGGGTGATCGAGGCTTTTTTATCTTAAACCTAGCAACGGAAAACGCGTAATTTTTAGTACAATAATTGACTTAATTTTATAAAAATAAACGCATAGGCACATCACGGTTTGTGAACACCAGCAAGAAGCGGCTGTCAGAAAAACACTGGATGAATTGGGCTTTGACCTCTCTGAAAGTGATTACAAAATAGCATTTAAGAAAATTGAAACTCTTTTTGATACAGCCGGACCTGATACTTCCGAAAGCAATGCATTTGCAAGGCTAGCTGCTTTGGTTTAAGAGTATGAGCAAAGTACTTCTTCATTTGTGAATTGCTATATATATTTTACTTCCTTAACAAAAATCTGCCTGTTCGGCAGTGAGTGATCTTGAACTCGAATAAAAGTGGTTCGTTTTTTATCAACTACTTCTACAGTAGTATTGAGGATTATAGTCCTCATTTATTTATAAAGCAAACAGCGGTTAGGCTGTTTGTGAATCGGGGAATTAATAGCTGACTAGTTAACTGCCTCTACGGCAGTAAGGCTGTAATACGACATCCAATTGCGAGCTATTCCATTATCATCTGCCTGTGCGGCAGTAAGGAGAAAACTTAATGCGGTCAATTCTTCCCAAGAATTATCAGCTGCCTGTGCGGCAGTAAGGTATTACATTTCTCAGTATAATGTTTATAACACAATAAGTTATTGCTGCACGCAGCAAAATACCAAAATTTTTGAGTAGAATATAGGTCCTTCAAAATCAATTGGTTATCAGGTTGCTCTGAAAAAAGGTCAAATCAATGGTACTGATTGCAGACAATCTACTTTGTTTGATAGCCCGTAACTTGTAAATCTACTTTTCTCAATACTTGGTGGTTCTAATTCTCTTTGGATGTTTAACCGAAATTTACTTTTTTTACTCTTGCTGCTCATAGGAACGGAATGGTAATGCTCAACAATAAATATAGTCTGTTGAATATTTTTCGGAATAGAGGTGTCTTCTCCTCGTTTAATAGCTCTGGCTTCTCGTCTTCTCGCTTTGCGTTCTTGGCCTAGTTGTGTGGTTTCATCGATCATCTGGTTTCGCCTGAAAAGAACATATGTGCAGTCTGTCGGCACGTTTGTGCAGCTGGTGATAACAAAATATCCGAGAAGCTCCATTTCCCGAAAATAAGTCTGACTAAGCAGAAAGTCGAGCTTCATTGGGTCCTGTGAAACAAAAGTGATTCGGTTACCAATGGTCTCTTCCGTCCAACAGGGAAATGAAACGCCAATCGCATTCGTTTTATACTTTTTGCAGAAACTATGTAGTTTCTTTAAACACTTCCCAACAAGAACTTCATTATTTCTGTGCTCTGGAAGAAAGGTTACGCTGCGATAGTACCAAGCCATATTAGTTTCCCTTTTCCTGGAATAGTCCGCCCTTGATGATATTTGCCATAATAAAATGAAGATCATTTATTATTTCTTGTTCTATGGGGACATCTTTTCTAAGGATCTTCACAAATTCATCGGCTCGTTTTAGCAAACTAAAGAAGTCTTTACCAGTATCTGGGTGTCTATACGCGGTGGCATGTTGTTTATGAACACCGTAATGCCCCACACGCAGTGGTTTCTCAGCATTAGGGTACCAGCTATCGATGGTGGCTATCGCTGCTCCTGTTTTGTAGCAACCAAATATTGGACTATTATATCCATCTATTTCAGTGGACTGGTAGATACGGTTAATTTCTCTTTTATCTGATTTATCACTTTTTTTCTGTTTTGAATCTTTGAACGCCTGACTTGGGTAGACCGGTGTCATCTCTGGAAGTTGTAGTTTTGCGCATACTTTTAAGATGCAGTAATCATCTGGTGATGTCATGGAATCAATCACTAGTTTTATTAGTTGATTCCAGCCTTCTATCTTTTGAAGCCATTTTTCGTTTTTTCTCAGTGATCGTATGTCATGGGCAACAATCAGTGAATCTTCCCAAGGCCAAGGCTTAACTTCAATTGTGGTGCAATATGATTTTTTAGAATTTCGCCATAGCCATCGTCCGTTAAAGATATTTTCAAGATATCGAGACACTAGCTCTTCTAAGCCTACTTTTTGTATATACAGTGCTACTAAATCATGCATAGTTTTACGAACTGGCGCATCGGAGCACTTGTATTCTTCAAGAAGTTCAGATGAAAAAGTAACAGAAAAACGGCATTGTAATAGTTCAATTCCGTATGGTACTTGGCAGACATTGAGTTCATGCGGATTGCCTTCAGCGAGTTCAGTTGGTTCAACCTTATCTTTAATAGTTCCATCATTGTTATAGGCTGAATGTGTTCCTTCTTTCATTCCCAAGGCTATTCTGCTGAATACTCTAAGTGGCTTTATTTCACCGGACGGCCAGACCGCTTCAAATGTTACATCCGTTGCTTCTATTGATTTCTCATAAGCTAGTTGTTTTGGAAGTTTCATCGACAACTCCTTGGTGATACCTGGGGGTTATACTCATCAACGGTGTAGCCCCAGAAAATATCTTTGATATTAGTTGCTCGGGTGACCGTTATGGGCTTAATCAATCCCAGCACCGTTTCGCAGAACGCGTGGGGATAGCCTCGCAGGGTTTCTGCTCTTTTATTAGGCTGCTCTAATAGGTGATAACCGACGGTTGATATTAATGATGTCCTGTTAGCCCTGCAGTGCTCGACCAGACTACTGGGATCTTCGATAGCCGTGTGGTTATCAAGGCCTAGCCAAAAGCCATTTTCGTTGGAAATATCCCCTATCGCCGAAGTGGCTTTTGAATAAATTGATATATATTGAATATTATCTACATCAATATGAGATTTACCTCGCCAAAGCCTTTTAGGCAACAATTTCGGGACTCGCTCAAGCTGTGACTCTGCAAGGTTACTGCAATCAAGTAACAGGCTGATCGTTAAATCACACTGCCAATCGTCGAGTGTGGCTGGCGGTGATATGTCTCCGGAAAGCTTTTTAACTGCTTCCTTAGTTAATCCTCTGTTTTGCAGGTGGTAGCTATGTATACAGGTAGCAAAACTGTTGACTTTAAATCCGGGTGAGTACTTCGAAATCTTTCTTTCAAAAGCATGTGTAAAGCCAAACAACCCCATCATAGAGGGTAAACCGATGGTTACACTGGAGCTCTGCGCGCTGGCGGCGCATACTCGAATATCTGGGATAAGCAAGTACCGCTTTCCTGCATCTTTAACTTCTGGTTCCGGATGTTGTTGCTGTAGTTTATTAATCAAATAGTAAAATAGCTTGGTCAATCTCGGTTCATAACTCAGTCGTGGGCCAGACCGCGTTGATGCTAAATCTGCATTTAACTTTTCTGTAAGTGTTGATAATGACGTTTCATCAACATTGGGTTGGTTGCTCATCCATTTGTGCACCATTTCTTCAATCGTGAGCTTCACTCGAGAAATTTCTTTCTGATACTGGTTTGCTGGTAGTAACCAGTTCGGCGCTTGCATGTATTCAGACATTGCGCGGATAGCTTCTGTTGATAACCAACGTGGTGCATCATTTAGGTAATGATGTCGTCGGTCTTTGATAAAAGGTACTGTTTTAAGCATTCGAAATGCGCCGCCACAACAAGCTGGTAATAACCCCATATTCCCAGGGCGACTAACATGAAATGTTTGGCTATTACGCTGTGCTTCTAGTGATTGATACATGCAAGATTGGAGCGCCTGTGAGGCTACGGGTGATAGTGATATGTACGAGTCGTTGCCATCAGGAAGGCTGATCTGTTTAAGGTAGTTCGGTGCAAGAGTGACATCTATTGTTCGTGACGGGATTTTCCTTAGTGTTTTGACCGCAAGCTTCCTAAATTTCTCGTAGCAGCCCAATCTTTTTAGTGTGAGCCAAATGGGATGGTCGATGTCCTGAAGTAGTATAGCAAGACATGAGAAACTTCCTTCCCAGATAAATTCAGCGCATAAAAACATACACATGTTAACGTCCGTTGAATCTTTTGAATAAACCCATGCAGTTTGAGGTAATTTACTTGATGACAGTAGGTAATCTGGAAGCTTTCCGATTGTTTCAGATCGTATGGAGCCTGTGGCCCGAATATCTGGAAATTTTACGTTGTGGCTTTGGCGATATTTAGCGGTATTCAGGCAGCGAGCCCACCATTTTTCGTCTCTGAGTTTTTCCTTGCACTTATCTCTGCTGAGTAGATCAATTTGCTTGTCGACCCTATCAGTCAGGTTTACTAAAATGATTAGAGCTTTAGAAAGTTCTTTTGAAATATCTACGGCTGGAGTAAGTGGCCGGAATGCGCGTCGCAATTCGGCATTTAGGTCATCGGGTTCACTTGTCAAAACATCTTTCAGGTTCATGTAAACTACCACCTTGAAACATAGAATGAGCGATTGAACTCATCCGTTTGAAACTCTGCTAGCCAAAGGCAGTAGACGTCTCCGAGATAAAAAATATTGGCGGTTTTATTCAATGGTTCGTTATTTTTGATGTTTCTTGAGGGAACTAAGATCCGTTGGTCAACAAGCGAAGCTATTTGTTCCAAATCTGAATTAAGCAGGATAGCGGCGTCTATAGCGTTCATGCGGAGGTTAGCGAACTGCCCGTTATCTTCCCATATTCTCTGTTCAAGGTAGTGGAAAAGCTCTCGTAAAATGAGGTTGTACTTTAAGTTTCTGTCGGGAAGTAAAATACAAGTAAATAACAAGCTTCCTAATACATCTCGTAGTGTTAACTCATTTTCGCTTACCGTTCTGTATTCAAGGTTGTATTCCACAGTGTCCTGAATTTTTTTGCCTATAGATTCAGGCCAGTCTTCCCACAACTGGTAAAAATTCATTGCATCAAAATACTCTGACTTACTTGCTTTCTTCCACCAATGAAGCAGTCCCCATCGAAAGCTAACTGGGATGTCTGGTAGAGGTAGTTCATCGGCACCAGAGAGCCAGTTCGAGATAGTAGATTGTTGTTTTAGCGAATCAGCGGTGTTTATAGGCAATGAGTTTCCACAAGAGCAACACTCTCCTGACAGGCCATTGTTTTGGTAATCATACGGCTCACCGCAAGCACATGAAGCTGTTAATGCACAGCCATGTTTATGGCATACGTCATAGCCTTCGAAGTGCCATAAATAGCTAGCGTACCCTGATTCACGTAAGCAAAGAGGACAAACCGGAATATTCCCGTTACGAATAAGAGAGCGCGGAATTATCTCAGCACCACGAATAAGGGCCTTAGTTCCTGGAGAGTATCTTTTTGATGAGCGATTAATAGCTAAGGAAAGAACATCTCCTGGTACGTTAAAGGTTAACTGACTGATGGCCTGGAGTGCATGAGTTCGGCTTGTAGAATGATTTTTTGAGTGGCAAGGGTTAATCAGTTTGATGTCAGTAGGGAAGGTATCATATTTGTCTGAATCAATGTCGAGAAGGTAGTTCTTAAGTGCGTAGAGAAAACGGTGTACGTCTTGATATCCGTTTTTGTTTGCCACTCGGATGAAATAGCTTTCCAATGATTCATCCGGGAAGGGCTTTGGCCTTTGAAGAAACATATCTCTCTC
Source organism: Vibrio phycocola (assembly GCF_054404255.1). Taxonomy (NCBI): domain Bacteria; kingdom Pseudomonadati; phylum Pseudomonadota; class Gammaproteobacteria; order Vibrionales; family Vibrionaceae; genus Vibrio; species Vibrio phycocola. The sequence goes on from NZ_JBTAMQ010000022.1 coordinate 9,355, forward strand.
CCCTTAGTTATTTATCACTGTAAAAATAAACAGGGCGAGAAGTGAAGCGTTTTCTAGAATAAGATTGCTAAGTCATGTTGTTAATCACACTTTTGCTCCATTCCAAACTACCCCTCATTTCTTTATTAGTGTACAGACTTCAACTTGGCTTAGGATTGTTGATGGTCTTATTTTTGGCCGAGCATAGTGATGACGCTAACGGTTTTAGCGGTTATTGAGGAGAGGTTACGCAATGTATGGACATAAAAAAGCGCCTCAATAATATTGAAGCGCTTTTTACATAAGAAATCTGGCCTGCTCTTTTAGTTAGATTATCCTGCTCACTGGCTAGGGGAATCTCTTCCGACATCAGTACCCATACTGACAACACAAAGCTATTAGATAACTGCGATGATGTCAATTGCGATGAGCTCTGGGAACCTAAATGGCTTGTGTTCCGAGAAGAGCCTGCGTAATCACCGTCAGCACATTTATGCCCTAATGTGATCAGGCTATGATCACACGACTCAATTTTTCTAACTTATAAATATACATTAAGTCTAGTATTTTGATGCATGGTAAATTTAGATAGATTAGTCTTTATATTTATAACGACATTGTCACGTAGACAATATTCGTATAACAACTGCTATGAGTAGATAGAAAATGGAAGGCTTAACAATCTCTACAGACAAAAATGAGCTTGATAGGGAGCTTATTTTTAATTTCCTTCATAACGAAGCTCGATGGTGTAAAGGTATTTCTAGAAATCTAGTGGAGAAATCGATAGAGCATAGCATGTGTTTCGGTGCTTATATTGGTTCGAGGCAAGTCGGTTTTGCTCGCATGGTCACTGATTATTCAACGTTCGGAAATTTAGTAGATGTATTTGTCGTTGAAGAATTTCGAGGGAATGGTATTTCCAAAGTTCTTCTAAATGCAGTAAATGATCATCCTGAACTCCAAGGGCTAAGAAGAATCACGCTAGCTACATCGGATAAGCAAAAACTCTATGCAAAATTTGGTTACACCGAACTTTCACGGCCAGAAATATTTATGGAAAAATTTGATCCTTTGGTTTACTCATAACAAACTAAAGCTGTTCATGCCCACCATAAAATCGCGTTCCGCGGCTGGCATAGGACGCAATTACTCTGTGCTTCACTGCGCATTAGTTTAGGAACGTTAGGTAAAAATATGTCATCACTAATATTCGACTTAGACGAGACCTTGATAGATCGAGCAGAGACAATGCGACTCTTCTTAACTAATCAATATCCCAGATTTGAAGAGTCTATCAAAGCAACAAAAGATGAATTTGTCAGATCAGTGCTTCATCATCAGAAGAATGGTTATGAGAACAAGCTTACTGCGTATCAATTAGCTTGTGTCGAGCTGTTTGATAGCGATCAGATTGCGGATGAGTTATTCAAAGACTTTAAAGATAAGTATGGCTTTGAAGCTGTGCTTTTCGGTGGCGCTAAAGAAACTTTAGATGATTTATTTCAGAAGTATTCCCTTGGGATGGTGACTAATGGTAGAGCACGATGTCAAAATGCCAAGATAGATTTTGTGGGTATCAGACATTTATTCAAAGTTATCAAGATTTCAGAAGAATTTGGATTTAAGAAGCCTGATCCTAGTATATTTGAAGCTTGTATAAATGAATTAGGGAGCCATGCTAATTCTTGTATTTGTATCGGGGATAACCCCGATAACGACCTAAAACCAGCAAGAGAACTTGGAATGAAAGTTATCTGGGTTCGTAATACCAATTTTCCCACGCCTAAAGAAGTGGATGGAATTATTGACTCCATAAGCGACATACAAGAAGCAATACAACGAATCGAAACCAGTGAAAGTGCATAAGTCAAAACACTTGGACTTAAAAGAGTTGTCCCCTTTTTGTTTCAATAAAGCTGCCAACTTCACCAACTCGGTGTTTGAGGCGCTATTTTTTCCTATTAGAAACTTTCCTAGAAATAGTAGTTTAATATACTCTTTAAAACGCCTCTGCCCCATTATCATTTTGAGTCACTGTTCATCACGGGATCATAAATCTGTGTTTGACCAAAATTTTATAATGAATCAATATGTGCTTAGTTGATTAACTGAAGGATTGAACCGTGTCTACTGATTTGATTGCTACTCAATTCGCAGATGCTATTTAGTCACAAGAATTCGCAAATAAATCCATATAAATCAAATTGTTGCTTGACATCAAATGATAATTACAAGGTGTAGGCTGTTGTGAAAGAGAATGAAAAAGTCGATTTTAATGAGAAATTAGAAGAAGTGTTAGCGACTGAAGATTACTATCAGCCGTTAGTGGATCTTCTTGATGATTATCGTTTTGAATACAAAGAGGTTATCCAAAAACTAGCCAGTGCTCATAACTCAGGGAAATTGAACGTTTTAGAATTTTTAAATTCCCCTCATTTTTCAGATGAAAACATTTCTCGTATACGACGATACTTGGGTGTGATTGGTTTAATTGAAGCACCTACTAAATCTGTATTTGAAACAAGCCAAAACATTCAAAGTAAGGGAGAATATTGCTATATACCTATAAGTGAATTTTTGGGAGAAAATAAGCTACGAATTGTAGATGCTGTTGAAATGTTGGCTAAGTCACCGACTAAGTGGGAGTTTTTTTTAAGAGCGACTTTAATCAGTCAATCGAAGATCTCTATCGAAGAAAGCTTTCAATTTGCTCTAGAATTGACCGCTCATTCAAATAAAAAAATACAAACAGAAGCAATACAAGCATTAGGTTATTTAAAATACTCAAGCAATAGTGACTTACTAGCAAAAGCCCTTGAACATATACATTCACTATTAGAACAAAACCATACTGATGAACTTGCTAGAAGTTGTTTACAGACTATTAATGAAATATGCAAAAAAGACTCTTCACTTGCTGCTAATGCCACTAAAAGCATAACATTATGCTTATTTGACGAATCGATTATGTTGCTAGAAGAAGTATCACGAATAATTTGGTTGGATAAAGAGCATTTACCAACAGAATGGGAGGTGCTTTTTTTAAGTTTCTTTGATAAATTTTCAATTACTGATTGGCAAAAAACTAATACTGTCGACCATGCGTTAACGGCTCTTCTAAACAGGGAACGGAGCGCTGAAGTTATAGGGTTATTAGAACAAAAGCTTACTGTCAGTAGCGATGCCAACTTCGAAATCACCCGCTTTCATGATATCTCTAGAGCGATATGGGAAAGTGAATACATAGATCATGAACAGTTATTTACTCGTTGGTTTTATTCGGGCAATCACTGCCTTTGTCAGGCTGCCTCAGACATTATTTTCGAACATGAAAACTCGCCCTCTCAAGTAAGCAAAATTGAAGAGACCAAGGACTATTTCTATATCGCAAGAAAAGCCGTTGGCTGGCTATTTCTCAAACCGAAGTTAGCTACATTCTATGTACTTTCGGTACTGGAAAATTGTGATGATTCTGATTATGACAAAATATCTGAATTATTATTTTACCCATTACTTATGAATACACCCCAAGCTGTTGAAGGGGTTATTAAAGAGCATATAGCGAAGTTGGATAAACGGAAAAAGAAAACCCAAGTGTTACTCAATATATTGAAGCAAAATGATGCCTATCATGATGTTCTAAAGAAAGCATCTTTAAACAAAGAACTTCACCCTAGCACTAGACATAGAGAGGCTTTGGGGCGAAAAAAACACTTTGAAAATGAAGCAATGATGAAAGAGGCACATAAGACATCTTTCTTTGCATCATTTCTTGGTAATAACTCCAAAGTATTATTGTATGGAAATAAATCTGTTTTTAAACAGTATGGTGGCAATGGAGAGTCAAAAAGGCAGGTAATGCCTCTCAGCACAATAAGTCACTCAACAGAAGTGCCTATATTTTTTTCTATAGATCCCGCTGGATTAAACCGACTAATTAATATGTTTAGGTATGAGGGATAAATTATGAAGCTTGTAATTAAAGAATATTTATCATCTCTTAATGAAAGAGATGAACTCGATGCAATATTACCTGATTTATTAAGCCAGCTTGGTTTGACTGTCTTTGGCAAACCAATAAGGGGGGCAAGCGAAAGAGGCGTGGATGTTGCCGCTGTTGGCTCGTTATATGGTGAAGTTGAAAAGGTTTACCTCTTTTCAATTAAAGCGGGAGACTTAACTCGCTCTACATGGAATGGAAATGAAAACCAAGTATTAAGACCATCTCTAGATGAAATTATTTATTCCTATATTCCTCATAGGCTACCACCAGAGCATAAAGGCAAACCAATTGTTATTTGCCCTTGTTTTGGTGGCGATGTGCAAACACCTGTTAGAGATTTATTTACTGGTTATATAGATTCTAGAACTAAGACTAATGAAAATATTGAATTCGAGGAATGGAACGGGGATAAACTTGCAAGCCTTATTAATGATAACTTTCTACATGAAAATTTTATGCCTGATGACACTCGTTCCTTGTTAAGGAAGTCTGTGTCGATGATTGACGAGCCAGATACCTCGTTTAGGTACTTTGCATACCTTGTTAGTATATTAAGAGAGGCAGCCGACAATGCGCCTCCTGAAAAAGTGTTAAAGAGCCTAAGACAAATCAATATATGTCTTTGGATTTTGTATGGCTGGTCAAGAAAAGAGAAAAACTTTGAAAGTGCTTATCTGTCTAGTGAGGTAGCATTGTTGAATGCTTGGCATGTCGGTAATGATTATTTTTCAAGAAAATCTAAAAATGCTAAACTAATTCAATCAGTCATACTCTCTATTAAGAATACGTATTTTAAAATTAATCATGATTTTATGACTAAAGTCATCACCCCATACGCACATGAATATGGTGCTATCTCTCGTGGAGTATGCTCTTCATCTACAGTTGATATTAACCTCAAACTTTTCGATTTACTTGGCCGTATCTCTATACTAGGAATATGGCTTCTATGGGAATTAGAAATTTATCAACAAAGTAATAGTGAATCTAAAGCTAGTGAACAGCAAGCTGCATTTGTAGCTGATTGTATACTAAACTTGATAAGTAATAACCCTATCTTATTTTCGCCATTAAAAGATGAGCAAGCTATTGATATCACTCTTGCTGTATTATTTTTAGTATCACTATCGAAGATTACTCAAGTGAAAGATTGGCTAGAAGAAATGCTATTAAGAGTGTCTGTTAACTTAAGTAATAACGGTGCTTACCCCTGTATTTTGCACGATTATATGGACTTACTCGAACACCCTAAAAATGGTACAACTGAATATTTCGAAGAATCTACAGCTGGTAGTATATTGTACTCTAATATTGGATGTTTTTCTGCCTTATTTAACTTTGATGAGCTTTATACCAAGTTAAGTGAAATTCAAACTAACCACTTGTCGCATTGTAGTATTCAGTTATGGTATCCCGATGAAGAGTCTGAGAAAGAATTATATGTTGGTGGAAAATATCATGGGTTTTGTTTGTCTGACTTTGATTTTAAATTAACTAAAAATGAACTATTAAGTGATATTTTTAGTGAATGTCGTGAAACCCAGTATTTTGAAAACTTATCAGCCATTAAGTATGGCTTATACCCGATAGTATTGATGGCTTGTAGATCATATAAACTTCCTGTACCTCCTCACTTTTTTCTTCCTTTTGAAAAGAAGTAAGATAAAAGCGGTTTAGTAGCTACTAATATAGAGTGTAGCAGGAGCACGTCTTGCCTTTTGCCTGTTGGAGTTTGCCATATTTTAGGTAATTCATGAAGTGCTAATCTACGATTCCATGAAACTCATTTATGTCCAAAAGTTTGCTGGGCGTAATGTCGCTAAATGAATTGTTCGACATGAACGGACCGAACTCCAATATTTGTTCTCAATAGGTTATGATTTAATTAATGGTGAAGGATTATTATGTTGCGTCATTTAAATATTCGAGTCTTGGTGAGCAGAGTTCTATTAGTGAGCCTGTTTTCGGTTTTGGTGGGTTGTAGTGTCGAAAACAAAAAAGTCGGTGACCAGAGTATCGCTATCGACCATGGTCTACTTTCTACACTGCCTAATCAACCTATCTCTTATACTGATATAATAAAACCCATTTTAGAAAGCCGCTGTATCGCCTGCCATGGCTGCTATGATGCTCCATGTCAGTTAAAATTAACATCTATGGAAGGTATAGAGCGGGGAGGCAGCAAAGATGTGGTTTATAATGGAACTCGTATTTTTGGAGCGCCGACAACTCGTCTATTTTTGGATGCGGAAACTAATCAACAATGGCGAGACAAAGGATTCCACACCGTATTAAATGAAACGGATAATAAAACGCCAACGGAAAACCTACAGCAGTCAACATTATTTCGTATTTTGCAGCTAAAACAACAATTTCCACAGGCACGGACAGGTAAACTCTCAACCAACTTCTCTTTGGGCTTAAATAGAGAGCAAGTGTGCTCAAAACCTTCTGAGTTTTCAGACTTCTCGGCTGATCATCCAACTTGGGGAATGCCCTATGCAATGCCGAACTTAACCGATGAAGAATATACTTATCTTGTGCATTGGATTGCCCAAGGTTCGCCAGCCTCAGATATTCCAAAACCTTCTAGTAATGGTTTGGCTCAGGTTAAGCAATGGGAAGCATTCTTAAACCAGCCAAGTAATAAGGCTCAGCTCATGAGCCGCTATCTTTATGAGCACCTCTATCATGCTCATATACATTTTTTAGGAGCACCAGAACGAGAGTTTTTTCAATTGGTACGCTCTAAAACTCCCGCAGGCCAACCGATTGAAGTCATAGCTACCACTCGGCCTTTTGATGATCCTGGAGTGAGTAAAGTATATTATCGTCTTCGCCCTTATCACTCGTCTATTGTTGCAAAAAGCCACCTAGTTTATCAATTCTCCCCTAACAAGCTGACGCGTTATAAAGATTTGTTTATGAATAATGAATATCAAGTAACTGAATTACCGAGTTACGACCTAGCCATAGCTTCAAACCCATTTAAAGTGTTTGAACAATTACCAGCTAATGCTCGTTATCGTTTTTTGCTTGATGATGCTCAATTTTACATTGAAGGTTTTATTAAAGGTCCTGTATGCCGTGGGCAGGTGGCCTTAAACGTTATCGAGGAGCAATTTTGGGTGTTTTTCTTTAATCCCGATTTAAATATCCGAAGCAGCGAAGCAGACTTCTTAAGCAAATACAGTAATGAATTAGATTTACCAGCCGCGCAGGGAGATACTCTCAATATTATTTCGACGTGGACGACGTATAAAGAAAAACTAGAAGAGTACACTCAGGCTAAGCAACGTCTATTTGTAAATGACTCAACAAAAGTATCTTTACAAGAATCAATGGTGTCAATTTGGGATGGGAATGGCACGAATCCCAATGCAGCACTCACTATTTTTAGGCATTTTGATAGTGCTTCGGTAAATCAAGGGCTTTCAGGCTCATATCCTGAAACTGCATGGGTTATCGATTATCCGTTATTAGAACGAATTCATTACCTCTTGGTTGCAGGCTTTAATGTCTATGGTAATGTCGGCCATCAGCTAAATACTCGCTTATATATGGATTTTTTACGCATGGAAGGCGAAGATAATTATCTAGCTTATTTACCTGCGAAACAAAGAAAAGAAATAAGATCAAGTTGGTACCAAGGCATTCGAGAAGACTTAGAGAATAAATTGAAATTGGACAGCCGCTGGCTCGATAAAGAGATTGTTATTGGATATCAAACAGCCGACGTTCAACAAGAACTGTATCAAGCGTTACAATCTCATTTGGGGCCGATGGCTGGGCGTCAAGACAATATTAATCGATGTGACACAGTTCCATGTTTGACACTTGATACGACAGAGCATGCACTTACAAGGATTGCAAAAATGAAAGGTCCTTTGCTCCAAGTTTTTCCTGATGTAACGTTTTTACGCATAAAAGGTAAAGAATCGCGAGCTTATACGTTGATACGTAATAAATCCTATAAAAATGTTAGCTCAATGCTTGCAGACCCTAAACAAAATAGTGAAGACCTGGAGAATGATACTTTAACTGTAATGCCAGGATTATATGGAGCTTATCCTAACTTTTTCTTTGAAGTAGATGAAGCTAAGGTAGAAGAGTTTGTTAGTAGCTACACAAGTATTAGAACATATTTAGATTATGAACTATTTGTTCACCAATATGGTGTGCGCAGAACAAATCCAAATTTTTGGAAAACTGTTGATTGGTTTCAAGCATACAATATTAAACAAAACCCAATACGTGCTGGTATTTTTGATTTAAATCGATATGAGAATAGGTAACTGTAGTACTGATTTAAGAATGTCGTTAATTATAACGTGATGGAATTATCACGTTATTAGCGCACTGGTATTTTTCAACATCACTGGCTATTCGGCCAACATCACATCACTCATTTTACCGAGAAGCTTCTCTTCGCAATATACTGAAATATGTCGATAGTGAGGAATTGATGTGGTTATTTCGTGTTTTGCTGTTTGTGTGGAAATAACTTGAATCGCCATTCCTTCTTGTTGAACTGGTTTCAACGATAACTGGAGACTAGGGGGAGTCATCCTATCTGTTGGCCCTTCTGACCAGATAAGCTCATAGGTAGGGTTTGGCAATTGTATTTCCCCACTAACGTTTAAACGGTATGAACCTTCCGGTTGTTGAAAACGATCAATCCAAGCATGCCATTTTCCACTTTTTAGTACTGGGCAAGTGATTTCTTGTGACGTCTTCACCATTGGCTTTTCGTTGCCTGCGGTATTGGATGTGGAACAAGATACAACGGAAAATAATGGAATGAACAATAACAATTTTATTATAGGTAGACTCATAACTTAGCCTTATAAATTAATGTGAAAGACAGTAAGTGGTCGAGTAACTAGGTTACTCACACATCAATATTAATATAGAATCTGAGTGAAGGTTAACTAAATTCGATTATAAATCAATGATTACATGGGTGAGAATTTTACTATGAACATGTGTTCCTCTGCGACGAATATTACTAACTTCAGATCACTCTTTTTAATTGCTTGTATGTCTTTTGTTCTACTTGGATGCGGCTCAATTCCTGATAACTCGAACATGGAAAAAACAACCGCATTGGTTAATAGTGGGAATTCTGTTCTTGATAAAATGGTAGAGAAAGATCTTTTAGCTAACTCTGGAAAGTCTGGGGCGATAATATTAAATGATGGTCTCGATGCTTTTGTGGCAAGGGCATCTTTGGCTATAGCGGCTGAAAAAACATTGGATATTCAGTACTACTTATATCATGAAGACACCATTGGAGGTCTACTTACTAACCAAATTCTTGTTGCGGCAGATAGAGGAGTTAGAGTTCGTTTACTACTTGATGATATGGGACAGGAAGGGAAAGATAAGAATTTACTCATACTTGATTCTCATCCAAATATAGATATCAGAATCTTTAATCCTTTTGCGCGTGGAGTGAGTCGAATAGAACAGTTTACTACTCGATTAGGCGACGTCACTCGGCGGATGCACAACAAAATGTTTATCGCCGATAGCAGTATGGTGATTTTGGGTGGACGAAACATAGGAGATGAATATTTTGATATCAACCCAAATAATGCTTTCAGTGACCTTGATGTCTTACTCACAGGTACTGTGGTTTCTCAGTCCGCTCAAGTATTCGATCTCTATTGGAATAGTGAAGTGGTGTATCCAATCAAGTTGTTATCAAAAGAGGAGATAAACAACGAAGACCTAGAAAAAGGGCGCCAAGCTCTTTTAGCACTAACAGATGAGCAAGCCAACTCTCCTTACGTTGAAGCCCTGAAAGCATCTCGCTTTACTCTAGATATTAAAAATCATGATTTACCCTTTAGTTGGGTAGATGCTGATATTATTTCAGACCACCCACTTAAAGTTCGCAGTGACCGAAGTCTACGCGAACTTCATATGACAAAGAAACTTGAGCCTTATTTTGAATCGATTACCAATGAATTACTTTTAATTACACCCTACTTTGTACCTGCAGAGGAGGGCGTCACATTTTTTAATAAACTGATAGAGAAAGGTATAAAAATTACAGTAATCACTAACTCATTAGCATCCAATGATGTTGCAGCAGTACACTCTGGCTATTCGCGATACAGAAAAAAACTCTTAAAAATGGGGGTGTCTCTTTACGAGATAAAGCCAAAAATAAACGTCAATACCACTCGTGTCAAACGCAATAAATCAACGTTCGGTGCCTCCAAAACAAGTCTACACGCTAAATCATTTGTGCTCGACAGAAAACATATTTTCATTGGCTCATTGAATTTAGACCCTCGCTCTGCATACGAAAATACCGAAGTGGGAACTGTTATTACCTCGTCAATCATTGGACAAAAAATGGTTCATTCAATTGCTGAAGACATCGACCAGCTAGCTTTCAAATTATCTTTACAAGATGGCGATATCGTATGGTCTGAACTCAAAGATGGCCAGGTCATCGAATATGAAACTGAGCCATACACCTCATGGTGGCAACGTGTTTCGGTTAAACTATTACAATTATTGCCTATAGAATCACAACTTTAACAACGGTATAAGTAAGGGTATAAATTATAGCGGATATCATCCTTTATTTATTGAAAAAATAGCGGACGAATGTATACTATAAAAATTGGACGAAATTAACCGTGCACTATAAATGGTTGCCGTTGGTGAAATAGTAATTGGAGGGGGTGATGAATGGGTAGAGCGAGTTCAGCAGAAGCAGAGCTTACGCGACAGAAAATCGTCGAAGCTGCTTTTGATCTAACAATGCATGAAGGATTTGAAGCATTAACTTTTACGAAGCTATCAATAAAAAGTGGTGTTTCTCGATCTGGTATCAACCGCCATTTCCCTAAAAAGAAGGATTTACTTGTTGTTTTGGAGCCGAAATTAACTGAGGTTTTAATGTCACATATGAACTTTGATTCACCTGAAAGTTTCTATTCAGCATGGACCGACAGCTTAACAAATAAAGCAAGATTTAGATCAGCAGTCTTGGCTGCTGGCCCTATTATTCCGACTGAAAGAGGAATCAAAAATCTACGTCGGTTAATTCAGGGGAATGAAAAAGAAGTCATGGATTGTATTTATATGTGTATTGGATATGCCGTTGTTAATTTGAATTAAAAATTAATTGATAACACATAAATCTGGGTATATTTGAGGTTAATGAAATAGACCACCATGATATAGTTTGTTAATGTGATTAATTGAATATGTTATTAGTTGTGACTTAAAAGTAACAGATGGCGACAGCAGCTCTTTTCCATTATTTGGGGGGGGGATTATAGCGTACAAATAAAGTATTTTGTCCGCTATTTTTAAGTTCCAAAACTGTTCTCCATTAAATAGTTATTTTTAAATTACTAAAGGTTTGTAAGAGGGCTATTAAATGTTAAGCAAAATGAATGTTGGAACTGTTGCACTGTTGTTTTCAGTGTTGGTGTTATCTGGATGCAATGAGAATAATGAAGTAGAAGTGATAACCGAGAAAAGTCGTCCGGTTAAATTGTTTTCTACAGGCCTCGATAATACCGTTGAAATTTCTAAGTTTCCGGCGGTTATTAGCGATAATCGACTAGTCGAGCTGAGTTTTTCCACGGGAGGGAAAGTAGTTGAATTCCCAGTGAAAGATGCACAGAAGGTTAAAAAGGGAGATGTTATTGCTAAGTTGGACCAAAGAGACTTACTCAATAGTTTGAAAAAAGCCAAGGCTCAGTTTACCAATGCGGATCAAGATTACAAAAGAGCAGTTAAGTTATCTAAAAGTAATGCAATAGCCAAGAATACTGTTGAACAGAGGCTGACGGAAAGAGATGTAAGCCGATCCCAACTTGATAGCGTTCAACAGGCGATAGACGATGCCGTTTTACGAGCCCCATTTGACGGAGCTATTGCCCAGAAAATGATAGACAACGATCAAATAATTTCTGCAGGTCAAACAGTGGTTATGTTTATTGGTGGTGAATCGTTTGAAGCTTCAATCGATATTCCTGCAAAATATTTAGCTAGCTTACATAAGAATGAAAGCGAAAAGCGCGACAGAGAAGCATTTATTGTACTTGATGTGGCACCAGAAAAATTGATTCAAGCAAAGTATAAAGAAGCGATTTTATTGGCTGATGCATCTACACAAACTTATAACGTCACTTTTGAGTTTATCGCACCAGAGAATGTTCTTGTGCTTCCAGGTATGAATGCGACTGTAGAGTTACGTATAGGCGCTGATAGTTCGGTAAATAGAATTGCCATTCCTATTGATTCAATTACAACCGATGGGTCAAAAAAATATGTATGGGTAGTTGATAAAAGTGACATGACCGTTTCAAAGCGTGAAGTGACAACGGATGAAGGGGTTGGAGAAATTCTGATCGTTACTTCTGGTTTAGAAAAAGATGAATTAGTGGTAAGTGCCGGTGTTGCGTACTTATATGAAGGTATGAAAGTTAAGGAATGGAAATAACCTTCTTACGTTGTCTAATAAAAGTTCATAGCATTAAGGCGGACACACATGAATATTGCTGAATTTACAATAAAAAATACAGTATTGAGCGTTATTGTTATTTTGCTCACTATTGTCGGAGGCTGGCAAGCGTATCAAAGTATGGCCAGATTCGAAGACCCTGAGTTCACCATCAGGCAAGCGGTGATTGTTACAGGGTACCCAGGAGCAAATCCACATGAAGTTGCGTTGGAAATAACTGAACCACTAGAAAAAGCAATACAACAACTTTCTGAAGTTGAAAGTATTGAATCAATTTCTACTTATGGTAAATCAGAGATCAATGTTGAAGTTAGATATGACGCGTCTAAAACAAGAAGTGAGCTTCAACTGGTCTGGAATAAGCTGAGAAATAAAGTTAGTGATGCTGCTGCATCCTTGCCTCCGGGTTCCGGTACACCATACGTTGCTGATGATTTTGGTGACCTATATGGACTATTGTATTTCCTTACTGGTGATGGTTATTCGAATGTAGAGTTGAAAAAGTACGCAAAGACATTACAAAGTTCATTACTTCAGGTCGACGGTGTTGCTCGAGTTTCTATTGATGGCCTAAAGAGTGAAGCCATTTACGTCGAAATTTCTCAACAAGCGGCTAAAAGGCTTGGTCTCTCAATTTCAAATATTGTATCGATGTTGTCGCAACAAAACTCAGTTGTATCAGCAGGGACCGTAAAAGTTGGGAGTAAGCGGATTGTTATTGATCCAACGAGTACGATTAACTCAATCGAATCAATACAAAATATGCTTGTATCGGCAGATTCAGACGGAAAATCTGTTTACCTTAAGGATATAGCGCGAGTATGGCGAGGATATCAAGAGCCAGAAGAAAAGGTGTTTTTATATAATGGAAAGCCTGCGATCGCTATTGGTGTTTCGGGTATTCTAGGTGCAAATATCGTAAAAATCGGTAATGAAGTTGATCGTAAAATTGCGGAGACCGAAGACCTAAGACCTTTAGGAATAGAGCTACACGAGTTTTATCATCAAGCAAAAATTGTTGATTCATCGGTAGATAACTTTGTCGTTAATGTGATAGCAGCATTAGCTATTGTTATCGTTACATTGTTGATATTTATGGGTATCAAATCAGCTTTAGTAATTGGATCAATCCTCTTACTAACAATATTTGCTACCTTGGCAACGATGAGTTTTGTCGATATACCAATGCATCGCATCTCATTAGGGGCACTAATTATTGCACTCGGAATGATGGTAGATAATGCGATTGTAGTGACGGAAGGTATCTTAGTTGGGATAAAAAGTGGGTTTAAGAAATTAGACATCGCGAAACAAATTGTTCAACGATCAGTGTGGCCTTTATTAGGTGGTACGCTAGTTGGTATCATCGCATTTGCACCAATTGGATTTGCCCCCGGCTCGACTGCAGAATACACCGGGCACTTGTTCTGGGTTATATTGATATCACTGATGTATAGCTGGTTATTTGCGATTACTTTAACACCACTGTTTTGTTATTGGCTGTTTAATGAGTCAGAGCAGGATGATTCGGTGACACCGAAAGAAAGTGGTTTTACCAAGTCATATAAAAAATTGCTGTATGTAACGTTGAAACAACGTGTATTGGTGGTAATTAGTGTTGTGGCATTATTTTTCGCCTCAGTGTGGGGGTTCCAATTTGTTAAGTCAGGATTCTTCCCTGCATCAACAACACCACTTTTTGTTGTTGATTATTGGCTCCCTCAAGGCTCAGATATTTCCACCACTAAGAGCGACATTATTCAGCTTAGCGATTATGTGAATTCACTTGAAGGTGTTGAGGATGTACAAGCTTCCGTCGGAGGTGGCGTTCCTCGTTTCATGTTGGTTTATTCACCAGAATCGACAAATTCTTCATACGGTCAACTCCTGATTCGTACAAGTGATTATCGAATTATTGACGGATTGCTGAAAGATATTCAAAGTCATATCGATGAATCATTCCCTGATGCACAAGGAAAAGTTTGGAAATTTGTACTTGGCCCTGGCGGTGGTTCAAAAATTGAAGCTAAATTCACTGGACCTGATACGGGAATACTGAGGGATTTAGCTTCACAAGCTAAAGCAATAATGGCCGCAGATGGTGGAGCGTTGTCTATTAAGGATGACTGGAGACAACCGATTAGTGTTATTGAGCCTATTTATGCTGAAAAAGCGGCCCAGAGAGCGGGGATTTCTCGTGAAGACTTAGCATCTGCTTTGGAAACCAATTATTCAGGAAAAACGATTGGTTCGTATCGCGAAAATGATGAGCTCATACCTATAATCACACGATCACCATTCTCGGAACGCGATAATGTAACTAACATTAGAAACGTGCAGGTGATTAGTTCAGTTACGGGCAATTCAGTTCCCATTGGTCAGGTCACCGATGGTTTTAGAACTATTTGGCGCGATGGAATTGTAAAACGGGTTGATCGCCAATGGGAAATTAAAGCACAGTCAGACCCTCTACCTGGAGAGTTAACCAATGATTTGTTCAATAGAGTTCGTTCGAAAATAGAAGCTATTGATTTACCAAATGGTTATTCATTGGAATGGGGTGGAGAATACGGTGATTCAAAAGAATCGAATGACAGCTTAGCGTCTACTATTCCGCTTGGTTTGGTTGCGATGGTGATTACGGTGTTCGTATTATTCGGAACAGTTAGACAACCTGTGGTGATTTGGTTAGTGGTTCCATTAGCGTTAATTGGTGTTTCTGGCGGTATGTTAGCTACTGGTACACCAATGGAATTTATGGCGATTCTTGGGTTGCTTTCCCTGTCAGGACTGTTGATCAAAAATGCTATTGTATTGGTTGATCAAACTGACTTGGAAATAAGTGAGGGTAAAGCTAGGCATGATGCAGTAATTGATGCTGCTGCTAGCCGAGTTAGACCTGTAATGATGGGGGCATTGACGACAGTCTTAGGAGTCATACCATTGTTCTTTGATGCATTCTTTAAGTCGATGTCCGTCGTTTTAGTATTCGGTTTATCGTTTGCCACACTGTTGACATTAATCGTAGTCCCAGTTCTATATGCGATTTTCTTTAACATTAAATCGACAGAAACGACAAGGTGAGAAGATGATGAAAAGTAATATTCTACTTAAAACAGCGGTTGGTATCGGTTGTCTTGTTGTGTTATCAGGTTGTGCGAAGTCGACATCGGATAATGCCATTCACAAAGAGCTAAGTAAGCAAACATTGTTCACTGCTCAATCTTGGGCAAGTGACTCAGGGGTATCGTCGAATCAGGCAATCGCGTATGTGGATTGGTTATCAAGCTTTAATGATCCCCTCCTCAATAAGCTCGTGCTTGAAGCTATTCAGAATAACCAAGAGTTATTAGCAGCATCTTACAACGTTGAAAAAGCTAATGAAGTCGCTAGTCAAGCTGGTGCCGGGTTAAAAACTCAGGGGAATATATCAGTCAGTAGTAGCACATCAGGTCAAGGAGGAAACTCTAGTACTACTCAATCTATTTCTGGTCAATTAAGTTGGGAGATCGACTTGTGGGGTAGAATTAGTGCAGGACAAAAAGCAGCCGTAACCAGTGCAAAAGCTGCTCAAGCAGATTATAAAAGCGCACAACATTCTCTCGCTGCCTCAGTATCAAAAGCGTACTTTATTGCAATTGAAGCTGAGTTACAGGAGCAGGTGATGCAAGAAACCGTTACTTCAATTGAAGATACATATCGTATTGTCGAAATACAATTCGAAAATGGTATGGTGTCGGCGCAAGACAAGTCATTAGCTCTCTCCGATCTTTCTTCTTCAAGGGAGCAATTGACTGCGCTTGGGGCTTCGAAAAGAGATGCATTGCGAGCGCTTGAGATATTGCTCGGGCGCTATCCTGCATCATCTGTTGATATCGGGGAGCAGCTTCCTCCATTGCCTACAATGCCGTCGGTCGGTGTTCCTTCTGATGTGTTAGAAAGAAGACCTGATATGGTAGCAAATGAACTGAGAGTTGTGTCCGCATTCAGTTCTACTTATCAAGCGGAAGCCGCCCGTTTCCCCACTTTTAGCTTAACTAGTAGCGTAGGTAGCTCATCAAATCAGCTCTCGAGTATCTCAAGTTTATCTGATCTTGTATGGCAGCTAGCAGGTAATGTACTAATGCCGATTCTTGATGGAGGTGCACGTGAGTCACAAGTTAAAGTTGCTAATATTGAACAAAAACAAGCGTTAGCCAGTTACTCGCAGGCTGCGTTGACTGCTTTTAACGAAGTGGAAACTAACCTAGATCTTGCAGCATCACTTAAGGCAAGAAATGAGGATTTATTAGTCGCCTTAACTGAGGCTAAAAAGGCTCTTACTATCGCAAAGCTTAGATACGAAGAAGGAGAAATATCGCTGGTCGATCTACTTACTGTACAACAGAGAGTATTAGCTGCGCAGAGTAATCAGCTATCTATTCAAAGGTTGAGTTTGGCGCAGCGTGTTAATTTGTATTTGGCGTTAGGCGGTAATTGGTTTTAATCGTTAGAATACAGCTCAAAGAGAATAGGGGACAAATTGTTCCCTATTCCCTTTGCTAATATAATACGACGTTATCTATTTCTAGATAATTAATGCCGGTGCGAGCCAAGGTCATATGAAGTGCTGTTCATCAAGAATAAGTTAGAACCATCGGTATCTCACAACAACTGGCCCGCGAACTAAAGGCGAAGAAAGTACAGTGCATCCAGTACCCGTCAGTAAGGTCAAAAGAAGGGACATGCTGGGAGTTATTAACGCCGAAACCAGTGACTGATATTGTGCAAGCCTACTTGCTAGAAATGATTTGGGATGGGACAAATATCTCCGAAGCGGACAAGGAGAGTTAAGTTAGCTGAGTTTACAGGCTGCACATAGAGTTAAGTATACACAGTCTTAAATTAAAACTTGGAATGTGCTTTTTTCTTTTTTGATTTGAAGGTTCTTATTGAAATTTTTAAAGCTAGTTGTTCTTGTTTAGTTGAAATGAGCTGCTTAGTTAACGCTTTGTGGTGTAGCTCTGTGATAAAGTTTTTTTCCCAAGGCGTAAGGCGGTCAAACTTCAATAGAATAATGTCATTGAGTACATTGAACAACACGTATTGGTTTTTATCCATTCGAGTGCTACGCATTTAATTAAGACACTGTGTTAGAGAAATTACGTTAAGGCTTTCTACCGTCTTATTTTTTCCTAAGGTAATGATTCTATACGATATTCCACTCTCTAATAGTGGCCTTATTTCGATATTTTCACAAAAACTAACGGCGACTTTTTCTACTAAGCTGTCCATATTCAAAGCTTTCTTTTTTACGAAAACAAGAGTGACACTATTGCCCTCTGACTTAGCATTTACGAGTGTGATTGAGCCTAAATCTTGTGGAAGTTGGCTTGAGATGACCGTCGCTCTATAATCGGCAAGCCCATTAGGTTTCATTGGGCTTATCTGACAACCGTTAAGTATGACACTGACGGAAATAATTACTGTTGTTCGTAGCATGATGCGCTCCTTCTTCTCTTAGGAGCCTTAAAATATTTATGGATATAACGTGAAGACATAGAAGATAAAAGAGCACTGTAATCTAGACTAAATGTGACTGTCTCCCCGATAAATAGTGGTTTATGAGCGGATTCAAGCACAAGATGGTCGCTGGTCGAAGACATGATTTCAAGCCCATTCGGAGCTTTAAGGCCACTAACACAGACATCTTGGCGACCCACTGCGAGAATAGCTTGAGAAACCACTCCTCTATCTAGTAGGCTTTCTTTTTCACCAAACGCATTTAACCTTCGATTTCCCCAAGGTAACGTAGGTTTAATTTTGGATTCAATTACTTCAGCAGTTAAAGAAATCACATCCGTATGTAAACCTTTAATATTTTGGTTCTCTAAAGGCTCACAGCCAAGAAAGATCGCTTCGCCTATACGAAGGTTATTTACCCGCGTTTTGCCTGTTTGTTGAAGAGCCCAGTTAACTGAAGCCGAGTTTCCTCCTGAAATAAGCTCTAAGCTGATCCCAAATATCACTTCAATTTCATCAGCAAGGTTAGAAAGAATGTCCATATTTTTATTATCAGGCGCGACACCATATCGGCACGCTAAATTCGCACCAATTCCCTTTATTGTAATGTTCGGAAAAACAATAATCTCACGAATAAAATCAATAACATCATAGGGCATTACACCTTCTCTGAGATCACCAAGCTCAACCATTATAATAATATCGTGATGGCAATTTTTCTGTTTCGCGATATTTGAAAGCCTTTGAACTACTTTTACTTCAGAATTTAAACTCATATCACTGTATTTTATGACACTCTTCGCTTGGCTGAACATAGGTGTTCGTATCAGCATTTTAGGTGTGGAAATACCAAATTCTGTTATCGTTTGAAGATTTTCAATTCTCGAATCGGCTAACATTGTAGCCCCGGCGTCAATAAGAACTTGAGCGATGATAGGGTGACCGAGGAAGGCTTTAGTGACAGGTGTCACTGAGATATTTTTGAGAGAGAGCTGAGTAATTAGAAAGTGAGCGTTATGGTGAATTTTGTCGCAATCGATGTCTAACCTAGGGTAGTTCACGCCTTGTCAGCCAATTTACTTGCTATTATGGGGAAGTTGGAAGTTACGATGTGCACAAGATGTTCGACCGGCTGTGATAATGCATCAGTAACGGGTATCCCAAACTCGGTGGTGTAGCTGTCTATTATATGGCGTGTTTCATCCACCGACATTCCTTCATGATTGAGTGTTAGTCCGATAACATGGGTATCAGAAAACGTTTCGATAAGTTTGATTTCCGAAGAAACGGAAGGCATTGAATAATTTGGAAAGTCACAACGATGTATACGTTTAGGCGCATGTTGCAAGATCACGCCTGTTGGGCAGCTGCCACGCAAGATAAAAGAGCTGGTAGAAAATGCTGGGTGACTTAAGGAGCCTTGTCCTTCAATGATAATTAAGTCTGGGTTTTCTTCCTCATAGGCTTGTACTATGACAGACTCAAGCTCACCGGCACAAAATTGTGAAGGAACAGCATCGAGGGCAACGCAGTATTTTGCACCTTGGATAATGCCCGTTTGGCCAGTGGCAATGAGAACCACGTTAAGGCCTTTTTCAGTCAGTTCATTCGCCAGTATGGTAGCTGTTGTTCGTTTTCCTAACGCACAATCTGTCCCCATCACAGCAATCCTAGGACATTTAACGCTGTGTATTTTCCCGCTAAACGTTTTCAGTTCGCCTTTATTCTTGGGTTTACGAGTATCGAATATTCGAACGTTGTTCTTTAAACTGGCTTCTAAAAATAGAGGGTCATCGGATAGAAACTCATGCAAGCCATTTACAATATTCATTTTCAGCGACATCGCTTGTAAAATGACGTTCTTATCTGAGTCAGATAAACTACCACTTGATGGTGCAATACCAAAAATAAAGTAATCGGGAATGCTATCTGCCTGAAGGATAGCTTCTTCGATATTGGCTACGATAGGTATACCATTCTTTTTATTATCAAGCACTTCTCCAGCATCTAAGCCTGCAGACTCACTATCTATAACCGATAGAATACGATAACGTAACGAATGCCTTACTAGCCCATTAGCCGTTTTACCATCAATTTTGCCAAAATTACCTTCGCAAAATATAATTGCGGAAGGAATGACAGGCGTAGCATCCTGAGCAAGAGGTAGCCAACAGCCGAGAGCGGTTTCGTTGTGGTTGGTTTCGACGTTTTCAATTTTTTTGAGTTTGAAGATGTTTTGTGATTTTTGAGTTGAAATTGACATAATTAGAGCCTGCAGTGAGGCTTAGGAGGGCTACTAAGGAGTGCCGAGATGCGAGTTCGGAAAAGAAAAGAAGTCCCTACTAAGCGGTAGGGATAAAAACTAAGATAACACACTCACTAGACTTTTGTTGGTTATTATTAATGCTATTTCTAAATCTGCTACCTGCAGACTTCCCCCATATTAGCATGATTGATTAGAGATCTAAGTTCTCATTGTTCAACGTAACCATATCAATCTCTCAGATTTAAGGTTTCAAGATATTTTTTCTAGTATCATTTTAGTGGACTAGACTTTTTGATCTAGCTCGTTTTTGTCCAATTCTTAGTCAGCGGGGGTGTCACTCCGCTAACTCATTTATGCCCGTGCGACCTGAAGTCGTATGAAGCGTTGTTCACCGCTTTATGAGTGAACCATCTGTAT
>NZ_JBTAMQ010000023.1:0-29289 GCF_054404255.1 Vibrio phycocola
AATAGGCATTCTTCTGTCGTATAAACGGTACCATTTCCATCACAATGAATAGAGCCACCTTCTAAAACAAGAGGTGCTTGGTAGAGATCATCTTTCGTTATCTCTACCATCTTTCCGGCCACAGCATTATCGAAATCCCATGGAGAATACAGTCCGTCAATGAGCCCTCCCCATGCATTAAATTCCCAACTAATGCCTCGGCGCTCGCCATTTTCATTGACCACGTAGGTCGCACCAATGTCTCTCATCCAGCTATCATTGTATTCCATTTCAATAATTGTGATTTGAGAAGGTAGCTGGTCACGGGCGTTGGTCAGTTGATCATGTGGAACAAGCATAATAACTGGAGTCGCTTTTGCTATCGTAATTGCGGTCTCTACAAAGGCTTTCTGAGCAGGTTTCCCATTTAAGCGCCAATTGTCGCTTCGAGTTGGCCATGCCATCCATATTTCACTGTGTGCTTCGTTCTCTCCTGGCATGCGAAAATTATCACTTGCTGGGAATGATTCTATCAAGTTTCTCACGTCATGCTCCTCGGCTTACTCAGTTCTTCAATTGGCCATCTAGCGTTAACAAGTGTTTGTAATGTTCTGGACGTCTATCTCTGAACAAGCCCCAAGCACTTCGTTGAAATTCAATTTCATCTAAGTCAAATTGGTGAATGAGAAAGCACGATGATTCGCGGTCAGCTTTTTCTAATATCTCACCGGTGTAGTTTGCAATAAATGAAGAACCAAAAAACGTGATTTCTTGGTCTTTCGATTTGTCCCGCTCGATACCGGTGCGGTTAGAAGCGATAACTGGGATTTGATTGGCTGCCGCATGCCCTTGCATCACACACTGCCAATGTGATTGAGAGTCCATATTTGGTTGGCTAGGTTCACTACCAATCGCGGTTGGGAACAACAATAGCTCAGCACCTTGCAGCGCCATACTACGCGCCGTTTCTGGGAACCATTGATCCCAACAGATACCGACTCCGACTTTTGCGTAGCGAGTGTTCCATACCTTAAACCCAGTGTCACCTGGGCTGAAATAGTACTTTTCAAGATATCCATCGCTGTCTGGAATATGAGTTTTTCTATAGATTCCGAGTAGGGAACCGTCAGCATCGATCATCGCAACGGAGTTAAATCGCACATTGCCAGCTTTCTCAAACCAACTAAAGGGCAGAACAACTTCGAGCTCCTTTGCCAATTGTGACAGTCGCTTATATGCATCGTTTTCTTCTAAGTAAGTCGCTAAGTTAAGATATGACTCTTCTATTTCAATGCAAAAATAAGGTGTTTCAAACAACTCTTGCAGCAAGATTATTTGTGCACCTGCATTGGCGGCTTCTCGGATTAAAGTCTCTGCTTGCTGTATGTTTTGTTCTTTATTCCAACTACAGCTCATTTGTGTCGCGGCGACAGTGACTGTTCTAGACATAGTGTTTTCCTTCTTTATGCGTACATCAAATCTATCGTTATTACCTAACGTTTAAAAATGGGTTATTCTCATTAAACTATGAATTAGATTCATAAAGGTAAGTGATGAATATCGATTTAAACCAATTAAAAGTACTTATTGCACTTGATGATGAACGCAACATAACACGGGCGGCGAGTAAGCTCTTTGTTAGTCAATCTGCCGCGAGTCATAGCCTGTCTAAATTGCGACAACGCTTCAATGACCCATTATTTATACGAACTAGCCAAGGAATGATGCCAACGCCTTTCGTACGAAAAATGTTACCTGTTTTACGCCAAGGTATGGATACCGTAGAGCGTTCAATTACTGTCGAGAAAAACTTTAATCCTGCAACGGATTCACATACGTTTTATATTGGAGCCTGTGACTACTTTGAATTTATTGCCATGCCAGAGTTGACGGCGACTTGTACTCAACATGCCCCTAACATTCGTATATCTGTCGACATTAATTCAGAGCATATTAAGATGCAGCGTGTTGAAGGAGGGCATCTAGATCTTTATGTCGGTGTTGATAACATTCAAAAAACGCCAAATAACTTTAATCATCATCCATGGATTACCGACAGGTATGTCGCTGTGATTGCAGAATGGAGAGAGATTTCTGATAAGTTGACTTTAAATCAATTTGCGGCTGAAAATCAGGTTCACCTGCCTATTTCCAGTAACGCTTCGGACGTGATCGATAATTGGTTACACGAGAGAAATTCTTATCGAAGCATTCAAATGATTGCGCAAAGTTATGCTGTAGGAGGTCTAATTAGTGCTCGCTCTGGGTTGCTTTTTTGTGTTCCATTCAAAGTTGCAACTCAATTAGTCGACATGCTCCCACTAAAAATTGTCGAATTACCTGATGGTATACCGGATCTTTCGTTAAGTATTTTGAGTCACAAACTCTACGATTATCATGGGAGCGTTGAATGGCTGTTAAAGCAAATACGCGGTATTCAATAGCGATAACCAAGATAAGTCGAGAGTTGTGTGTATCTAGTGGATTTTTCTATCGTATATCACATGGTAGTGATTGCTAATTAACTTCCCTGTGTTAAATTATAATTAACATAAAGGCGATGATTTGCTCATTTTACGGTTTAAGTTAGTTTATAATTAACGCCGTTTGGATTTGAGGGGTTATTTTATTTACATAGAAAAGTGTTTTTTAAAGTACTTAAATCATCGGCTTCGATTATTTATGCATACAAGGAAGTAAGGATAATTTATGAACAATCAGGTATGGTCAGAGCGCGCTGAGCAGCTTACATTTGCAACACAGGCTTTAATTGATGGTGAACTCACCGATGCGGTTAGCAGTGAGACCTTTCCTTGTATTAACCCCGCTAACGGTCAACTACTGGGCCACATTTCCAGATGTGATGAAGCCGATGTGGAGTTAGCTGTTTCCGCTGCTAGAGAAGCGTTTGAAAGTGGAGTTTGGTCTGAAATTGCTCCTTCGGTGAGAAAGGAAACGCTACTAAAATTTGCCGAGTTAGTAGAGAAGAATAAAGACAAATTGGCGCTCATTGAATCGTTAGATGCCGGTAAACCTATCGGTGACACATTAGGTTATGATGCCCCCGCTACTGCTCGCTGTCTTGCGTGGAATGCAGAAGCTATCGATAAAATCTACGATGAAGTCGCTCCCACGACTCGGGATGCGTTGGCCTTGGTTACGCGTGAGGCTATCGGGGTTGTCGCGGCGATCGTTCCTTGGAATTTCCCAGCTGTTATGGCGTCGTGGAAACTGGGTCCGGCTCTTGCAGCAGGGAATTCAGTGATAGTTAAGCCTTCTGAGAAAAGTCCGCTATCTGCTATTTTTCTCGCTCAATTAGCGATGGAAGCAGGAATACCAAAAGGGGTATTTCAAGTTCTTCCAGGCTTTGGGCAAGAGGCAGGGCAGGCCTTAGCTCTTCATTTAGATGTTGACTGCATTACCTTTACGGGCTCAACCCCCGTCGGTAAAAAGCTTCTTACGTTTGCAGGCGAATCCAATCTAAAACGAACGTTCATGGAATGTGGTGGTAAAAGTCCTCATATTATTTTTGCTGATGTTAAGGATATAGATAAGGCGGTGAGCACGGCATTATCGGCTATCTGTTATAACCAAGGTGAAGTTTGTACCGCTGGCTCGCGATTGTTAGTGGAGAGAAGTATCTACAATCAGGTTTTAGAAAAGCTCAACGAGGGTGTGAAGTCGTGGCAGCCAAGTAACCCTCTTGATCTAGATACATCAATGGGTGCAATCATCGACGCACAGCAAATGGAACGTATTCTTAGCTATATTCAGATAGGTAAAAAGGAAGGGGCGAGACTTTTATGTGGTGGCTCTAGGACGCTGGAAAGAACTGGAGGGTTTTATATTGAGCCGACTATCTTCGCTGATGTGACTCAAGATATGACCATTGCAAAAGAGGAGATCTTTGGTCCAGTGTTATCGGTATTGGCGTTTGATACATTTGAACAGGCAATATCAATGGCAAACGACTCTGAATACGGGTTAGCCGCTGGTCTTTGGACGAGCGATATATCAAAAGCAGTACGTGGGTCGAGAGCATTGAGAGCAGGTACGGTTTTTGTGAATAACTGGGATGGCGGTGATATGACGATGCCTTTTGGTGGGTATAAGCAAAGCGGAAATGGCCGTGATAAGTCTCTTCATGCGATTGAAAAGTATACAGAAATAAAATCGACTTGGATTGAATTAGATTAGTGAGATTCCGAGAAAAGAGTTGGCTAATTGACTGGCCAACTCTTTGATTTTATTTAGTATTAAAAGGTTACGGGTGTTGCAGCGCTGATCAACTCACACTCTATTTTGCCAATATTCCTAAACCGATGAGGTTGCTGAGTTTTAAAGTAGTACGAGTCACCGGCTTTGAGTATTTTTGATTGATTACCGACAATGACCTCTATTTCACCTCGTAAAATGATGCCAGCTTCTTCACCTTCATGTTGTATTTCATCGATTCCGGTGTCTGAACCAGGTGGAAATACTTCACGCATGAGGGCAAGTTTGCGTGAGCTTTTTGTCCCTCCCACTAATAACATACTAATGACTTTGTCACCTATATCGACGAGTTCGTCTGCGGTGAAAAATATTTTGTCTTCTGCTTCAATTTCATCGGTGAAAAATTCACCCATCGACACTGATAGAGGTTCGAGAATTTTTTTCAAAGAGCCAATCGAAGGGTTGACCATATTCTTCTCGATTTGAGAGATCATTGCATTGGTAACGCCACTTTGTTTCGCTAATTCTCTTTGCGAAAATCCTTTCATCGTTCGGATTGTTTTTAGCTGCTTACCTACATCCATAATACATTCCATTTGCACTCGTTTTCTCGCACCCAAAATCATGACTGAAAAAGAGTAGTTCGCCTGTGCGTCAGTTAAAGTGAGCACATAATACAATAAATTCGCAACGAGTCACGCGGTGTTGTTATCGTTTCGGTTATTTATATTGTTATTTTATATTAATCAGTTTGATAGGCTTTACACACTTTTATCGAGGAAAAACTGAGCAATCCACTGCATGATTGTCGATGAGTCAGGAGATAGTTTTAGGGATTTTAGTGCTTCTAAATAACGAGCTTCATCGATCGTTCCATGTTTGAGTTCCACGATTCGACGTACAAAGTCTACTGAGAATTCTGGATGACCTTGAATGGTTAAGATATGGTCATCTTTCGCGAGCATATAGTGGGGGCAAAAGTCACTCGAAGCGATATGAACCATGTCGTTTGGAGATTCTATGATTTGGTCTTGATGACTAACTAAGACATTGATAGAGGTTTTCTTTGGTTTCATCCAAGTTTTGGTTTGAAGAACTTTATTCACACTCATACCGATACCCCATCCTTTGGTGGACTTCTCAACCACACCGCCTAGAGCTATATTGATGATTTGATGGCCAAAACATATTCCGACGAGTGGTTTACCTTGTTGATCGCAACGTCGAATCCAACTGGCAAGTTCATTAATCCACAGTTCATCGGCGTAAGAGTCGTGTACGCTCCCTGTAATTATGTAGCCTTCACATTGGTCTATATCATCAGGAAGCATGCGCTCTAAAGCGCTATATATGGCGTAATCAAAGTCGCCATGAGGTGATAGCGTGGCCATAATCATATCGGCGTACTCACCATTGCCCGCTTTTAACGCTGGGCTTACTAGCCCAGTAACAATTATTCCTATTTTCATATGTAAACCTTGTTATTGAAACTCTATATCAAATGAGAAATCAAAATGTTGGAGGAGTGGATGCGCTGATTAACTCACACTCTATTTTTCCTATATTGCGAAAGCGATGCGCTTTGCCAGTTTCAAAATAGTAGGAGTCCCCAGGTTTAAGGATCTTTGTTTGATCGCCTGCCGTGATTTCGATTTGGCCACGAAGAATAATGCCGCTCTCTTCTCCATCATGTTGCAATAAATCACTCCCTGTATCAGCTCCTGGTGGATAAACCTCACGCATCAGTGCCATTTTTCGGCCTTCGGTTTTACTGCCAACAAGGAGCATGCTAATCACGCCGTCACCCATATCGACAAGCTCGTCACTGTTAAAAAATATCTTATCTTCGCTGTCGACATCGAGCGTAAAAAATTGGCCCATCGACATGGACATAGCATCTAAGATTTTCTTCAGTGAACCTACGGAGGGGTTCAACTGATTTTTCTCGACTTGAGATATCATGACATTGGTAACACCACTGCGTTTTGCCAGTTCTCTTTGTGAAAACCCTTTTTCTAAACGAATGCTTTTAAGTTGTTTTCCGACATCCATTCGCTATTCCTTATGTTATGAAGAGGAATTGTTCATTTCGGCGGTACGCTTTTTGTCAGCTCTGGCCATTAACCACCATGCGATAAAAGAGGCGCATGAAACAATCAATATCATAATTGTAGATAGTGCATTGATTGTTGGACTTAACCCAAGCCTTACTTTAGAGAAAACAACAATTGGCAGCGTACTGGAGCTTGGTCCAGACACAAAGCTAGCAATAACGAGATCGTCTAAAGAGAGAGTAAAGCCAAGCAACCAAGCCGCGATTAAAGCTGGGAAGATCATTGGAATCGTAATCGTGAAGAAAACCTTCCAGGGTGGGGCACCAAGGTCTAACGCCGCTTCTTCGATTGAACGGTTCATTTCTTGTAAACGTGAGCCAATCACGACGGTCACATAAGCAGTACAAAAGGTGACGTGAGCTATCCATATAGTCATCATTCCTCGTTCGGCAAACAATTCGAAAATCTGCCCAAGTGAAATGAACAATAGTAATAATGATAAGCCTGTAATCACTTCGGGCATAACCAAAGGGGCAGTGATCATAAATGCAAAACTGGTGCTTCCGCGAAATTTACCAAACCGATGTAATATAAAGGCCGATATTGTTCCGAGCGCAACTGCGCTTGTTGCGGATAATGCGCCTAAGATAAGGCTGAGTTTTACCCCTGTCATTAGCTGGGTATCATTAAATAGCTCGGTATACCATTTTAACGAGAACCCTCCCCAAACCGTCACTAATTTACTTTCATTAAATGAGTAGACCATAAGGACTAAAATCGGGATATATAGAAAACTTAGGGTTAACCCTATTGCGAGCCATTTCCACTTTGTATTGTAAACAGGTATCACATTCATTATGCGGCCTCCAATTCACGTTTCTGATAATTATGGAACCAAATAATAGGAATCATAAGTATAAGTAACATGGCGATTGCAACAGCTGAAGCGACGGGCCAATCTCGGTTGTTAAAGAACTCTTGCCATAGTACTCGTCCAATTAATATGGAATCGGAGCCACCGAGTAATTCGGGTATTACAAACTCACCAACCGAAGGAATGAATACCAACATTGATCCCGCAATAATGCCTGGTTTAATTAATGGTATTAGAACTTGATAGAGGACTTTAAAAGGTCTTGCTCCTAGATCGAATGCAGCCTCAATAAGAGAGTAATCCACTTTCATTAGGGCAGTGTAGAGCGGTAAAACCATAAAGGGTAGATAGGTATAAACAATACCGATATAAACGGCTAAATCGGTGCGTAAAATCTGTAAAGGCTCATCAACGATCCCTATGCCGATTAAGAAGTTGTTTAGTAACCCATTGTTTTTTAACAACCCCATTAACGCATAGACTCTTATTAGAAAGCTGGTCCAAGAAGGTAATATGATCAGCATTAGCAACACATTTCGAGTAGCTGGAGTAGAGTGTACGATTGCCCATGCTACAGGGAAACCGATTAAGAAACATAATACGGTAGAAACAAAGGCGATTCGAATGGACAGTAAGTAAGACTCAAAATATAAGCTGTCTTCGATAAGGAATAGGTAGTTGCCATAATTTAAAGAAAGCTGAATAGTCTCATCGACTATATTCAACAATTCACTATACGGTGGGATAGCAATTTCAGCTTCTGCAAAACTGATCTTGAATACAAACAAAAAAGGCAGAAGGAAAAACAGTAGTAGCCAGCTATAGGGTACAAAAAGTACCGAGTAGCGTTTAATCGATTTCAAAGCTTGAGTTGTCATCTTCATATAGTTAATACCACGCCACTGTCCATTTCCCAATATACGCTGACCGTATCATTCCACGTAGGCATGCCTTCCATCTTGCGACTGATATTTTGTACCGACACCACAACGAGTTTGTTACTTTCTAGCCTTACGTGGTAAATAGATTGGCTACCCACATACGCAATATCTTCAACGATTCCTGAGCAGCTGTTTTCTCGGTCAATAATCTCGGTTTCGAGGAATACTTTTTCTGGGCGGACTGCCACCATTAAATTGGAGCCTTCTGTCGCAGTCACTTCGTGGTCAAAAATGATTGGGTTTTTCATATCGGGGGAATCGATAACGGCACGGCCGTTGGTATTACTGCGTAAAAAGCCTTCGAATATATTGACTGAACCAATAAACTCAGCACTGTACTTAGAGTTTGGTGATTCATAAAGAGAACGCGGTGACCCAACTTGGACAAATTTTCCGTCATTCATAATCGCAATTCTGCTGGCCATCGTCATCGCTTCTTCTTGATCGTGAGTCACCATTACGCAGGTTACTCCTACACGCTCAAGAATATCGACGATTTCCAGTTGCATCTGCTCGCGTAAGTTTTTATCGAGTGCGCCCATTGGCTCATCGAGTAATAGAAGGGTTGGTTTTTTGACCAGGCTTCTAGCTAGAGCAACACGTTGCCTTTGTCCTCCAGAGAGTTGGTGTGGTTTGCGATTGGCATATTCCGTCATGCGAACTAATTCAAGAAACTCTATTACGGTCTTTTTTATTTCGGCTTTAGACAGTGCCTCTTGTTTTAAACCGTACGCAATGTTGTTAAAAACCGTCATATGAGGGAACAGAGCATAGGATTGGAACATCATATTGACGGGGCGTTGGTAGGGAGGAATGTTCGATAAACTTTGGCCTGCAAGAAGAATTTCTCCGGAGTCGGGCGATTCAAATCCAGCGAGCATTCTTAGCAGTGTTGATTTCCCACATCCTGAACCGCCAACTAAAGCAAATATTTCTCCGTGTCTGATTTTTAAATCAAGGTTATTTACAGCAGTATGACCACCAAATGTTTTCGTCAATCCACGTATTTCCAATAATACTCTTTTCTGCTTCTTGCCAGGTGAAGGTTGAGTTTGATTTTCTAATGTCACAGCAGGAGGAATTAATGTTGTTTCTTGTGTGGTAGCAGTCATAAAAATATCCCTATATTTTAAAACTATGGTCCTGTAAATCTAAAGCCCTGGCTAGAGTAGCCAGGGCGAAGAGTTTATTTAGTTTTTGACAAATTCAGTCCATGAACGGGTGATTAGACGATCGATTTTCTTGGGCATGATTTCATTACTGTACAGCTTAGCCAGCACCTCTTCTGAAGGGTAAATTCCTTCGTTAGAAAGCACTTCTTCATCAACAAACTCATGAGATGGAATATTTGCGTTTGCGTACCATACGTAATTACTGATTTCAGCGATGACTTGTGGGCGAAGTAAGTAGTCGATAAACTTCATTGCATTTTCTGGGTGTTTTGCACCTTCTGGTATGGCCATTAAGTCGAACCACGCTAGCGCACCTTCTTTTGGAATTGAATATTGCACTTCGATTCCGTTCTCTGCTTCTTCTGCACGTGTCGCTGCTTGTAAAACATCACCAGACCATCCAATCGCTACACAGATGTCACCCGATGCTAGGTCATTGATATATTGAGAAGAATTGAAGTATGTAACATACGGTCTGATTTCTTTAAGCAATGCCAGTGCTTCTTTATAATCTCCCGAGTCTTTCGAGTTTGGTGGTTTACCTAGATAGTTTAGTGCTGCAGGGAATATTTCAGTTGGTGCATTGAGAAAAGCCACACCACAGCTTTGAAGTTTTTCCATGTTCTCAGGTTTAAAGACAAGATCCCAGCTATCTACAGGAGCATCTTTGCCTAATACCGCTTCAACTTTTTCTTTGTTGTAGCCAATTCCAGTCGTTCCCCATAAATAAGGCACTGCATGGGCATTCTCAGGATCTGCAGATTCTGATAATACACTCATCAGCTTTGGATCAAGGTTGGCGTAGTTGGTGAGTTTGGTTTTATCTAGAGGCATAAATACCCCAGCTTTTACCTGACGACCTAAAAAGTCATTGGAAGGCACCACTAGATCGAACCCTGTGTGTCCTGATAACAGTTTTGCTTCCAATACCTCATTGGAATCAAACACATCATAAGTCACTTTTATCCCTGTTTCCGCTTCAAACCCCTTGATTGTGTCTTCAGCAATATAGTCTGACCAATTGTATACATTAAGTACTTTTTCTTCCTCAGCAAAACTAGAAGAGGCTGCTAGCGTCATCGCACAAGCGAATAGACTTTTTTTAAAGGTATTATTTAACATATAAACTCCAATCCTTGAAATTAATGGTATGTGACTTGGTTACAGTGATGTTTGTGTCAAGTCTAGGGCTTGCTTTACTTTTGAAATGAGTAAATCAATTTCTTCTGTGCTGGTAATCAGAGGGGGAGAAATGATCATCGTATCTCCAACGGCCCTCATTATCAGACCACTTTCTATACAATTGTCACGACACAGCATTCCCACTTCGAGTTCGCTGTCGAAACGTTCGTTGTCTGATTTATTTTTTACTAACTCGATGGCTGCAACCATCCCTTTGGATCGCGCTTCACCCACGAGTGGATGCGACGCTAACGATTTCCATTTTTCACTGAAGTAAGGAATCGTTTCTTCTTTTAAGCGATCAATAATTTTTTGAGATTGCATTTCTTTAATATTGGCAATGGCAACCGAGCAAGCAACGGGGTGGCCTGAATAAGTAAATCCATGCGCAAACTCTGAATCAAGATTTTTAATAACCTCTGCGACTTCATCCCGTATCATCACCCCGCCTAATGGGAGGTATCCCGAGGTAATGCCTTTCGCCATGCAGATAAAGTCTGGGCGAATCTTGAATGTATCACTGGCGAACCATTCACCTGTGCGACCAAAACCACAGATGACTTCGTCTGCGATTAACAAAATTTCATATTTATCACAAATTCTTTGAATTTCTGGCCAGTAACTTTCGGGTGGAATGATTACGCCGCCGGCCCCTTGAATAGGCTCAGCGATAAATGCCGCGACATTATCTTCACCAAGTTCAAGAATCATTTTTTCGAGTTGCTGAGCACGCTCTAGACCAAATGCTTCAACATCTTTGCCTTCACACTCTTCAAAGGCATAAGGCTGATCAATGTGTACGATATCTGGCACTACGCATCCGGTTTGCTTATGCATCAGGCTCATACCACCTAGACTCGCGCCAGCAATGGTACTTCCATGGTATGCATTCTTGCGGCTGATTATGGTTTTCTTGCTCGTTTTCCCTTTGCCATTCCAGTAATAACGAACCATACGTATAACGGTATCGTTACATTCGGAGCCTGAGCCTGTAAAAAAGACAGTATTCATTCCTTTAGGCGTGACTTCTGAAAGCAGCTTGGCCAATTCAGCAGCAGGTTGGTGAGTCGTCTTGAAGAACAAATTGTAATAAGGAAGCGTTTCTAGCTGTTTTGTCGCGGCATCGATTAATGGTTGACAGCTATACCCCATGTTAATGCACCACAGCCCAGACATCGCATCGAGATATTGTTTCCCAGATTGGTCATAAATATAGATGCCTTCTGCACGGTCGATCAATAAAGCTCCTTTCGTGTTTAATTCCGAAAAGTTGCTAAATGGATGTAGGCAGTGGTTTGCATCGTCTTGAACAAATTGATTCATGATGTTGTCCTATAATTTACTTTTTATACATTTAACAGTAAGAACTCACGTTCCCACGAACTTATGACTTGGAAGAAAGTCTTGTACTCTTGACGCTTAGTTGAGATGTAAGCAGACACAAATCGTTGCCCGAGGATATCTTTAAGCTCATCATTTTGCTCAAGCAGCAGTAATGCATCTTCCAATGTATGTGGCAAAGTGTTGGGATCTTCGCTGTGGTCTTTATCTGTTTTTGCGGTTGGCTGTAATTTGTTGGTCATGCCCAAATAACCACAAGCAAGCGAAACAGCCATTGCTAAGTAAGGATTGACATCGGAGCCCGGGAAACGATTTTCTACACGGCGCGAATTTGGACTAGATCCAGGAATGCGAATACCTACAGTACGATTATCTTCGCCCCATTCCATATTGCTTGGTGTACTTTCACCAAAATTCAGTCGACGGTAAGAATTGACGTTCGGTGCCATAAAAGCGATACAAGCAGGCATGAATTGTTGTAAGCCACCGATATAATGGTAAAACGCTTCGCTGCCACAACCATCTTCTTTACTGAAAATATTGTTGCCGTCCTTATCTAATATGCTTTGGTGGATGTGCATTGACGAGCCCGGCTCATGTTCCATGGGTTTCGCCATAAAAGTGGCATACAAATCGTGCTTCAATGCCGTTTCGCGAACAGTACGTTTAAACAGGAAGGCTTGGTCCGCGCATTCTAAAGCATCACCATGCTCGAAATTGATTTCCATTTGAGCGGCGCCGGACTCATGAATCAAGGTGTCGACATTTAAATTCTGTGTATCACAATAGTCGAACATATCCTCAAACAAGGGATCAAACTCATTAAGTGCATCAATACTATAAGAACGACCTCTAATTTCAGGACGGCCATTACGTCCAATCGGTGGCTCAAGTGGGAAATCTTCATCGAGATTTTTCTTTACAAGATAAAACTCTAGTTCTGGTGCAACAACAGGTGTTAACCCTTTCTCTTCATATAGACTGAGTATGCGTTTGAGAACACTTCTCGGAGCAATATCAACTAACTCACCATTATTGTCGAAACAATCATGAATTATTTGGGCCGTAGGCTCTTTGGCCCAAGGGACGAAACGTATCGATTTTGGATCTGGATTTACATTCATATCACTATCGGTTGGATCAATCATACTCTCGTCATCTGGCCAATCCCCAGTGATAGTCTGCAAGAAGATACTTTCTGGTAACTTCATTCCTTTTTCTTTTAAGAATTTATCGGCAGGAATTATTTTTCCTCGTGCGTTACCCGTAGTGTCAGGAATAATGCACTCTACTTCGGTGATATTGTTGTCTAAAATCCATTTCTTGATGTTGTCCATAAAACCATTTTGCCTCTTATCGAGTTAATTTACGTGACGTTATTTCCTCGTTAGCGCCTGCATAAAACTGTCCGCGAAGTAAATCGCATAACATCATCTTAATGTTGTTGTTAATTATAATTGCACATTTTAAAATAAAGTACACAGTTTTTGATCCGTTTTAGCCAGATTATTACATTAAGTGTATTATTATACTTTACATTTTGAGGTGTGAGAGTACTCTAATTAACAACAGAGCATGTCGTGCGATACAAATTTAGTAGATAAGGAAATCTGAAATGAAGCAAGATAACATTGTGTCTGTCGCCAGTTTTGATTTGGACGAGGCGGATCTTTTTATTGAGCAAAACCCTGAAATCATTAGCATTGATCTAATTTTATTTGATATCAATGGTAAAGAGCGAGGTAAAAGAATCCCGATTTCGATGCTATCAAAAGTGTTTAAAAATGGCGTTTGTTTACCAGCATCAATATTTGCGCTCGATATTAAAGGTGAAACAGTTGAAGAAACAGGGTTAGGATTTTCACAAGGAGATGGTGATTTAGTCTGTAAAGTTGTACCTGGTACTATAAAAGTGATCCCATGGAAGGAAGGGGTAGGCCAGGCGGTCATAACCATGCAGAATGAAGACCAAAGCGATGGATTTTTTGCTGACCCTAGATCTGTGCTGATTAGCCAATTGAAATCACTAGAAACACTAGATTACTTTCCGTGTGTGGCTGTTGAGTATGAATTTTATCTTCAAGATTTGGAGTCTGACATTAATGGTAATCCACAGCCACCGCTAATGCCGAATAGTCAAACCCGAATGAGCGATCCGCAAGTTTACTCACTGGATGAATTGGATGAATTTAAAACGTTTATTGATGACATCATTCTAGCATGTGAAATACAGGGTATCCCAGCCACTAATATTTCCGCAGAATACGCTCCCGGCCAATTTGAAGTGAATTTAAAACACGATACCGACCCAGTAAAGGCCTGTGATGACGCATTACTTATGAAACGAGTGGTTCGCTCCATTGCTAAAAAGCACAATTTTGTAGCCAACTTTATGGCGAAGCCATACTCCGAACATTCCGGTAATGGATGTCATATACATACTAGTCTACTCAACCGTGCCGGTCGCAATGTGTTTTCCGATGACGCTGATTTATTTAGTCATGCTATAGCGGGAATTTTGGCGTATATGCCTGAAACAATGGCTGTTATTGCGCCAAATGCCAATTCTTATCGTCGTTTTCAACCGAATATGTTTGTGTCTATGCAACCTAACTGGGGATGGGATAATAGAACTGTTGCGCTTAGAGTTCCTTCTGATAGTGAGGAAAACCTAAGACTGGAGCATCGTATTGCGGGAGCTGACTGTAATCCGTATTTAGTGGTCAGTGTTATTCTCGCAACAATGAGAGAAGGGATCGAAAAATCAATGACGCCGCCCGAGCCGATTGCAGGGAATGCTTATGATCTCGCAGAAGAAAACCCTTTCCCACTATCTTGGCCTCAAGCATTGGAACGGTTTGAAACGAGTGAATTACTTAGGCGAAGTTTAACCTCCGAGTTCTGCCACGTATACCTTGAGAATAGGAAAAGTGAGCAGCTAGCGTTTGCAGCAAAAGTGAGCCCACTTGAATATCAATGGTATCAGTAAGTACATCGATAAATTTTCTCTTTTAGGCAATAAGGACGTTAAATAATGAAACAACAGCATGCACAATCTTATTATGCTCAAAGTGCCAACCAGAATTTTGATTTTCCAGAGCTTACAAACAACGAGCGGGTCGATGTTTGTGTGGTTGGTTCTGGAATTACAGGTGCTTCAGCTGCCTTAGAATTGGCGCAAAAAGGATTTAAGGTGATTGTCTTAGAAGCAGAGCGAGTCGGATGGGGAGCTTCAGGTCGTAGTGGAGGACAAGCACTATTAGGCTGGGGTTGTGAGCAAGATACCATTGAAAAGCTCGTCAATAAAGATGATGCCAAAAAGCTCTGGGACCTATCCATTGAAGCGTTAGCAGTGACGAAAGAAAATATAACGAAACATAATATTGAATGTGATTGGCGTGATGGTGCGGTTGTTTTGGGCGTCAAGGAACGCCACGATCGTGAACTTAAGCAATGGCATCAACAATTGGTTGAGCAGTACGGATATGAATCTTTAGAACTGTGGGACCAAAATAAAGTTAGAGAGAATATAGACAGTACGCGCTACACCTCTGGCGTGTTTGATTCAAATAGTGGCCATCTTCACCCACTAAATTATACGTTGGGTTTGGTAAAGGCAGCGAAAGACGCGGGCGTGCAATTTTTTGAAGGCAGTGCAGTTAGGAATATTCAACATGGAGAACCGGCCACTGTTATAACAGATAAGGGTCAGGTCGTGGCAGATCATGTCATTCTTGCCGGCAACGCGTATTTGAAGGGGGTGAGTTACCCGCTTGAATCCAAAGTGATGCCAGTTGGTACTTACATGTGTGCAACCGAACCTCTAGGTAAAGATGTTGCGCTGGGTTTGATGAAAAATCACATCGCGGCAAGTGATGTTAACTTTGTGCTTGATTACTTCCGTTGTTCGGGTGATTACAGAATGCTATTTGGAGGGAGAGTTAGTTACTCAGGTCTTGAACCTGCGAACTTGGAAGCAACAATGCGCAAAAGCATGGTCAATGTTTTCCCTCAGCTGAAACAGGCAAAAATTGAATCCGCTTGGGGAGGAAACGTGGCGGTTACGATCAACCGAGCTCCTCACTTTGGACGGTTGAAATCAAATGTATTTTACGCCCAAGGTTTTTCAGGTCATGGCATTGCAGCAACTGGGTTGGCGGGGCAATTAATGGCAGAAGCAGTAGCTGGAACGGCTAATCGAATCGATGTGTTCCAACAAATTCCTCACTTGCCTTTTGTTGGTGGAAGAGTGTTTAGAACCCCGCTTATGGTATTAGGGATGGCGTATTACCGTGTAAGGGATATGCTTTAGCACTAGTTTAA
Source organism: Vibrio phycocola (assembly GCF_054404255.1). Lineage (NCBI taxonomy): Bacteria > Pseudomonadati > Pseudomonadota > Gammaproteobacteria > Vibrionales > Vibrionaceae > Vibrio > Vibrio phycocola. Next base: position 16,082 of record NZ_JBTAMQ010000023.1, read on the forward strand.
AGTAAGAAATAACTTGAAGGAGTTTATCAAGTCGGTGGTTATTCAGACATGAGTTTAGTTCTATCTCATAGATCAAGATGATAATCTTATCGAAACCCCGTGACGCATCGGTGACGCCTGCTACATCAAAAATGTACAATTTTGAGCTAATTTCGTAAACTTGGATAGAATTGTGTATTTTCGTAACATCTTGAAAATAAACAGAGATATAAATTGACAAAACCAGGTGTAACTACATGAATTATATTGGATTATACCTGTATGGCGTGCCATTTATTCCATAAAACCCCGATAGCTCAATGAGTTATCGGGGTTTTGTCGTTCTGGAGGCACCTCGGTGACGCCTGCGCTCAATAAAGACGCTTTTCCTTTCAGTATTTCCGCTTAATTATTGTCATGTTTTTGTTTTTTATACTGCTTCATTGTCATTGATAGAAATAAGGGAGTTCTATCTAAAGAACCATTTCCGTTTTGTTGTTCGAGACCATTAATTCTAACGGGCTATGTGTTCCAGCGAAGTGCTGCCCTAAAACATGGGTATAGATTTGCGTTGTAGAAACATCGCTAAGGTCAAATAGCTTGGATACATGGTTACGTTTTGTAGGGTTGTATTTGGTGCTTGTAGGGGTGAGGTTGTTAGCCTGATTCTACCTTTATTGGTGGATTTTCAATATATATTAAACATAGTTAGGCATTAAATACCTCAATAAGTAAATAAACTACCCATCTGAGTTGTTGCCTACTTTGACGCTGTCTGTAGATTGAATAATAAAGGAAATCCACACAAGGATGATTATGGATACGCTTTATTATTTAGCGATTCGAGCTAGCAGACTACTACTGGTATTTGTTGGTCTGTCGATTATTATTTTTTCTATCGCTCGACTCGTACCCGGTGATCCAGCGCGGATTACACTCGGTCCAATGGCAACACAGGAACAAGTGGCAGAGCTTCGGGAAAAAATGGGTCTAAATGACCCGCTGGTTAGCCAGTATGGGCAGTATATTAACCATATCTTCCATGGTGATATGGGAGAGTCAACGATGACAAGTCGTCCAGTTCTCACCGATATTCAGCAAGCTTTGCCTGCAACTCTCGAGTTAGTCATCGTTGCTGTATTGTTTACCGCTTGCCTCGGTATTCCATTGGGCTTATTTGCCGCTTATCGACCGAATGGTTGGTTCGATCAATTCTCTAGGATCGCTTCACTCATTGGAGTGGTTACTCCATCTTTTCTGTTAGCGATTATTTTACAGTTAATGGCCAGTGTTGGTTGGTTCAACCTTCCTGTAACAGAACGCATCTCCAGCGGTATTGACTTTACCGCTTCACATACCGGATTACTCCTGGTGGACTCGCTGATTAGTGGTCGTATTGATGCCTTTATAGACGCCTTATTACATATATTACTCCCGGCGATTGCTCTTTCGGCGGCTGGTATTGCCCAGGTTATGCGTATTACACGCTCTTCGATGATCGAATTCAGTCATCGAGATCACGTAGAAACACTTCGAGCCTGTGGTGTGTCACGGCCTTTAGTAAATTTTAAATACTTGTTGCGCCTAAGTGCTTCGGCACCGTTAACAATCTTAGGTCTTGAGTTTGCTTCACTAATTGGGAACGCTTTTGTGGTGGAAATGGTGTTTTCTTGGCCTGGAGTTGCAAGTTATGGAGTGCGCTCAATTTTGCACAAAGACTTTAATGCGGTGGTCGGCGTTGTGCTTGTCTCAGGTATCTTCTTCATTGTCGCTAATTTAGTTATCGACTTTATCATCGGTCTTGTCGATCCACGCGTAACGCAAAAAGGGAGGTAACAATTTATGCCAAATGTGGATTCTCGACTGCCTAACGGACTCAATGAATACTCTATGGAGTCTGCTACGAAACAATACTCAAATTTTGGGCGTGCATGGTACCGTTTCTCTCGAAATTATACCGCCGTTATCGGTTTAATTATTGTTCTTAGCGTTGTGCTTTTGGCGATATTTGCTCCAATGTTTTCTCCTTATCCAGAGCATGCGGGGAGCTTTGTTAACTTCAGAGCCAGGCATCTTGCACCGAGTATGGAATATTGGATGGGCACCGATAATGTTGGTAGAGATATTCTTAGCCGAGTGATCTTTGGTTACCGTATCTCGCTTACATTGGTTGTTGGTGTTCTTGCTATTTCCGTACCTGTTGGCGTACTTCTAGGGATTATTGCAGCGTATGCTGGTGGTTGGCTAGAGCAAGTGATCATGCGCTTGAATGATATGTTGCTGGCAGTACCACCGCTTGCGCTAGCTCTGGCGATTACCTCTATTCTCGAACCCAGTTTAATCAATGCAATGATTGCGATCTCTTTCCTTTGGTGGAATTGGCATTGTCGCCTTATTTACCGACTTGCCAAAAGCATTGTTACTGAAGACTTTATCGAAGCCGCTCGTCTGTCGGGAGCCTCTCACTGGCATATTATTACTAAGGAAATCCTACCAAACTGCATTGCTGCTATCAGCGTTAAAACAACTTTAGATGCTGGGTTTGTCATCTTATTTGGCGCAACTCTTAGCTTTCTTGGTCTTGGTGTTCAGCCTCCGACTCCGGATCTAGGAACCATGGTGTCAACTGGATCAAGTTATCTACCAGAATACTGGTGGGAAGCCATTATGCCTGGCCTAGCAATACTCTATGCCATCATTGGTTTTAACCTGCTTGGTGACGGTCTGCGTGATTTCTTCGATGTCGAGGTGTAATGGGATGAATTTAATTGAAGTTAACGATCTTAACCTTGCTTTTAAAGTCTATGGCGGCACACGTAAAGTGCTACATAACGTTTCACTAAGTATTGCCCCCGGGGAGCGGGTCGCATTAATTGGTGAATCTGGCTCCGGAAAAAGTGTCACCAGTAAGTTTTTGATTGGTACATTGAACTCCGAACACATCGTTGTCGAGAGTGGAGAGCTTCTGGTTGAAGGCAATGATGCCCTAGCGATGCAGGCATCCGAGCGAGAAGCCTTAAAAGGCTCTGTGATGTCAATGATTCAACAAGATCCCCAAACGTCTTTTAACCCAGTGTTTCGTATCGGGACTCATTTAAGCGATATTATGAGAGCAGGCGAAAAGCGCTTGGGACAAAAGAAAACCCAGCAAGAAAGAAAGCAACATATCTTCAAGGTATTAAGAAAGGTCAAACTTCTTGAACCTGAGCGAGTCTACAACGCTTATCCGTGGCAATTGTCTGGTGGTATGCGACAGCGTGTTTTAATCGCCATGGCGTTGCTGCATCCGACTCGATTACTCATTGCTGATGAGCCTGGAACAGCGCTCGATGTCACCACTCAAGATGAGATTATTAAGCTAATTAATCAGCTTGTTCGTGAGGAACAACTGGCACTTCTCATGATTACGCATAATTTAGGTGTTGTCAGAAAAACAGCCGATCGAGTGTATGTCATGCAGCATGGGCGAATTGTAGAGCAGGGAAATGTTTCGGATATTTTCTCTAATCCATCACACCCTTACACTCTTCGCTTATTTAACGCGGTACCTAAACTCTTTCAGGCGAGTGTTAACACTGACAATTTACCCGAACAACCTACATTGGTTCGATTAGTTGAAGTTGAAAAGCGTTTTATCACCAAGAAAAATTGGAGGGGTAAAGTTCAGTCGGAAGTCGTAGCGGTAAAGCCTCTCTCTCTCGATATTCGAAAAGGTGATACTTATGGAATTGCCGGAGAATCAGGATCGGGTAAAACCACCATTGCACGAATGATTATGGGGCTGATTGATGCCACCAGTGGTCGCATCATGATTGAGGAACAGCCACTTGAGATCTGGCGCAATGATAAACAAAACTGTCACAGTATTCAGATAGTGCATCAGAATCCGGCGGCATCGCTTAATCCTCGTCGTACAGTAGCTCAAACACTTGAAGTCCCACTCAAATATATTGCCCGAACAGTGGATCGAGAACGCGAGATTAATCGTCTCTTGGAGCTTGTCGAGCTTCCTGCCGAATACGCCCAAATGTATCCCTCTAGTCTATCTGGAGGTCAAAAGCAGAGGGTGGCGATTGCTCGAGCATTAGCGGCCAATCCCAAGATTTTAGTGCTCGATGAACCAACATCGGCTCTGGATGTGTCTGTGCAAAAAAACGTAATAGAACTATTGGAAAAACTCCAGACTGAGCTGGGACTTACCTACATTTTTATTTCTCATGATCTCAGTCTGATGAGAAATTTCTGTAACCGAGTCGCCATTATGTTTCGTGGCGAGTTTATCGAAGCCGGCACGGCGGATGATATTTTTAAACAGCCCACACACCTTTACACCAAGGCATTGATACGAGCAATACCTGTCATCAGCGATGAAGAAGAGCAACACAAACCCGCAATCAGTGATGAAGATGCGTTAAGTGTCCTTCAACAGGTATAAATTAAGGAGAAATGATGACAACCAATTACAGGATAGGGGTTGACGTTGGTGGTACAAACACCGACGCGGTGCTCATGGAACGCGATCAGGTCGTTGCCACAACAAAGCAACCTACATCTGAAGATGTTACAACCGGAATAGAAAATGCCTTAAGAGCAGTTCTTGATACTTCAGGTGTACCACACACTGATATTCAAGGCGTGATGATTGGTACCACACATTTTACTAATGCTGTTGTCGAGCGCAGGCATCTCACGCAAACAGCTGTTATTCGTATTTGTTTGCCAGCAACGCTTAGTGTTCCGCCCTTTTCGGACTGGCCAGCTGATATTCGCGAGATAATTGATGCTGGTAGTTATTTGGTAAATGGAGGTTATGAGTTTGATGGGCGAGAGATTAATCCGCTTGATGAAAATTACATCAAAGAGATAGCACTCGATCTACAAAGAAAATCGATTAAATCAGCGGTAATCAATAGTGTTTTCAGCCCGGTCAATGATGATGTCGAAAAACGTGCGGCTGAACTGTTAACTCATTATTACCCAGAATGTCGAGTGGTACTGGCAAGCGAAGTCGGGCGAATTGGATTGTTGGAGCGAGAAAACGCAGCCATTCTTAATGCCAGCTTATTATCTCTGAGTGAAAAAACGGTGACTGCATTTTCCTCGGCTCTTAAATCTTGTGGTCTTAACTGCCCGTTTTTTATCACACAAAATGACGGCACGCTGATGAATGCCGAATTTGTTAAACAGTTTCCAGTGCTTACTTTTGCTAGTGGACCGACTAACTCAATGCGTGGTGCTGTGTTCCTATCTGGAGAACAAGATGCCATTGTGGTTGATATTGGTGGCACCACTACCGATGTCGGTCTAGTACAGAACTCTTTTCCTCGTCAAGCGTCGATGAGTGTTGATGTCGGTGGCATCCGAACCAATTTCAGAATGCCAGATATGGTTTCGGTGGGCTTAGGGGGCGGCAGTTGCGTTGAATTTAGCCAAAATCTTTCTGGAACAATAGCAAAAGTAGGACCGAAAAGTGTCGGCTATCGGATTGCTGAAGAAGCTCTGGTTTTTGGAGGTACACAAATCACCGCTACTGATATTGCTGTATGTGCTGGACGGGCAGAGGTTGGAAACCCGGCTTTGGTTGATTCAATAGCGTCTTCATTGATCGCTTCTGCCTTAAAAGAGATTGACCAAACCATATTAGAAACCGTTGAAAAAAATCGGCTTTCTTCAGCCCAAATCCCCGTGATTGTCGTGGGCGGTGGTTCCATACTCACACCGAATCAAATTGGTTCCCTAAAGGTTATTAAACCAAACCACTATGCTGTCGCCAACGCTGTCGGAGCCGCTATTGCACAAGTGAGTGGTGAGGTTGACAAAATATACAGCTTGTCTGATATCAGTCGCAGCGACGCCATTGCCGATGCCATATCTATTGCAACAGATAAAGCAGTGCAAGCAGGAGCTTTGGTCTCATCGATTACGGTCGTTGATCAGGAAGATGTGCCCCTCGCTTACCTGCCAGGAAATGCAACACGTATACACATAAAAGTCGTTGGCGATCTGGAGTTTTAACATGATTGAATTAACAAGAGATGATATTGAAGCGATAGAAATTGGTGCTGCAATACTCGGTACAGGTGGGGGAGGTAATCCCTATTACGGTAAGCTGCACACGCTGGCAGAAATGGAAAAAGGTGGCAGAGTTCAGTTGATCGGATTGAATGAACTGGATGATGAAGCTTTGGTTGTCTCTGTGGGCAACATTGGAGCTCCAGCGGTTTCCATGGAAAAGATCTGTGAAGGAAATGAAATTGTTCGAGCTATTTATGCTCTTGAAGAAAATATAGGTAAAAAAATTGACGCCATTATTCCCGTTGAAATCGGTGGTGCCAACGGGATACGTCCTGCCGCTATTGCTGCAATTATGGGGCTACCGTTAGTTGATGGCGATGGTATGGGACGTGCTTTTCCTGAAATGCAAATGACCAGTTTTAGCATTTACGGACATTGCAGTGCGCCCTCCGCAATGTCTGATGCTCACGGTAATACCGTTATCTTTGAGAACCTGAAAGATGAGTTTTGGCTTGAAAGGTTAGCGCGTGCTTGTGTGGTTCAGATGGGGGCTTCTGCTGGTATGGTTGAAGCCCCAATGAAAGGCAGTTTTGTCAAACAATTCGCGATTCCAAGTACCGTTACTCAAGCTAAAAACCTTGGTTTAGCGGTAATAAACGCCCACAAAGAAAAATTAAACCCGATTGAAGAAATCTGTCGTCAGGAAAATGGGCAGGTTCTTTTTGAAGGAAAAATCATCGATTTGGAACGAAAAATGTCTGCAGGATTTACACGCGGAACATTGCAAGTTGAAGGAAGTGGTCGTTATATCGAACAAACGGCCAGCGTGGATATCCAAAATGAGAATCTGATTCTCAAAATTGATCAAGCAGTTGCATGTAGTGTGCCCGATCTCATCATCATTCTTGATATAGAAACAGGACACGCCATTACTACTGAGGTGTTGCGCTATGGTCAGAAAATCGCTGTGCTCGCAATTCCTTGTCATCCACTTCTTCGGTCAGAACGCGCACTGAAAATTATTGGCCCGGCAGCCTTTGGCTATCAGGACATTGACTACGTACCATTCAATCAAGACTAAAAGGATTTATGTTATGAAATTAAAAGCAATTGCTGCGCTTACTTCAGCGTTACTTTCCACAGCACCCGCATTGGCGGAAAGCTATGATGACTTGACGGCGACTATGAATGTCATTCAAGTCGTAGGGAGTATTGATCCTGCGAAGGTTACGGACTACACGGAATATTTAATGGCGGTCAATCTGTATGATGGACTTACCACTGCCGATACGAAAGGGAACATTGTCCCAAGTTTGGCCAAAAGTTGGGATATTACACCTGATGGAAAAACATTCACATTTTATCTTGCCGATGATGCTAAGTTTCAAGATGGCTCGATAGTTAACGCAAAAGACGTCGTGTATTCGGTTAAGCGCTTGCTATCAATTAATGAAGGACCAGCGGGTTTTATCCAGTCTGATTTGGACGCAGACGGGGTACGTGCTATCGATGATAAAACCGTTGTATTTAACTTAAAACAACCGTCATCCGCGTTTCTTGCAATGACACCACTTTTGTTCGTTATTAACTCGGATATAGCGATGGAGCAAGGTGAAAGTGATGACTGGGCACAAGAGTTCATTGCCTCTAATCCTGTTGGTTCTGGGCCATATGTATTGGACGACTGGCAGCGTGGCAGTCGCATTATGATGACACGTAACCGTGACTACTTTAAAGGTTTTAAGCCAAACCCTATTGAAACTGTTCGAATTCTGGTCACCAAAGATGAATCAACGGTTAAGGCACTGGCAAACAAAGGTGAGCTCGATATCAGCAGTATCTATCAAGCCAATGAAACATTGACAGCGCTCGGTAAGTTGGACAACTATCGAATTCAAAACCTTGGCACGGCGACAGGGTATTACATTAAGTATAATAACCAACTTCCACCAACGGATGACGTGAATATCCGCAAAGCGATCTCTTTGGCGATCGATTATGATTTGATTAATGAAGAGTTGCATCCTGGCGAATCAATGGCTGGCCCACTTGCATCGTTGTTTAAAGATGCATTCTTAGATACCTTGGAACCGCCAAAGTTAGATCTAGAAAAAGCCGCTGAATACGTTAAGAAATCCAAATATGCAGGAAAACCGATTCCACTGACACTTGGTTACGTAGCCGGTCCTGCTTACGAAGAAGAAATTGCATTAATGATGCAGGCAAACTTGCAAGCAATCGGCTTTAAACCAACACTACAAGCTGATCCGTGGAGCCGAGTAACGGAGATTGCTGCGAAACCAGAAACCACACCACACGTAAACCAAATTTTCTTTGGGCCGACGTATTCGTCTCCTCAATCCGTATTCTTCAATCAGTACTCTTCAAAATCAGCAGGATCATGGGCTTCAATGTCATGGTTAAATGATCAACAAGTCGATGACATGATCGATGCTGCGGGTACCGAATTGGATGCGACGAAGCGTAATGAGATCTATAAGTCGCTGCAACAATATATTGTCGATAATCAAGTTGATTCATTCTTACAAACCACTCGTTATCGGATGGCGGTAAATACGTGTTTGAGTGATTTGAAATTTATTCCAATCCAGAGCTTCTTTTATGATTTCTCTAACTTAAATTGGACATGTCGACCAGCAGGCCGTTAATGCCATTCTGCCATAGTGGGGATTCCCACTATGGCAGAAATGAATACGTATTTTTTCCTTAAGAATAGTTATCCAATCTGAAGCATCTCCATATTTCGATGCATCCCTTGGTTTGTGAAACTTAGCGGATCCAGCCTTTCTGGTTCGCCAATTGAACTAGCGATTGGCGACTTTCTAAATCAAATCTTTTAAATAAGTTCTTTAAATGAAACTTAACAGTATTTTCTGATAGTCCAGTGTATTGAGCAATCTGCTTATTGGAAAGCCCCTCGCCAAGCCTCTGCACAATCAATAACTGCTTTGCTGTTAACTCGTCGGTATTGGTACTTCTCGGGCTTTGTTGGCTCTTTTCTGTCCAGATTAAAAGTGTGCGTTCGTAATGAGTATGACGAATACGGTTTTTTGCGCTGCTCTTGACCTTTTTCACTGCCTGATTTAACCACTCCATTTCAAAGAGTAGTGGGAGCCAAAGATCTAATTCGTTAGCTCGCTGAAACAGTGACAATAATCGAGGAGCTAAGAGCGTATATTCTTGATTAAACCAGAGCAGTTTAAGGTCTTGAAGCGCATAACAGACATCTGTCCATGGAGTATCTTTATATTGAACAGGAAGGAAGGTTTGGTGTTTTCGACTTCTATGAATACATATGAGTCCGACCTCATTGCGCCGAGACATCCAACGATAGAGATCGAGAACCGATCCCGTTATGTTCCCATCTTTGGTTTCTATTGATGTCAGTTTATGCTCAGCTTCCACCCAACGTTGTTGTTGCTGCAGAATCAAAACCGCCAATAGATTAAAATAAATATTGCCTTGTTCATCAGAGAAGTATATTCGATACTCATAATGCAGTTGATCGAGTAGCGACGTTGCTTGTTCTGTTTCGTTGGCAATAAGGTGACAACTAATACCATAAAAATGAAACTGAGTAAGGAACTCTGGCCACACCTCGGAGTGCTTTCTTAAAATCCCGACTTTGTCCCACAGCTTGTAGGCCAATTTAATATCTCCTTTAAGTAAAGCCAGCATTCCATCAATAAGATCAATGAAATTCCGTTCAAAACTTAAAGACTGGTAGTAACCAATTCTTGTAATGTTCTTTTTAGCTTTTAAGACATGTTGTTCAGCAATCTCGATGAATCCCATTCTCAAATTGATGCGAGCCAGATTAAAATGACTGTAAAACTTGAGATAAGGCACGTTGCATTTGGTCGCAAGATCCAGTTCTTTTTGTTGATACACAGCCGCTTGAAACCAGTTTCCCAGATTGCTGTAGTTGATTGAAACCATTCCATAGTAGATCATCATTGCATCGGGATCAGATGCGAGTATGAATTCCAATTTCAGGAGCTTATTTACTCTTATTTCGTGAGGATCCGAAGTAAAGTAGGCTTCATATTTTCCTTGAATAAGCGTCGCTACCGCTTGGTCTTGTTTATTTCGCGTATATCTTTGATCGGAAAGGTTTAGCCTTTCAATGAATTCTCTTGCTTCTAAAAGTCGTTGATTTTTAAGAAAGTAAATAGTTTTTGCTAAGCTAAGGTGAAGGTTGCTTTCGATAATTTCCTCAGGGAAGCAATCCAGAAGCTGCTCTAGCTCTCCAAAGCTATGACGATAGCCATACATTCCGCCACCACTTTTTTTAAACCACTTAATCGCAAGATCTAGATTATTGGTTTCAATCGCCGTTTTAATCGCAATTAAATGATTATTCATATAAAAATGGTTTTTTGCCACAAGTCGCATTGTTTCCTGATAAACCCGAGGATCGGCTTTTGCGATATCGATTAGGGTCTGCTTTAAATACGGAATGCCCAAAACGAATTGGCTGTTTTTTTCCAGAATTATTAGGGGAGCCAGCACTTCGATATGGGTCTTTTCAACGTTGACCTGCGCTAAGGGAATAGCCGAACAAAAAGCTAATGCTATAAGGAGTCGCTGCTCATGATAGGGAAGCGTAGGGAGGATCCTTGCTTTGACATATTCTTGTAGTGACTCTTTGTATCTTTCGCTACCCAGTTCAGCCCAATTGGATACTAATACTGGCCAACCTTTAGTGTGTAAATAAATGGTAGAAGATTCGCTCGGGTATAGTGTCGAGATTTCTTGCTCGGAAAACATTAATTCAGACTGGTCAATGATCGCGAGTTTTCCGTACAACAACGCTTGGGATAATATTTTATTGTTGCCCACCCAACTGGCGCTAATAAATAAGGTTTGTTCTCTGATTTCTAATTCTTCACAGAGCTGTAAAACTTGATCCAAGTGTTGATAGAACCCTCGTCCAACAGGATCCCAAATTAGGTGCGCATTATCACCATGTTCACCAGGGCTAGGTAAAACTTTACTCACATCACAGCCCAGATATTTGGCTAATTGACGTAATACTACCGATTTTCCACTGCCCGGTAATCCATTGAGAATCACTATTGGAGCGTTAAGAGAAGTAAGTGTATGAAGTAAGGGAAGTCTCTCGATCATGGGCCAAGCGCGAGGTTATGTACGATACTCACTAAGTTATCATAAATTACACGCCATTAACTGAAATTGATTGTTGCGGTCACGCGACGCTAGTTTTTGCATATGTGCTGGCTAACGAATTTGGGCTTGAGTAAGACGCCGAGCTTTAAAAATCCGTTATCGTTTTGTTGTTAGAGACCATTAAGTCTAACGGGCTGTGTGTTCCAGCGAAGTGCTGCCCTAAAACATGGGTATAGATTTGCGTTGTAGACACATCGCTATGGCCTAACAACTCTTGCACAGTGCGGATGTCCTGACCTGATTTTAATAGTTCAGTGGCGAAACTGTGACGAAAGGTATGACAAGTAATTCTCTTATCTTGTAGGCCACAGTTGAACACAGCTTTTTTCAATGCCTTACGTGGTGCTGAGTCGTGAAGATGATGGCGGCATAATTGCTTCGCTACAGGATGAGGGCTGATGGATTGTGATGGAAATAAAAACATCCATGCACTTTGACGATAGGCGTTCGGATATTTTCGATGAAGAGCAAAAGGAAGTGAAGGGCCAATACCTTGTTTATTGTCGGAGATTTGAATTCGCGTGGCGCACTCAATAGTGTGTTGAATGGGATCAATCAAAGATGGACTAAGCAACGTCGTTCGATCTTTGTTTCCTTTGCCGTTATTAACAACTATGCATTTGTGATTAAAGTCGATGTCTTGTACACGCAACCGTAAACATTCATTAATACGAAGGCCTGATCCGTAGAGCAAAGAAAAAATGAGCTTGTATTGCCCGCTTAGTTGATTAAGTAGCAATTGAACTTCTTGCGATGATAATACTATGGGTATCTTTTTATGTTTTTTGGCGTGTGAAAAACCAAGTTCACCAAACGGAAGGTTTAGATGTTTATTGTATAAATACGCTAAGGCGTTTAGTGCAACTTTCTGAGTATTAACCGCGACATACCGTTCATTTGCTAAGAAGGATAAAAATTCAGTCACTTCTTTCTTTCCCATTTCGGTGGGATGGCGAAGTTTATGGTGTCTTATATAAAATTTGATCCAATAGAGGTAGGCCTTCTCGGTTTTAAGGCTGTAACCCCTTAGACGAATACCTTGCCTGAGTTCTTCTATAAATTTGCTTGCCATATGAATCGCTCAATAATGTGTTTTTATACAGCTTATTGGAAGGCGAGGTGGAATTTGAATGAATAAAGTGTGTTTTTGTCGTTGAAGTTGGCTCGTTTTTCTAGAGAAAAAATGAGAAACATGTTACATATTATTAGGTTAAGTATGAGCACCATTGGGATAACGTGCCAAAATTGAAAGATGTTTTATGTTGGCTCGTTTTTTTAGTACTAAATTGGTGAAGTATTAATATTTATCCAATATAAAACAGTAGCTTGTTGGTTTTTTTTGGCTATAAAGTTAGCCTGTAAAAACGAGCCGGCATATTATTAAAAATGTTATGTTTCATGGAGGAAAACTTGAAAGCTCTATCAGTAGTTGAGCCGTGGGGAACAATGATCGCCAATGGATTAAAGTCATTGGAAATTAGATCATGGAGTCCAGAACTACTACCAATGCTAAATGTTGCTTTGGTTCAAAATAACACACGTCTAACGAAATACGGTGACGAAGATGTTGATGGTCGAGTTGTGGCTATTGTTGATATTGTCTCAAGTGAACCATGGGTAAAAGAGGACTGCAAACATTCAGGCTGTGATGAGTCAGAGTTTGAAGAGGGCTGGTTGGCATGGAAGTTAAAAAATATCAGAAAGCTAGATAACCCAGTGAGTGCAATAGCAAAACGTAAATTCTACGATTTGACAGATTCTGAGGATATTGCCGTCAAACGTGAGTTAGAAACATAACAAATTGTTCAAGAGTGATTCGGCACGCGTGGCATTTTTACTATGCGTTGGTTTTAGTGGTTAAGGTGTTATGCGGGAGCTTGGGTATTGCGTGCCTCACACCTTAACAAGGCGTTATAAGGTACAAATAATGCGTAGGTTAAGCTTCCAGCGTCCAAATGCAAAAGTCAGAAATCCTAATAGACATATCCGTTCTTTAAAAAAAT
>NZ_JBTAMQ010000024.1:0-26742 GCF_054404255.1 Vibrio phycocola
GAGCGACACACGAGGTTCGAACTCGTGACCTCAACCTTGGCAAGGTTGCGCTCTACCAACTGAGCTAGTGTCGCAATAAACGCTTTACGTCGTTTAGGGCTGCGAATTATAAGAGCATTTTGAAACGATGCAAGCATTAAGACTAAAAAAATTCATTTTTTTTTGTAATCTCAATTGAATGGCGAAAAAGCCAGCAAAGATCGAGCAGTTATGGTGAAATAATCCTCACTAACCAAAAAATGTCCCTAAATTTTAAATACCGTTTTTCGGTAGTATTGCAACTCAGCAATCGATTCTCGGATATCATCCAATGCTAAATGGGTTCCTTTTTTACTAAACCCAGTCAAAATATCTGGCTGCCATCGCCGGGTTACTTCTTTAATTGTACTGACATCTAGTGCTCTATAATGAAAATAGTCGTCTAGCTCTGGCATATATTTGACGAGAAAACGACGATCTTGACCAACGCTGTTACCACAAATTGGAGATTTTCCCTTTGGAACCCACTGCTCTAAAAAAGCGATGGTTTGGTTAATAGCTTCTGCTTCACTCACCGAATCAGTCCGAATACGCTCGACCAATCCACTTCCGGTATGTGTGGTAGTGCACCATTCATCCATTTTATCCAATTCGCTTTCTGGCTGAAAGACCGCTAATACTGGGCCTTCAGCTAATACATTAAGTTCCTTATCAGTAACTATTGTCGCTATCTCGATAATTTTATGAGCTTCTGGGTCAAGTCCAGTCATCTCAAGATCAATCCAAATTAAATTTTGATCATTAAAAGACATAACAGTTCCCTATATGGGTTTTAAGATAAAAAAGGTACTATACCTCATTCAAGTTAGGGCGAGATACTCCAATATGCATATTGAGTAATCTTAAACGACACAGTGTTTCCCTCTTAAAGTAGATAATTGTGGCAAAGAGAAAAAAATTAACTCATGGCCAAGTGCGCCGAGTCAGAAATAACCAGAAGCGACGTCTGAATAAAGATGACCATATTGAGTGGGACGATACAATGCTCGGTGCAGTTCAAGAAGGGCTGGTGATTAGTCGCTTTGGACAGCATGCCGATATCGAAGATGTTGATTCTCAGCAGATTCATCGCTGTAATCTTAGACGCAATATTGAATCTCTCGTATCTGGTGACAAAGTCTTATGGCGTGCAGGTTTAGAGAAGATGGCTGGAATTTCCGGTGTTGTTGAAGCCGTGAAACCTCGTAGTTCTGTGCTCACCAGACCAGACTATTATGATGGTTTAAAACCGGTAGCAGCCAATGTCGACCAAATGATCATTGTTTCTTCAGTTCTCCCTGAATTATCCTTAAATATTATTGATCGTTATCTCATTGTATCTGAAACGCTAGGTATCACTCCTTTACTCGTTCTCAATAAAATCGACTTATTAAATGAAAGTGAATACGACTCCTATCGTCGATCTATGTCAATCTATCAGGATCTGGGTTATACAATTCTCTACGTCAGTAAAGAGTCAGGAGCCGGAATTCAAGAGCTAGAACAACATTTATATGGCAAGGTGAATGTTTTTGTTGGCCAATCGGGTGTTGGGAAGTCGAGCTTAGTGAATGCTCTAATGCCAAACCTTGAGAGTAAAATCGTGGAAGGCGATGTGTCGGAGAATTCCGGCCTTGGGCAGCACACAACCACCACTGCAAGGCTTTACCACTTCCCCAGTGGAGGTGACCTTATCGACTCACCCGGTGTCCGAGAATTTGGCTTATGGCATCTGGAAGCAGAAGAAGTCACCGAAGCTTTTGTCGAATTTCGACCTTTTTTAGGCGGCTGTAAGTTTCGTGATTGCAAACATAGTGATGATCCTGGCTGCATTATCAGAGCAGCTGTGGATCGAGGTGAGATCGCAAAGGTTCGTTACGATAACTACCACCGTATAATCGAAAGCATGATGGAAAATAAAGCCAACCGTCAATATTCTCGAAATAAAAAAGCGGATTTATAGCCCTTAATTCTTATTTAGTTTCATTTCAATTACTGACAGTGAAATAGGAATTCAGTACTATTTCGCTCTCATTAATTTTTAATCACATTATCAGAAAAATCGGATGCATAGCTCATGGATAAATTGAAAATTGGACTTCAGTACTGGCTTCCTCAACACGCTCTTACTCGGTTTATGGGAAAACTTGCATCCGCTAAGGCTGGGAAACTGACCACGTTAGTCATTCGTTGGTTTATTAAACAATACAAAGTTAACATGAATGAAGCACTGCATGCGGAGCCAGAGCATTATCAAACTTTTAATGATTTCTTTGTTCGAGAACTCAAACCGGGATCTCGTCCAATTGCTGCAGGAAAAACCGTTTTAACACACCCAGCTGATGCGTGTGTTAGTCAATTTGGCCCGATCGTTGATGGCCAGTTAATTCAAGCCAAAGGCCACACTTATTCTGCGTTAGAATTATTGGGTGGTAGTAAAGAACTTGCGGCAGAATTTAATGATGGTGGTTTTGCAACACTTTATCTTTCTCCAAGTGATTATCACCGAGTCCACATGCCTTGCGATGGCACATTGCGTCAAATGATTTACGTACCAGGCGATCTTTTTTCGGTTAACCCTTTAACCGCTGAAAATGTCCCTAATTTATTTGCTCGAAATGAACGAGTAGTCTGCATTTTTGATACTGAATTTGGCCCTATGGCACAGGTTCTTGTTGGTGCAACCATTGTCGGCAGTATCGAGCAAGTTTGGGCTGGTACGATTACTCCTCCAACCGGAAATTCTGTACACAAATGGAATTACCCAAGTGAAGGTGAAAAAGCTGTTCGACTAACAAAAGGCGAAGAAATGGGTCGCTTTAAGTTGGGCTCAACTGTGATTAACCTATTTGCTGCAAACCAAATTTGTTTTGACGATAGTATGAAGCCGGAAGCCCCAACAAAAATGGGAACACCGTATGCTCATAAAGTCGATAATTCAGAGAATTAATACTCATCAATAACGGTGGACCGTTGTTTTAAGTCCATCGTATATATTGATCAAAACCAATTAATATTCGTTTTTAATCAATTTGATAAAAAAACTCTACCCAGCTCTAAGTCCATGGAAACATGATCCTCTATTCTAATTAAACGAGGGCCATGGACTAAGCGAGCAGTAAATGAATCGAGTTAGAATCACCCAAATCATAAAATTATTAGTTTGTTTTATTCCTGCTATTGCTCTACTTTTTGTCCCCATCGATAGTATTCCAATCGACAACTTAACGCTTATCCAACATCGCTTATTAGCTATTTTTCTTCTTGCTGCGCTTCTTTGGATCATTGAGCCCGTTCCCGTTTTCGCAACATCTATTCTGATCATTACGTTAGAGTTGATCATGATATCGAACAAAGGTTTACACCTATTTCGCCCTACCGAGGAAGGCCATGAGTTTGGCACTTTAATAAGCTATACCGATATATTCAACGCGTTCTCCTCCCCCATCATCATTTTGTTTATGGGAGGCTTTGCGTTAGCCATTGCTGCATCGAAATATGACCTCGATAACAACCTTGCTCGCGTTCTACTCAAGCCATTTGGGACACAACCAAAATTCATCATGTTGGGGTTGATGTTAATTACAGCCTGTTTCTCTATGTTTATGTCCAACACCGCAACTACCGTAATGATGCTCGCGTTATTGGGTCCGATTGTCGCATCAGCGAAGCCTGGAGATCTTGGCATTAAAGCCTTAGTACTATGTATCCCAATTGCCGCTAACACAGGTGGTATTGCGACTCCAATAGGGACACCACCAAATGCCATTGCTCTTCAGTACCTAACTGGGGAAAACAGCATTAGCTTTTTATCGTGGATGATGATGGGGTTACCCTTTGTTATTATCCAACTAACCTTTGCGTGGTTTCTTCTTCAGCTCCTTTTTCCTTCCACACAAACTCATATGGAATTAAACCTTCAAGGGAAGTTTGGCAAAAGCTGGCAAGCGATTACCGTATATGTCACGTTCGCAGCGACGATAATTTTGTGGATGACGACATCGCTTCATGGCATGAATACCTATGTCGTCGCCATCATTCCACTCGCGGTCTTTACCTTAACTGGTATTATGGGAAAGGTTGAACTTAAGCAAATAAACTGGGATGTACTTTGGTTAGTTGCCGGTGGTATTGCCATTGGAATCGCCTTAGATAAAACGGGGCTCGCCTATGCGCTAGCAAATGCAATCAATTACGATTCTTTATCTCCTTTGGCTGTTGTCATCACACTTTCTATCGTATGTTGGCTAATGGCAAACTTTATGTCGAACACTGCAACGGCCAACTTACTCATGCCCATAGCCGCTGCAATTGGCACATCAATGAATGGATTGCAGAGCATCGGGGGGTTGCAAGGCCTTCTCGTGGTTGTCGCTTTCTCTGCATCTTTAGGGATGATTCTCCCCGTATCAACACCGCCAAATTCTCTCGCATATTCGACTGGGTTAATCGAAAGCCGCGATATGGCAAAAGTCGGTTTAATCATAGGAATACTTGGGTTAGTTATGGTTTATGTTGCCCTCTGGGTTTTAACATAATTCCTTTTTTAAGGAAGTCTCGCAGAGTAAGGAACTCTATTGGTTTCAATACCGATAAACCTCTTTTATTTATCAACATCTTAACGCATAGTAGTGCTTTTCATTATAGTGAGTAGTACATCAATGGGTTATGAATGGTTAGCGTTGGCCGCTGCACTGTTATGGGCAGTCAGTAGCATGGTTTCAGTTATTCCTGCGCGTCATTTAGGCTCATTTTCATACAGCCGCTGGCGTATGGGTTGTACCTCAGTCATTTTGATCGCAGCGATTCTTTACACAGGAGGATGGCAAACCGTCCAAATCAACCAAATCCCTCCCATGATGCTTTCAGGTCTTATTGGAATATTTATTGGTGATACAGCTTTATTTGCCTGCTTCAATAGAATGGGGCCGCGTCAAGCAGGACTTCTATTTTCATGTCATGCGGTCTTTTCCGCTATTCTAGGGTTCTTTTTATTTAGTGAAACAATGAGCTCGCTAGAATTGTTGGGCTCAACTCTCGTATTTATCGGAGTCATTACTGCGATTTTATTTCGAGGAAAAGCCAAAGAAACTCACCAGTTAGAAATGGTACATGGAAAGGTGTGGCTTGGTATTGCACTCGGGCTTACCGCAGCTTTATGCCAAGCCCTAGGAGGTATAATAGCCAAACCCGTTATGCAAACGAATATCGACCCAATATCAGCGTCAGCAATTAGAATGATGACAGCATTTGTCGCGCATCAACTCTTATTCATGAGTGGATTTAAAGCAAGTCAGCCTATATTAAAAATTACAAAAAATATTTTCCTGATCACCGCTTTAAATGGGTTTATGGCAATGGCATTAGGCATGACGCTCATTTTGTATGCATTGCGTACCGGTAATGTGGGTATGGTCGCCCTTCTCTCCTCAACGACTCCAATTATGCTACTCCCTCTTATGTGGATGTACACAAAACAACGCCCCAATGTATATGCTTGGTTCGGTGCATTTCTAGCAGTTTTTGGTACAGGAATATTGGTATATAGATAGGACAGAAGGGTTGGCCATAAAAATCAAAAACTTATTCTGAGTTAAACATTATCAACGTAGCTACATCTGACATTAAATCAGTAACAAAATTACAACAATAAAAATAAAAACTGAATTTAGATCACAAAAAACTTGCAAAATGTGACTTGCATCACCTAAAATGTAATTAACTTACAGAGGAGAGTCACTATGTTATCAATTATCAAAGATATTTTTGTTCCAACTAAAGACTACGCTGGTCGTCGCATTGACGATGTTATCCATGGTTTAGCAGCACGTACAAACACCGATGCTCTAGCTTGGTCTTATCTTAAAGACGAATCAGCATATGAAAATACAGTAACAGGCATGCGTATTTACCCGCATGAGGTCACTAAGTATGCCGCTTGATACGCCAAGCATATTTCGTATATAAAACAACCCGATCACCTATTCCCCCAGTGAAGGGTTGTTTTTATACAAACACACTATAAGCAAGAGAAATAAAGGATTATCAATTCAGGGCATCGATGCCCTAATAAATTAAGATTCCCTCGCCTCAGATATCACAGAGTTCAACCGGCTTCCCATAATACCAACCTTGTTGTATATCAATCCCTATCTCATTCAACATATCAGCTTGACTACGACTTTCAACACCTTCTGCGATACAAGTAGTGCCCATATCCGAAACTAATGCCTTAATAATACTGAGTAAGTTTCGATTATCATTTCGAGTCATGCTCTTATCTATTTTGATATAGTCAAAGTTTAATTCTACAAGATACGCCAAGTTAGAGTACCCAACACCATAATCATCAATAGCAAAACGATAACCGAGCTCTTTTAACGCTTTCATCCTTTCAGAGACAATATCTTTGTTTTCGAGCAGGTTCTCATCTTCTGTTATTTCGAAAATAGTACCTTTGATAAAATCCTCATCGAGTGATGAAACATAAGAATAAAATCGATCAGACAGCATATTTTTAACCGATATATTAATTTGAATAACGTTGTCTAACTTAGACTGTTTCACTTGTTCAATTTGATTGATGGCATGTTCATCATGAATATTAAACCTTTTGATTTCATTCATAATTGATAATGCATTGGTATGACTAGGGGCTCTTGTAAAGACTTCGTATGAGAAGACAGAGTTTGTCTTTGCATCAACTATTGGCTGAAAGACATTAAAGAAATAACCTCCTGAATTTATTTTCCTCACTAATAAGTAGCGATTAATCATGTAAATTAGCTTTTTACCGATAGAGAAGAACACAACAACAAGCACAAAACTAAACACAAATATTTTATAATAAAGTGGAAGAGAAGCTTGCTCACCGGAGCCAAGCCCATACTCTATATTTGATATAACGTTAGATTTCTCGGTATTTGTATAATCCTCAGTGCCATAGAGGTGCTTACCACTTTTAATCAAGCTAATATTTGAGGTACCGACGATACCGGATAAAGAAGAGATTTTTAAAATTAGGTTATACTCGATATCATTATGTGTTTTCTTTACAACATAGACTGGCTCACCCAATGAATTAATTTTATGAGGCCCAGTCATCAAATACCCGGGGGAATTAATGGGATTTCGAACTTTAACATTCTCTCCATCGCCCCAAGAGTTACATATCACATAACTTTTTTTGTCGTACCTTGAAACAATTCCAAACTCAACGCCACCAAGAATTGAGAACAACTCTCTGCGCATGAATAAAATAATTCTATTGTCACATTCCCCAGTATATTTATTCTCAATCTGGTCTAACACAGTAATAATATTACTGAAGTAACCCTCTATATTACTAATAGCCATGGCATTGTTTTTTATACTGGCTTTAGAACGGCTTGCTGACAGTCTATTTTCCTCGAAATTGATGATATACGAGGAGATAATAAGCGCTAGTACGCAGCTAAAAATAAACCTAACAATATAATTATTTAACGTTGGCATTGTAAGTTCCCTTTAGTACTACTCCCTCATTATAATGAGCAGAAAGCTAATCCATATCGAGATATCAAGCTGTGAACTGGTATAAATAATTATCTACTGTGTTCAAAAACTAGGCATATATCTTACATGATATCGATTACAAAAACATTGCTTCGATACAATACTCAAAAATAAATTCTATTAAAAACAAGGTTATTTGTTTTCTTATCTCCAAATAACGCTTTTCAATATTCGAAAATCTACTTCAATTCAATATCCCGCTTTGAGCAGTTGTATACAACAGTCAAATACGAACAATAATCAATTGGTTAATTTACCCCAATGGCATTAATAGGAAAAATCATTGATCTTCACCTTCTGTATTGAGTGCAAAGTGTAGTAAAATTACGTTAATTTCATGATTCAATTACTTAGATTTTAACGAGGTCTACACTATGTCTGCTAAGAAGCCAATGGCTCTAGTCATTCTTGACGGTTGGGGTTATCGCGAAGATAACAATGACAATGCGATCAGTAATGCAAATACTCCTGTTATTGACGGATTAATGAAAAGCCGTCCAAACACCCTAATTTCTGCGTCAGGTATGGATGTGGGTTTACCTGATGGTCAAATGGGTAATTCAGAGGTTGGTCATACTAATATCGGCGCTGGCCGAATTGTATACCAAGATCTGACCCGTATTACTAAATCTATCAGCGATGGTGAATTCCAAGATAACCCAACAATTGCTGCTGCAATGGATAAAGCAATTAAAGCGGGTAAAGCGGTACATATTATGGGGCTAATGTCTCCAGGTGGCGTTCACTCTCACGAAGACCATATCTACTCTGCTGTTGAAATGGCGGCTGCTCGTGGCGCTGAAAAAATCTTCTTACATTGTTTCTTAGACGGGCGTGATACACCACCTCGTAGTGCTGAAAATTCATTAAAACGTTTCGATGACCTTTTCTCTTCATTAGGGAAAGGCCGAGTAGCATCACTTGTCGGTCGTTACTACGCGATGGACCGTGACAACAACTGGGAGCGCGTTCAAGAAGCTTATGAACTGCTTACCGATGCAAAAGGCGCCTTCACTTTCGATTCTGCAGTTGAAGGTCTTGAAGCAGCTTATGCTCGTGATGAGAATGATGAATTTGTTAAAGCAACAATTCTTCAAGCAGAGGGCCAAGAGTCTTCAGCAATGGAAGATGGCGATGCGGTTATTTTCATGAACTACCGTGCAGACCGCGCCCGTGAAATCACTCGTGCATTTGTACCAAGCTTTGATGGTTTCAAGCGTGCTAATTTCCCAGCTATTGATTTCGTTATGCTGACTCAATATGCAGCGGATATCCCACTGCTTTGTGCATTCCCACCAGCTTCACTTGAAAATACCTATGGTGAATGGCTATCTAAAGCAGGGAAAACACAGCTGCGTATCTCTGAAACTGAAAAATACGCTCACGTTACGTTTTTCTTCAATGGTGGTATCGAGAACGAATTCGAAGGCGAAGAACGTCAACTCGTTGCTTCACCAAAAGTCGCGACTTACGATCTTCAACCTGAAATGAGTGCCCCTGAACTCACAGATAAATTGGTTGCCGCCATCAAATCAGGTAAATACGACACTATTATCTGCAATTACCCTAACGGTGATATGGTTGGACACACTGGTGTTTACGATGCAGCAGTAAAAGCATGTGAAGCGGTTGATGAATGTATTGGACGTGTCGTTGAAGCAATCAACGAGGTTGATGGTCAAATGTTTATCACAGCAGACCACGGCAACGCAGAAATGATGATAAACCCAGAAACGGGTGGAGTACACACTGCACACACTAACTTGCCTGTACCATTAGTGTATGTTGGAAACAAAGATGTAACTCTAAAAGAAGGTGGAAAACTGTCTGACTTAGCACCAACCATGTTGGCATTAACAGATATGGAAATTCCAGCTGAAATGTCTGGTTCTGTGCTCGTTTAAAACCCTTTTAGTACGAATAAAGCTAAGCCTCGATTTATCGGGGCTTTTTTATTGCCGACGACTTCATTAAATAGAGATTTTTCTTCATTGAAATATCGTTAAGAGATTTATATTAGGTATACTGACCAGCTGAATGGTGATTGTTATTAAATTTTAGTTTTAATAGGTATGCTGTGACTTTTCAATTTGTACGCAATTTTTTCAAATCATATTCTTACGCCCTTTTTGCCTTAGCTCTGGTTATGCCATCAGTGACGCTTGCAGCGAAAAGCAATGAGCTAAGCGGTGTAAAAAGTGAAATATCTCACCAACAAAAAGAGCTTTCAAAACAAACTAAGAAACTAGACTCTCTGCAAAGTGAATTGAAGAAACAAGAAGTCACCATTTCTTCGATTGAAAAACAAATTAAAGGGACTCAGAAAAAGCTCACCAACAAAAACTCAGCAATAAAAACATTAGAGCAAGAAATTACTGTTCTTGATACACAAAAAAGAGAGCAGTCTGAAAAACTAAAAAAACTCATCGATACCTACTACATCACAAGTCACAGCGGTAACATTTCAACCATATTAGACGGCAATATCGATGCCGATCGTATTAGTCAGTATTATCAGTATCTTGCTCAACAACGTGGTTCGACAATTCAGGCTCTAAATCAAACCCATCAATCACAAATAGCCAAGCAGAAAATACTTAAAAGTGAGAGAGATTCTCTAGCAAAACTCCTTGCAGAACAAAAAAGCAAACATAAGAAGCTCGATAGTACCCAGAGCAAACGCCGCTCAACACTTAGTAAAATAAAATCCGGTATTTCGTCTGACAAAGTGTATCTCGCGGAATTGCAACGCAATGAAGGTCGATTAAAGGCAGAGCTCGCAAAAGCGGCTAAACGCAATGCGGTTCCAATGAATGGACTAAAACAAGTACAAGGGAAATTATCATGGCCAGTGAAAGGACGTCTTCTGCATCGCTTTGGCACTAAACAAACTGGGCAAATCGCCTGGAAAGGAATTGTCATTAGCGCCAATTATGGGCAGCAAGTGAAAGCCGCATATCCAGGAACTGTCGTGTTTTCTGAATATTTGCGAGGGTATGGGTTAGTCGTTCTGCTAGATCATGGGAAAGGGGATATGACTCTCTACGGGTTCAACCAAAGCTTACTCAAAAAAGAAGGAGATAAGATTACCGCTGGAGAAACGATTGCACTTGTCGGTGATACCGGAGGACAAACGCAACCATCACTCTATTTCGAAATTAGACGAAATAGTAAAGCCCAAAATCCACTAAAATGGTTGAGTAAATAAACCTCTACTATCGTTAGGCATGAATCGCCGTAATTCCTTCTTCAAGTAGTTTTAGTTGTTCTAACCCTTGCTCTGTCGCCTTTGGCTTTACCACAGAGATCATCTGTAACATTCCCTGATGAATAATTGATTCGCTTACATCACTACAATGAGTATGAGCCGATTGATAATTGAGCCAACTTGTCGTGATTACATGTAATGTAGTCACAAACGTTGTCATTTCATCTTTCTCGACTTCCAATAACCCCATCTCAACAAACGTATCGATAATTTTAACTAAGTTGTCGCGTAGCTGATTTTGCACTTCTATGTACTCAAGATGGAGTTGCTCATCTCGGCGTAAAATTTCAGGCAAATTGCTGTAGAAAAAGCGATATTTCCACATTAAGGTGAAAATTGAATCAAGGTAATGCTTGAATAAAGAAAGGCTCTCATGCTGACCATAAATAGGGCTAAAACGCTCGAGCAACTCAACCGAATAATTTGCAAATATCGCTCTAACAATTTCTTGCTTGTTTCGAAAGTGATAATAGAGGTTACCAGGGCTAATCGAAAGGTTATGGGCGATGTGATTCGTCGTCACATTTCGCTCACCTTGCTGATTAAATAGCTCTAACGCAGCAACCACAATTTTCTCTTTAGTTTTCATTACATCTCAAGCCTATGTATAACCAAGATAATCAATAAACAAAAGTGCCTGAGATACCAGGCACAAATCGAATTACCGCTTAGAGTGATATGGCAGTGATATTTCATGAACCGCATCCACAAATACGCCCGCATTCTCTGGTGGAACATCCAAATGTATCCCGTGTCCTAAATTGAACACATGACCTGTTCCGCCATCACCGAACCCTTCCAATATTGTCGCGACTTCCTGACGAATACGCTCTGGACTAGCATATAACATCGACGGGTCCATATTCCCTTGTAGTGCAACTTTATCACCGACACGGCGCTTGGCGTCCGCAATATTAATTGTCCAATCTAGCCCCACGGCATCACAACCTGTTGCGGCTATCTGCTCTAACCACATACCACCATTCTTAGTAAACAATGTCACAGGAACGCGTCGACCATCCATATTACGAATCAATCCATCAACAATTTTATGCATGTATTGCAATGAAAATTCATTATAGTCTCGCGGCGTAAGTACCCCACCCCATGTATCGAAAATCATTAATGACTGCGCACCAGCCTTTACTTGAGCATTTAAGTAATCAATAACACTATCGGCCAATTTATCTAATAGGAGATGTAACGTACTTGGATCGCTATACATCATACGCTTGATCAACGTAAATGCTTTCGAGCTTCCCCCTTCAACCATATAAGTTGCGAGTGTCCAAGGGCTTCCCGAAAAGCCAATCAGTGGTACCTCTCCTTTTAAATCAGTACGAATCTGACGAACAGCATTCATTACGTATTGAAGCTCACCTTCAGGATCGGGAATAGGAAGCTTATCTACATCAGATCGGCTTCGAATTGGAGAGGTAAATTTCGGCCCTTCCCCTTGTTCAAAATATAGACCTAGCCCCATCGCATCAGGAATTGTAAGAATATCGGAAAATAGTATTGCAGCATCAAGCTTAAAACGACGCAATGGCTGTAATGTTACCTCTGATGCTAACTCTGCATTTTTACACAAAGACATAAAGTCACCAGCCTGACCACGAGTTGCTCGATACTCCGGTAAATAGCGCCCTGCTTGACGCATCATCCAAACGGGAGTGTAGTCAACAGGCTGCTTGAGCAAAGCACGTAGATAGGTATCATTCTTTAATTCGGTCATGGTCTCTTCCATTTTTTTAGGATATCGAACGGCTATTTTTATTCTCTTTTTTACATTATCAATGGTTCTTTGACTAAGCTCAAATCAGAATCGTAAATTAATACTCAACAGGTGGTGAACTTTCGTACAATTCAAAGGATTAATCAATACTTTGCAAGCTGGATCAAGTTGTTGAAATAAAGATAGAGGCGTTCATTGCTACATTACTATCAATAGTGATAAAAACTGATCCGCTAGCGAAAATTACTATTATTAATGCTGTACTGAGAATAATACTCTCGGAGTCTCAACGACCTTAATTACCCCCTCCGCGCCGGAGGGCTTTTTTTCGTTTTATATCTCGTCTCGTGTTTATCCTAACACTAAGATATCGTTTTAATATCATCTAATGTCTTATCGATTAAGGCTCGCGCAATCGTACCAACTGGCGCTACTGGGGGTAACTCTTGAGCACCAAACCACGCCGCATCACTGAGTTCAGAATAATCCGGTTTAATCGTTCCTGATTCATAGTCAGCAAGAAAGGCCACCATAATACTGGAAGGAAATGCCCAAGGTTGACTGCCAAAATAGCGAATATTAGTTACCGTTATTCCAGTCTCTTCTTTTACCTCTCGTGCGACACACTGCTCAAGCGTCTCTCCGACTTCGACAAACCCTGCGATTACGGTATACATTCCATTACGGTGACGAGGATGTTGAGCTAAAAGAATCTTATCCTGAGAGCGGACTGCGACAATAATACATGGGAAAATACGCGGATAATGGAGCGTTCGACAATCTTGGCACTGCATCGATGTTTCTCGATGATTTAAATGAGTACGCCCGCCACATTGAGAGCAAAAACGTTGAGTTTGTGTCATATGGCCAAACTGTACCGCTTTGCTCGCAGCAAGAAAAATATCTTCATCAGCACAGATTAATTCTCTTAACGAGTGCATCTCCAATTCAACGTCAACGTCTTCTTCATTAACCCAATAGACCGGTAAACCTTGATACTTGGCAACTTCAATTGCTGAGTCTTTAGGAAGTGACAATTGCTGAGCAGTTCCACACGGTAGTTCTCCATTTATCAGCCACAGATCACTTCCTGAAACAACGCACCAATAGGCACAGCTAATATCGCTATTTGCTAACATGATCACCTCTAACTCCTTGCAGTAGAACTATTTTACTGGCAATCTAAATTGATGTCAGTGTTTAAAATATATGATTTTAAACACGATAAGCTTTTGAGTGAAAATTGGGGCAACGATTTAACGTCCCGATAAGAGGCCAACATTTATGATTGGTCAAAATATGAGGGCATAGCCATGCTAACAAAATTTGAAACTGCGCGAGAACAGTGGGGCGGCTCCAGCGATGTTATTGATCATTGGTTATCACAACGCCAATCCTTAATCGTCGAATACTGTAAGTTGTTATCTTTACAACCTAATGCACAGACATTGACTAAGCTGCCGACCAGTAGTGAAATGGACAGTTTCTGTCGCCAACTAATTGATTATATCTCAGAAGGGCATTTTAAAATCTACGATATGGTCATGGAAAAGTGGCGAGCAACTGGATTCAAAACAACGGAAGAAATTGACCAAACCTACGCAAATATCGTTCAAACAACCACTCCACTGCTCAACTTTTCTGAAAAATATATCGACATGGATGCAGAAGAGAGCATTGAAGGATTTGATGAAGATATGTCTTTGATTGGTGAACTGATCGAAATACGTTTTGAAGTTGAAGACCAATTAATTCAGCTCATTTTAGATAGCTTATCGATTCCACCAGGAGCGTAACTCATACAGGTAGTTTGAGTACTATCCTCTTATAATATTCTGGTCATAACAATCTCAGATACAAAAAAGGCGCCTTTCGGCGCCTTTTCTATTAGTAGCAATCTTTACTCTTCAGAAGAGAAACCTGCATTAAGCAATGCTGCAAGATTGTCTGTCGCTTGTTCAGCTGACGGACCTTCTTGTATTTCAGCGCGCTTAGCTTGGCGATCTTGGTGATAAGCAAAACCAGTACCCGCAGGGATTAAGCGTCCAACGATTACGTTCTCTTTAAGACCACGAAGTTCATCACGTTTGCCCGATACCGCTGCTTCCGTCAATACGCGCGTCGTTTCTTGGAACGATGCTGCTGAAATGAAGGATTCAGTCGCTAGCGATGCTTTAGTGATACCTAACAACTCGCGCTCAAAGCGTGCTGGCTCTTTGCCTTCAGCTTCAAGTTGACGGTTGGCGATCTTAACTTGAGCGTATTCAAGCTGTTCACCCGCTAAGAAGTCAGAGTCACCGGCGAAGGTGATTGTACATTTACGTAGCATCTGACGAACGATAGTTTCGATGTGCTTATCGTTAATCTTAACACCTTGTAAACGGTAAACTTCTTGTACTTCGTTAGCAATGTACTCAGTCACAGCATGAATACCACGTAAACGTAGGATATCATGTGGAGACTCAGGACCGTCGGCGATAACATCACCACGTTCGATCTTCTCACCTTCAAACACGTTAAGCTGACGATGCTTAGGAATCATCTCTTCGTAAACATCATTGCCTTCACGAGTGATGCATAAACGACGTTTACCTTTCGTTTCTTTACCGAATGATACTGTACCAGTGTACTCAGCAAGAATAGCAGGCTCTTTTGGCTTACGAGCTTCAAACAAGTCGGCTACGCGAGGTAGACCACCCGTGATATCTCGGTTACCACCAGATTTCTGAGGAATACGAGCAAGCGTATCACCCACTCCTACTTCTTTTCCATCTTCGATATTAACAATCGCTTTACCTGGTAAGAAGTATGAAGCCGGCATATCAGTACCAGGAATCATCACATCTTTACCATTGCTATCAACAAGCTTAATAGCAGGGCGAATGTCTTTACCAGCAGCAGGACGAGCAGCAGGCTCTGTCACTTCACTTGAAGATAAACCAGTAAGATCATCTGTTTGACGAGAAACAGTAACACCATCAATCATATCAACGAACTGGATTCGACCAGCCACTTCAGTGATGATTGGCATAGTGTGCGCTTCCCAGTTTGCAACAGTTTCACCGTTTTCAACTGACGCGCCATCACCTTTACTTAGGATCGAACCATAAGGAAGCTTGTGTTTCTCTTTCGTACGACCGAACTCATCAACGATAGTCATTTCAGATGCACGAGAAGTAATTACAATCTTGCCGTCTTTGTTAGTAACAAATTTGGCGTTATGGATCTTAATCGAACCTTTGTTTTTCGCTTGAATGCTGTTTTCCGCAGCAGCTGTTGATGCCGCACCACCAATGTGGAATGTACGCATCGTTAGCTGTGTACCTGGTTCACCGATAGACTGTGCTGCAATAACACCGACTGATTCACCTTGGTTAACTAAGTGGCCACGTGCTAGGTCACGACCATAACATAGAGAACAACAACCGAAGTCAGATTCACACGTTACAACTGAACGAACACGCATCTTATCCACTGAGTTTTCATCAATGATCTGACACCATTTCTCGTCAATCAATGTGTTACGTGGAATAAGAATATCGTCAGTACCCGGCTTCAATACATCTTCAGCAATAACACGACCAAGCGCTAACTCAGTAAGTGGAACTTTAACGTCACCACCTTCGATATGAGGCATCATATCGACACCTTCTTGAGTACCACAATCGTGTTCAGTTACTACAACGTCTTGAGCAACGTCTACTAGACGACGAGTCAAATAACCCGAGTTTGCTGTTTTCAGTGCTGTATCCGCAAGACCCTTACGAGCACCGTGCGTTGAGATAAAGTACTGAAGTACGTTTAGACCTTCTTTAAAGTTCGCTGTAATTGGCGTTTCGATGATTGAACCATCTGGACGAGCCATCAAACCACGCATACCCGCTAACTGACGAATCTGAGCAGCAGAACCACGAGCGCCTGAGTCAGCCATCATATAGATGCTGTTAAATGACTCTTGCTCTTCTTCTTCACCGTCACGGTTAATGACGCTTTCAGAAGATAGATTTGCCATCATCGCTTTTGCTACGCGATCATTGGTTGAAGCCCAAATATCGATAACTTTGTTATAGCGTTCACCCGCCGTTACAAGACCAGATTGGAACTGTTCTTGGATTTCGCGAACTTCTTCTTCTGCTTCTGCAATCTCAGTGTATTTCGCGTCTGGTACAACCATATCGTCGATACCAACAGAAACACCTGATAGTGCTGCATAAGCAAAACCGGTATACATGATTTGGTCAGCAAAGATAACCGTATCTTTTAGACCAAGCTTACGATATGCCTCGTTAAGTAGGTTAGAGATCTGTTTCTTACCTAATTTTTGGTTAACGATGCTGTAAGGAAGACCACTTGGAACAATTTGCCACAACATTGCTCGGCCGATTGTAGTATCGATCAAACGAGTGTCAGTGGTTTCGTTGCCATCTTCATCACGAACAGTTTCGGTAATACGAACTTTAACGCGAGAATGAAGCTCTACCATTTTAGTGCGGTATGCTTTTTCTGCCTCTGCTGGGCCAGAAAGATACATTCCTTCACCTTTACCATTTACTTTTTCACGAGTCATATAATAAAGGCCCAATACAACGTCCTGTGAAGGAACGATGATTGGATCACCTGATGCTGGTGACAAAATGTTGTTTGTCGACATCATCAAAGTACGAGCTTCAAGTTGTGCTTCTAAAGTAAGAGGCACGTGTACCGCCATTTGGTCACCATCGAAGTCAGCGTTATATGCCGCACACACGAGTGGGTGAAGCTGAATCGCTTTACCTTCGATTAGTACTGGTTCAAATGCTTGAATACCAAGACGGTGCAATGTTGGTGCACGGTTAAGTAATACTGGGTGTTCACGAATAACTTCGTCTAGGATATCCCAAACAACCGCTTCTTCGCGCTCTACCATTTTCTTCGCTGCTTTGATTGTCGTTGCCATGCCACGAGTTTCAAGCTTGCTATAGATAAATGGTTTAAACAGTTCCAATGCCATCTTCTTAGGAAGACCACATTGATGCAAACGTAGTGTTGGACCAACAGTGATTACAGAACGACCAGAGTAATCAACACGTTTACCAAGTAAGTTCTGACGGAAACGACCTTGTTTACCTTTGATCATATCCGCAAGCGATTTAAGTGGACGCTTGTTAGAACCCGTAATCGCACGGCC
The DNA here is from genome assembly GCF_054404255.1 of Vibrio phycocola. Classification (NCBI taxonomy): domain Bacteria; kingdom Pseudomonadati; phylum Pseudomonadota; class Gammaproteobacteria; order Vibrionales; family Vibrionaceae; genus Vibrio; species Vibrio phycocola. The sequence continues at coordinate 17,743 of NZ_JBTAMQ010000024.1, forward strand.
GCGACGACCATTATCAAGAAGCGCATCAACAGACTCTTGCAACATACGCTTTTCGTTACGCACGATGATGTCCGGAGCCGCAAGCTCTAAAAGACGCTTCAAACGGTTATTACGGTTAATAACACGACGGTATAAATCGTTTAGATCTGATGTCGCAAAACGACCGCCATCTAGTGGTACTAGAGGACGAAGGTCAGGTGGAAGAACTGGAAGTACAGTTAAAATCATCCACTCAGGCTTATTGCCCGACAACACAAACGCTTCAATTAATTTAAGACGTTTAGTTACTTTCTTACGCTTGGTTTCAGAATTTGTTGTTTGTAGCTCTTCACGCATCATTTCGATTTCTGCGTTCAGATCCATGGTGGTCAGCAAATCTTTAATCGCTTCCGCACCCATCTTAGCTACAAATTCGTCACCCCACTCTTCGAGACGATCTAAGTACTCTTCTTCAGTAAGAAGCTGAGCTTTCTCGAGATCAGTCATACCTGGTTCAGTTACCACGTACATTTCGAAGTATAGTACTCGCTCGATATCACGTAGCGGCATATCCATTAATAGGCCGATGCGAGATGGTAGCGATTTTAGGAACCAGATGTGGGCAACAGGTGACGCTAGTTCAATGTGTCCCATACGGTCACGACGAACTTTAGTTTGAGTAACTTCAACACCACATTTTTCACAAATCACACCGCGGTGTTTTAGACGCTTATATTTACCACAAAGACATTCATAATCTTTAACTGGTCCAAAAATACGCGCACAAAACAGACCATCACGTTCAGGTTTGAACGTACGATAGTTGATTGTTTCAGGTTTTTTCACTTCACCGAATGACCATGAACGGATCATATCAGGTGAAGATAGACCGATTTTAATAGCATTAAATTCTTCGGTCTTATGCTGTGCTTTTAGAAAGTTTAATAAGTCTTTCACAATCAGCTCCTGTAAGGAGTTAAAAAGGGCCAACCAGTATATGGCTGGCACCTTTTCTACCAGATAACCCAGTTTCTATTCACAATAGAAAAAGGATTACTCTTCGTCTTCTAGCTCGATATTGATACCTAGTGAGCGAATCTCTTTCAACAATACGTTGAATGATTCAGGCATACCAGGATCCATGCTGTGGTTACCGTCGACGATGTTTTTATACATCTTCGTACGACCGTTAACGTCATCAGACTTAACAGTAAGCATTTCTTGTAGAGTGTAAGCAGCACCGTATGCTTCTAGTGCCCATACTTCCATCTCACCGAAACGCTGACCACCGAACTGAGCTTTACCACCAAGTGGTTGCTGAGTTACTAAGCTATATGAACCCGTTGAACGAGCGTGCATCTTATCGTCAACAAGGTGGTTCAGTTTCAGCATGTACATGTACCCTACTGTAACTGGACGCTCAAACGAATCACCAGTACGGCCATCAAATAACGTTAACTGACCTGATTCAGGTAAATCCGCTAGTTTCAATAGACGTTTGATTTCTGATTCGGCTGCCCCATCAAAGACAGGAGTCGCTACCGGTAAACCACCACGTAAGTTTTCAGCTAATGTGCGTACTGCATCATCACTAAGCTCAGCAATATCGACTACCTGGCGATTATCGTCACCAAGGCTATATACCTCTTGCAAGAATTCGCGAAGCTTCGCAAGCTCTTGCTGTTCTTTCACCATCTGGTTGACTTTATCGCCGATACCTTTAGCCGCTGCACCTAAGTGAACTTCTAGGATCTGACCGATGTTCATACGCGATGGTACACCTAGTGGGTTAAGCACGATGTCGACAGGATTACCTTTCTCATCGTATGGCATGTCTTCCACTGGGTTAATCTTAGAGATAACACCTTTGTTACCGTGACGACCCGCCATCTTATCACCAGGCTGAATACGACGTTTAACCGCAAGGTAAACTTTAACGATCTTCAGTACGCCCGGCGCTAAGTCATCACCTTGAGTGATTTTGCGACGCTTGGTTTCAAATTTCTTATCGAAATCAGATTTAAGCTCATCCCATTGCTCAGCAAGTTGCTCAAGCTGGTTTTGAAGCTCTTCATCTTCAACAGATTGCTCTAGCCATCTCTTACGTTCAATACCATCCAGTTTCGCTTCAGAGAAACCACCGGCGATAAGTACGCTACGAACACGAGCTAGTAAACCACCTTCAAGAATTTGGAACTCTTCTGTAAGGTCTTTTTTCGCTTCTTTAAGCTGCATCTGTTCGATTTCTAATGCACGCTTATCTTTTTCGACGCCATCACGAGTAAAGACTTGAACATCAATTACCGTACCACTCACTGAGTTAGGTACGCGTAATGACGTGTCTTTTACGTCAGACGCTTTTTCGCCGAAGATTGCACGCAATAGTTTTTCTTCTGGAGTTAATTGAGTTTCACCTTTAGGAGTAACTTTACCCACTAAGATGTCACCGCCTTTAACTTCAGCACCAATATAAACGATACCTGACTCATCGAGTTTAGAGAGTGCAGATTCACCTACGTTTGGAATATCAGCTGTAATTTCTTCTGAACCTAACTTGGTATCACGAGCCACACAAGATAACTCTTGAATGTGGATTGTCGTGAAACGGTCTTCCTGAACTACGCGTTCAGATACTAAAATCGAGTCTTCGAAGTTATAACCATTCCAAGGCATAAATGCGATACGCATGTTTTGCCCAAGTGCAAGTTCACCAAGATCAGTTGAAGGACCATCAGCAAGAACATCACCACGAGCAACAGGTTCACCAGGCATGACACATGGACGTTGGTTAATACACGTGTTTTGGTTCGAACGGGTGTATTTAGTCAAGTTATAGATATCGATACCGGCTTCGCCTGGTACCAACTCTTCTTCATTAACTTTAACTACGATGCGTGATGCATCCACTGATTGAACAGAACCGCCACGTTTAGCAACTGCTGTAACACCTGAATCAACCGCAACATTACGTTCGATACCAGTACCAACAAGCGGCTTATCTGCACGCAAAGTTGGAACCGCCTGACGTTGCATGTTTGCACCCATCAAAGCTCGGTTCGCATCATCGTGTTCAAGGAATGGAATCAACGATGCCGCAATTGAAACTACTTGGTTCGTCGCAACGTCCATGTAGTTAACTTCTTCACGTGGGTGTAAACCAGATTCACCTTTTTGACGGGCCGTAACCAGCTCATCGCCAAACTTACCATCATCAGTCAAATATGCGTTCGCCTGAGCGATAACAAACTGACCTTCTTCAATAGCTGATAAGTAGTCTACATCATCGGTAACCACACCATCGATAACACGACGATAAGGTGTTTCAAGGAAACCATATTCATTACAACGTGCAAACGCTGATAATGAGTTGATCAATCCGATGTTTGGACCTTCAGGTGTTTCAATAGGACATAAACGACCATAGTGAGTTACGTGTACGTCACGAACTTCAAAGCCAGCACGCTCACGAGTCAAACCACCTGGACCCAATGCAGAAATACGACGCTTGTGCGTCACTTCTGATAACGGGTTGTTTTGGTCCATAAACTGAGACAGTTGAGAAGAGCCAAAGAACTCTTTTACCGCTGCAGAAATAGGCTTAGCATTGATCAGATCTTGAGGCATGATTGCATCAAGGTCACCAAGGCTCAAACGTTCTTTTACTGCACGCTCGACACGAACTAAACCAACACGGAATTGGTTCTCAGCCATTTCGCCAACACTACGGATACGACGGTTACCCAAGTGGTCGATATCATCAACCTCTCCGATACCATTACGAATTCCGATTAGCTTGCTCATTACCGCGATGATATCAACTTCATCGAGAGTACCTTGCTCGCCAGCATCTGGACGTGAAATCGAACTGTTAAACTTCATTCGTCCAACCGTTGATAAATCATAACGATCTGGATTGAAGAATAAGCTTTCGAATAACGACTCAGCTGCTTCTTTTGTTGGTGGCTCACCAGGGCGCATCATTCGATAAATTTCGACTAATGCAGAAATACGATCTGTCGTGCTATCGACACGTAACGTATCAGACATGAAAGAGCCATGATCTAAATCGTTAGTGTATAAACACTCAAGTTCTTTGATACCCGCTTGAGAAATATTCGCAAGGGCTTCAAGAGTAAACTCTTGGTTTGCACCGACAATAACTTCGCCAGTTGCTTCGTTAATGTAATCTTGAGCAGATATTTTACCAACGATGTACTCAACAGGTACTTCGATGAATTCAATGCCATCTTTCTCAAGTTTACGAATGTGGCGTGCAGTAACACGACGTCCCTGTTCGACATACGTTGTACCGTTAGCTTCAATATTAAAGCTAGCTGTTTCACCACGTAGACGCTCAGGCACTAATGCCATCATTAACGTTTTTTCTTTAATTTCGAAGTTCACTTTTTCGAAGAAGAGATCCAAAATCTCTTGCGTCGATTTTCCAAGTGCACGAAGAATGATCGAAGCAGGTAGTTTACGACGACGGTCGATACGAACAAACAAATTGTCCTTAGGATCGAATTCGAAGTCCAACCAAGAACCACGGTAAGGTATGATTCGAGCGTTGTATAAAACTTTACCTGAAGAGTGAGTTTTACCCTTATCGCTATCGAAAAACACACCAGGGCTTCTATGCAACTGGGATACGATAACCCTCTCGGTACCATTGATCACGAAGGTACCATTATCAGTCATCAATGGGATTTCACCCATGTAGACTTCTTGTTCTTTAATATCTTTTACAGTACCTGCTGGTGCATCTCTATCATAGATAACCAGGCGTAGCTTAACGCGTAGTGGTTTGGAGAATGTAACGCCACGAATTTGACATTCTTTAACATCAAAGACTGGCTCACCAAGACGGTAGCTAACGTATTGCAGCTCAGAGTTGCCGTTATAGCTCTGTATTGGAAATACAGAACGAAAAGCGGCTTCTAGACCATATTGTCCTTCAGGGTCCTGCTCGATAAATTTCTCGAATGAATCGAGTTGGATCGATAGCAGGTATGGAATGTCCAATACTTGTGGACGAGTACCAAAGTCCTTACGGATGCGCTTTTTCTCGGTATAAGAGTAAACCATGGGGTTCCTCAGCTCGCTGATAAGTGACCCAAACTGCCCACCTTTATCATAACAAAGGCATTGGACAGAGACTAACTAGCTGTTTCGTAGTAGTACTACGTCTTACGACGAAGTATTTTTGCAAAGATGATTGACAAAGAACAGCGGAAAAATCGTCAACACCCTACAGCGCAAAAAGGCTGGTGGTTAATTAACCACCAGCCATTAGCCTTTCGGCTAAGCTTTTAAGCAATAATTACTTAAGCTCAACAGATGCACCAGCTTCTTCAAGAGTAGCTTTAAGAGCTTCTGCTTCTGCTTTTTCAATGCCTTCTTTGATCGCAGCTGGAGCGCCATCAACAAGACCTTTAGCTTCTTTAAGACCTAGGCCAGTAGCACCACGTACTGCTTTGATAACAGATACTTTGTTACCGCCAGCAGCAGTTAGGATTACGTCAAATTCAGTTTGCTCAGCAGCAGCATCGCCACCAGCAGCAGCGCCGCCAGCTACAACTGCAGCAGCAGCAGAAACACCGAATTTTTCTTCCATTGCAGTGATTAGTTCAACAACTTGCATTACAGACATTTCTGCAACTGCGTCTAGGATTTGCTCGTTAGTAATAGACATAACAATTCTCTTTTAAGTCAACAATAAGTTTAATAAGTAATCAGTAAAAAGTTCGGCTTATGCCGCTGCTTCTTCTTTCTGATCACGGACAGCAGCGATAGTACGTACCAATTTGCCTGCAGAAGCTTCTTTCATGCACATCATCAAGCGTGCAATTGCTTCGTCGTAAGTTGGTAGTGTCGCTAGTACTTCAACGTCAGTAACTGCGCCTTCAAATGCAGCTGCTTTGATCTCGAATTTCTTGTTCTCTTTCGCGAAATCTTTAAAGATACGCGCTGCAGCACCTGGGTGCTCATTAGAGAAACCGATCAAAGTAGGACCTACGAATACGTCTTTTAGACATTCGTAAGCTGTGCCTTCTACTGCGCGACGTGCTAGTGTGTTACGTACAACTTTAAGGTAAACGCCCGCTTCACGCGCTTGTTTACGTAGAGTTGTCATATCAGACACTTCAACACCACGAGAGTCGGCAACAACTGCAGAAAGTGCACCACTGGCCGCTTCGTTGACTTCTGCAACAATTGCTTGTTTGCCTTGAAGGTTTAAAGCCATTTTGGATTTACTCCTGGTTGTCGTTACACCACTCACTATCATCGATAACAGTGAGCGCTTTAAGGTGCATTCCCAGAAGAAAGTTCTATTAAAATAAATCTTTCTGTCAGTTCGGGCACCATCTACGTAGGCTTGATTAAGTTATTTATTACTAAATAACACCTACGGTCTTGGACGGAGACTGTATTTTGCTTAAAATTTAAGCAACTATCAGCCCCAACCACAAATATTTTGAGCGCGAAATTATACATTAATTTCACGCTCTAGCAAATGCTATTTATTGTTGCGCTTGCGTATTTAGTGTCGCTTGATCTAGTGCAACACCAGCACCCATAGTGGTAGAGATGCTTACTTTCTTAATGAAAACACCTTTTGCACTTGATGGTTTTGCTTTTTTCAATGCAACAAGTAAAGCTTCAAGGTTCTCTTGAATTTGACTTGGTTCAAACGTCGCTTTACCAATGGTAGTGTGGATAATACCATTTTTGTCGTTACGGTAACGAACCTGACCAGCTTTAGCATTTTTTACTGCTTCAGCAACATTAGGAGTTACAGTACCAACTTTAGGGTTTGGCATTAGACCACGAGGACCTAAGATTGTACCCAATTGACCAACAACGCGCATTGCATCAGGAGAAGCAACAACAACGTCAAAGTTCATTTCGCCTTTCTTAACAAGATCAGCAAGGTCTTCCATACCTACTAGGTCAGCGCCAGCTTCTTTCGCAGCTTCAGCGTTTGCACCTTGAGTAAATACAGCAACACGAACTTCACGACCAGTACCGTGAGGTAGAACAGTTGCTCCACGTACGTTTTGGTCAGATTTACGTGCATCGATACCTAGATTTACCGCTACATCAACAGATTCTGCGAATTTTGCAGTTGCAAGTTCTTTAAGAAGAGCAACTGCTTCGTTGATTTCGTATTCTTTAGTGACGTCAACTTTCTCGCGGATCGTACGCATACGCTTAGTTAATTTTGCCATTTTCTTAACCCTCAACCACTAGGCCCATTGAACGAGCAGTACCCGCAATAGAACGTTTTGTTGCTTCGATATCAGCACCAGTCATATCCGCAGCTTTAGTTTCTGCGATTTCTTGGACTTGAGCGTCAGTGATTGTACCCACTTTTTCAGTGTTTGGACGTGAAGAGCCAGACTTGATACCCGCAGCTTTCTTAAGAAGAACTGATGCTGGTGGAGTCTTAGTAACAAACGTGAAAGAACGGTCGTTATATACAGTGATAACCACTGGAATTGGAAGACCTTTCTCTACAGATTCTGTTTTTGCATTAAATGCTTTACAGAATTCCATGATATTAACACCACGTTGACCTAGAGCAGGACCAACCGGTGGACTTGGGTTTGCCATACCAGCTGCAACTTGCAACTTGATATAAGCTTCAACTTTCTTAGCCATGATATTTCCTAATGTTTGGGTAATAGCGCTGATGGTCTAATCAGCTCCCCGATGTGAATAAACACCTATAAAAAGGCGCGAAATTATAATCAGATTTCACGCCTTTGACAAGTTTTTAATTGACTATTATTTAGTCAGCTTTTTCGACTTGACCAAACTCTAGTTCAACTGGTGTTGCTCGACCAAAGATCGATACTGACACCTTAATACGACTTTTATCGTAATCAACTTCTTCAACTGTACCGTTAAAGTCAGCAAATGGGCCATCGTTAACTCGAACTAACTCACCAGCTTCAAACATCGTCTTAGGACGAGGGGCTTCGTTCGCTTGCTCAAGACGATTCAGAATTGCATCGGCTTCTTTATCAGTAATTGGTGCAGGACGGTCTGATGTACCACCAATGAACCCCATAACACGAGGAATACTACGTACTAGGTGCCATGATTCATCATTCATCACCATTTGTACTAGTACATATCCCGGAAAGAACTTACGTTCACTCTTACGACGCTGACCCGCTCGCATTTCGATGACTTCTTCCGTAGGAACAAGTACTTCACCAAAATAGTCTTCCATTGCATGGATTTTGATGTGTTCACGTAACGACTGTGATACGCGACCTTCAAAGCCAGAAAAGGCTTGAACAACGTACCAGCGTTTTTTTGGAGCTTCACTCATGTATTGGACCCTCTATACTCCAGTTGCAAACTCAACAAGACGAACCATTATGCCGTCGATACCCCATAATGCTAATGCCATTACGACACTCACCGCTAACACTATCAGTGTCGTTTGCATTGTTTCTTGGCGAGTAGGCCAAACAACTTTGCGGATTTCAATACGAGCTTCTCGGGCAAAAACGATCGCAGCTTTACCTTTAATCGTGGTTGCTGCTAGGCCTAATGCTAATGCAATCAGAACAATAACGCTTGCGGTACGGATAACCACAGAAACTGTCTCACCATAAAGGGAGTTACCCACAACAGCGACAACTAACAATGCAATAGCGATTAGCCACTTAAATTTGTCTGCTGCACTTGAGCTAGCAGGAGTTTCAGCATGATTTGCTTTCATAAACCAACCTGTAACAAGTCTTACTATAAAACGACAATGACCCCGCTGTTGCAGGGCTAAACCAACCGATATTAGTCTAAAGACTAACATCTAAAATAAGAGTACTTACGTACTTTTATCTTATTCTGCCCTATTTCTGAGCAAAAAAAAGATGCAATGCAGAAAAAGGGCATCAAATGATGCCCCTTTTTCTAGTGCATAGTCAAATTATTAAGCAATAACTTTAGCTACAACACCAGCACCTACTGTACGGCCACCTTCACGAATCGCGAAACGTAGACCTT
>NZ_JBTAMQ010000025.1:0-19103 GCF_054404255.1 Vibrio phycocola
TGTTTTACCGTGGTCAACGTGGCCGATAGTACCAACGTTTACGTGCGGTTTCGTACGTTCAAATTTTTCTTTAGACACGATCGTGTTCCTTCCTAGTTAAGATTCACCCCAAGTAACGTTTATCTTGAGGAGCTCCAGAAATTGCTATTTTATGCGTCAACTTCCGTTAGCGCAATAGATTCATTGTTAATCGATAACAACTAAGTGCGCTCTGCAATAATTGCATTGGCAACATTCTTTGGTACTTCAGCGTATTCAACAAACTCCATAGAGTAAGAAGCACGCCCTTGAGTAGCAGAACGCAACGCAGTTGCATAACCAAACATTTCCGATAATGGGACTTTAGAATGAATGATTTTTAAGCCAGCTAGCCCCTCATCCATACCTTCAATCATGCCGCGACGACGGTTTAAATCGCCAACAACATCACCCATCCAATCTTCCGGTGTGGTTACTTCAACTTTCATTAGCGGTTCAAGAACAACGGGTTGAGCATCCATAACCCCTTTCTTAAACGCCATTGATGCCGCTATTTTAAACGCTACTTCACTTGAGTCAACATCGTGGAATGAACCATCGTATAAAGTGACCTTAATATCCACAATTGGATAGCCAGCTAATACACCATTGTTCATTTGCTCTTCGATACCTTTCGCTATCGGAGCAATATATTCTTGAGGAATAACTCCACCAACGCTTTCGTCAATAAAGATTAAACCATCTCCTACTTCTGCAGGTTCAAGTTTAAGCCAAACGTGACCATATTGACCTTTTCCACCAACGGGTTGGCGAATGAATTTACCTTCAGCGTTTGATGTACCAAGAATATTTTCACGGTACGAAACTTGAGGGTTACCAACATTACAGTCAACGCTGAACTCACGCTTCATTCGGTCAACAATGATATCTAGGTGTAGTTCACCCATTCCAGAAATCAAGGTTTGACCTGTTTCATCATCCGTTTCTACATGGAAAGATGGATCTTCCATTGCTAATTTACCTAGTGCAATGGCCATTTTATCCTGATCAGCTTGTGAGCGAGGCTCAACAACGATCTGTATTACGGGATCAGGAAACTCCATACGTTCAAGAATCACTTTGTGGTTCTGATCGCACAACGTATCCCCCGTAGTGACATCTTTTAGGCCTACAGCCGCTGCAATATCACCCGCTCGGATTTCTTTTACTTCATCACGCTTATTGGCATGCATTTGTACAATGCGGCCCAAACGTTCTCTTTTTTCCTTCACCGAGTTATAAACGGTATCACCAGTGCTAATGACACCTGAATACACTCGAAGAAACGTTAATGTTCCAACAAATGGGTCTGTCGCAATTTTAAACGCTAAAGAAGCAAACGGTTCTTTGTCATCGGCATGACGCTCCACTTCCTTGTCCGCATGACCGATTCCCTTAATTGCAGGTACGTCAGTTGGAGATGGAAGGTATTCAATCACAGCATCAAGTACCGCTTGTACTCCTTTGTTCTTAAATGCACTACCGCAAGTAGCGAGAACTATCTCATTATTCAGAGTACGGATACGAAGACCGAGTTTAACTTCTTCTTCAGATAATTCACCTTCTTCAAGGTATTTATCCATCAATTCTTCATTCGCTTCAGCTGCCGCTTCAACTAAGTTGTTGCGCCACTCTTCAGCTTCATCTTGCATATCTTCTGGAATATCTTCATAAGTGAAAGACATGCCTTGATCGGCTTCGTTCCAGTTGATTGCTTTCATCTTGATCAGGTCGATGACACCTTTGAAATCCTCTTCAGATCCAATATTGAGTTGAAGTGGCACAGGGTTAGCACCAAGACGATGTTTAATTTGATCGATTACACGCAGGTAGTCGGCACCAGTACGGTCCATTTTATTCACAAATACGAGTCTTGGAACTTGGTATTTGTCTGCTTGACGCCATACGGTTTCTGACTGAGGTTCTACACCAGAAGAACCACAAAATACAACAACAGCACCATCGAGCACGCGTAATGAACGTTCTACTTCAATCGTGAAGTCAACGTGTCCAGGAGTATCGATAATGTTGATGCGATGTTCCGGAAACTGAGTTTCCATGCCATGCCAGAATGTCGTGGTTGCAGCAGAGGTGATCGTTATTCCACGCTCTTGTTCCTGCTCCATCCAATCCATGGTCGCGGCACCATCGTGAACTTCGCCTATTTTGTGAGAAAGACCTGTATAAAACAGAATACGCTCAGTAGTGGTTGTCTTACCGGCATCTACATGAGCACAAATACCGATATTGCGGTAACGCTCGATAGGAGTTTTACGAGCCACGATTGTATCCTCTTACTAAGGTGAACCTTAGAATAGCAAAGTGCTGCGAGAAGACTCGCAGCACTAAAGGTATTACCGACGTTATTACCAGCGGTAATGTGCGAACGCTTTGTTCGCGTCAGCCATACGGTGAACGTCTTCACGTTTCTTAACCGCAGAACCTTTGTTTTCTGCTGCATCTAACATTTCTGCTGCTAGACGTGCAGCCATAGATTTTTCACCACGCTTACGCGCAGCATCAACCAACCAACGCATAGCAAGTGCGTTACGACGAATCGGACGTACTTCTACAGGTACTTGGTAAGTTGAACCACCCACACGACGAGATTTAACTTCGACACCAGGGCGAACATTTTCAAGAGCTTGTTCAAATACAGCTAAGTGATCTTGGCCAGATTTCTCAGCCATAGCTTCTAGTGCAGTGTATACAATTTTCTCTGCAGTAGATTTTTTTCCGTCAACCATAAGGATGTTAACGAATTTTGCCAGCAGTTCAGATTTGAACTTAGGATCTGGAAGGATCTTGCGCTGACTAATGACGCGACGACGTGGCATAGTTATTCTCCGTTGTCTTCTTCAGGTTATCCAAAACTCTAAAGTTTCTTCAAATTAATAATTTAATTAAATGTTTGGCCTTACTTAACTTTCAACAGAGAAATATTAAGACTTAGGACGCTTCACACCATACTTAGAACGAGACTGTTTACGATTGTTTACGCCAGAACAGTCTAGTGCACCACGTACTGTGTGGTAACGTACACCCGGAAGGTCTTTAACACGACCACCACGGATAAGAACAACTGAGTGCTCTTGAAGGTTGTGACCTTCACCACCGATGTACGAAGTAACTTCGAAACCGTTTGTCAAACGAACACGACAAACTTTACGAAGTGCTGAGTTAGGTTTTTTAGGTGTTGTCGTGTAAACACGAGTACAAACACCACGTTTTTGTGGGCACGCTTCCAGTGCAGGCACGTTGGTTTTAACAACTTGCTTTACACGTGGCTTACGAACCAACTGGTTAATAGTTGCCATTAAATAGCTCCTGATTTACTTAAAATAAGCTTTGTGAAAAATCTATACCTATGTATTTTCATACAAATAGGGACGCAAAATTCTATGCATCAGTGGGAGATGTGTCAAGGAATAAACTGATCTTTTTTCGATCAGTTTCTAACCATTAGTTAAACCTCTGAAAATATAGGTTTATTCCCAGGTTAACGAAGAGTGATGACGTACAGTTAGCTCGACGAATTCAGCATAATTAACCTGCGCAATGCTCTGGCTGATGAGGTTGGCTAACCCCCTTGCATGAACATCCGGTCTCAGAGCAGTAACGTCACTCAAGCTCGTAAGAAGAGAATACAAATGGTGGTTAGGGTTTGTAAGATAAACCGAGTCTTCAATTAAAAGCACGGTATCACCAAGCTCAATACTTGATAGAAGTTCGTGAATAGCTTGCTGACTTTTTACAATGTGGAGCATGAAAACACCATTAACTAAAACGAAAGAAGTTTGGCACTTTCGTGCAATCGCTGCGATATAGCTTGTCGTTCAAGAACTTCAACTTCAATAATCAATTGGTCGACGGTCAATCCCATATTTTTCATAGATTCACCACATACATAAATCCGCTCAACATCATAAAGCTCGAGAAGCTTAAACATTGGCGCATAATGTTTACTCAGAATATCATCGGTTTCTTGCCCCGCGAGCAATTGAGCGACACCATCACCAATAAATATCGCGCATAAGTCTTCACTATAAGCCGAAGCTGCTAATAAAGCATCGATACCTTCACGACCAGCACTCGTTGAATGAGGAGATGTGCGAAATAGGAATGTTACTGAACTCAAAACTGCACCACTCTATCTTGCGTTAATAGAGCTTGCGCTAAACTCCCTAACCCGGCCTGAGTAAAAGACGCGGAAAGATTATCCCCTTTCAACTGGTGTTGTGTTGCTTCGCTTTCACTCAGCATTCCACGCCGTAACGATGCGGCCACGCATGTCTCAAGTTGGATATTATGTAATGCACCGAGTTCCTGCCATGCTGTCGCTAAGTCAAACTCATCATTCGCAGGAACACTTAACCGAGTTCCATTGGTCACGCCAGCTTGATAAAAGAACACACTCACTAATTGATGCCCTTTTTCAATTAATGCCTGAGCAAATTGAAAAGCACTACGTGATGCTTGAGTCCCATATATCGGGCCGTTAACCACCAATGTATACCGTAATGCCACGTTTACTCTTCTACTTTGCGTTGGCGGATGTAAAGATAAACAGTGTGCTTAGAGATATTTAAGCGATCGGCAACACGGTTAATCGCATCTTTAATATCAAAGATACCTTTATCAAACAGCGCCATAACAATTTGACGATTCTTAGTATTATTCGAAACCGATTTATCAGCATTAATTTCTTCAATGGTTCGTTCGACGGTTTGATCAACCAATTCTTCGACGTCACTAGCAAAATTCACCGACGATGCCGCTTCTTGGGCCTCTGGCGTTGGCATAAATGAGCTTAGTACATCGGAGAACGGCGCATCTAAATTCACATTAATACACAATAAGCCAATAACTCGGTTGTCCCCATTACGGATTGCAATAGTAATGGATTTCATCAACACTCCACCCTTAGCTCGGGTGAAATATGAACGAGAAAAATTACGTTCTGAATCTTCAATATCTTGAAGCATTTTTAACGCCAAATCTGTAATTGGAGAACCAACCTGACGTCCAGTATTCTCACCATTTGCAATTTTAATCGCTGAAGTATTGAGATCTTCTAATGAATGTAGAACGATTTCACAAAACGAACCAATCAGACTGGCAATACCATCAACTACTGCTTCATAGGAATGAAGAATAATTTTATCGTGCTCGCTAAATGGTTTCACATGGACAGATTCCAATTCAAGCAGCATTTCTGCATTTAGCATTTCTGTTGTAGTCACTGTCGTCCAACCTTATGCAAGTTATCAAATAATTACTGTAAGTTTATCAGAAAATTTTAAAGTTATGAGCAGCAATATTGTCATCAAGTGACTTAGAACAAATTCCCAACTCAATTTAATCGGATTAAATACAAAAAAAGCCTGATAGACTCAGGCTTTTTTGAAGATAAGCATAATAAATCTTACGCTAATTTAAATTTGCTTACTCTGCTGAAGTAGGTTGTGCTTCCGGTTTTACGACTTTAAGCAATTCAACTTCAAATATTAACGTTGAATGCGGTGGAATCGTACCCGTATCATTTTCTCCGTAAGCCAACTCTGGTGGAATGACAAATTCAAACTTAGAGCCTTCTTTCATTAGTTGAACACCTTCTGTCCAACCAGGAATCACGCGATCCAGAGGGAAGGTCGCTGACTCATTACGATCGTAAGAGCTGTCAAATTGGGTACCGTCAATCAACGTTCCTTTATAGTGAACTTCAACTGTATCGCTCGCTTCTGGTGAAGCCCCAGTACCTTCTGTTAGAACTTGATATAAAATTCCAGATTCTGTCTGAGTTACCCCATCTTTCTTTGCATACTCTGCGCGGAATTCATCACCCGCTTTTTTCGCGGCTGCTGCTTTCTCTTCAACTTGAGCGGTCGCTAATTCATTCACGCGAGTATCGAAATCTTGTAGAGCTGTTTGAATCTCTTCTTCTGTCAATGAAGACTTTTCAGCAAATGCATCCTCAATCCCTTTCAACACTAGTTCTTTGCTTAAATCAACACCAAATTCTTTAGGTTTATCTAAACTAGTGCCCAAGTAATTTGCAAAAGAAACACCAATTGCATAAGCCACTTTTTCATCATCATTTTTGAATTCAACAGTTTTAGCTGCTTCAACCGCTGGAGCTTCTGCAGGGGCAGCCGCTTCTTCCTGACATCCCGCCATTAACGCAATTGTTGCTGCTAGTAGCGACACTTTAAACATTGATTTCATTTATTTCTCCAGAATGGGTAGGAAAACCTACCGTTATTTCGCACAATTCATCAACAAGAATTGGCGCGCAATAGATTGTTATACCAATATAACCTTATGTGATTCGTTTGTCTTTAGACTCAAGTGGATATCTAAACCGATGCTTACATTTTCTCGTTACCTAATAATATCCGTTGTCAGTGCTATGTTAAATGGCTGTTTTTTATCGGCGACCCCAGATCAGACATGGTCGATAACTCCATCTGGTGCGACCGCTTTTGGCTTGAGTCGTGATGCTCGGTTCGCGATTACATTTTCCCAAGAACAACAACTTCGCCTTTGGGATTTGGTAAAAAATAAAGAATTAGCAAACCTAGGAGCTTTAGATCAGGAATCGAGTCCAGTTCAACATATTCGTATCTCAGATAATAAACGCTACGCCATTACTGCCGGAACCAACAATTTTGCAGTTTGGGATCTTGCATGGTCTCAAGCTACAGGGCTTTGGTCCGTTGCAGACGGAACGATTCGTGATATCGATATTTCTAGTGATGGCGAACAAGTTCTTATGGGTTTATCCAATGGTAAAGCCATTTATCTAGATTTAGTCAATGGGCGTCGCTTAGAGTTCCTCGCCCATCAAGAAAAAGTGAATACTGTAGCGCTTTCCGCCAACGGCCGTTATGCCTTAACTGGCGGAAATGACTATTTTGCTTATTTATGGGACACTCAAACAGGTCAGGTTGTCCGCAGTTATGAGCATGAACAACGCGTGGTTAGAGTTGCCCTCCAGAGAAAGGGAAAATTAGCATTTACTTCCGATGGCGGTAATCAAGCCAAAATTTGGGATATTAGTCGTGGTGAAGAATTATCGCAGCTCAATAGTTTTGCTCGCCAACTTATTTTTTCAACAGCACGCTTTTCTGATGATGGTAAGTATCTTGTTACCGGTACACCATCAAGCAAGGTCACCATTTGGCAAGTACAATCCGGTAATAAATTGGACAGTTTCGAGGCAACACCAACAAAAGATACTCGTCCTCCACGCGCAGTCGTGTATGATGCTGCTTTCGATAATGACGGCCGAGTCATTTCAGCAACCTCTGCAGGAATTGCCGAGGCTTGGAAATTTGAATGAGTAATCCCATGACAGATAACGAAGATAAAAAACTAGAAGTAAAAGTTAATGACTTGGAATGTCAGATCGCTTTCCAGGAACAAACTATTGAAGAACTCAATGATGCTTTAAGCCAGCAGCAGCTTCAATTGAGTAAGATACAAGAACAGATGGTATTTATGGTCAGTAAAATAAAATCATTAAACACGAGTAACCTTGCTGATCCATCAGAAGAAACACCGCCTCCGCATTATTAAGTGATTAGTAGCAATCATAAAAATTAATGTAGAAAAACATAACTAATAACCACGCCAGCAACAACTAAACACCCTCCGAGCCTGCGTAAGTCATGATCTTGCTGATGACTGAGCTGCTGCATCATTTTTCGCCAACCTGACGGTGCTAATAGCGGCCCTAAACCCTCTACAATCAGTACAAAGCCGATTGCGATCCAAACTGATTGTGACATGAGCATTTCCTAAAAGTGGGTTTAATTGTAACTAGCAAAACAAAAAAGGCTCCCGAAGGAGCCTTTCGTCATAACCAGAATGTCTATTTTTCGCTAGAGCCTTGTGCGTCATTCATATATTTGAAGAACTCACTATTAGGATCCAACACCAAAATGTCACTCTTACTACTAAACGATTTCTCGTACGCTTTTAGTGAACGTAAGAAACTAAAGAACTCAGGATCTTTATTATACTCACTCGTATAAATCTTAGCCGCTTCTGCATCCGCATCACCACGAGTAACTCGAGCGATTCTATCTGCTTCAGCCAAGATAGTTGCGACCTCAAGTTCCGCTTGAGCTCGGATGATTTCAGCTTTCTCACGACCTTGAGAACGGTGCTTACTTGCAACAGATTTACGCTCAGCTCTCATACGTTGGTAAATCGACTCACTGATTTCATCAGGTAAGTTAATTTTTTTCATACGAAAATCAACAACGTAAACACCCAAATCTTTCATCGCGCTGGTACGAGTACTCTTAAGTACTTCTTCCATAACTTGATCGCGTTCACCATCGATTTCTAACGCTTCTCTCGCTGCTTCCGTTGTCAATTCATCAACATCAGTACCAGTCGGTAGAACCGCCTTGTTACGAGGGCCTGAAACGATTTGCTTAATTTCACGAGCACCAATTTCTGAACGTAGAACATCTGTCACTTTACGTTCTAAAAGCGCTTGAGCGGTTAACGAGTTACCACCACCAGTCGAAAGATAGTATTGACCAAAGTCTTCGATACGCCATTTAACGTATGAATCGATGATGACATCTTTTTTCTCTGAGGTAACGAAACGGTCTGAACGCCCGTCCATCGTTTGAATTCGAGCGTCAAGACGCTTAACTCGATCGAATATCGGCATCTTAAAATGCAAACCTGGTTCATAAATATGAGCCATGTCGCTGTTCGGATCTTTAAGTAATCGACCAAAACGAACCACCATTCCGCGCTCCCCTTCAGGAATAACGAACAGTGACATCAAAATAATAATCAACCCAATCGCAATCACAGGGACAAATAACTTACGCATTCTTAGTATCTCCCTTGACGTGTTGTTGAACGAGATGAAACATCAGTACCGTTGCTCACATTGGTATTTAATTCCGATTCTAATTCAATATGATCGTATAGTGGTGACGACTTCAAATCACGCTGCGTCGGTGTTCCACCTAGCTGCCCAGCCAATTTGTCGACTGGTAAGTAAAGAAGGTTGCCACTGGATTTCGAATCGATCAAAACCTTAGATGAACTAGAATAAACTTGTTCCATAGTATCCAAATATAAACGATCACGAGTTACACCTGGTGCAGCTTTATATTCAGGAAGTAACTTAGCAAACTGAGATACTTGACCTAATGCTTCATTGCGAACACGTTCGCTATAACCATGCGCTTCTTTCTTCAAACGTTCAGCACGACCTGTTGCTTTAGGCAAGATTTCATTTTCATAAGCTTCTGCTTCACGAACAAAACGTTCTTCATCTTCTCGTGCAGCGATAGCATCATCAAATGCATCTTTTACTTGCTCAGGCGGACGAGCTGATTGGAAGTTAACATCAACGAGTACTAACCCCATATCGTATTTATCGATGATAGAATCTAACGTTTCTTGTGTACTTTGACGAATCTGTTGACGACCACTTGTCAGAATACTGTCCATCAACGAATCACCGATAACGGCACGCAACGCTGAATCAGTTGCTTGACGTAAACTGTCATCAGCATTCGTTACTTGGAAAAGGTATTTGTAAGGATCAGAAACACGGTATTGCACGTCCATTCCAACCGTTACAACGTTTTCATCTTTGGTCAACATGAGTCCAGTCGCACGTAAAGAACGAATCGATTCTACATCCACTGATGTCACTTCGTCGAAAAAACGAGGACGCCAGTTTAGACCAGGCTCTACCACTCGGTCATATTTACCTAGACGAAGCACAACGCCACGCTCTGCTTCACCAACAGTATAGAAACCGGAAAAGAACCAAATAGCGACGGCAATTGCAGCTACGACACCAAAGCCGATAGCACTGCCACCTGAAAACGAAGGTCCACTTCCACCTTTCTTGCCAAATTTACCACCCAATTTCTGACTTAATTTGTTAAATACTTCATCCAAATCAGGTGGACCTTGATCTCGACCACCACGTCCATCTTTATTACCCCAAGGGTCTTTTTCTGGTCCGTTGTTGTCGTTGTTACCGTTATTACCAGGCTCATTCCACGCCATCAGTAATCTCCATCATTTGCTATGACGTTCTAATTTAGCAGTCCTTTAAGCAACTATAAAGTCACGAAAAACTACGCTCTCTCTTTTCTCTAGTTTATACCAATCTGATTCCTGCATACGAATATTAATTAACAAATTACCTTCGTCGTCATATTCTTCCTGCTGAATTGCCATTGATTGGTAAAATAAACTACGAAGTCGACCTTGATACTCAGGAGGAATTCGTAATTGATGTTCTACAATTTGTACCGCAAGACGCTTAGATAAAGCTTGGAATAATTCTTCCATGCCCAGGCCTTGCATTGCTGACACCCATACACAAACTGGAACCCCTTCATCATCATATTCCACTCGAGGTTCCTGATGATCCATGCTGTCAATTTTATTCATCACCAACAAGACGGGAACATCACCGGCGTCAATCTCAGACAATACCGTATCTACAGCGTCCATATTCTCACGAAAACGCTCATCACTGGCATCAACAACATGTAACAAAATGTCAGCTTCTTGAGTTTCTTGTAACGTTGCCTTAAATGCGGCAACTAAATCATGGGGAAGATGACGAATAAATCCAACAGTATCTGCAAGTATCGCTAGTCCAACATCTTCCAGCTCAATTTTTCGTAAAGTCGGATCGAGTGTCGCAAACAGTTGATCCGCGGCATAAACGTTGGCATCAGTGATTTGATTAAATAGTGTAGATTTCCCTGCGTTAGTATAGCCCACCAAGGAAATGGTGGGTATTTCCGCTCGATTTCGCGCTCGTCGTCCTTGTTCACGCTGCTTCGATACTTTTGCAAGTCGACGCAGTATCGCTTTGATACGATCCCGCAACAAACGACGGTCTGTCTCGAGCTGAGTTTCACCAGGCCCACGTAGACCGATTCCACCTTTTTGCCTCTCTAAGTGCGTCCAGCCCCGAATTAATCGCGTTGAAAGATGCCTTAATTGAGCAAGCTCGACTTGAAGTTTACCTTCATAAGTACGCGCTCGCTGAGCAAAAATATCCAGAATAAGTCCAGTACGATCAATCACTCGACATTCACATAATTGTTCTAAATTACGCTCTTGAGCGGGTGAAAGTGCGTGGTTAAATATAACCACATCGGCTTCAGAATAACGAACTGCTTGGGCAATTTCTTGAGCTTTGCCTTCACCAACATAATATTTAGAATGTGGTGCTTGACGACTGCCCGTAACAACTTGCAACGTTTCAACACCCGCAGAAGAGACAAGCATCTGACACTCTGCCAGATCGTCCCATTCACATTCTTGCGTAAAATTTATATGAACAAGTATGGCTCGTTCACCGGCTTCATAACGGTCAAACAAGCAACCAACTCCTCAATATCATACGTTTAATACTTATATGCAAAAACTTAATCTTCTGATTTCTCTGTACGCTCTTGCGGGCGATCGGCTGTATGATGACTAACCGCACGAGCAGGCACAACGGTAGAAATCGCATGCTTATAAACCATTTGGCTCACAGTATTCTTCAAAAGGATCACAAATTGATCAAAAGATTCGATTTGCCCTTGAAGCTTAATACCGTTCACAAGGTAAATTGAAACAGGAATGCGCTCACGACGTAGTGCATTCAAGAATGGGTCTTGTAAAGATTGTCCTTTAGCCATTTTTATTTTCCTTATTTTGTATTTTTAATAATTTATTTAGCTATTGGTGCTTTGAGTTTAGTTCGTATTTGCAACTATACAACACGAGTTAAAACTACCCTAATGTTGTATAAAAAATTAACAACGGGGTAAAAAAATGAAAGAACTCCTACGAAATTCCTAACTTAAGCAATGCTATTATACACAGCCATCTCAGTTGGAGGCTATTGTTTTTGACACTAATTCAAATGCCTGATCGATATCCTCGCTATCGAGCCACATCAACTCATCCCAGCCTCTTAGCCATGTAATTTGGCGTTTGGCCAACTGGCGAGTGGCACACACACCGCGAAAAACAGCATCTTCTAAAGTAGTCGTTCCATCTAGATAATCCCACACTTGGCGATATCCAACACAGCGAATAGAAGGTAAATCTGGGTGAAGATCACCTCGATTGTGAAGATCCTTCACTTCATTCACAAATCCAGACTCAATCATACGGTTAAATCGCAGTTCAATACGACGATGTAACTCTTTACGATCGTTGGGAGCAATCGCAAACTGTTCGACTCGATAAGGGAGCCCCTCGCCTTTCACTTGAGTTAACTCAGTAAGAGTTTTACCCGAAATTCGATAAACTTCCAATGCACGCGTTAACCTTTGCGGATCATTTGGGTGTATTCTCTTTGCCGAAATAGGATCAATTTCCGCTAATGCATCATGCAAATATTGCCACCCATGAGTTAACGCTTCTTCCTCAATCTGTTGTCTAATCGTCGCATCAGCGCTAGGTAAAGGTGAAAGGCCTTCCAATAGCGCTTTGTAGTACAACATCGTTCCACCAACAAGCAATGGAATCCGCCCTTTTGCAACAATCTCTTCCATCTCTTTCAAGGCGTCTCGCCGGAAGTCTGCCGCTGAATAAGCTTCGGTAGGATCAAGAATATTAATTAACCGATGCGGTGCTAAATCCAACTCTTTCTGACTTGGCTTCGCAGTACCAATATCCATTCCTTTATAGATAAGCGCGGAATCAACACTAATAATGTCTACGGGGAACGCCTGTCGCAGCCGGATCGCCAAATCCGTTTTTCCTGAAGCGGTAGGGCCCATCAAAAAAATGGCAAGTGGTAATGGTTTAGTCATGAATGTAATGCCGTTATGGTCGATGAAAAATCAACTTGTCGAATAAGCTTAAGATCATCCAATGGTAATAGACCCTCCCAAAGCTGTTCAAGTTCCGCAATAAGTTGAATGGCTTCTGATAAAGTATACGTGCTTTGTTCAGCAACAATATGATTTGTCAGCCAATCCGCCAACAAATCGATATGTTGCTCCGACTGAGTAAGCACCTGAGAAGCCGCGTAGGAGATCAGGTTTGGTAACAGCTTTTGTAAATTTTGTTGGCGTAATGGCTGAGGAACACTCATCACCATCACTTTTCGATTTGGTCGCAACGTTATCTCAATACCTAAGTGAGAACATGACTCTATAAGCTGATCAAAAACCTTCCGTTCTTCCTCAGTAACCGTAAAGGTCAATGGAATAAGCAAAGGCTGAGACAGAAGATCCTGTTTGGTTGAATCTAGTTGCTTCCTTATCCTTAGCCATTGAGCTCGATGAAGGGAAATCAAGCAAGGGTTCGGGGTCGATTGAACGAGTAAAAAACAATCCTCGACGATAGTCACCGCTTTTCCAATCTCGGTAATTGGTGCACTACCTCCGCAAGGTTCGTGATTCGCAGCCCTAGAGTTTGATCCAGTCGAAGGCAATACTAACGGCTTTGCAACTACGTCATCAACTTCAACTTCAGTCTGCATCAATGCCTTATAGGCTCTCACTTGTTTCTGGCTTGGTGCTTTTTCGGGTTGATAGCGGTACTGATTTTTATCTTTTAGCTCTGGCGAGCGAGGCTTGCGGTTTCCCTCTGCGATATGATCAGCAAATTCACGCTTAGCTTGTCGAGGGTAAGTCGGCGTATTGTCTAACTCTGTCGTTGGTTGAGATGATGATACGTCGTCGTTTGAGTAGTGAAATGCCGCCTCATTCTGAGCGGGTTGCTCGATATACTCAGCTTCCGCTAGCGCACTCGTTAATGCTTGATAAATAAAATCGTGAACAAGTCTCGCCTGGTGGAATCGCACTTCGTGTTTTGCTGGGTGTACATTAACATCGACGTGATGAGGATCGATCTCAATATAAATCACGTATGCCGGATACTGGTCGGGACGAAGGCTATTTTCGTAACTTTGACGAATCGCGTGATTGATGAGTTTATCTTTCATCATTCGCCCATTCACATAACAGTATTGCCAATCGCTCTGCTGGCGAGCTCCGTGAGGATCAACAATCCAACCATGTAACTTTAACCCTTGGTGTTCGAGCTCGACTTTGAGCATATGACGAACAAATTGCGTACCACAAGCGGTTGCGATTCTCTTCTCGATTTGTGCATCAGTTGTACTTGCGCGATATTGCCGTACTACTGATCCGTTGTGGCGTAATGTAATCGACACATCAAATCGACTTAACGCAATTCGCTTTAACAACTCATCAATATGGCTGAATTCGGTTTTTTCAGTACGCAGGAACTTTCGGCGTGCCGGTGTGTTAAAGAACAGGTCGAGAACTTCAATGGTGGTACCGATAGGATGTGCCGTTGGTTTTAGGCTCACATCCATGTCACGACCTTCACAATACGCTAACCACGCTTGTTCTTGAGTAGGTGTTCTTGAAGTTAAAGTGAGTCTAGAGACTGAACTTATACTGGCAAGCGCTTCCCCACGAAATCCTAAACTAACGATGGCTTCCAGATCATCGAGCGTATGAATTTTCGAGGTTGCATGGCGACTTAATGCGAGTGTTAATTCATCTTTGGCGATTCCAGACCCGTTATCCCTAACACGTATCAGCTTTACACCACCTTTTTCGATATCAATATCGATACGTGTAGCACCAGAGTCGAGGCTATTTTCAACTAATTCTTTGACGACAGATGCGGGTCGCTCGACCACTTCACCTGCGGCTATTTGGTTTGCTAATCGAGCAGGTAATATCTGTATGGGCATCATTTATTTTTCCGGAATAAGTAGCACTTGGTCGACAAGTAATCGGTCAGTTCTGAGCTTATTCGTTGCTCGCAATGAATTCACACTGACATTAAATCGACTTGCGATTTTGCTAAGAAAGTCCCCACGGCGCACTTTATATTTTCGTAATGGTGCTGGTTTTGGTGGTGTGACAACGCCTTTATTTGTCGTTATTTTCAGCTTTTGGCCGACTTTCAGTACCGAAGACTTCAGCTTATTCTGTTGCTTAATCGACGCAACACTTACATCATAACGAGTCGCGAGTTGACCAAGGTACTCTCCAGGCTTAACCGAGTGGGTTACCACTTTAGTTGTTTTCACAGGTGCAATATTCACAGGCTTTTTCTGTGTAACTATCCTGCTTACTTTTGTGGTTATTTTTAGTTTTTGACCCACTTTTAATACTGACGATTTCAAGTTGTTCTGTTGTTTGATCGAGGTGACACTAACATTGTAACGAGTCGCAAGTTGACCAAGATATTCACCAGGCTTGACTGTGTGGATTATCACTTTAGTTTCAATGGCTTGACTATTTGGCGTCGATATAGAAGGAGATGATGTGCCACCAACAAGCAATACTTGCCCAACTCGTAACGTCGTTGACTTCAATTTGTTGGTTTCAAGTAATCGATCAACGCTCGTTCCGTAACGCTTAGCCACTATCGACAATGATTCACCCGATTTGACCACATGTTTTGTCGCTTTTTTACGTGCGGCAAACAACGTCCCTTCCGGTGGGTTATCATAAAAATATTGGACTATCGCCTTTGTCATTGAGTTGGCAAGTTTATCCTGATGAAGACGGCTAAAGAGTAACTTTTCTTCTTTTGGATTAGAGATAAACCCAGTTTCAACAAGAACTGAAGGAATATCAGGAGACTTAAGAACCGCTAGACTGGCATTTACCGGGCTCTTTTTATGCAAATATGCCACTTTCCCAATTTCCGACAAAATGTCTTTAGCTAATTTGTAACCTTCTTTTTGTGAATGGCTAAATTGAAGATCCAATAATGTTTGACTTACATTAGGGTCGCTATTGTTTTTAGCCAGAACCTGCCCCGCTCCGCCTAGTAACTCCGATTGGCGTTCATGATTTTCAACCCACTTAGATATTTCCGTATTCGCACGACGAGTATTCAATACAAATACTGAAGCCCCACGAGGTTGCGGTGTTTCAAATGCGTCAGCGTGAATGGAAACGAGTAAATGTGCTTTATTTTTTCGAGCAATATCTGATCGCTTATTTAACCGAACGAAGTAGTCCCCGGTCCGAGTTAATACCGCTTTCACGCCAGAAATTGCATTCAATTTGGCAGCAAGTTTCTTTGAAATAGCTAAAGTGGCATTTTTTTCGTAGTTTCCACCAGGGCCAATTGAGCCAGGATCTTCACCACCATGACCTGCATCAATAGCCACGATTACATCATCTTGTCCAATATACTGAGACGCATCTCTAGCGACACTGTTCGAATTAGTCGTATTGGTTGATGATACGGTGCTAGATACTTTATCGTTTGAGTTTTTGTTTGGGTGCGCGATATCAATCACTAAACGGTGCCCATACTCACCATTTGGTGTTGGAGCCAGCTTAAACACTTCGGTTTCAGCGGGTTTAGTTAAATCAAATACCAAACGGAGCGAAGTATCATCTTTTGGGGTGCTAAGGCGAATTTTTTTTAAAATCGGACTCTTAGCGGTATCAATTGGTAATTTAACTTTATTGGATATATCTAAAATATCGACGACTAAACGTTGTGGATTTGATAGCGAAAAATAACTGTAGTGAGATTCATTATTAAGGTCGATCACTACACGAGTTTCATCTGGCGCTGGCCATACTCGAACGCCTTTTAAAGTGTTTGCGCTCGCAGAAAAAGAAGGCATGCAAGCCAATATAAGAATGAACAGAGTAAAACTGGAGATTATTTGTTTAAAATGTTTCATAACGTCAACTGACACAATAAGACTTTCCCATAGGCACTGTGTGCGGTTAATTCAGCGACTCTCTGTTGGTCGCGGTAACGAATTATAATATCAAGATCTGGCAAAGGAAGAACGCCTTCCCCTTTTTCAGGCCATTCGACAATACAAATAGACTGGGGAGAAAAGTAATCACGAACACCCATAAATTCTAGCTCTTCAGGATCAGATAACCGATAAAGGTCGAAATGATACACTTCCCAAGACTCTAATTGATAAGGTTCAACTATAGTATAAGTTGGACTTTTAACATTGCCCTGATGACCTAACCTTCTAATAAAACCGCGACTAAAGGTAGTTTTTCCTGCCCCTAGATCGCCATAAAGATACAAGGTGGTACTTTGTGTACACAAACCAGCCAGTGCATTGCCTAATTCGATGGTGGCTTCTTCATCTTTAAGGAATATGGATTTACTGGTCATCAAATAAAACTCTCTACTACAAACTAAAGAGGCGAAATAGTAAACTGGGTTCGATCATCAGCACAAGCATTCTTGTACAAAGGCAAAGAAAATTTACAAATATTTATCTGTTATCGAGGATCATAAACGGCTTTACCTAGATCCTAGTATAAATATCCGATAATATTCGCACCCTTTTTTAATCCGAGAGCATTAAGATCGTCACATGATCAATTATCAGGAATTAGCAGACAAAATAAAGATTTGGGCTAAAGAACTCGGATTCGACAAAGTCGGGATCAGTGATATTGATTTAAACGAGCATGAAGCTGAATTACAACACTGGTTAGATTCAGGTTATCACGGCGAGATGGATTGGATGGCTCGTCACGGCATGATGCGTGCACGTCCCGGAGAGCTCCTGCCTGGCACTATTAGAGTGATTAGCGCACGAATGCAATACCTTCCACCTCAGGCCCGTTTTGCAAGTACACTTAATACTCCTACTCACGCCTATATCAGTCGTTATTCTTTGGGGCGTGATTACCACAAACTAGTTAGAAATCAGCTAAAAAAACTCGGAAATAAAATCCAAGAAGAATATTCCGAACTTAACTGTCGCCCATTCGTTGATTCTGCCCCCGTTTTGGAGCGTCCTTTAGCTCAACGTGCAGGATTGGGATGGACTGGGAAACACTCCTTGATACTCGACCAAGAAGCCGGATCTTGGTTTTTTCTTGGGGAGTTGATGGTAAATATTCCATTACCCATTGATGAACCAAGTACTAACCAATGTGGAAAGTGCACAGCATGCATTACATCTTGCCCTACGGGAGCTATCGTCGCAGAAGGTATCGTCGATTCAAGAAAGTGCATCTCTTATCTTACTATCGAATATTCGGGTTCAATTCCCGAGGAGTATCGTAAGGCGATAGGAAACCGCATTTACGGCTGTGATGATTGCCAACTAGTCTGTCCTTGGAATCGAGATGCTCCATTAACGAAGCAAGATGACTTTAAACGTCGCGCTATTTTTAATACACCGGATTTAGTCGATCTATTTATGTGGGATGAAGAGACGTTCTTAAACCAGTTACAAGGCTCGCCAATTCGCCGAATCGGCCATAATCAGTGGTTGCGCAATATTGCCATCGCAATCGGAAATGGGCCAAGTTCTGAACGTAGCATAAATGCGTTAAAACAAAGACTGGGAATAAACGAACTTATTGATGAACACATTCGCTGGGCACTCCATCAACTCCATGAAACGGAGAACAACAGAAATGGAAAACACCTCCGGCTAATTAGAATTATTGAGAAAGGCCTACCTAGAGATGCGTAGCTAAGAATGTGGCTGAAAAAGTGCTTTTTACTTCAATGTTATTACCAAAAACCAGCCGTGTGGACAAAGTACATAATAATGATAAAACACTGAGCCTTAAAAAAAGTTAGCCACATTAATAATTAAATATAAAGATCAAAGAACTATTGACAAACGATCCCGTTTAGATCTAGACAGAAATCATAAAAAATAAAAAATACCATAAAAAACAATGAGTTATTATTTTTTACGTGTTCAGATCAAAATTTAATTACCTGTACGATCTTTTGTTACGCAGATCACAAGTTATCTAAAATACAGATTATAAACAGAGTTATCCACAGATTTTTTTTGTGGATAACTCTGTTGATTACAAATATTACAAAAGCTCTATCCCTTTATCTATCAGGGGTGTGACGAATATGGATATAATAAGAACGTAATACAGTAACTCAATTAATAATTATTAATATGCGTTGAAGTAATACTGATTGAATATGAGGACAAAGAGCGTGAATATTCTGTTGAATTGTTTCTATAAGAAATTGGTTGCGGGAGCAGGATTTGAACCTACGACCTTCGGGTTATGAGCCCGACGAGCTACCAAGCTGCTCCATCC
>NZ_JBTAMQ010000026.1:0-7502 GCF_054404255.1 Vibrio phycocola
TTGGTTTCCTCGGGATGAAGTTCGTATGTTTTCTTTCAACTCATCCTCAAATTTAGAGGTGTAATCCGGTTTTATAACAAAAAAATCCACTCCGCGGTCTGGTCGCCTGATTTGGGCGTTATGTGTTTTTAATATTTTTGAGGCTAGATAAGCGTGAGAATTATCGTTAATAATGATGTAGAAACAATAAAAATATCTCAGGCAATCCGTAATGAAGTATTTGTTAAAGAACAAGGCATACCTTTAGATTTGGATCTTGATGGATTAGATTCAAATTCATATCATTCTTTGGCATACATTGATGATGTCGCGATTGGTGTTGCAAGATTAGCTCTGGGTAAAAATAATAGCGCGATAATGGCTAGAGTTGCTATAAAGAAAGATTATCGAGGCAATGGAATTGCAAGGAAACTTATAGAGTCGATAATTTCTAAAGCTAATCAGCTCAGTATCAATAGCATTGAAATTCATGCTCATGAGTATTTAAAAGAGTATTATGAATCATTTGGGTTTATGTATATCAAACAAGTTGAAAAGGTTGGTGAACATCAATTGATTCAAATGTGCTTAACCCAACCAAACACATAACAAGCCAATCAACAGGACTAAAAAACAGTGGGCCATCGCTCCGAGATTTTAGCCCACAATTTTTATCCAGTTAATATGGGCGTTATATCACTAATCATCCAATCTTTTCATAGCCTTACGGTAAACATCGCTTCGTTCTCGTTTACCTACAGCTAAGACGGTTACTATGATTACGTCATCTTCAACTTTGTACACTAAGCAATAGCCAGATTGGCGTAGTTTGATTTTATACATGTTGTCTGCACCAGAAAGCTTGGATGCAGGCACATGAGGGTTATCTAAACGTTCAATCAGCTTTTTCTTGAACTGTTGTTGTAAAGTTGAGGCGAGTTTCTTCCACTCTTTGAGTGCGCTCTTTTTTAAATCAAGCTTATAGGTCATCAATATTGACCGAAACACTCTCTTCAAGTTCGCGTTCTTTTGCTATTGTAAGTAGTTCAAGATCTTCGAGCCTGTCCATCATCATTTCGTATGCTTCAGCTGGTACGCAATAGAAAGCAGGTTCATTTCGGTTGAGTACAGCAACAGGATCACCGTATGCGCTAGTTGCAACTTTCATTGGGTTCGCTTTGAATTCAGTAATACTTGCAGCAACATCGGCTAAGATTCTAGTGGTCATTAAATAAGTCCTTTAACTGGTCGTTATAATGGTCATTGTAGCTCATGATAAAGTGATATAACAAACAATTTAAGAGTGATTCAGCACGCTTGGCAATTTTGGTTTGAGTTAAGTTTTGTGATTACGGTGTTCAAGTTGAGTGTTGTGGATGCGTGCTTCAAGCAGCGCCTACCTTACATAATCCATCGTGGTACCTGTCTTCAGCCTATGTACGTGGTTCAATATCGTAAAACGGTATTGCCATCCTAATGCCGTCGGTGGTGGTGCCACGTTCGATACTTGAACCACTGCATTAGCTCAAAATCGTGATAAAAAGTATGTTATGTTTTGACATGCTGATCACCAAATTTATGTTTCGTTAATAAAAATTATTATGGTTCTAGTGTTCAGTTCATCCACGATTGATTGGAGAACAACAGTCAGAGTGGGGAGTCATTATGCCTAGCTAAGCTTTAATAAGGTGATATTCACATGGAAATTGTTGTTCGATTTGTACAGAAACTCTCAACGGGAAAGAACGTTAGTATTTTGTTTTTATTGACAATGATAGTCTATTTAACAATGTTGTCTTATTCTATTCCAGCCGTTTCTACATTTGCACCAGAGCTACCAATATTTGATTTATCTCCATTCGGGTATTCGTTTGCCTATGCAGATAACTTACTTAACACATTAGGTATAGAAGGGCGTGCGACTTATTTATCTACTCAATTACCCTTCGATTTCATTTATCCTGGCTTGTTTTCTATTACTTACTCATTAATGTTAGTTTGGCTGTTTGGCAAAACATCTAGCAGAAACTCTAAAATTTATTACTTTGCTTTAGTGCCCTTTTTAGCGGGTATGTTTGATTATGTTGAGAACATATTCATTATAAAAATGATAAATTCATTTCCAGAGTTACAGGTAACAACCGTTAAAATTGCCAGCACGCTTACCATCCTAAAAAGTAGTTTTACCATGTTGTTCTTTGTGCTCTTAATTGTTGGTTTTGTATTGTTATTCAAACAAAAAGTATTGAGCAACCGTAACAGAATTGGCTAACAAGATAATTGGACTTCCGCTCTAGGGCGAAGCTAATTCCAGTTGGCTATTCTCACTTCGTTCGTTATTTTAGACGATTATAAATTTCCCTTTGATGAGGCGTTAAGTTCTTAGGAGGCATTGATCATTGTCAGAAAAATGGAAGAGAAGGATCTTGAGGCTGTAAGTGCAATTTGTATAGACTCGTTTTTGCAGTCTGTTGCAGGCACATTGTCTGATGAGGGGATTACAACCTTTTCAAAGATCGCTACGCGCGATGCATTCCTCAACAGAATGGAAGGCGATAACTTAATGCTAGTTGCTGAGAACGACGAAAATATCGAAGGTGTCATTGAGCTAAAGGAAGGTCGCCATGTTGCGATGCTTTTTATTCGTCCTGAACGCCAAAAAAGTGGTATTGGGATTTGCTCGAATTAAATCCAAATCACCCTATGGCAGCGAGATAGGTATAATAAGGTAATTGAGAGGCGTTAACTTAAAATTATGTATTTATCCCAAACCGACACACAACAATTTCCTTCTGCTTTAAGAGCTTTGATAGAAGTAGAATTGGAGGACCGAGAAAAAATCAGCTGGGCAGGAAAACCCGTTCCAAGAAAGTTTGCGCGTCGCTCAATTCCTATTTTTTTGGTAGCTATACCTTGGAACGCATTCTTTTTATTTTGGATCGCGAGTGGCTTTGGCTTTGAGATACCTGATTTCAAAAAAGGCTTTGATTTGTTCCCTTTTTTTGGTGTGCCATTCTTGCTAATCGGTATTGTAATGCAGTTCTCACCATTACTGATGGTGTATAAAGCCAAAAGAACCGCTTATATAGTAACCAACTCTCGCGCGATTATTTTTGATGGTGGGTTCACAACAACAATTCGTTCTTTTAACTCAACTCGTTTGCAAGATCTTCGTCGCAAACAACGATCAGATGGTTCTGGTGATCTAATTTTTGAAAGAAGGTTTTATACCGACGGTGATGGTGATCGGCAATTTACCGACTATGGGTTTCTTGCAATAGCTAACGTCAAAGAGGTAGAGCGCATCGTTCGTACGTTAATTTAGAGATGAAAAGTTACGACAAGTTGCTGAATACGGCGTTGGTGTGACTCCTCACATCAAATAGAACGCAAAAATTTCGGCCTAATTCTTCAAGCCTATTTTGCTCTGTTACTCAAATAAAATGAATTAACGCAGTAGATGAAGCTAGTTAGCTCCACCAATTCAAAGTCAGTTTATAAGATCAAACTACGTACTGCAGGTTATCGCTTAGCCTATGAAGTCATCGATGATGAAATCGTGGTGTATGTGTTAGCTATACAGAAGTGCATAGTTTATCGAATAATCACCGAGTTATGGTTATTTTTTCTTATTGTTAGGGTGTCTTGGGCAGTCATCACAATATGCACCCGATTCACACTTATACACTAAACAACAACTGACTCGCACCAGTCTTAGTCTGCCATCATCTTCTATTTTTAAGCTATCTAAATGTCTCACGGGGAGATGGCAAGCACCCAACCAAAGTTGAGCTTGTTCGATAATATACTCATTAGTTATGTTTGGTTGAAAATGTTGCAGTTTAATCAAACTAGTTAGTAACAAATCAGCGAGCAGGTGGTTAGTAAAACCAGGACGAATTCGAGTCCATTTGTTTATTTGAGAACGATAGAAATTTGTTAACGTTAGTATCGCTTCGGCTGCATGCGGGATAAGCTCTTCTGGAGTACCATGCTTATGGTCATCATTAAAAAATCGGTATCCAGTAATAAATTTCTTGTATGTGAATTGCCCAATGTTTTTAATGTCAGGCAATGATTGTAGAGTATAAATTGAAATGAATGTGACATAA
This sequence comes from Vibrio phycocola, assembly GCF_054404255.1. Lineage (NCBI taxonomy): Bacteria > Pseudomonadati > Pseudomonadota > Gammaproteobacteria > Vibrionales > Vibrionaceae > Vibrio > Vibrio phycocola. Next base: position 4,092 of record NZ_JBTAMQ010000026.1, read on the forward strand.
ATCGGTTGCCAGCACACTAGATCCCACGTTCGAGTTAACCAATACGCTTGACCAGCCTCAGGATGGGCTTTTACGAGATTATCAAAGACTCGTTTGAGCTCAATATGGCTATCATCATTGGTAATAGCAATCGCTCTTCCATGTAATGGTCCATAGCTTCCTCTCCAATAGGGTGTCACTTCTTTTGAATAAGAGAAAATTTTTTGATGCAAAGAGGGGGGCTTCTTGCTGGTAACTATATTTATTAACTGGAAAAACATCTGAATAACTAAATGATAATCAATAGCGTTATCATACTGACTTTTTCAGACTAGACCATACAAAATGGAGCATCTAGCTATGGTTTCTTCATAAGGTTCCATTACTTTGGTATCAATTAGAATAAATCTTAGCGCCACAAAATGAGTCCATACATAATCAAAAAGTTGGTGTGATCGATGTGACACAGGCCCAATTTGATGGAACTAATATTCAGTACTGGGCAGGTATTAAGGTCGAAGACGAGGTAGAACTCCCTTTGTTACCAGGCTTGATTTCTGACCAACTTCATACGCTTACAATACCTCACCAAACATATGCAATGGTTAAACACAAAGGTCTTGATGGTTACGAACTAGAGATGTATCCAGTAGGCTATGAACCCTTAAGCGGCGTTAACAATTCTGACTTCTATCAATTATTTTTGAATGATTGCACCAAAGTGTTAATTTTTCGATTTGAAAACCAATACAATGCAAATGATATTTATTCTTATTTACAAAATTATTTCTAATTAATAGCATTGGTATTCGAGGACGAAATGGAAACTAGGACACAATTTAAGCGCTCAATTTTATCTGTCGCACTTTTAAGTATTTTATCTACCCCTTCTTTTGCAGAAGAAACCGAACATGAAACCATTACCGTTTTAGGTCAAACATATCGAAATACGGCAACAAAAACGGCATTAGAGCCAGAAGAAACACCACAAGGTATTACGGTTATTGAACAAGAACAACTTGAACAAAGAGGTGTAAAGTCTCTTGGACAAGCTCTTCGTTATGCTCCAGGTGTTACCGCCGAACAACGAGGTGGGGCAGTGACCTTATATGATACGTTTAATATTCGTGGTTTTGACGTTTCTACAAACTACTATGATGGTATGGTTTTACCTTACCTCAATGGTTTTTTACCAATACAGATAGATCCAATTGCATTACAGCAAGTAGAAGTCTTTAAAGGACCGACCTCAGTTCTTTATGGCTCTATGCCACCGGGTGGCATGGTGAATATGATTGCGAAAACACCTCAATCAGAACCTCATACAGAAGTGAGTTTTTCTACAGGTTCTCGTAATTTAGTTGAAGCTTCAATTGATACCACAGGGCAGTTTGGTGATAGTGATTTCTCTTATCGATTTATTGGTAAGGCTCGAACTCAAGACAGTCAAGCCGACTCGGTTGAAGAAGAGCGCTACTTAATTGCCCCTTCTGTCGATTGGCAGGTGTCTGAGCAAACCCTAATTAACTTTAATCTTTACTATCAAAATGATCCTGCGCTAGGAATGGACTCTTCTTTACCTGCTGTCGGTATGTTCATTGACCACCCACTAGGTTCTACTTCACCGTCTACTTTTACTGGGGCTGATGATTGGAGTACGTTTGAACGTGAAGTGTTGATGCTTGGTTATAAAATAAACCATGATTTTAATAATGGTTGGACCTTTTTACAAAATGCTCGTTACATTGATGCGTCAACATACCGAGAAGATACGTATTACTACGACGGTGACTTTACTACTGGTGATATAGCCAATTACGCGTACAGTTTCGATGAAGATCTTCAAAGCGTTACTATCGATAATCAGCTTACTAAGTCAATTACGACAGGTAGCATTGAGCACAACCTATTATTTGGCTTTGATTATCAAAGTATGGAAGGCTCGGCAATTGATACAACATACTATGATAAGAGCTACGTAGTTAATATCTTTAATCCAAGCAATGACTACATAGATAGAAACAATATGGGTGTAGGGACGGTCTACAACAACCACACTGATGTAGAGCAGTTTGGTTTTTATGCTCAAGACCAGTTGAGAATTGATAACCTAGTACTCATTGCTGGTGGTCGCTACGATAGTTATAAATCCGAGAATTATTATTATGGGGTCGACTTTGACGCTGACCATAGTAATTTCTCATACCGTGTCGGTGGCTTGTATGATCTAGGGAACGGTTTTTCACCTTTCATTAGTTACGCAACAAGCTTTGAACCTGCAGCCGGTGTAGATGTAAACGGAGATGGATTTGACCCTCAAATAGGTAAGCAGATCGAAGTTGGTTTGAAATATCTATCAATGGATATGTCTAAGCAATTTACGATGTCTTATTTCCACATTACGAAAGAAGACTACATTGTACCTGATCCTGAGGGCAACTATCCTGCAAGTGTTCAACTTGGTGAAGTTGTTTCTCAAGGTGCTGAATTTGAAGGGCGCTGGTTTGCAACGGACAATTTAGATTTAGCCGCTTCATATACTTACATTGATATGGAAGTAACAGAAGATGTTGACTCAAGTCTAGTAGGAACGACACCGATTTATGTACCTACGCATGCAGCAAATCTATGGGCAAACTATCACTTCTATACGGGTGCACTATCTGGTTTAAGAGTGGGCTCTGGTGTTCGTTATATGGGTGAAATGGAAGGTGATGCGACCAATTCAGTTCAAAAAGTTCCTTCTTATTCCCTTGTTGATTTGTCTCTTGGTTATGATTTAGGCAATGCTTCAGAGTCATTATCAGGCGCACAGGCTAACTTAGTTGTGAGTAACCTTTTTGATGAGGAATACTACACTTGTTATAGCCAAGCGTACTGTTGGTACGGTGCCGAGCAGTCTATTGAGTTTAACGTGAAGTATGAATTCTAATTCAACACCTGTTTAGTCATAGAGCAGCCAATACACTTGGCTGCTTTTTTACGTTTTATTCGACAGCTTTTTTGAAAAGAAAAATTTAACTGGGCGTAGATACCCAAGGTCACTGAGCCTTCTTGTTCGATTATAATCAATCAACTTCAATGTATTCAAAAGGCGCTTGGCGCATCTCTTCTTGGGTCATGATCGACTCGTATTGCCATCCTAACGCCGTCGGTGGTTGTGCCACATCCGATGCTTGTGTAACCACTTCCTAAATTAGGTGTATCGTATAGCTATCTAGGCACCTGTTGAGTAATACAATGGATATTGCCGCCACCTAATAAAATCTCACGTGCTTTAATACCAACAACGTCATGGTCGGGAAAGGCAGTTTCTAGTATCGTTTTTGCGGCTTCGTCAAACTTGTCGTCTAGCTTAGGGAAAATAACTTGACCGTTACTGATTAAAAAGTTGGCATATGATGCCGCGAGACGTTCTCCTGATTTGCGCTC
>NZ_JBTAMQ010000027.1:0-4448 GCF_054404255.1 Vibrio phycocola
TGAGCCGTATGCAGTGAAAGTTGCACGTACGGTTCTTAGAGGGGCGGCACTTGGTAACAAGTGTCGTCTACTCGACCGAAATGAGTTAGCGTACTTTTTATTAGTTAGGTTTTATGGCCAAACCTCATAGCTAAACTAATAGGTCAACCTCTACAAAATTACGATAGTAGTTCATATGCAATCTATCTGTTATGTAATATCATCATGCGGAATATCAGCTCACTAATTTTTGAGGTCAACAATGAACTGCGCAGATTTACTTCATAATTCAGACGGCTCCATAGAGACCTTGCATACAAGAACTAGGCTGTCAGAAGTTATATTGAAAAAAGGGATCTTAAAAAAAGATGAACTTATAGAATACCTCCGTGCAGAGTTAAGTGAAGCTTTTGATTGTCAAATAGGTTTTTGGTTGCAGGGTTCTCGAAAAAGCCACACATTAATTAAGCCCGTCGACAAGAACTCGTCATATGATATCGATGTGGGTGTATATTTGTTTTTTGACGCCGAAAATGAAGGTGTTTCGGCTACAGATGTCAAAATGACTCTTAAGCTTGCGCTGGAATCTTACTGCGAAATAAATGACGAACCGACACTACAAGATTCCAAAAATGCATGTGAAGGTTTGAAGTATTCTGCTTTTCTAACTATTGATACGCCCATATATTACATTGCACATGACAATGCCTCCCCCATGCTGGCAACAGACTCTGGTTGGATAGATAGTGATCCGAAAGCTATTCAAACGTGGCTAACGAATGCTCAGGATAATGACACCAAGCGTGCTTTAATGAAGCGAATTGTGCGCTATTTGAAAGCTTGGGTTAATGTAAAATGGAATGGTACGGAGCACAAAAAGCTCCCATCACTCGCTATCAATGTACTCGTTGCTCGTCACTTAAAACAATTTGATTTGGAAGATGACAGTTTCATTCATACAACTCTCAGTATTTGCGAAGAGTTAGAAAGCCTCTTTAAAGTAGAAAATCCTTTGAATGGGCAAGACATACTTGCGTTGTCATTTGAGTCTGAAGTATTCGCTCATACTAAGCTTTCAGAATTGAAAAAAGCTTGTTTAGCCGCTAATGGCGCATCCGAGTTGCAGAAAAGCATTCTCTTTTCAGAACTATTTGAACATTACTTCCCTCAGATAGAACTTTCAAACTTTGGTGGTTCAACTGGGTTGCCTGCCACAATGAAGGTTCCTGAGCTAGCAATTAATCACTACGCTAAAGATGATAAGCATATTAGAACTGTTACCGCAGGTGAGGTGACGGTCAGAAAAGGCGAAAGCCTAACGTTTAGCATTACAAACAGAAGCGAGTTTAATGAGTATTGTTATGCGCAGTGGACTGTACGCAACATTGGACACCAAGCTAACGACGCAAACGACATTGGTCATAAAGTCGTATCAAGTATAAGTGAAAGCCACCAAAGGGGAGCCGCATATACCGGAGTACATACAATGGAATGCATGATATTTAGCGGTGCTGCTGTTGTTGGAGTTAGTTGTATAAAAGTCATCGTCAAACCAGCACTTCCAACGGTTAGAAAGAAAAAAATATTCAAGGGCTTTAGGAGATAGTTATGTGGAAGGTTTTACCGAAGTTCGGGGTTGCGAAGTTACTGATGTTTGCAGTTTGTATTCTCGTAACTATAGGGGGCGTTTGGGTTACAAGTGGTTGGTCTGGAGTGGCTGAATTTTTTAAAAATGATGGTTTTGATGTGGTTGCGCGTTTAACGGTGCCAATACTCTTCATTTTTGTCGGTCTTACGTGGCTTTTGGGGACTTATGTTTGGCGTGCAGTTTGGAAAATACCATATATAGGGACCGAACTGCTTAATCAGAAAGTGTGTCCAGATTTAAACGGTACTTGGGTTGGAGAAGTTGTTTCAACTTTCAAAGACAAGGATGGAAATCCTTACCGAAAACCAGTGACATTGGATATTAAAGCGTCTTTTTTCAATTTTGATATTAGGTTGATTTCTGATGATCAGTATCAGCGGAGTACTGTTGTTCAGAGTGAGATTTACAAAGATCATAGAGATGGCTCTTTTTATTTAAGTTATATCTTTGAGTCTGTTGTTGACCAACCATTAGAGACTGATGACTCAAAATTTGATGGCTCAGCGAAGTTGAATATAAGGTTTAACGAAAGTGAGATGTCTTTGGTCGGTACTTACTGGACAAATAGGTGTTGGCAGAAAGGAATGCAGACAGCAGGAACAATAGAATTAAGAAAAAAGCAATCGGCGCAGTAGAAAACTAACTTGAGAGCGCCATTTTTCTAGTCAGAATAAATGTCTAGACTCTTTGAATTCATTAACTACAGAATTGCTATTTATTGGTCATTATTATGAATATGAGAAATTTTTCGGAGTTTAGAAGTGAATATTCTGTATTCACACGTTTAGCACTACCCGTACTTAAACAACAAGTTGCTAGTTTTTTTAATTGTGATGTTAAGTTTATTGCAGCCCCACTCAACTTTGCTAAGAATAGATATGCAATCGATCTTACAGAGAATTCTAGGAGAGGCTTCTATCTTATTAGTGATGACACAGCATTAATATTGGGTCGAGTGATTGAAAGTGGGAACACAATTGCATGTTTTGCTCTAGAGTTGACTAATGGGAATTTTGTTTCGCTTCGTCCGCTACTACAGACATTTGAAGGTGTTTTGAGCCATGTTACAACTTACGGATTTAAGAGTCGCTATACACAAGGAGCCAAAGAGTTCGGAGAGTCCTTAGTTATTGAAACGATTGGTAAACACTTTGGGAAAGGAAGGTTTGGTTATCAAAATATAGTAAAGTTTGTTGATATTTTTCAGAGGCTTGCAAATAGTAAACTTGAGGGGGAGCCATTTTCGACGGGACTGATAATTAGCAAATCAACTTCAGCCTATTCTTCAGACCGAGCCGATAGCCGCTCAGGAGGCGATGTTCTAAAATTGAAATCGCCCTTAGAAGTGAACCTAGATTTTACGTTGGACAAAAGATTTTGGTACTTGGTGGACGGAAAAACTTCCTTTTTCCTTTCTGGAGTAACGAAAAAAAAAGTACCTGTAATAGTAGACACATTTTTTTTAAACTCTGAATACAACCATCGTGGTTCATATATTGACAGTTATACTTTTTCTAAAACATTAAAAGGCTCAGATATACTATTTCGTGTTGTCGGTGCGGGTGAAGTATCAATATTGGGAACCACAGGGCTAGAAGTATTATACAAAGAAGGTACTTGGCGCGCTCGAAGTCTTAGTGATTTTCAGTATTTAATTGAAAAATATGCACTTTTGCCATCAAATGTAGCTGAAGCTACAGTGTCGATTATACTCAAAATTTCACAAGTTCGAAGAAGTGCGATTATATGGATACCAAGTAACAGTAATGAGTTGGATGGCATTCTTATAAATCAGAACCAAACTTTTAGGACTCCCATGTCGGTTTTAAATACCAATCATCACTCTACCATTATGAGGGCTAGCACTAGTGATGGTGCGACAGTCATAAATCAAAGAGGACAAATTGAACAATACGGCTGTTTAGTCGATATGAGTAAACTTGAAGTGGCAGGGATATCTGGTGCTGGTGAAGCTGTCGGGCAGATGTTAGGAAAAAATGGCGTCGCTGTAAAAATTTCTCAAGATGGAAATATCAAAGTATTTTACAACACATTAAAACAAGTTTTTTGATAGTAGAACTAGAATATTCCTCAAACTCTATAACTATTCAATTAGTATCTGGGTTAGTTCTGTTACACTAACTCACTTTTGTCCAAAAGTGAGTTTATATGTTGTATTAGAATATTCGATTGTTAAATTGCTATTTGGTTGGAGCCTACCTAGGTGCAATACAAGTCAAAGGGGAAGAAATGTGGCCCTCACATTAGCAAACTTTCGGCGGTTTACGTGTAGACAATTATGACTTTTTAGAGTCTCCCAATTTATTTGAAAGAAAGTTTCCTACAGAGCATAAAGTGCCTGTCACAAAAATATCAACATATGGTTGTTTACGGTTATTTCAATATATGGTTGTTTTTTTATAACCTTCTGAAATCATTAAGATAGTAAATATCAACATATAGTTGTTTTTACAAGCGTAGTGTAAAAACAACCATAAGTTGATTTTACGAAACCATACGTTGAAATAAAAACAACCATACCTTAAAATAGCTTATAAAGTATACGAAACTTTAGTAAGTTTACAACAGGTATGGTGGTTTTGTTATGAAGAAACGAATTCTTAGAAATTCATCAATTAAAAACATATCACGCTTTGTCAGCCTCAAAACTGACTCCATTCATACAGTCGAATCCGACTTAGAGTTTGATGCCTGTTTTCACTTTGAATTTTCAGCACAGGTTTTAACTTTTGAAGCTCAACCTATTGGTTTCGAGTATTATCTCGATGGTAAACTACGTAGGTATACGCCCGATTTTTTA
>NZ_JBTAMQ010000028.1:0-3023 GCF_054404255.1 Vibrio phycocola
GATGATGTTCATATTTTGAGTCCGGCAAAAATCAAAAGCACTCTCGCTTATTCAAACAATGAGAGTGCAACTAAAACCTTGGTTAGTTGCCATACAGACCCCTTGGGGTTGTATGGTTAAGTGACTAAGCGTGTACGGTGGATGCCTTGGCAGTCAGAGGCGATGAAGGACGTATTAACTTGCGATAAGCGTAGATGAGGTAGTAAAAACCGCATGAGTCTACGATTTCCGAATGGGAAAACCCAGCTGCATAAGCAGTTATCATTACGTGAATACATAGCGTAATGAGGCGAACCGGGAGAACTGAAACATCTAAGTACCCCGAGGAAGAGAAATCAATTGAGATTCCGAAAGTAGCGGCGAGCGAAATTGGATTAGCCCTTAAGCTTTTATTGCATTAGACGAAGTCTCTGGAAAGTGACGCGATACCGGGTGATAGCCCCGTAGTCGACGATGCAGTTTAAGTGAAATCGAGTAAGGCGGGACACGTGATATCCTGTCTGAACATGGGGGGACCATCCTCCAAGGCTAAATACTCCTGACTGACCGATAGTGAACCAGTACCGTGAGGGAAAGGCGAAAAGAACCCCTGTGAGGGGAGTGAAATAGAACCTGAAACCGTACACGTACAAGCAGTAGGAGCACCTTCGTGGTGTGACTGCGTACCTTTTGTATAATGGGTCAGCGACTTAATTTTAGTAGCAAGGTTAACCGTATAGGGGAGCCGTAGGGAAACCGAGTCTTAACTGGGCGTTTAGTTGCTAGGATTAGACCCGAAACCGAGTGATCTAGCCATGGGCAGGTTGAAGGTTGAGTAACATCAACTGGAGGACCGAACCGACTAATGTTGAAAAATTAGCGGATGACTTGTGGCTAGGGGTGAAAGGCCAATCAAACTCGGAGATAGCTGGTTCTCCCCGAAATCTATTTAGGTAGAGCCTCGGACGAATACTACTGGGGGTAGAGCACTGTTAAGGCTAGGGGGTCATCCCGACTTACCAACCCTTTGCAAACTCCGAATACCAGTAAGTACTATCCGGGAGACACACAGCGGGTGCTAACGTCCGTTGTGAAGAGGGAAACAACCCAGACCGCCAGCTAAGGTCCCAAATTACAACTAAGTGGGAAACGATGTGGGAAGGCTTAGACAGCTAGGATGTTGGCTTAGAAGCAGCCATCATTTAAAGAAAGCGTAATAGCTCACTAGTCGAGTCGGCCTGCGCGGAAGATGTAACGGGGCTAAGTTGTAAACCGAAGCTGCGGCAATGCCTTAGGGTATTGGGTAGGGGAGCGTTCTGTAAGCCGTTGAAGGTGAACTGTAAGGTTTGCTGGAGGTATCAGAAGTGCGAATGCTGACATAAGTAACGATAATGGGGGTGAAAAACCTCCACGCCGGAAGACCAAGGGTTCCTGTCCAACGTTAATCGGGGCAGGGTAAGTCGACCCCTAAGGCGAGGCTGAAAAGCGTAGTCGATGGGAAACGGGTTAATATTCCCGTACTTCTTATAATTGCGATGGGGGGACGGAGAAGGCTAGGTGGGCCTGGCGATGGTTGTCCAGGTTCAAGTGCGTAGGCTGAGGAATTAGGTAAATCCGGTTCCTCTTAAGGCCGAGACACGATGTCGAGTCACTAAGGTGATGAAGTCATTGATGCCATGCTTCCAGGAAAAGCCTCTAAGCTTCAGATTATAAGGAATCGTACCCCAAACCGACACAGGTGGTCGGGTAGAGAATACCAAGGCGCTTGAGAGAACTCGGGTGAAGGAACTAGGCAAAATGGTACCGTAACTTCGGGAGAAGGTACGCTCTTGACGGTGAAATCCCTTGCGGATGGAGCTATTGGGAGTCGCAGATACCAGGTGGCTGCAACTGTTTATTAAAAACACAGCACTGTGCAAAATCGTAAGATGACGTATACGGTGTGACGCCTGCCCGGTGCCGGAAGGTTAATTGATGGGGTTAGTCTTCGGACGAAGCTCTTGATCGAAGCCCCGGTAAACGGCGGCCGTAACTATAACGGTCCTAAGGTAGCGAAATTCCTTGTCGGGTAAGTTCCGACCTGCACGAATGGCGTAATGATGGCCACGCTGTCTCCACCCGAGACTCAGTGAAATTGAAATCGCTGTGAAGATGCAGTGTACCCGCGGCTAGACGGAAAGACCCCGTGAACCTTTACTACAGCTTGGCACTGAACATTGACCCTACATGTGTAGGATAGGTGGGAGACTTTGAAACTTCGTCGCTAGATGGAGTGGAGTCAACCTTGAAATACCACCCTTGTAGTGTTGATGTTCTAACTTAGTCCCGTTATCCGGGACAAGGACAGTGCCTGGTGGGTAGTTTGACTGGGGCGGTCTCCTCCCAAAGAGTAACGGAGGAGCACGAAGGTGGGCTAATCACGGTTGGACATCGTGAGGTTAGTGCAATGGCATAAGCCCGCTTGACTGCGAGAATGACAATTCGAGCAGGTGCGAAAGCAGGTCATAGTGATCCGGTGGTTCTGAATGGAAGGGCCATCGCTCAACGGATAAAAGGTACTCCGGGGATAACAGGCTGATACCGCCCAAGAGTTCATATCGACGGCGGTGTTTGGCACCTCGATGTCGGCTCATCACATCCTGGGGCTGAAGTCGGTCCCAAGGGTATGGCTGTTCGCCATTTAAAGTGGTACGCGAGCTGGGTTTAGAACGTCGTGAGACAGTTCGGTCCCTATCTGCCGTGGGCGTTGGAAGATTGAAGGGGGCTGCTCCTAGTACGAGAGGACCGGAGTGGACGAACCTCTGGTGTTCGGGTTGTCATGCCAATGGCATTGCCCGGTAGCTAAGTTCGGAATCGATAAGCGCTGAAAGCATCTAAGCGCGAAGCGAGCCCTGAGATGAGTCTTCCCTGGCACTTTACGTGTCCTAAAGGGTTGTTCGAGACTAGAACGTTGATAGGCAGGGTGTGTAAGTGCTGTGAGGCATTGAGCTAACCTGTACTAATTGCCCGTGAGGCTTAACCATACAACACCCAAGGGGTTTTTG
>NZ_JBTAMQ010000029.1:0-2687 GCF_054404255.1 Vibrio phycocola
GTCGTTTGATGAAAATGACGAACCATATATCTATAATCAAGAGCGTTGGACTTTAGGTGAAAGTACCTTATAACAAGAGACTATGGCGTCAATAGTAGAATTTAAACGTTTGGCGCTTCCCACATTACACCGTCTCTGAGCATCGAATTTAACGTTACAACCATCTTTCTGATGCAGGCGATTATGGCAACCTTCTTAGGTTTTCCAGCCGCCACTAATCGCTGATATACCGCTTTGAAAACAGGGTTTGATTGGATGGCAGACATCATCGCCATATATAAAACCGTTCTTACCTGATGGCGACCACCTTGGATTTTTCGTTGACCTTTGAAACGTCCACTTTCTTTGTTCATGGGCGCAACGCCGACTAATGAACTGGCTTCTTTGTTACTGATATATCCTAGCTCAGGTAGGTTACTAATAATTGATGCGGCAGCAATTTTACCAATCCCTTTCATGCTTTGAAGAATCACATTTTTGGCCTGATAATCAGGACACGTCTCGATAAGCTTCACGATTTTAGCTTCCACCTTTTCGATTTGATTTTTGAACACGGTCAGAATCGGTTTGATGGTCATTACGAGTTCTTTTGGCAGTATTTGAAGACGATTTTTCTCCATAGTTTGCATGACTAACAGTTGATTTCTTCTTGCCACTAAGTCGCTCATCATCCTCATTGTATCTGGCTTCAACGAAGACAAGTTGGGTCTAATGGCTTCTCCATAGTGGGCGATTAACTGAGCATCAAGTTTATCCGTTTTAGCTCTTCTTCCGATCGCGCCCGCAAAGCGTTTAATGTGTATGGGATTAGCGATAACGAAAGGCAAATTCGCATTCGCACATGCCATTATAAATGGCATTTCAAGTCGCCCAGTGGCTTCGATAATAATGCGTTCTGGGTGATACTGTTTGATGGTTTTGATTGCTTCTTTAATGCCTTTTTCATCGTTAGAAACAGAGAAAAAGATATCTGAAGGGCGGATATAAATATCGAGTTTGAACTTTCCAGTATCAACCCCGACATTATTGTTTTGAAGTGTGTTTGATTTCATAATAAGCTAACTCTTGCTTGCAAATGCGGGTTCGAGACCCAGTAGACTATTCGAGTATTTTGCTTGGAGTCCTTTGTCGCGTTCTTTCTTGTTATCGGTCTCTCAATAGAGGAGCCATCATTCAATCGAACTACGACAAGGAAAGCTTTAGTTGCAGCTAAAGCCTGGGTCTCACATTACCCGAAACTGGGAATTATTTGTAAATTAGGTGGGTTTATTATCCATACAAGAAAATCAACAAGGACAAAAAACAGTTGGCTTTTGCTCCTTCGTCGCTATTTTAGCCAACTATTTTTTGCCTGTTATTTAGGCGTTAGCAGTACAAGGATATGCCGTGAAAATCACTTTCAAAGGTCCCACCTTTTTCGACTCCACGGATGAAGATAAATTCTTCGAATGGATTTACTCTTTACCAAACTATGTCAAAATTACAGGCAAAGGTATGGAGTTAGAATTAGCTTTAAATGAGCCAATGAATCAATCAACTATCGATCAGATATTTATTATATTTAAACGATGGGATCTAGACTTTAATTCCTTAACTTGTTTTAAAGCTGACTATGTAGAATGGTTAGAAACATTTAGGAGCTAAAGTACTGCTAACAAGGCACTCAAAAGGACAAATAACAGTTGGTTTATGCTCCTTCGTCGCTTATTTTAACCAACTATTATTTGCCTCTTAGTGAGGCGTTACACCTCAATATTAGAGATCGTATGAATTTTGAAGAAAAGCCATACCTCAGGGAAATAGAATTAAAACGGGATGAAATTGATAGTTTCGATCAATTTCCATTTTGTGTGCCCGCAATAAAAGAGTTAGATTTTCTAGAGTTTCACCCTGATGTTACTTTTTTTGTCGGTGAGAATGGAGCTGGTAAATCTACTTTAATTGAAGCTATAGCAGTTGCTATGGGACTAAATGCAGAGGGCGGAAACAAAAATACTGGCTTTGTTACTGAAAGGACTCATTCTGATCTGGATGCTTTTATCAAAACAATTAAGAGCTTCAAAAAACCAAAGGATTACTACTTTCTAAGAGCTGAAAGTTTTTATAATGTCGCTACGTACATGGACCAGCTTGTTCCTCCTCCGATTCAAGGGTATGGGGGGAAATCATTACATAAGCAGTCGCATGGTGAATCATTCATGGCAACGATAACGAATAAGCTTCGTGGTCATGGTCTATACATAATGGATGAACCAGAAGCTGCATTGTCTCCAGCACGACAAATGGCTGCTATTTCGGCAATTCATCTGTTAGTTGAAGATGGCTCACAATTTATTATTGCTACACATTCCCCGATCCTTTTGGCCTATCCTAGAGCTAAAATATATCAGTTTGGCGAGAGTGGGATATACGAAACATCATATGAAGATACAGAACATTATGAAATCACGAGAGATTTCCTAAATAGACATGAACAAATGATGAAAATTTTAATGGAAGAGTGATGTGTAACAAGGCGCTGCAACCGACTGCCAAAACTGTCATTTGTTTTGCAAAAAGCCGCAAAACAAACGCCATTTTTTTCAGCAACTGAGCGCGGCGTTATAAAACCTACGGAAAGTACAGTGGTAGAAATTCGAGAAATGACAATCTCTGATTACCATGGGGTGATTAGCCTGTGGATTCAA
>NZ_JBTAMQ010000030.1:0-2478 GCF_054404255.1 Vibrio phycocola
AGTGAGTGGCTGAGTCATCCCCTTCGATTTCGCAAAATGAAGGCAATTTATTAGGCCATAAAACTAGATGCCTGATAAGTAAAACTTCTGCTGTGCTAACCTCTCGTATATCCATATTTCCTCAAAAAACATAACGCCCGCTTAAACGGGCGTTAAGAGTATTTTACGAGAATACTATTCGTCATAAAAGAATAAATCATATTCACCATTCAGAAATGAAACATCTACATTAAAAGAGTCTCCAAACATCTTAAATAAGCATATAACTGCATTTTGATAGTCTTTCATAAACTCTTCTGAAAAGTCACGCTGAAATTTTGGAGCAAAGCTAAAGCCAACATATGTAATCGAGTCTTTATAATGAACTAGGTAATCTCTCAAATTAAATAACTCGACTAAATTACCTCTCCAAGACACCGCCCCATACTCAATCTGAACAGTTTTACAGAGATGCTTTATTTTACTAACTGTGCTTCTAAAATTTCGCTCATCAATTTCTGCGGTATCAGGACAATTTTGCCAAACTAAATTTATAAAGGCTTCAGTAGCAATAGCCCAACCTAAAACCGCCTGAATACATTGTGAAATAGTTTTGTCATCATCAAATTCAGGAGCTAGTAAAGTTAATACAACCCCTGTATCAGGAACAGAATCAGAAACTTCAACAAACTTAGTAGATGCTTCTTCCCAATACTCATTTGCGTTTTTTAGGAGAAGTTGCTCTACATTTAAACGGTAACCATATGTCACAACACACTCCTATACGCTTAACATAAGGTGCGCCAGCACATTACTTACTAAACCAATTACACTTCAAACCAAAACCACCGAGTGTCTAGCGTCACCTTGATGCCTTTGTTATGTTTCTAAGACTTTCAATTACTTAAGTCACTTCCAATAAGGCATTGGGTTTTGACACCCCCATAGTAAATGATTTACTTCTTCAAAGAATTTGTAGCAACCGCTATTCACTAATTCACTTATTATTTTAGGCATCTCTAAAAGATATTTGTCCTCTATGAACTCCATAGTTCTTCCTGTTGCCTCTAATTGATTAGGCAATAAAGTAACAAACGTATCTTCACCATTACCTTCCTTTTTATTGGAATATACAAAAGAATCAAAGCCTTTACCAAGAGCCCAGTTCTTCAACTTAAAAGTAAGATCTAACCAAACTATTTCTTGGTATTGTGCTTGATTAAAGTCTTCACCAATTGCTTTAGAACGATATTTTCGTTTTTTGAGCTCATTAGCAAAAAAAGCATTCTCCATATGTTGACGCTTAATGCCCTTAATATCATTTAGTGACATAACACTAAAAATATCGCGCGGATATATCACATCAGTAAATGGGTAAAAAATAGATTGGACTTCTTTTAGTTCCTGTTCCGTCAATTGATTATGGGAAACTACTTTAGGTCCAGCACTCCCTATAGGATCATCTTCCCAAAGATCTATTAACCGAAGTGGACGGTTAGCATGAATAACATATTCGGAAATACTGAAAGTTTTTGAATAGTTGCAGAATTCAATCAAATGTTGATCGAGAGTTTGTTGTTTAATAATCCTGTTATACACATCATGGGTACTAACAATCAAATCTTCGCTAATAGAACAACGCTCTTGATGAGCAAACATACCTTCAACACGTTCGGCAGCAGCGATTGGCGAAACTCCTAAGTGCTTAAAAGCAAAGTTTTTATTTTTAACGCCTTTTCTATCGGCATTATAAACATACATAAAATACCTCTATGATTTATCAATACACTTTCGAGTTACTTGTGACAGATAGAAACATAACATTAGAAAAACGAGCCAATACAAAACACTCTTCAATTTTGGCTCGTTATCTCAAGAGCACTAATATCTAACCAATAATATGTAACATATTTCTTATTTTACTACTAGAAAATCGAGCCAATATAAACGACGAGTATGATGTGGGTTATTACCGTATGAAATTTTAACAGTAGAGTTTGGTAGTTCTGAGAAGGTATGGGGCATTTTTGATTTAGTTGACTAATTCTATAACGCAGAAATAATGGCTCACAGATCTTCTATATCAACGTCAATTTCTGGAGAGTTTTCTCTTTGCTTAACTAGTTCTCGGTCTTGTTCATCTTCCTCAAATTCAATTCGGCAAGAGTAAAAAATATCGCCTCGTTGAACTAGAAAATCGCGGTCCGCTTTATCCGCATCTTCCGAATAAGATCCCCAATCTTGTTCACTTGTAGTCACGAGTGAATCAGAGTGTCCAGTATGACTTGTTAATCCTTCCAAAAGTTCTTTTTCTGACAACCGTTTTTTACTCATACCTTACTTCTCGCTTCGGCAATGACATTAGATAATTTATAGCATATCGAGTAGCTAGCCATAATGAAAGTTAACCCTGAAACAAGGTTTGGTCGAGTAGACGACACTTGTTACCAAGTGCCGCCCCTCTAAGAACCGTACGTGCAACTTTCACTGCATACGGCT
>NZ_JBTAMQ010000031.1:0-2172 GCF_054404255.1 Vibrio phycocola
TTTATGCCCGTGCGACCTGAAGTCGTATGAAGCGTTGTTCACCGCTTTATGAGTGAACCATCTGTATCACCAGATGAATCTACGAGCCTGAATAAAGCAGCGGCTCGGACAATGTAACGAAACTTGGCTGTTTGGGCTGAGTGGGAAAAGAATCGTGAGAGGACGTTCCTCCTGAAAACCACAATTCGGGTAAGTGCTAGGTAGTCAGTATGATGAACGTATGTGAATCCATTCAAGGTGCGTCATATGATGAAACAGCGGAAGTGGTTAATGCGCTGTGGCCAAAAGGCAATGAGAGATGGAAAGGGATTGGGCAGTGCCCTTTCGTGATCGTTATGCTCTCCGCACTAGAGTGGGCATCTAACCTGACATTTTACGTAACATACGGAACAGGGTAAGCCTGTATCACTCCCTCTGGGAAAGCCTATGTGGCCGATAGTAATGCAGGTAAAGGAGGTCGGAAAAAGCGAAAGCTGCATTGTAATGATGCAGATACAGACTTATGTCTGATCACGAAGGTGAGCCCACTTCCGACTGGTCTCCCATTGCGAGAGAATTTGAAGAACTTTATTCAAGGAGAAAAGCAAATGATGATCTCGAAAGAGATTAGTGCATCTTCTGACGGTGCTCAATGGCAGTCTATTGACTGGAAATCTGTTGAAGCACGCGTATTGAAGCTTCAAATGCGTATCGCAAAAGCAACGAGAGAAAAGAAGCACGGTAAGGTGAAATCCTTACAGTGGCTCTTGACTCATTCTCGCTCAGCCAAGCTACTTGCGGTTAAGCGAGTCTCTCAGAATAAAGGCAGTAAAACGCCTGGAATAGACGGTGTCATCTGGAACACAGATACACGCCGTATGAAAGCAGTCAATCAACTCAGCCGCAAGGCGTACACAGCAAAACCACTCAAACGAATCTACATTCCCAAAAAGAACGGTAAGCTCAGGCCACTAGGCATTCCCTGCATGATTGATAGAGCGCAACAAGCGCTCCACCTTCTCGCATTAGTGCCAGTGTCTGAATCGCTTGCCGACCTCAATAGCTATGGATTTAGGCCAAATCGCAGCACGGCTGACGCGGTCAGTCAGTGCTTCAAATGTTTGGCTCTAAAACAATCAGCGAAATGGGTTCTTGAGGGTGATATTAAGGCTTGCTTCGACAAAATCGGGCATCAATGGCTGATGGACAATATCACGGTAGATAAACGTATGTTAGAGCAATGGCTGAAATCTGGCTATGTGGATAAAAGGCTGTTCTATGATACGGATGAGGGTACACCTCAAGGTGGAATAATTTCTCCAACCTTGATGCTAATGACTCTCGCGGGAATAGAGCAGCAAATTAAATCTACAGCTCTGAGTAAGGGTGCTAGAGCCAACTTTATCGGTTATGCAGACGATTTCGTGGTCACCTGCTCTTCAAAGGAAGTGCTAGTGAACGATATCAAACCGTTGATTGCTGACTTTCTGGCTGAAAGAGGGTTAACCCTCTCCGAAGAGAAAACGAAGATCACTCATATTGACGACGGCTTTGACTTTCTGGGCTTCAACCATAGGAAGCACAAAGGGAAATTGCTCATCAAACCGAGCAAATCCAACACGCTGTTATTCTTGAGAAACCTACGTGAACTCATTAAAAAGCACGCAACCATCCCTGTTAACGATCTTATCAAGTTGATAAACCCGAAACTCAGAGGGTGGGCGAACTACTATCGCCACTGTGTTGCTAAACAAGTATTCGGGTATGTCGGCCACAAACTATTCCAAGCGTTATGGCACTGGGCAGTTAGGCGGCATCCAACCAAGTCGAAAGACTGGGTTGTTCATAAGTACTTTCTCAATCGTAAAGGCCAATGGCAATTTCACGGTTGGCAGAAAATCATGAACATGGACTGTCACTTCAATCTGTTCCAAATAGCGAAAGTGCCTATCGAGCGACATGTGAAAATCAGGAATGCAGCAACCCCTTTTGACCCTCAATACCAAGACTACTTGGCAAAGAGAAAATCAAAAAGGCTAGTCCGTAACTCTTGGAAAGAGCCTGTCCCGACTGCTTTATAAGTTGCTGGGTATCATTTGATGCCTTAGTGGAGGCTTGAGCCGTATGCAGTGAAAGTTGCACGTACGGTTCTTAGAGGGGCGGCACTTGGTAACAAGTGTCGTCTACTCGACC
>NZ_JBTAMQ010000033.1:0-1187 GCF_054404255.1 Vibrio phycocola
TTATTAAGCAATAACTTTAGCTACAACACCAGCACCTACTGTACGGCCACCTTCACGAATCGCGAAACGTAGACCTTCATCCATTGCGATTGGAGCGATTAGCTCTACAACCATTTGGATGTTATCACCAGGCATTACCATTTCTACACCTTCTGGTAGAGAAATGTCACCAGTTACGTCAGTTGTACGGAAGTAGAACTGTGGACGGTAACCTTTGAAGAATGGAGTATGACGGCCACCTTCATCTTTAGACAGAACATAAACTTCTGACTCAAACTTAGTGTGTGGAGTGATTGAACCAGGCGCTGCCAATACTTGACCACGCTCTACATCTTCACGCTTAGTACCACGTAGAAGGGCACCAACGTTCTCTCCTGCACGACCTTCGTCAAGAAGCTTACGGAACATCTCAACACCAGTACAAGTCGTTGTTACTGTCTCTTTGATACCAACGATTGCAACTTCGTTACCTACGTTCAAAATACCACGCTCGATACGGCCTGTTACTACAGTACCACGACCTTGAATTGAGAATACATCTTCAATTGGCATTAGGAATGGTTGGTCAATTGCACGCTCTGGCTCTGGGATGTAGTTGTCTAGCGCTTCTGCTAGTTCAATGATCTTCGCTTCCCATTGCTCTTCACCGTTCAATGCACCTAGTGCTGAACCTTGAATTACTGGTAAGTCATCACCTGGGAAATCGTACTCAGACAATAGCTCACGTACTTCCATTTCTACTAGCTCTAGAAGCTCTTCATCATCAACCATGTCACATTTGTTCATGAATACGATGATGTATGGAATACCAACCTGACGACCAAGTAGGATGTGCTCACGTGTTTGTGGCATTGGACCATCTGTTGAAGCAACTACTAGGATACCGCCATCCATTTGCGCAGCACCTGTGATCATGTTTTTAACATAATCCGCGTGTCCTGGGCAGTCTACGTGCGCGTAGTGACGAGTTGGAGTATCGTACTCTACGTGTGAAGTATTGATTGTAATACCACGTTCGCGCTCTTCTGGAGCGTTATCGATTGATGCGAAATCTTTTGCTGCACCGCCGTACGCTTTTGCAAGAGTCGTACAGATTGCTGCTGTTAGAGTTGTTTTACCGTGGTCAACGTGGCCGATAGTACCAACGTTTACGTGCGGTTTCGTACGTTCAAATTTTTCTTTAGACA
>NZ_JBTAMQ010000034.1:0-1104 GCF_054404255.1 Vibrio phycocola
GCCCGGAGGCGGAATCGAACCACCGACACGAGGATTTTCAATCCTCTGCTCTACCGACTGAGCTATCCGGGCAACGGCGTGTATTTAAAAGTTTTTCTTGGTTTACGTCAACAGTAAAAATAAAAAAAAGTACTGTTTGGTGAATTTATGAACGCAGCGACTATATTTAAAGAGTGTATCGGGTTAAATCTGCGGTTTATTTTTTGGTAAAAGAGCCTAAAAGATGAAAGCCGCAATGATGAAGGGTGTATTTTTTAGTGCCATTTGCGCTATAGAGTTGGGAGAGCAAACTATGTTCGATCAAAATGTAAGTCATGTGAAGCTCAGTAGCACCAAAGAAAAAGAAATTATCGAAAAGCTAGTAAAGTACTTTGGAACGACGGAAATCACCAAAGACGGAGGTTACATCTTAAAAGATGGTCGATTATTGGATTTACAGCGTTCGATCCCTCAGAAAAAACAGTATCATCGAAAAATAGCCGATTTATTACCTCCCGAATTGAAAGGAACTTGTGACGATGTTTCGATCAGTAATTTACTGGTGACAACAGGGGTACTTCGATATGAGGCTAGAGGGCGTGTTCATGTTGCTTCTTCACCAACAATAGAGCAACGCCGTCGTTTGTATAACATGATGAAATATAGTGTTGATGAATACCGTGTAATAGTGACGGATGTGAATGGGGCTACGATTGCAGATGAAATGCTTCACTCTCCAGCGGCTCATGAATTGAAAGACTTTTTTGATCGAAGCTTTTCTATTGAACATCGTCATTACCTTGAAGATGAATTTGCCGTTGAGCCTGATGGCCCTGATTGCAGGTTGGTGTTTAGGTTAGACCATCGTGTGATTGGTAAATATGAGTCGAAGTCGGGAGAGTTTTATTTATTGGATGATTTCTTTGGCGCCATGCCTGTTTTTGAAACGTTGATAGATAAAATGAAGCTGACTCAAGCTCGATTATAGTAAGAGTAGGGATGGATTATTGAAGCTATTCGCTGAGATTAATATATTGCTTTAGATGGCAAAAAGCCCAATCTGTTGATTGGGCTTTTTTAATGTGGCTCCCCCTGCAAGACTTGAACTTGCGACATACGGATTAA
>NZ_JBTAMQ010000035.1:0-917 GCF_054404255.1 Vibrio phycocola
TCACACTTGAAACTGAAGTTTCTCGGTATAACGAAACTCATGACACTCAGTACAATTTGTTTTCAATACAATCATTCAGGAAGAGACTGAGAAAGCACTCAGAGTACGAAAAAATCGTTCTTCGGAAGGGAAAAAGTGCTGCAGACTCGACCTTTAGGAAAGTGGGTCAAAGGCCGCCAACAACGCGAGTGCTGGAACGCGTAGAGGCAGATCATACCAGACTTGATTTATTCGTTCTTGATGAACGCCAAGGTATACCGCTGGGCCGGCCTTGGCTTACACTTCTATATGACACTCATACAAAAAGCATTGTAGGCTTCTACTTAGGATTCGAACCACCAAGTTACCTCTCAGTCTCATTAGCACTTGAAAATGCAATTCTACCGAAAGATCACATCAAAGATTTATATCCTTCGGTAGAAGGAGTTTGGCCTTGCTATGGCTTACCCGAGCATTTGATTGTCGATAATGGCGCTGAGTTTAACAGTCGAGACTTCAAAATCGCTTGCAAAGAACTAAAGATCAAGGTGAAGAAAAATCCAACCAAAAAGCCTTGGCTTAAGGGCTCAGTAGAGCGCTACTTTCGCACGATCAACAACCGACTACTGTCTAGGATGCCCGGAAAGAGTTTTACCAACATATTCGAAAGAAAAGACTACGACCCCCTTGAAAATGCGGTAATTGACCGTTTACTTCTGCAAGAAATGATTCATATCTGGATAATTGACATCTATCAGAATGGGAAAAATGGGCTTGAAAATAATATACCTAATTTAAGCTGGCTCGATGCTGTAAATTCCTCTGTTCCACCAAGGCCGTTTAAAGGTACAAGAGAACAATTAAAATTCAATCTAGGAAAAAACCATCGGGTAGCTCTCGATAAGAACGGGATTAGAATTGGTACTACAATACGCTAC
>NZ_JBTAMQ010000036.1:0-725 GCF_054404255.1 Vibrio phycocola
AGGGGAACCTGGCGCTGGATCACCTCCTTATACGAAGATTATTAAGATGAGTGTCCACACAGATTGATTAGGTTTAAGTAAAAGAGACGTAATAAGTAAATGTGTCCCGTTCGTCTAGAGGCCTAGGACACCGCCCTTTCACGGCGGTAACAGGGGTTCGACTCCCCTACGGGATACCACTTCTTATAAAGAAGTAGTAAAGGGTCGTTAGCTCAGTTGGTAGAGCAGTTGACTTTTAATCAATTGGTCGCAGGTTCGAATCCTGCACGACCCACCATTTACTACCACACGTTGCGCATTTAAATGTGCATAAATGTGGGCGATTAGCTCAGTTGGGAGAGCACCTGCCTTACAAGCAGGGGGTCACTGGTTCGAACCCGGTATCGCCCACCACTTTCTAAATACTTTTTGGTACGACAAAGTCAAACCACAGAATGTCATGTTCGTGTGGTTAGAATTCTTGCCGTCTTTGAAAGTGATTAGAAAGTGTTGCTCCTTCGGGAAAAACATAGCTCTTTAACAATTTGGAAAGCTGACAAAATAACGATTTGATTGATCGTTATTTGTAAAAGTTCTCAAATCCTATGCTTCATTTAATGAAATGTAGGTACCAACACACATTCAAGTGTTCTTGGGAACATCATCTTTGATGATGTTCATATTTTGAGTCCGGCAAAAATCAAAAGCACTCTCGCTTATTCAAACAATGAGAGTGCAACTAAAAC
>NZ_JBTAMQ010000037.1:0-593 GCF_054404255.1 Vibrio phycocola
GTTTTAGTTGCACTCTCATTGTTTGAATAAGCGAGAGTGCTTTTGATTTTTGCCGGACTCAAAATATGAACATCATCTAGGATGATGTTCCCAAGAACACTTGAATGTGTGTTGGTACCTACATTTCATTAAATGAAACATAGGATTTGAGAACTTTTACAAATAACGATTAATCAAATCGTTATTTTGTCAGCTTTCCAAATTGTTAAAGAGCAAGATTGTTTTCCTGATGGAAAAAAACCATTTTTAAAAACACTGTCACCAATGTACTTAAAAATGGTGGAGCTATGCGGGATCGAACCGCAGACCTCCTGCGTGCAAGGCAGGCGCTCTCCCAGCTGAGCTATAGCCCCATCTGTGTTCGATATTTGTCAACTTCACAAGGAAATAGTGGTGGGTCTGAGTGGACTTGAACCACCGACCTCCCGCTTATCAGGCGAGCGCTCTAACCAGCTGAGCTACAGACCCACAGTCGGTGTTCGCTTAATCAGCGAAACCAAATATCGTCTCTTCTATTTAAACCTAATCAATCTGTGTGGACACTCATCTTAATAATCTTCGTATAAGGAGGTGATCCAGCGCCAGGTTCCCCT
>NZ_JBTAMQ010000038.1:0-577 GCF_054404255.1 Vibrio phycocola
TTAATTGGCAAACTCCGATTTGGAGTACTTAAAGATGAATGATGAGGACGCAGATCGATTTGGTGAGCTGTTTCCAAGCTCTAGCTCTGGCATGGTTTCTAAGCCTAAAGAAACGTTGTCGCTTCCTTTGTGGAGAGACGTCGATCTGGTTTTCAAGGATGTTTTTGTTGTTAGTGAAGACCGGAGAGACGAAGCTATACATAGATACAATGTTATTGAGTTTCTTATTGAGCGATATGGAAATAATTTTTCTAAAAAGGAAATAGTTGACGCATTGCCAATTTTAGAAGAAAAGTTCGGTTCAAGTACGCCTTCAGCCAGCAGTATTGAGCGATATTGGAGAACTTTTAAAAAATCAGATTTCCAGCTGTCAGCACTTATTCCTAAAATCACAGCTGGAAACACAAGCAGTAACGTTCCAGAAGAGCTCGAGCCATTAATTCAAGAAGCAATAAACGATTACTTTTCAGCTGAAGAGCAGACTGCAGCGTCGGCATATCTCACACTTGAAACTGAAGTTTCTCGGTATAACGAAACTCATGACACTCAGTACAATTTGTTTTCAATACAATCATTC
>NZ_JBTAMQ010000039.1:0-527 GCF_054404255.1 Vibrio phycocola
TAACTTTTGAAGCTCAACCTATTGGTTTCGAGTATTATCTCGATGGTAAACTACGTAGGTATACGCCCGATTTTTTAGTAACTTACTATGACTCTTATCAACCATTTTATGAGATAAAACCAAAGCATATTGCTGAAACCGAGGAATTCAAAGAAGTCTTTTCCGCTAAAAAAGAACAAGCGCTTAGCATGGGTAATGACCTGCAAGTTCTGACAGAGGATGATATTCAAATATATCCGTTACTTGATAACTTGAAGATCATCCATCGGTATGCCTGCGATGACTGTCTGAATTCAGTCCAGCGTCAGATACTGAGTCTATTCAGGAAGTATGGAGAGCTACGAATAGAGCAAATTGTTCAATACTCGGCAGTTCATTCTTCAAGATCATTACCAGCTCTCTATGACCTGGTTGCCCGACAACTTTTGAAAATCGATATGCATCAGCCGATTAATTGGCAAACTCCGATTTGGAGTACTTAAAGATGAATGATGAGGACGCAGATCGATTTGGTGAGCTGTTTCCAA